>NZ_VOTZ01000004.1 GCF_024372745.1 Methanocalculus taiwanensis
CTGACCCGATCAATATCCCAATTGGGATGACAATCGAACCTGGCAATCTCAATGATCAGACCCACTTCAAGAAGACCTATCGCCAGTCAAGGAATCGGCTCAGAGAGGGATCTCTGGTGATATTTGATAAAGGAGCGAACAGTGTCGCCAATACCCAGATGATCCGGGCAGATAATCTCCAGTACATCACCGGAAAGAAGCTCAACAAGAGCGATGACAAGATAATCGCTGAGTTTGAAACCTATAACCCTCAGGAAATTGATGAGGAATCAGGGATTAGTGGAATTAAAATCGAGAAGCCGAACAGTACGAACTATCTCTATTTCTCAGAAAAGCTGCAGAAAGAGCAGCTGGAATCCAGAGCAAGAAAAGTCGTTCGAGAGATAAAAGAAGCAAAGGCCATTCAGGAGAGCATTGACAAGAATAAGGCTCTTCCAAAACGATTCCGGATAAACAATCTTCTTGTTGATGTGGATTACTCCATCCAGACAAAGCTGATTGAACTCTCAGAAGATGATGCTGTCAGGCTTCTTGAAGAGAAGTTCATCACCGGAAGAGAGGGATTCTTCTGCCTGAAATCGAGTAAGAATTTGACACTAACTGAAGCCCTTCTGACCTATCGAAAAAAGGACTCGATTGAGAAGATATTCAACTCACTCAAGAACGAGATCGAGATCAAACCATTGCGCGTATGGACTGATAACAGCATTTACGGTGCATTAATCATTGGGTTTATTGCACAATTATTTATCTCGCTGATCCGATTTGAGATCCCTGAACTGAAGCATACGTCAACGAAATTCATCAAAACGGCGCTATTGAATTTGACAGTAACCGTTGATTCGTGGATGAGGAAGACAAAAAGGTTCATTCACTCCAATTTTGATGCCATTAACACGATGGTTTTACGGCATAATTGGGCGATTACATGAATTTTTGATAGGAAAATCATCAACTGTCAAATACTGTTTCCTGATGAAATTCTGGAAAAAATAGATCACGGTAGTGAATGCTGTCACTGGGTGGCTGAACCCAAAGTGGCAAACTTAGGTTGGAGATCTCCTGTACTATCTCAAAGGACTCCACTTCGACAGAACGGGGAAGCGTTATGCACTCACCTTCGGATCCATGGGAGGGCGTGGGGGAGCTCCAGCCTTCGTTGCTGAGGAACTAAAGACTGCCGGATTTACGGTAGCCGGAACATTTGAGGTCCAGTTTGTACCTGATGAAGGTGAACTGGATTCTGCATTTGATGCAGGGCTCACAATGGCGAAGAGGATTTCTTCAGAATAAGGCCAAAGACACCATTTCTTTTTTCCGCCATACCAGCCGTATCATCAAATGGAAAAAACCGGATGAAGATTTCGCCACCTTCAAGTAACCAGAAGACAACCATTCCGCTATGCGTATCCTGCTTGTTACCGGCACCCAGACTGAAGCGATCGTCAAAGAGGCTGCCGAAGAATCCGGTCATGACTGTGATGTCGCCGTCATCGGCGAAGTGGCATCATTTATATCTCCGGAGCGGCTGATCGAACTGATCACTCAAGATCGGTATGACTTTGTAATCGTCTCTGGAATGTGTACGGCTGACTTTTCAACAGTCGAAAAAGAAACCGGAGTCTTCGTCTTCCTTGGTCCCCGGCATGCGTCAGATCTCGCAATGATCCTCCCTGGAGTCGGTCATATCCAGCTCTCCCGCACAATACCAGCAGACGACCTGATAGCTGGTTTGAAACGGGAACGAGCACTTGAAACACTTCAGGATATTGAAGATTCAGCTGAACCCGAATTTTTCATCAGGGGGGTGAAGATCGGCGGGGGGAGCAGGATGAAGGTCGTTGCCGAGATCATGGATGCCCATCGACACCCTGACATCAGATCAGCTGTTCTTCGTTTCTTCGCTTCAGGTGCCGACATTGTCGATCTCGGATTTGGATTCGATGCAACCCCCGATGATGTAACCAAAACCTTCTCTGCATTGAAAGGAGTAGAGGGGCCGCTGGCAGCAGACACCCAGAACCCTGATCTGATCAGAGCAGCACTCATAAGAGCGGATCTCATCCTCTCTCTTCAGGAGGAGAATATTCCCCTTGTGGGATCTGATATCGCAGAGGCAGGAATTGCAGCGGTGGTCGTGCCCGGTGAAGCAGGACTTGCAGCAAATAGTGCTGCTGCCGAGAACTGTGGGATTCAATGTATCATTGCAGATCCGCTCCTCCCGCCAGCCGGATCAGGGCTGGTGAAGTCTCTTGCAGAAATGTCGGGAGCAGAAACACCCTATCCGCTTTTCTTTGGCGCAGGGAACGTGGTTGAACTTTTAGATGCAGACTCTCCCGGTGCAAATGCACTCCTTGCCGCAATGGCAGCAGAAGTAGGAGCATCCCTGATCTTTACCAGTGAACATTCAGACAAAACAATCGGATCGGTCACAGAGATGAGAAAAGCGACGATGATGACGGGGCTCATGAACGATCGGCCCTATCCAAAAGATCTTGGGATAGATCTTTTTGTCATCAAGGAGAAACGGCGGAGGCGTGAGCCACCTGTCCGGTATGATGCCACACTCCAGACAATTCGATCAGAAAAAGCACTCATCTATGATCCATGCGGGAACTTCAGGATCGGAATAGAAGGATCAGAGATCATCGCAGAGAGAAAGGGTGTTGCAGTAAAAGGCGATGAATGGACCACGATTTTCTCACTCATTGAAGAGAAGGGCTGGGTATCTCTTCTCGATCATGCCGCATACCTTGGCAAGGAACTCTACAAAGCAGAACTCGCCATCCGTTTCAACAGGAGCTTTGAGCAGGATGGCGACTTCTGAATTGGCACGTGAGTATCCTAAAAGATCCCAAACCAGACGATAAACGAAGTTATGGCCATGATGACCAGAATGATGATTATAGCCTTATAGAGGCATCTGGTACAGATGCCAACTACGCCGCCTTCATGTCGCCTGAGACAAAGCCTGCATGGGTGGCCGATCTTTATATCCGGGTGGTCTTTTTCATAGAGAGCCCGTATCTTCTTTTCAAGATGTGGTGAATTGTGAATCTGGTGCCATTCCTCTTCAGAGAGGCCAATGAAAAGATCACAGGTACTACACTTGATCCAGATCTCATTATCCGATGGCTGCTCAACATTCAGTGTTTTCTCTCCACACTCAGGACAGTGCAGATGGTTAAAATCCATGGAGACTAGAAGGAAGATTAAGCATATAAAGGTGTTTATCGCTCTGGAATGCAAACATCACCCTATCCCAGGATAACCACACTCAAAATGATCGATCAAAAGGACTCTTTATGTTCTATGAAGGACATCCAGAAGATGAATAGTGATGAATCATGAGACATACATTGGCTGGTCCTCAGTCCCAAGAGGAGCGAATGTTCGACTTGCTGACTTTCATACCGGGTTGGCAAACAATCTGAGAAGTGACAAAAAGGGGAAGAAAGCAGTAAAAAAGTGGGCAATGGAGTCACTGAATGAGAACAGGGAGGCTCTATCAGCAGCACATGATCTCTTCTGGACCGATAAACGCTATTCTCTTCTGATCATCTTACAGGGAATGGATACAGCAGGAAAAGACGGAGCAATAAAACACGTAATGTCGGGCTTAAACCCGCAGGGCTGCCGGGTGGAGAGTTTTGGTATCCCGACAAGAAATGAGCAAAACTACCCATTCCTATGGAGATTCTGGAGATCACTACCCCGAAAAGGGGAGATCGGCATCTTTAACCGCTCATATTATGAAGATGTGCTTGTACCCAAAATACACCCGGAAATACTCAACACGCAACGGCTTCCTCCCGGATATGGCAGTAAATCCTTCTGGAATGCACGGTTTGAGGATATAAATTCATTTGAGAAGCAACTTGTCAATAATGGAGTTATCATTTTAAAATTTTTCCTTCACATCTCATTTGAAGAACAAAAAAAAAGGCTTATATCACGCCTTAAAACCGAAAGTAAACAGTGGAAATTCTCTTCATCAGACCTCTCAGAGCGTGACCACTGGAAACAGTACCAGGCAGCATACGAAGAGATCTTCTCAAGAACCAGCACTGACTATGCACCATGGTATATCATTCCCGCGGACTACAAATGGGTTGCCAGGATGATGATTGCAGATCTTATCGTGTTGAGCATCCGGCAGCTGGATCTCAGATACCCTGAGATTTCCGACATACAAAAAATGGAGATTGAAGCAGCACTTGAAAAGCTTCAGAATACATAGAAACCATCAAAGAATGGTAGACTGATCCCTCGGATCAACAGATCGAAAAAGTACTATTAACAGAGGATGATAAGAGACGTATTTATCATCGAGTAAACGAATCTGAATCATGATACCAGATGATTAAAGAAAAATACCTCGACAGGCTGATAGTCAAGCCTGGAAAAACACTCAGTCTCACAGATTTTAACACGGGATGGGCACAAAGTGAGGCACTTCGGGAAGCAGGGAAGAATGCTGTCAAACAGCGGGCTGCCGAGCTACTTGAAGAGAACCGGGCAGCCCTTGCAGAGGCGCAGGAACTTCTGTGGGCCGATAAACGGTACTCAATCCTGGTGATTCTCCAGGGAATGGATACAGCAGGCAAAGATGGTACAATAAAACATGTTATGTCGGGTGTGAACCCTCAAGGATGCCAGGTGATGAGTTTCGGCATCCCGACAAAATACGAGCTCGATCATACTTTCCTGTGGCGTTTCTGGAAACATATGCCCCGCAGAGGTGAGATCGGGATATTTAACCGCTCATATTACGAGGATGTGCTCGTCCCCAAAGTCCATCCGGTCATCCTGGAAGGCCAGCATTTACCGCCGGGATATGGAAGTGATGCATTCTGGGAGGCGCGATATGAAGACATACGGGCATTTGAGCGGCACCATCATCAAAACGGAACCATAATATTGAAATTCTTCCTCAATATATCAAAAAAAGAACAAAAGGAGCGGCTTTTATCACGGCTTAAGACAGAGAAGAAGCATTGGAAATTCTCCCTCTCGGATCTGACAGAGCGGCAGTACTGGAACCATTACCAGGCAGCATATGAAGAGGCGATGTTCCAGACAAGCCATGGTGATGCACCATGGCATGTGATCCCGGCAGATTACAAATGGGTCGCCAGAACGCTGGTAGCAGACATTATCGTCCGTGCCATCAGCCGCCTTGATCTCAGGTACCCTGAGACCTCAGTTGAACGGATGAAAGAAATTGAAAAAGCACGAATTCAACTTGAGAGTGAGTAGCACCCATTAGATTTCCGGATATGATTTTGGAGTGTGCTGACAGATGAGTCGGAAAGAATTAAAAAAGAAGATATGGGAAATTATCGAGCCTTCAGATACAGAAAGCCGTGAGAGTTACATCTTTGGGATCTTCATTACCGGCGTTATTCTCCTCAATATCACTGCAATGGTCCTATCGAGCATCTGGGAGATTCATACCGATTACCCGATTATATGGACCATTCTTCTCCTGATCTCTGCATCGACTCTCATCATCTTCATACTTGAGTACCTGCTCAGGCTCTGGACATGTACAGCAGACCCGGAATATGCAAAACCAATCATTGGGAGGCTTAAATGGGCAAAAACACCCTTTGCACTCATCGATCTGCTGGTAATACTCCCGTATATTCTCCTGATGTTCACCAGCATCAACCTCACCGGCCTTGTCGTCCTGAGGGTATTTAGGCTCTTTAAACTGGTACGCTATTCAGAATCCATCAATTTGATTATCAGGGTGATCAAAGCAGAGAAGAATACGCTCTTTACCACTTATCTCGTTCTCTTCATCGTCCTCATTGCAGCAGCCACACTTATGTATGAGGTCGAATACCCGGCACAGCCGGAAGCATTCTCAAGTATCCCCGCGGCGATGTGGTGGGGCGTCATCACCCTGACGACAACAGGTTATGGTGATATCGTCCCGATTACACCCCTTGGAAAGATGCTTGGGACTGTGATTGCCCTCATCGGAATTGCAATATTTGCCCTTCCGGCTGGCATCCTTGCTTCAGGATTTTCCAAAGCCCTGGAAACAGAGATTCGCGATGATGAAGTGTACCTCTGCCCCCATTGCAAAGAGGAGATAAAAGGCAGGGATCTCTGGAAAAAGTGATGAACGGGAATGTCAGATCTGACATAATGAGGGAGTCAGGCGGCTTTCTGCCTGCACCGCCGTATCTCCTCCATATACGCACGCTCGGGCTGTATTTCATAGGCTTTTTCAAATGAGTGGAGGGCCTCCTCGAATCGTTCAAGCGCTACAAGAGCCCTTCCCATTGCATACCAGAGCCTGTGACGATCAGGTGCTGCATCAAGTGCATGTTTTAGGGAAGAGAGCGCCTCTTCGTTCCTGCCCAGTCGCAGGAGGGCATTGGCATGTGACTGCCAGGCAGCATGAAATCCTCGATCCACCCGTAAAGCCTCCTCACTGGATTCCATAGCCTCATGATATCTGCCAAGCTGGTGGAGCAGTATGGCACGGGCGTTCCATACTTGTGCAGATACAGGATTGAACGCAATGGATCGATCAAATGAGAAGACGGCATCTTCAAACCTGCCAAGACTACCGAGAATGGTTCCCCGTATATACCATGCACCTCCGTCCTCGGGTATATAATTGAGGGCTTTGTCAATGGATCGCAATGCCTCCTGGTATTTTAATAGACGATGAAGCGCAGTGCCACGGAGCACCCAGGCATCCGCAAAGTTCTCATCAAGGGCAAGTGCCTTATCTGCCGAAGAAAGTGCGGCAGGGAACCTGCCAAGCCGCCCCTGGATAACGCCCCGGAGATACCATGCCTTAGCATGATCTTTCCGCCCGGAGAGAGACCGCTCAATTGAGAATGATGCATCGTCATATCTCCCCATCTTGACAAGCAGACGGGAATGCCCATACCACCCATCTGGATCATCAGGATGCTCCTCAAGCCATAAAGTACAATAGGTAAGCGCATCTGCAAACCTGCCAACATGGTACAATGCCGATGCATATCCACGGGCAAGCTCGAGCGTTTCAGGATGATCCCGGATTGCGTTATCAAAACAGGCTACTGCCTCTTCAAATCTGCCAAGATGAGAGAGCGCTGTTCCGCACATGCTGAGGAGCCGGGGATCATCCGGAGAGTGATGAAGTGCCCGCTTAAATGAGGGTAAGGCTTCATTATACCTGCCAAGACGGCAGAGGAGAAAACCCATCTCTGCCCATCCCCCGGCTCTTTCTGTTGAAACCGCCTTATCATAGGCAGCCAGGGCGTCTTCAAGCCGATCGGCTTGTACCAGAAGATCCGCATAGAGAAGCAAAATTTCAGGATCATGCGGCATTTCATTAATCAGCGGCTGGATAACATCAAGGGCTTCCATCTCCCTTCCAACTGCGATCAGCGAGGTTGAGAGAGTATACAGGGCTTCTGGATCAAGAGGTGAGTCCTCCTGTGCTGAGAGCAGAAGGGAAATGGCTTCGTCATACCGCTCGAGGCGGGAGAGGAGAAGGCCACGAGGAATGACAGTCTCTTCGGGTACCCGCTCATAGGCGAGAAGCGCCTCTTGTGGACGGGAGAGAGACTCGAGCACCAAACCGAGGATCTGCCAGACTGCCGGATCATTTGGGAGTTCAAGAGCAAGGTGTGAGACGACGGTATGTGCCTCTTCAAAACGGGAGAGAGCGATCAGCGCATGGGCACTCCCAAACAGTGAGATGGTATCAGATGAATCCTCCCGGAGTGCAGATTCAAAGGATAGGAGTGCATCCTCATACCGGCCAAGGGCAGAGAGAACCTCACCCCGTTTTCGCAGGAGGGAGGGCACGGGATCATCACCTGTGATGAGCCTGTTATAGAGAGAGAGAGCTTCATCATACCTCTTCAGGAGCAAGAGCGTATCTGCAACCTTGGCAAGAAGGATCTGATCATCCGGATATGCCTGAAGAGCACGCTCGTATACCCCATATGCCTCATCTGGTTTCCAAACCTCCAGAAGAGCGTCTCCATACAGTTCCAGAAGAGAGGGATCGTCGGGTGAGAGACGCAGAGCCTCTTCATATGCGGCTATTGCATCCTCATACCGGCGAGAGCGGAAGCGGCAGTCCCCGATCTTCTTCCAGATATCCAGGTTATCATCAGATTCCTCCATGGAGGCGAGATATAACCCTTCAGCCTCGTCAAATCGGCCTGTTCTGAAGAGGGCTTCGGCATGGAGCCGGTGTTGGAAGGAATCAGGCTCATGCACCTTATCAAACGCTGCCGCTGCTTCTTCATATCTCTCAAGAAGAGAGAGAGCTACGGCACGCTCACCTTTCAGGTTTTCATCATCCTGTTTTAACGCAAGACCCCGTTCAAATACAGCGAGAGCCTCATCATACCTCTTCAGTTGAGAGAAGACTCTCCCGCAGAGGTGAAGGAGATACGGATCATCCGGGAATAACTGAAGCGCATTTTGGGCATTTGACAGCGCCTCATCATGCCTGCCTAATTTGCAGAGAACCACACACATCGCTCCCCAGCCATCCGGATTCTCAGGCGATATCCCCCTCTGGTAAGCAGAGAGGGCATCATCCAGCTTATTCAGGTTCGCCAGTACATCTGCATAACGTAGGTGTATCGCGGGATCATCTGGCACCTGTTCGATCAGTAGTCTGAGAACAGGAAGGGCTTCAGTCTCCCTTCCATCTTCAATCAGGGATTTCGAAAGGGCAGAGAGTATGGCTGGATCGTTGGTTGGATCATTCATCGCAGAGAGCAGCAGGGGAATGGCTTCATCATGCCGACCGAGACGGGAGAGGAGAAGACCTCGCAAAATGACCGTCTCTTCAGGGATCCGCTCATAAGCCGAAAGCCCCTCTTCCAGCCGAAAGAGGTGCTCAAGCACCAAACCAAGCTGCTGCCAGATTGCCGGATCGTCCGGAATTTCAAGAGCAAGGTGCGAGAGAATTGCATGTGCCTCCTCAAACCGGGAGAGGGCGATCAAAGCATGGGCATTTCCTCTCAATGAAGGGATATCGGAAGGGTTCTCCCCAAGAGCAGATGCAAATGATAGCTGCGCATCTGAATAATGGCCGAGTGCTAAGAGTACCTCGCCCCGTTTTCGCAGGAGAGCAGGGTCATGAGTGCCGCCCTCCACCAGCCGATCATAGAAGGGGAGGGCATCCTGCTCTCTGTTCAGGAGCAGAAGCGTATCGGCGACTCTGGAAAGTGCGACCCGATCATCAGGGAAGAGCTCAAGCGCACGCTCATACATACCGCATGCCTCATCTGTTTTTTGAACCGCCAGCAGAGCATCCCCATATTGCACCAGAAGAGACGGATCCTTTGGAGAAAGAGGCATAGCCTCTTTATACGCGTTTATAGCATCCGCATACCTATGGGAACGGAGGCGGCAGTCCCCGATCTTCTTCCAGATATGAAAAGTATCATCATATCCTCCAAGGGAGGCAAGATAGGATGCTTCAGCCTCGTCATACCAGCCGGTTTCGAAGAGCGCTTCGGCATGGAGCAGATGCAGATCGGAATCAAACTCCAAAACGTGTTTAAACGCGGCCACAGCATCTTCATATCTCTTCAGAAGAGAGAGCATTCTGGCTCGCTCTCTCCTGAGGATCACATTATCCGGACTTACTTCAAGACCTTGCTCAATCGCAGAGAGAGCCTCCTCGTTCCGCCCGAGATGAGATAAGATCTCCCCCTGCCTGGAAAAGTGATCGACGTTTTCAGGTTCAAGCCATATCAGATGCTCAACCGAGATAAGAGCCTCTTCATTTTGTCCAAGAAAGAGAAGGGCCCCTGCATGATCTGACCAGACAGATGAATCATCCGGGTATGCAGGAAGTGAATGCCCTAATGATTCCACCGCCTCTTCATAGCGTTCGAGAGCAAGCAGAGCACGCCCGTGATCACGCCAGACTGAAGGATCGGCTGCATCCAGCGAGATCGCATGGGCAAATGATTCCACCGCCTCATCATACCGCTCAAGAGCAAGCAGAGCACGCCCGTTATCGCGCCAGACTGAAGGATCAGTGGCATCCGGAGAGATGGCACGAACAAATGATTCCACCGCCTCTTCATACCGCTCAAGAGCAAGCAGGGCTCTCCCATAATCCTGCCAGATAGAAGGATCATCGGCGTTATAAGAGAGCAGATGCTTAATTGATGAAACGGCATCTTCATATTGCTCAAAGGAGAGGAGGACATAACTTCGTATCTTCCAGTATGAGGGATCATCCGGGGGATCCTCCAGAAGGCGATCTAATGCATGGAGAGATTGTTCATATCTGCCAAGGCGGTGATTGAGAAGAGCTGACTCAAAGAGGGCATCTCTATTATCCGGGTCAAAGGCGAGCAGCTCATCAAGGGATTTCGCAGCTTCCTCATTAAGCAGCAGTTCTTTCTGGGCACGCACACGGTTCAGCCAGACATCAGGATTACTGCTCCCTGACCTGATGATCTCATCATAGGCAGAGAGCGCCTCCCGATATCGTTCAAGCTGAAGGAGGAGCGGAGCAAGCCGCAGAAGAGCAGATTGATCTGTGGGCCGTATGCTGTGGGCATGTTCATATGATTCAAGAGCCTCCGTCTGATGCCCGAGCATCTCCAATGCGGCCCCATAGTCGACCAGAACAGGATAGTTATCCGGATCTTCCTCCAGTATCCGTTTAAACGCATCCTTTGCCTCATCATATCGGCCGGATTCCATCAGGAGCCGACCCATGCCCAGATTTGCCCTTGGATCTGAGGGCCGTAGTGAAACAGTCTTCCGGAGAGATTCAAGCGACCCATCGGCACGTCCAAGCTGTATAAGGGCAAGCGCTCGAAGAGACCAGTAATCCGGGTCGTCATCACGGATTCTTACCGCCTGATCAAGATAGTGAAGGGAATCATGATGCCTTCCAATGGAAAGCGCCGCAGATCCGCTGTTCAGCCAGGCTTCATAATAATCGGGCTTAATGTCGATGACCTTCATATAGGCGGCTATAGCTTCCTCGTGACGTCCCTGTATCTGGAGAAGAGATGCCTTTGAAAACCAGCATTCAGCATCATCCGGATTAATCCCAAGCGAAAGATCAAGGGATCGGACTGCCTCATCGTATCTTCCAAGATTCCAGAGGCAGATACCATGCTTCTTCCAGATGGTTCCCGTTTGTGGATGTACAGTTTCATTTCGATCTCCCGCTTCATCCTGGAAGAGAGAGAGCGCATGCTCATAACATTCAATTGCATCATCATATTGCCAGAGTTTATCAAGAGCAATACCTTTCAGGAACCAGACAGCGGGATCATCAGGATTGATAAAGAGTGATTGCTCATAGGAGAGGAGTGCATCGTCATACCGGGTGAGCCTGCATAGGATGGCACCTTTCATCCCCCATATCTCTGCGAGGCTGAAGGCAGAACCTGATATATCGTCTCCATTCCGTCTGAGCGCTTCATCAAATGATTGAAGAGCCTCTTCAAGCCGGAAGAGCCGATAAAGGCATACGCCTTTTAAAAACCATATTTTCCGGGAGGCACCGTCCAGTGCAAGAGCTAAATCGAAGATGGTGATTGCTTCATCATACTGCCTCGTCGATAAAAGATGCTCTCCCATCGAGATCAGATCATCGAGGTCATCCTGGTGAGAGGACTGCTGTAAAATGCCGATTGCCCGTTTAGTTTGTCCAAGTCCAAGCAGGGCAAAGGCGTACCTGCGCCGGGTATCCCTGTCATCAGGGCGGATCCTGATGGCATGTTCAAAAGAGTTTGCAGCTTCCTGAAATTCCGAAATGTTGAGAGAAGCGGTTCCTTTGCCTTTCCATGCAAGGAAATTCTCCGGCTCGATCAATAGAGCTGTCTGGAACGAGCGGATGGCACCTCGCAGATACCACAAACCTGCATCATCAGATTGAAGCGAATGGATTGCACCCGGATTATACGTATTCCCGGATTCAGACAGATGGATGAGGATCATGCCACGCCGACACCATATTTCGGCATTACCGGAATCAAGTGCAGTCATTTTATCAACAAGATCAAGTGCTTCCTTATACCTCCCCGAGGAAAATAGCTCTTGTACAAGTTTTGTAAGATCCGGGAGAGCCGAAGGGCTGAATGTAAGATGAAGTACCTTCATTGCATCTGATGTTCTTCCAAGGGCAAGGAGCGCAGAGGCGCATGCCTTGCATGTATCCGGATCATGACCCCGGATACGAAGGGCTGCTTCAAAGGATAAGACGGACTGCTCGTACTCATCCAGATGGAAGAATGCCTCCCCTTTTCCTCTCCAGGCCTCATAATATCCAGAATCAAGTGCAAGGGCTTCATCAAACGATTGGATGGCATCCACATACTTCCCCTCCTGAAGCTGTGATACGCCAATACTGACATATCTGTCTGCTTCTTCCTGTTTTACTGACTCAGGTTCCCGTTTCCAGATGTCCATTGCACTTCAATCCATCAGTCCGGAAGATACCATGCTGTTAATTCCTCTATTCCATCTCCTATTGGTGCTGTCAAACGAAAAGATTGCGTTGATGATTTTTCCTTATATAGAGGAGGCAGGAAGAATATAAATAGAAGACGACCCGAATCAGAAAACGAAATAAAATACCATGCCATAAATTCTTTGTGTATTTTTTGAGCAAGTTTTATATAGTAGCATGAATAGGATTACTCATTAGGTGTATCTATGTCAATCAGCACATTTGCATCGGGATCCTTTACATATGCACAGGAGGCTGTGTGGGGGAAATGGAAGCAGTGGATACTGCTTGTGGTAGCGTACCTGATCACATCGTTTACACTGTTTTTGATTCCGGTCTTCAACGGGTATGTTGTTTCTGTCCTCTCAGGTAAAACACCAGCACCTGAAGTTGAGAACTGGGGCAAACTCTTTGTTGACGGGTGGAAACTGAACATTGTAGCACTCATTTACATGATCCCTGTGATCATTATCCTGATTATCTTTGGTGCTGCAACACTCCCGTTTGTGATCGCAGGAGCAGCAATGGGTGATATGACCGGGGTAGTGCCGGATCAGGCAATCATCGGCGCCATTGGCGAGCTGATGGCCGGACTCTTCATCGCATTCATCATAGGAATCATCATATCATTCATTGCTTACACAGGAGTGGTCAGATTCGCAAAAACCGGCAGCATCGGTGAAGCATTCAATTTCGGAGAGATATTTGGACATATCGGAAAGATCGGCTGGCTTAATTATATATTTGCCATCATTGCCCTCTGGGTGATCATCTTCGTCTTTGCATTCATCATCGGAATTCTCGGTGCAATACCGCTCATCGGATGGCTGATTTCCCTCTTCCTCGGACCACCGCTTTCCATCTTCACATGGAGATATGTGGCAATGCTGTACGAAAGTGTTCCGGCATAACCCCAGTCTCATTCTTATTTTTCCCATTGATTCTTTCTGTGAGCAGAGGAGAGATCTTTTCGCTCTTTAGCCCAAATAGACCGGCATGCAATTCTCCTTCTCCAGCAGATACAGAATTACCCCAACATCCTTTCTGGATGAGCTCTTCAGAGTTTCACGCGACCCTTCAATCATCTCATTTGCAGGCGGACTGCCTGATACGGATCTGATCGACCTTGATGGGATCAGGGATGCAACAGCTGCTGTACTTGAAGAAGAGGGGAGAGCCGCACTCCAGTATACAACCACCGACGGGTACCTGCCGCTCAGGGAATGTATTGCCAGGCGCTACCAGGAGCGGCTCGGCATTCCTGCTGTACCGGAGGAGATACAGATTGTGAATGGCTCCCAGCAATGCCTGGATATTATGGGGAAGATCTTCATTTCAAGAGGATCACATATCGGGATGGAAGCACCCGGATACCTTGGGGCAATAGATGCCTTCTCACTCTACGAACCGATTATCCATACAGTCCCCATAATCGAAGGGGGCCCCGATCCCGATCGTTTTGAAAAACTCATCCACAACCACCCCCTCTCCTTCTTCTATGGCATTCCTAACTGCCAGAACCCATCCGGAACAACCTATTCTGACGAGCGGAGGCGGCATCTGGCAGAGATACTGACAGGATCCGGATGCGCTTTCTTTGAGGATGACGCATTCGGCGAACTCTTCTTTGATGGAAAACCCCGCCTTCCGATGAAGCACTATCTATTGGATCAGACGATACTCTCGGGATCGTTCTCAAAGATCATCGCGCCGGGGCTTCGGATAGGCTGGATTTATGCGCCTGTGCCGGTACTTGAACGGTTCAATCATGCAAAACAGGCTGCCGATCTCCATTCGAACCTCCTCTCCCAGATGATATTGGTGCGGTACCTCCAAAGCAACAGCCTTGATCTTCATATCAAAAGGATAACAGCAGTCTATAAGGAGAAATGCAGGCTCATCTGCGACCATCTTGACGCACTTGGCCTAACCCACACAGAGCCTGAAGGCGGCATGTTCCTGATGGCAACACTCCCAGAAGGCACCTCCTCAATGCAGCTCTTTAAGGAGGGCGTGAAGGCCGGGGTTGCCATTCTGCCCGGGATCCCCTTCTACCCACACGGAGGTGGAGAAGACACAATCAGGATCAACTTCTCAAGCCCCTCTACTGAAGAGATCAATCTCGGTATGGAACGGCTTAAGAAGGCATTCAGGGCTCTCTGAAAGAGAACAGATGAGATTATAACTCATGGGAGATGCCGCCTGATCCCTGCAGACTGGAAGAGGATGATTGCCGATACACCAAGTACTACAAGGAAGATTACGGTGAATGCCTCCTCCGGTGCATAGAGCGTGAGGGCTGCCCCGGCAACAATTGGCCCGAGCGCCCCTCCGATGCTCTGGATGGTGTGCAGAAAGGCGCTTGCCGTTGCGGTGCTGCCCGGCGGTGCTGATGCAACAACGATCATGTTATCGATAGTGAGGAGGATCGACATGCCTGCAGAGAAGATCATCCAGATACAGACAACAAGAACCGGGGTCATGGGGAAAAGGAAGTAGATCCCACATCCAAAAAGGAGAAATAACGCACCAAGGATAAACGGGATCACAACACCCTTCCTGGATACCATGAACCCGGCAAGGGGACCCGAGATCATATCCGTCAGTGATCCAGGCATCAGGAGAATCCCTACATAGATGACCGAGAGGGCAAGTCCTGCAGGAGAAGCGATCAGGTACGGCATCACCTGAAGGAGGATGAAGAACGAGAAGACGACCAGAAAGGCATTGATAGTGATCTCCGGAAAAGGAGCTTCATGAATCATTCCGAGATCGAGGAGTGGATCCTCTGTCTGATTCTCATGCCTGAGAAAGAGGAATAAGGAGCAAATCGAGACGCCAATACAGATCCATACGAGGGGATCACTGATTCCTGCAAGACCAATCCAGGTTATCGCAATCATTCCCGATAAGATCGAAATAGCAAAGAGCATCATACCAATGAGATCGATCTTCCCCTTCTTCCGTATCCCATGATCCGGGATTATATGCCATGCGAAGACGATCAGAAGGAGAACTACCGGCACCATCACCAGAAAACAGGCACGCCATCCGATTTGCTCAATGATAAATGCGCCTGACATAATTCCGATAAAACTTCCAGCTCCATACGTTGCTGCGAGGACACCGATCGATGTTGCCACCCATTCAACAGGCGTCTCTTCTGCAACGAGCGCATATGCAAGTGGTGCAATCGCAAGCCCGAGTCCCTGGAGTGTACGGGAGATGAGAAGGGTTGGCATATCGGGTGCATATCCTGCAAGGGCAACACCTGCACCATAGACGATCAAACAGGCAAGCACAATCCGTCGCTTACCGAGGATATCGCCAAGTGATCCTATGGCAAGGAGGAGGACAGCACCGACAAGCATAACAGCAGGGAGTATCCAGGCGATTATAACAGAAGAAACACCAAACTCTTCTTCGATCCCCGGAAACGCAGCGATGATCATCGCTTCTGTTGCCATCACTGTTGCAATGATGAAACCAAGGAGAATTAAAAGATGGTGATACCGTTTCAGCCCGAACATGAGAGTGATCATATCAACCCGGAAAACCATGAATCTATATGGATCAACAGTCTTCCATATCCCTCCAGAATGCCTGGAACGCTGAGTACCGGGAACGTGGAAAACTCTATGGCGGAGCGCCGTTTCCACTCCCGAATATACCAAAGGGAAGCTGTATCCTCGATCTCGGGTGCGGCAATGGCAAACACCTTCACCCAATGGCGGCGAAGGGATGGATTGTTGTCGGAATAGATATCTCAGAAGAGGCAATCGCAATCTGCCGGGGAATAAGTCCCCTTATCATAGGAGATGCCTGTGCACTCCCATTCAAAGATGCATCATTTCATGCGATCATCGGGATCCACATTCTGGGACACCTACCGGA
Organism: Methanocalculus taiwanensis; assembly: GCF_024372745.1. GTDB lineage: Archaea > Halobacteriota > Methanomicrobia > Methanomicrobiales > Methanocorpusculaceae > Methanocalculus > Methanocalculus taiwanensis. The sequence goes on from NZ_VOTZ01000004.1 coordinate 16,361, forward strand.
GCAGATGCGTCCACTGCTGATTAATGAAGCCTTTCGGATATTAAAATATGGGGGGGTTTTTCAATTGACAGTCTTTTCCCGCGGTGATATGCGGTGTGGAAAAGGAGAAGAGATACTCCCGTTTACATACCTGAGGCGTGGGATCACAACCCATTATTTCACAGAAGATGAACTCCGGGGAATGAAGGGGCCATTTCAGGAAGAGAAAGTATCACTTGACAGCCACACGGTGCGGTTTTCAGGAGAGCGGCATATAAGGGAGCATGTATTCTGCACCTTCAAAAAAGTATAAAAGAAGTGGAATAAAATTAGAGATTAATTGAATATATTTATCTATGATCCACATTCAGTATCCTTAATAAGGATGGATGAACCGATGGAGAATAGAAGAATATTCCTTGTAGTATTGTTGTTTTTCTGTGTCCTCATAGCTGCCGCAGGATGTACTGAAAGAGAAGGAAGGATGGGGGAGCCCGCTGACTCCGGGCTTCGGATCGTCACTGAAGAAAACCCGCCCTATAATTATCTTGACGCGGATGGTGAGGCGGCAGGGCAGTCAACGGATGTGGTACGTGAGATCCTCGCCAGACTACATGAAAAATCGCCAATTGAGTTGCTACCCTGGAGCGATGCCTACGGGCTTGCACTGGGCACCCGTAATGTCGCCCTCTACTCTGCGGCACGGACACCTGAGCGGGAGAGCCTCTTTTCATGGGTCGGCCCTATAGGAAAACAGGGTTTTGTCTTCTATGCACCAGCCGGTTTTGGGGGTGAAATCCCCGGAGTTGATGAGATCCAGAACCAGTATACTGTCGGGGTAGTACGGGATGACTGGAGGCACCAGTATCTTGTTAAGCAGGGATTTGAGAGACTGGTTCTATATTCTGATGATATCAAAGCAATACAGGGACTCAAAGCAGGTGAAGCCGATCTCTGGTTTGGGAGCAGTGATTCCATCACCCCGCTTTCACGTGCCGCAGGACTTGAACCAACGGCTCTTGTGCCGGTCTATACCCTTCGTGAGATTGAACTCTACATCGCCTTCAATAAAGATACAGATGAGGATGTAATCAGGAGATGGCAGGCGGCACTGGACGGGATGAAGAAGGATGGAACGTATGAGGAGATCACAACACGGGAACAGCTTATCCTCTATACCCAGTCCCAGGGTGTGAGCGGGGCAGGGAAGGAGGCGCTAGCCCTGCTCATATCAAAGGGTGATACAAGGCTCACCGGAACCGCCGATACGCTCCGCCTCCTTGCAGGAACATCTGATCTTATATCCGGCGAGATGGATCGTATCCAGCCGGTGCTTGCAAACCTGAAGTCAAATGATGAGACAACCACGTTTAGTTTCATATCCACAGATGGGAACTGGTATCTATCCAGCGATGCTATTCCAAGGCAGGATGCAGGGGTAAGACCATATCTCGCCACACTCCTGTCAGGAACTCCAGTCACAGGCGTGGTAATCACCGATCCGGTTACTGGTCGTGAGGCGGCTGTTGTTGCAGTTCCGGTCAGAAGCGGGGATACTGTCATTGGAGCAGTGGAAGCATTGATTGATCTAACATCACTATCGAGATCCTTAACCACAGATCTGTCGCTTACCGGGACTGCCTATTTCTCTGCATTGACAGGCGATGGTGTCGTCGCGCTGCATACGCATTCAGAGAAGATTGGAGTTGTCTCTCCTGCCGGTACAGACACCTTTTCAGAAGCGATACGAACAGTTATCTCTGAAGAAGAGGGAGAAGTGGGATTCTATGAGGACGGCATCTATCACCAGGCTGCATTTAAGGCATCTAAGATATCAGGATGGAGATATATCATCGCAGAACAGGGCACACCGCCTGTCCCGCCAAAGACACGGGCAGAAGAAGAACTCGAGAGCCTGCTTGAGTTGCACGACTGATTGTATCTACGGGAACGGGATTTCCTGATCTGATCTCTTTCTTTTGATTGATCAGACCGGGTGGCGGTAGATGACAGCAGTCGCATTATCCTTTGTGATCATCAGCACCCGCTGCATCAGCCGATGCAGAATGTCGGCAGGATCAAGACGGAGAGATTCACAGACGAGCGAATCTTCATCAAGATATTCGTAAAAGCCATCGGTTGCCAGGAGTATGACATCTCCGGGGTGGAGTATGTCAATCGTTGAGGTAACAATAAAATCGCCCCCGATACTACGGGTGATATATGACCTGAGTGGGTGGTGAATGATCTCGCAGGGATCAAGAAGCCCCCGTTCAACCATATCGGCAACAAGGGAGTGATCGCGGGTTACAGAAATAACCTGCCCTGAAAGGTGATATGCACGCGAATCCCCGGTATGTGCAATGATGGCAATTTTGCGTCGGATGAGGGCGGCAACCAGGGTGGTACCCATCCCTTTCGCATCACCGACCGCAGCGGCTTTTACTGCCTGATCAGCAGCCGAAAATCCTTCCCGAAGGATTTTGTGGCACTCCTCGTTGTTCAGTCCGACAGAAAAATGTTCAGAGATATAATCCCTGAGACTCGAGATAGCAAGTGAGGATGCACGATCCCCTGCCCGCTGGCCACCGATACCATCAGCCACTGCAATCAGATACCCCGATGGAAGCGGGAGTATCGTATATGAATCCTCATTTGCGGACCTGCCACCACGGCATGTGATACCGGCAATCTCGCTTCCGACAGTTACCATCTGTCCGATCATATCCCTCTCCCTGCCACCTGAAAAAGCATTGGAATCTTCGGTACAGTTTAATCGAAGGCGAGGTTACTTGAATCTTTCTTATCGGATGTGATTTTGGAGGCTTGAAGTACTGATTTCACAACATCCAGACCCAAATCCAGATAAAGGGCGCCGATCAGTGCCTCATAACATTCTGCCAATACACGCCCGGATCTCCAGATCTCCATCTGTCTCTCACCCTTGCCCCACCGGACATATGCGGTAAGATCAAGAGATTCAGCGGCATTCCTGAGCCTGAGCATATTCACAGAATTGATCTTTTGTTTCGTGATCGCGCCTTTATCGGACTCACCAGTATGAATTATCGCTTCAATTACCACTAGTTCGATGACAGCATCCCCAAGAACAGCCAGAGCATCCATATGGCCGTCTGCCAGGATGCCTGTTTCACTGGCATATGCCGATCTGGTGAGGGCACGGGTAAGAAGTGCTGGATTATGAAACGTGCAGCCGAGGACCTCTTCAAGAGGGGTCATGCAGCACCATAGAGATTGATCAGCCTGATCAGATCTGAGAATCCTGAGAATTCCATCTCAAGCACTCCTGTTCTGGTCATTCCCATGCTCGTCTCGGCATCTGCAGTGAGGCATTCCGGACCCCGGATAACACGCCTGTTTTTCCCGTCTGCCGATAGGATCGATTCGGCCTCGGGGAGATGGACAAATGAGCGTCCCGGTATGATCACGGTAGTTGAAAGTGAACGCAGATCCAGCGGCAGCAGATCGTCTGCTGTGATCAGGCAGGCGATCTCCTTTGTAACAGGTACCACATCGCCACCACCGCAGATCTGGAGAATCTCCCGGATAAAGGGTGCAGCAACACTCCCAGTAATGACGGTTGCAGAACCGGTCACCCTTGGGAGCCTGGCAAGGAGATCCGGCTCATTCCGGATAGCAAACGGGGAGCCAAACTCCGGATCAAAGAGCGGGGTGCCTGAGACCTTCATCGAACACTTCGATGCAACTGAACCGACCATAGCTGCAAACTCTTCAACCGTCTGCACCACCTGATCGGGTATTATAGGGGCATTGCCAAGAATAAGGCCCTGCTCAGTTGCATTTGCAAACCTCATCAGGATATGCCCTTTGACCCCCCGCTCTTCAAGCCATCTGCAGGTATTTTCGAGGATTACCCCATCATTGACCCCCGGAAGGATGACAGACGCCGCATAGACATCGATCTCCTGAGCAAGCCGCTCCAGGATCGCAAGCGATGCCTCCGGTGTCGGATCATGCATATACTTCCTCCTGAGCTCAGGATCAGATGAAAACACAGTGAAGGAGATCTCGGATAATCCCGATTCGATGAGGAGATCGGCAATCCCCGGATCATCAAAGCCCTTCCCGCTTGTGTAGCCGATGTGGAGAGGGGCCTCAAGGCTCGCCAGAAGTTCGATGAGGTCGACAAATTCAGGATAGCAGCTCGGATCCCCCCCACCGCTGATCGTTATGCGGGTTATATCGCCACGAATCGACTGGATATCCGCAAGTACCGCATCTGCCACATCACGGAGCGGTTTGAAGCCAGTATATTCTTCTTTAACGCCACGGCTGCAATAGTCGCATCCCTTGACAAAAGGAAGGCAATAACGGCATCCAAATGGTGGAATATCCCGCTTTGCCGTATGCCGGAAGTAACAGTACGAACAGTAGCCACGGCAGTCCAGTCCCGGCCGCCCACCGATATCAACCGTCAGCTGAACCATTCAATAACGTTTGGCTCAGGAGTTAATAACTACTGCCGCCTGCCGAGGATGATACAGGAAAGACTACCCTGCCTGAGCTGAATCGCAGCCACCTCACATGACTCATGGCAGCAGTAACACCGGATGCAGAGGGAGAGATCGATTACTGCCCGGTACTCCCGGATAGAAGCAGCGTGGACAGGGCAGATACGTACGCATGCGCCGCATCCGATACAGGCAGAGGCCATAACCGCCGGATAGGGGAGGAGAACACGGCTTCCCCTCTGGAATCGTGCTAGTACCTTCCTTGAGATCTTCATCATGAGGCCTGCAGAACGGGCAGTGTCAGGGAGTCGGAACGGGGGAATCGCCAGATGAGCTGGATCATCTCCGATAATACTGATTTCCCCTTCAATGAGCCCCCGATCCTCTGCGACGCTAAGTGTCGGAACGAGCGTCTCCGGAATCCCGGTTATTCTGCAGGCAACACGATCAAGTGCATGAGGATTCCGTGACGCAAGAATAAGCCCTACAGGCACCGGTGTTCCCGAGAGCGGACCGTTTCCCTCCATGCCCACCACCGCATCCATAAGGTGGAGAACCGGAACAATAGCTCCATGGAGATCGAGGAGCATCTCAGAGAAGCCTTCTGCTTCAGGAAACCGTGAATGAAAGGCAGACTTCTCATGGCCAGGAACGACGCCGAAGAGGTTCTTCACCGCACCGGTATACGTCGTCAGAAGATGGGTCTTTGGTTTTGAGAGCGATATGATCACATCCGCTGCAACTGCCGGGGAGATGACAAGAAAACGTTTCACCACCCGTCCTTCCGGTGAGGGGATTGTCGTATGGGAGACATCCTCATTCAAATGAACACCGGGGATCGCCGCCAGAGGAGTATAGCCGGATCGCTCGTATGCCTTTTTCAGGGAGGAGGGTGTATACCGGGTGCCGGCACCAGGGCTGTCTGCGATCACAACCCTGCATCCGGATGCGGTCAGCAGACGGGCAATGGATGCGACGACCATGGGATGGGTGGTGACTGCTTTTTGTGGATCGGCACCTGTGAGAAGATTAGGCTTCAGCAGAACGGTCATCCCCGGAGAGACAAACGAACCGATACCTCCAAGGAGATCAATTGCCTGCAGAACCGCCGCATCCACCTCTGCCTCATGATAATGGTGGCAGGTGGCTGATGAGACGATTGTAACCATAAAAAAAGGGTTTTTAAATATACCGCGGCTTCATCGAAAGGAGGCGCTGGGTATAGAGCGGCCTGAAGGGCATCCCTTTTGTCCCGGAACGGACAGCTTCGATTACGCCATCTACAGTCAGCTGCTCCTTATAGGGCTTTTTCGGATCCGACTTAGACCGGATTGTGACGGTCAGAACTCCCGACTCCTCCTCCTGATCCCCGACCACAACCACGAATGGAACCCAGTCCATGCCTGCCTCACGAATCTTCTTACCGACTGATTCTTCACGATCATCGAGATCGGCACGGATATCCTCAACAGTCAATGACTCAAGAACCTTCGTCGCATAGGGAATATTCCTGCTTGACACGGGGAGGACTCTCACCTGTGTCGGTGCAAGCCATACCGGGAATGACGGCACCTTCATCTTTGCAGTTCCCTCAAGCATAGCGCAGATCACCCGCTCGATGGATCCGGTTGGAGAGCAGTGCAGAATCGGTGGGAAGACAACATTTCCATCACGATCGATATAGGAGATATCGAACCTGTGCGCACTCTCGACATCAATCTGCACAGTCGGATTCTCAATTGGCCGATCCTGGCTGTCAATTGCCGCAAGATCGATCTTTGCCACCCAGTAATGGACACGATCAGAGAGGATCTCAATTAAAAGCGGCTTTCCGGAGAGACGGGCAACCTTCTTTACCCAGTCTGCATGGTCCAGATAGAAGTCACGCGTACACCTAAACGCGCCTTCGAGCGGGGTACCGAGATCCTCGCCGCTCTTCCAGCCCATGAGTAACTGTTCTTCAAAACAGGAAAGGGCATTCTCCATATCCTTTGTAAGGGTGTGCATATCCGGCATCGTAAAAGTCCGGAGGCGCTTTAAGCCTATCACCTCGCCTTTCTGTTCATGCCTGAATGAATAGGTAGAGAGCTCGTACATCTTCATGGGAAGATTGTTCGGGGATATATGCATATCATGCATAATGGAGAACATCCCAAAGCATGCAGCGAACCGAAGCATCATGTTCCGGTTATTTGACCTAAACCGGTACTGCCGCTCACCAAACTTCGCTGCATGCTCGTAGATTGCCGGATCCCCCAGATCATACATCACCGGGGTTTCAACCGGGGAGCCGCCGTACTCAAGGACGGTTCTGAGGCAGTAATCTGCAAGGAGATCACGGATCAGCTTGCCCCGTGGCATCCACCTCAGGTTCCCGACATCCGATCTCGCCTCGTAATCGACCAGCTCCTTTGCCCGCATCAGCTCGACATGAACGGGATCGCCGCCTGTTGGAATAGCTGATCCCGTTTCCTTCTCGATTAACCGGCAGAAGTTTGAACCATCCTTATAATAATCGACCTCCTTTCTCTCACCTTCAGGCGTGAGGACGAACCATTCACGGGTTACTTCCTTCTTTGCAGGAGTATCCTCCCCCCCTCCGGGAACAAGTGTGCGTGAGAGCTCGGAGAGCGGGTGGCCTTTACATGAAAGATTGAAGGATTTATACCATCCAAACGGAGCCCTTTTCACTTCAATGCTGCCGCTGAGTTTCTCCTCAAGGGCTCGCAGTGCCATTACCGCCTGTTTTGGCGAGGCAAGATCATTGGATAGATGGGCATAAGGATAGATCATCACCCTGGCCGATCCGACCTTTTCTGCGGTTTTAAGGATCTCATCTGCCGCCTGTATAACGACATCCATGAGATCCTCCTCGTCAACCGACTCAACTGCACAGAATGCAGCAATTGCTTCATCGAGGGAGTCTTTTTGGATGATATCCTCCTCTGCCATCGCTGTCTTTTTCTGTGCCTCATATTCAATGAAATCCGAATGTATCAGAAGAAGCCGCATTATTAACCTTCCCAAATCCAGTACGTATGCGTATCAATCAGTTATATAACAATTCAGTCAGGCCGCTTGTTCCCTGCGTACCGGGAGAGCGTAGCCTGGCGCTGGTCCATATATTTTGCATCGGGCTTTTTGTCATAGGGGGTTGCCGCGCGTTCTGTTGTGTAGAAGACAAGCTGTCCGACGGGCATTCCGGCGTACACCCTGACTGGCCGGACATTGACATTACACATCTCAAGCGTGATCGTGCCGCGGAACCCGGCATCTATCCATCCACCTGTCTGGTGCAATTCAACCCCGAACCGGGCGATACTGCTCTTACCCTCAATGGAAGCTACGATATTATCAGGAAGCCCTATTACTTCGAGGGTTTCAGCAAGAACAAACATGCCGGGCTGAATATCGAAATAATCTGCAAAGGTCTCTTCAGTCTCCAATTCGATGCTCTTTTTGTCATAGGGATCGATGACAGTATCGCCCGGACGGTACCATACAAAATGATTGCCAAGCCGGATATCAAGAGAGTTTGGTTGAACCAGTGCAGGGTTGTAGGGATCAATCAGTATATGCCCATGATTGATCCGATCGCTGATCTCCCAGTCAACAAGAATCATTACTCTTTTGTGGCACCTGATCAGACTTATCGCTTCCTTCTGGATTGTCCAGGTGCCACTCAGTCCTCCTTAGCAGGCCATGAAGGGTGCTCGCCTCGCGTGCTGTCAGCTGGGTTCTTCCCAGGATTCTCCTGACAAGGAGAAGTGTTGTTGCCCGTTTTTCCGGAGGATGTGAAATACGATCCAGAAAAGAGCTGACATGCGAAAAGAGATAGTCCATCTCCAGGCGTGAGGCAAGCTGGTACTCTCCGCGGGGGAGATGTGCCAGTTCATAACAGATGATCCCGACTGCATGGGAGATATTGATGATCGGATAGATCTCTGAAGTCGGGATCGTGCAGATGAGATCAGCCTGTGCGATCTCCTCGTTATTCAGCCCCCAGTTCTCTCTTCCAAACAATATTGAGACCCGCCCGTCAATTTTTCCAATTATATCACGGAGTTCGGCAGGAGAGTAAAATGGCATCCTCATCGGGTTTGTCACAGATTTACCGAGTGTGCCGGTGGTCGCTATCGTAACAGCACTCCGTCTGAATACCTCATCAAGGGTGATCCTCTCGGCAGACTCCAGAACATCACGGGCATGTGAAGATCGGGCTTTTGCCTCGTCACCAAGTTCACAGGGATTAATGAGGACAAGGTTTGTGAAACCGAAGTTCTTCATCACCCGTGCAGCAAACCCGACATTGCCTTCATAGAGGGGTTCAACAAGGACAATATCAACCTCGGGCATCCTTTACCGGACCGCCCTGACAGTTGCGGTCAATGCCTCGATCCCAGCCTCGTACACTGCATTTCCAACAATGATGGTATCTGCATACCCGCTCATCTCAGCAGCACGCTCGGCACTGTTGATCCCGCCACCATAGAAGAGGCGGGCATCGCTGACTACTTCAGAAACAGCCTGTACAACCGCCGGATCCCCATACGTGCCGGAATACTCGATATAGACAACAGGGAATCTGAAGTATCGCTCTGCAACAGATGCATATGCTGCCACATCGGCAGGCTGGAGCGTGCAGTCCGATCCTGTTACCCTGGCAACTGATGAGGCAGGGTTTAAAACAATATATGCCTCAGGTACGACACGGGACCAGTCAATCGGGTAGTCCCGGATCCAGCGCTGGTGCTGACCAACGATCCAGCGGGGATGGGAAGCATTCAGAACGCTCGGAACAAAGACGAGATCCATGCCATCAAACCGCGCACCACCGGGTTCTGCCGGTTCGACAACGATAGGAAGGTTATAATCACGCACACAATCGTACAGGACAGCCAGCTTCTCAGGAGTGACATCCAGTGTACCGGAGAGCATCAGTGCGTCGGTACCGCTCGTTGCCACCGTCTCGATTGCATCCCGATCCAGCTGACGATCGGGATCTAATTTTGTTATATGAACCCATTTCTTCCAGTTCATGCTTTTGCCGCCTCTTTTTTTAGTGTAGCCAGCACCTCTTCAGAGATACCAGGAACAGCATCTTCTGCCGCCAGAAGGGATTTCCGGTCATAGATACCAGAATCCGCAAGTTTTCTGAGTGTCGCCTCCCCCACGCCTGGCAATTCCAGAAGATCAGATCGTCCTTTCCGGAAAGCGGCATTGGTGATCTTACCAGGGCTTTTCAGAGAATAATAGTCAGTGATCAGTGACACATGTTTGATCACTGTTTCGATAGTAACGCCTGATGCAATGGAGATCCCGGCAGGATGCGTCCTTATAAAGTCCTCGGGGGCAGTAATCCCCGCTGCCAGGTACTTTTTCAGGGATGCTGCTGGAATACCCAGATCGCGCAGAATCCTCGAGTCGCTCTCTTTCTTTGCCTCACTGATGAGCGTCTCTGCCTCTTCACCTACAACACCTGCTTCTTTCAGAAGAGCACTATCAGCCTTTCCAAGAGCGGTGATATCGCCAACTCCCGCTTCAATAAGCGTATTTGCAACCTTCACCGGGCTCCTCCCCCTCCTCGGAGTGATATGGGTGCGGATGAACTTCTTCATCTCTGTCCTTCGCTTCAGGCAGGCAATAACCCCCTCTGCGCTCTGCTGGAGAGATTCTGCTTTCTTCCGGGATATTCCAAGAATCTTTGCGAGATCATCAGCATTTTCCCCAATGATGTCTGTTATCGAATACATGTGATGCGTATGGAGGGTTGAAATCAAATCCTCACTGCACTCAGGGATCATTCCAAGGGCCTCTTTATTTGAGGCGATATGAGAACAGAGAGGGCAACCAAGATCCCAGGGACGGGCACCTTTCCGGACGAGGCTTATATGATGGAGCGAGTGGACAGGGCAGACCTCCTTCGTCCTGACCGCACCACCCCAGGTGCCCGGAGGAAGACTGATATTAAAAGTACAGTCCGGGTAGTGCATACATCCGATGAACTGGGATGACCCCATCCTCCGTATCCGGAGGGAATGTCCGCAGACCGGGCAGGGTCCGACGATCGACTCCTCGACCGTCATCTCCATAATATCTGATCCAATATGCTGCTCGTTTGCCTCAAGCTGGTTGAAGACGCAGTTGAGCATATCCCGTGATTCTGCAAGGACATTCGCGGACTGCTTCTGACCATCCTTGATCTGGTTCATATGGTCTTCAAGCGATCTCGTCATCTCTGGCTTCGTGATCGTATCGGCATAGGTTGAGAGCGTATTTGTGACTGCTCGTCCGACAAGTGTCGGGCGGAGCGGGTTGCCCTCAATGTACTTCCTGCCGATAAGTTTCTGGATCACCTCATGCCGGGTGCTTTTTGTCCCAAGCCCAAGCTCTTCCATCCTCTGAATTAAGCGACTCTGGGTATAGCGGGCAGGTGGTTTTGTCTCTTTCTCATCAAGGTGCACAGCATTGATTGGAAGGATCATGCCAACAGACAACTCCGGGAGGTTGAGCTCTTTTGCATCAGAATACGGGTATATGCTCCTGTATCCTGGAACTATCAGCGTACTGCCTGTTGTAGTATAAGGTTCTGTGCCAGCGCTCAGGTTCACCTTCATCGTCTTCCATTTCGCATCAGGCGAGAGGGTAGCAAAGAACCGCCTGACGATGAATTCATAGAGCTTCCATGCTCCTTCACCAATCTTTTCCGGGCTGCCATAACTTGTGGGGTGGATCGGAGGGTGATCGGTAGTTTCTTTCTTCCCTCTGGTGGGTTTTGCCCTCATATTGCCAAGCACCCATTTCCCGTCTTCGGCAAAGACCCCATGTGAGAGATCCTGGACGATACCTTTCAGGTTGAGGCTCTTTGAATAGACGGTGTTGTCTGTCCTCGGATATGAGATGTATCCGTTCATATAGAGATCTTCAGCAATCCGCATCGCGTTTGCAGCAGAGTATCCAAGCCTGCCGGCTGCAACGATCAGAGTCGTCGTATCAAGGGGTGAAGGTGCACGATCATTCTTCTCCCCTTCAATCACCTCAGTGACGGTGAGGGGTGGGATCGATGCAGCAACAGATGCCTGTGCATCAGCCTTCTCTTTGAACCTTCCATGGGTATGGCGAGCCTCGATCTCACATCCTCCCTTCTCAGTGTCGAGCCTTATCATCCAGTATGGTTCAGGGATAAACGCCTCGATTTCGCGTTCCCGATCAACAATCATCGCCAGTGTCGGGCTCTGCACACGACCGACCGAGAGGATATTGCCGCCACCGCGTTTCGCTGCAATCGAAATAAAACGGGTGAGTGAAGCGCCCCAGACAAGATCCACAATCTGGCGGGTCTCTCCGGCTGCGGCAAGATTAAAATCAAGGGGTTTTGTCTCTGCAAAGGCCCTGTTGATCTCTTCAGGCGTGATCGCCGAGAAGTGGGCGCGATCTATGGGAACGGTTTTGTTTACAGCGCGTACAAGCTCATAGGCTTCTTTTCCAATGAGTTCTCCCTCAGTATCATAGTCAGTGGCAATTGTTACTTTATCTGATCTCCGTGCAGCTTTCTGAAGGAGAGAGACCAGTTTCGCCTCAGTAGCCCTCTTGATGATTCCAGCTTCAATGAGTGAGCGGGGAGGGTGGGTTACACTCCGCCAGTTATCATATCCAGGCTCAAAATCAACCTCAACAACATGGCCCCGCAGTCCCATGACCCTGGTATCCCCAAACTCATAGACAAAGACAGAGCCATCCTTTTTTGTTGAGAGCTTCTCTTTACCCCCGAGTATCTCAGCAATCCGCCTGGCAGCGATATTCTTCTCAGCTATTATCAGATGCACAGAAAACACGCCCTCATTTAATCCTTGAGAAGATCACCGATAATTCTGGCAATCTCCTTTGGATCTGCCCGGCCTCGTGTCGCCTTCATAACCTGACCGACAAGGAAGTTGATTGCACCAGCCTTTCCAGACCGGTGATCGGCAACTGCGGCTTCGTTTTCTTTGAGAACAGAGGCAACAACCTCAACAAATGATTCGCCTTCCTCTTTTGAAAGTCCCAGACGGGCGATGATCACGCCGGGCATCTCTGGAGCCTGACCCTCCATAACCTGGTTCAGTATGAGCCTGAGAACCTCCACTGCAGAAGTATCGGTGACTGAACCCTTTTTCACTTCTTCAAGGAGAGCCCTGTAGTGGAGATTGGGCACCTTTGTCACAGGCATATCACGGTAATTCAACTCTCCGAGAAGAATATCGGCTGTCCATGGGGCTGCGATCTCCGGCATGCCGGAGGTGACCTCCTCAAAGAACTCGGCAAGCTTCAGATCCCCGGTCAGGGTTCGCGCATGATTTTGGGAGATCCCGTACTGCTGCATGAACCGGTCCCGCCGTGCATCGGGCAGTTCAGGAAGTGCTATCTCTTCAACCCATGAGCTGACCTCAAGCGGAGCGAGATCGGGCTCCGGGAAGTACCGGTAATCATGCTCCATCTCCTTTGAACGGGCAGAGGTAGTGACACCGCGTGCCTCCTGGTAATGCCGTGTTTCACGGACGATTTGAGCATTTCTCCGGATCATCCCTTTCTGGCGGGTGATCTCAAAGGTGAGGGCCTTCTCAACACCTTTGTAGCTGGTGATATTCTTCACTTCAACCCGTTCATATCCCTTGATGGAGATGTTAGCGTCAACCCGGAGAGAACCCTCCCGCTCGGAGTCGTAAATACCAAGATATTCGAGTGTTGCCCGAAGCTTATTCAAAAATCTCCGTGCCTCCTTTGGTGAGGAGAGCTGTGGCTCAGTCACAATCTCGATTAAAGGGACTCCGGATCTGTTGTAATCTACCAGTGTGTAGCGGCCGCGATCGCCGCTGCCTTTATGAACGAGTCTGCCGGGATCCTCCTCCATGTGGATCCTGGTGAGCTCGATCCGCTTCTCGCCACCCCCCTCCGCTTCGATCTCGATATAACCGCCGAGTGCAAGAGGCTTATCATACTGGGTGATCTGGAATGCTTTTGGGAGATCGGGATAGAAGTAGTTCTTCCTGGCAAACTCAGAGAATGCAGGAACCTCACAGTGAAGGGCCTTTGCCACCCTGAGTGCATAGATTACCGCCTGCTTGTTTGTCACCGGCAGCGTTCCTGGCAGGCCGAGGCAGACCGGACATACGTGGGTGTTTGGCCCGTCATCCCGGTAATCGGTTGAGCAACCGCAGAAGAGTTTCGTCTTCGTATTGAGCTGGCAGTGGATCTCAAGGCCGATGATGACGGTCATGCAGAGCCCTCCTCAAAGGCAAGAGCGGCTGAAAGAATCTCATCTTCTGCATAGTGCTTTCCAATCAGCTGGAGGCCGACAGGAAGATTATGCGCAGTTCCACAGGGAACCGAGAGTGCTGGGACACCGGCGAGGTTTGCCGGGACTGTCAGAATATCAGCCAGGTACATGGAGAGCGGATCGCTCGTCTCGCCAAGGCGGAAGGCGACACAGGGCATCGTCGGGCCTGCGAGCATATCGACCGTCCGGAAGAGGCGGGCAAAATCATCACGCACCATCCGGCGTGCTGCCTGGGCTTTGGCATAGTACTTCCCCTGATACCCTGCCGAGAGTGCAAAACTACCGAGGAGGATTCTCCTACGTACCTCCTCGCCAAAACCGCTTTTTCGGATCTGTGAATATGCATCATGCCAGGAGCGGAAGGAATCAGGTGCAGTGCCATACCGTACCCCGTCATATCTGCCAAGGTTTGAACTCGCCTCGCTCATTGAGGTGACATAGTACGCAGCGAGTGCATACCGCATGCTCGGCATGGAGCAGGGGATAATTTCAGCTCCCAGGTCTTCCAGCCGGCTAATCCCTGATCGCACGACAGATGCCACATCCAAATCGACACCCTCACCAAAGAATTCCGTAGGAACCCCGATCCGTTTCCCGGCAATCTCCGGTTTCAGTGGGGCTGGCGGAGGCAATTCAAGGCTTGTTCCATCGCGAGGATCATAACCTGCAATCACTGAATAGAGCAGAGCGCAGTCCCTGACATTTTGAGCCAGCGGCCCGATCTGCTCAAGAGAGTTTGCATACGCAATCAGCCCGTACCGGGAGACGCGGCCATAGCTTGGTTTCAGGCCGACGATTCCGCAGAAGGAAGCGGGACAGCGGATCGAGCCGCCGGTATCGGTGCCAAGTGCCATCCGCACAAGCCCGGATGCAACAGCAGCGGCCGATCCCCCGGATGAGCCTCCTGGCGCCCGTGTTGGATCAGCGGGATTTCTTGTTGGTCCATATGCAGAGTTTTCGGTGGTGGTACCCATACCGAACTCATCCATATTGGTTTTCCCAATGATAGCTGCACCTGCAGACCGAAGCAGGGTGATGGCGTGGCCATCATATGGCGGGATATATCCTTTGAGAATCTTTGAGCCGCAGGTAGTCTCTATTCCTGCTGTCGAGATATTGTCCTTGACTGCAACCGGGATGCCGGAGAGGGGGCCGTCGCCATAGTCAGCCTGACGGCATATGGTAATGAAGGCATTATTTGGGTCATCGTGATCGAACGTGAATGTCGATCCCATCTCAGATCACCCGTGGAGCGCGTATAAACCCATCTTCCGGATCTTGTGCATTCATCAGTACTTCATCATTTAAAAGTGAAGGTTTAACCAGATCTTCGCGGAACACATTCGTCCGGCTATGGACTGCATCGGCTCCTCCCTCAACAGAATCGAGTACGCCAAAATATTCAAGTATTGCATTGAACTGGCCGGTAAAAAGTTCCAGTTCTGAATCATCGACGCCGATATCAGCGATTGTGGCGATATGCGCAACATCCTCTTTAGTAACCATGCTCTACCTTACCATCCTGCAGATAATTTATGTACCCTTGTACTGCCCTTTTAAAACCTCTTTCCCGAGCACGATCCCGGATCACCTTCCAGACACCACTGCCGTACTGCATCGCCTTCTTCTCGTACCATGCGATATCCTCAGGCAGATATGCAGAAGCTACCTGACGGAAGGGGAATTTTCTGGTACCTGACCTGATCATCTCCTCAACCGGAATCTTATCGGCGGCGCGCACCACCCTGGTGTCAAGATATGGGAGCGAAAGGTGGACATGAAAAAGCCCGGCTACCGCCTGATCCCGTGCAAGCTGCCTTGGAAGGTCGGCGATATCTGCGGTTCTGTCTGCTTTGAGATCGCAGCTGTCAAGGTACCGCGTATAGCCGCAGAAGAGCTCATCAGCACCCTGCCCGGAGATGATCCGATCATATCCGTGATCGGCTGCTGCCCGGCAGAGGAAGAAGGCTGTTGCGGCGATGGAGACATCAACCGGATGTGCCGATGGGAGCAGAGGGATTATCCGCCGGAGTACTGACTCCACCTCGGAAGGATCGATGACTACTGTTGTCAGTTCACAGCCGATTGCGTCTGCAACCTCCACAGCCCGTTTCAGATCATGTGATCCGGGGATACCAACCACGATACAGGGGAGTTCTGCAATTGCTGCGATGAGGGAGGAGTCGACGCCCCCGGAGAGGGCTACTACACTCCGCCTGCCTTTTCTGAGGAGGACTGCTTTTTGGAGTGCATCTTCAAGCGGTATCTCCGGTGGATCGGGAATGATATGGCAGATTGTCTCTTTGTTTTTCTGCAGCGTACCGGGAGGGATAGTCCCGGATACCACACCGAGGTGATCCCGGAGCCGGTATGCTCCGTACTCGATGGCAAACTCTCCTCCAAAACGGCACGCCCTTTTTGGCTCATCGTCAAGGATAGATTGGATCTCGCCATCTGTCAGGACTACTCCATCCTCTTCCACCCATCCTCGGATCGATAGTGCTGCATTCATCGTGGTCACTCCGGTATCATGCTCCTCATCATCATACCGGAATGATTATAGCTCTTATCCACGGTAGACTGCCGCCTCGATCTCATCCCGGACCGCAGATCTGATCATACGCTCGATTGCCTTTTGATCAAATACTGTATCGCCCTTCAGTCGCAGTTCATGAATGAGTGCATCCATCACCCGGATCCCCTCGCTCAGGGATGAACCATATCTGATTGCACAATCATAGGCATCATCTGCAATCCTGACCACACGTGACATGAATCTTATATTTGGGCTCATAAGAGAAATAAGTTACATATTGTAACAGACAGATTAAAATGTGTTACATTATGTAACAGACTGGCGATTCAAACGTTACATAATGTAACAAAGCCGCTACCGCTTCAGTATCTATTATTAGAAGGATGATCTCAACTACATGAAGGATGAATCAGATCGTTTCAAAAGCAGCAGTGGCATTCTGTGCTATCCTGCTGGCAGGAGGCATCTGGATAGCTGCCTCATCAGGCAACATCGAACTGCTTATTTTTATTCTCCTTACTCTTGCGCTCTTCCTCTTCTGGATATGGAAGCGCCTGAATATCATCATCGATGAGCGCCTGGTGGCAATCTATGAGAAGACCTCTGTCAGGACACTTGAGACATCAGTCCTGATCCTTCTCCTCTTCTCATTATTTATCCTCAGTATCGGGTACTATGCCGGTGCATCGAACCTTCTTGTCTGGGGGTACGCACTCATGCAGAATATAGTACTTATCATGGCGATCTATATTCTATTCTGGCTGTATTATTCCCGGAAATATGGAGTAACCGGAGATGAATAATAGCATCAGGCAGTATCGGATCGCCCATAATCTGACACAGGAAGAGTTAGCCACTGCACTTGGGGTCACCAGGCAGACGATACTCGCTATCGAGAAGGGAAAATATGATCCTTCGCTGGAACTGGCTTTCAAGATCAGCCGATATTTCGGGGTATTGGTCGATGAGATCTTTTTATATGACAAATAGGGCGCAGGCAAGGTAGAGCCACATAATCATATATAACAAAATGTACAATATATTTTACATCACTCAGGCATCCTGCATGAGATCTGGAGAAGATAATGGAGAAATGTATCCGGCTTGAAGATGTCAAACGAATCTACCAAATGGAAGCGGGAGATGTATATGCCCTCAACGGAGTCACCCTCGATATTGGAGTCGGTGATTTCGTAGCTATCATGGGTGCATCCGGATCAGGGAAGACAACCCTCTTAAACCAGATCGGGTGCCTTGACCAGCCGACAAGCGGAAACCTGTTCATTGAAGGAAAAAACACCCGTGAGCTCCCGGATAGTGAGATGACAGACCTGAGGCGGGATGCAATCGGTTTCATCTTCCAGAAATTCAACTTAATCCCGCTTCTGACAGCATTTGAGAATGTCGAGTATCCACTCATCCTTAAGACAGGTGCACGGGATTCAACCGGAAGGCCTGCCGAGCTCCTTCGGCTTGTCGGCCTTGACGGCGGGCATATTCATCACACACCCAATCAGCTTTCGGGGGGGCAGCAGCAACGGGTGGCGATAGCCCGTGCTCTTGCAAACGATCCACGAATCCTCCTCTGTGACGAACCAACCGGCAATCTCGACTCAAAGACCGGTCAGCAGATCATGGATATCCTGACCGATCTAAACGGCCAGGGGAAGACGATTGTAATGGTCACGCACTCTGATGAGATTGCATCCTTTGCAGACCGCATCATAACCATCAGGGACGGGGTGATCCAGTGATCCGCCCGGGAATGACATTTGAGCTGGCAAAAAGAAATGTCAGGCTTCATCTCTTCAGATCAATTCTGGCAGCAATTGGTATTATCATCGGGGTTGTCGCGATCACCTCGATGGGGATGCTTGGCGGTGCTCTTGAACAATCGGTTTCTGATGAGCTTATGAATATGGGCAACTCGATCATCATCACCCCTGCTGGCCCCTCGACAGGAGAGCAGAAAGCCGGGATTGAGGAGAAGGATATCAGGCAGATCAAGTTAATTACAGGGAGACACCCGACAATCGCCTTCTACAACACCTATGACCAGATCAAGGTGGGCGATAACCGCAGGTATGTCTCGATGTACGGTGTTGATCCGGCAGAACTTCCTTCGATAACAACCCTTGTATCCGGAAGGTATGTCTCGGGAACAGAAGGTGTGATGATCGGCCAGAGTCTTGCCCGCCAGTATAATCTTAAAGAAGGGAACTTCATCACCATCGGCATCGGAAGCCGTGAGCAGCGGTTACGGGTTGTCGGCATCCTCGAAAATACCGGATTCTCCGGAGGAATCCAGACTGATAACGCTGTCATAGGGTCAGAACGGTGGTATGAGTCCAAGTATGGGGGAAGAGGGAAATACGATCAGGTTGTCATCACTGTCGAAGACTTAGACGAGATCGACCGCATCAAGGATCAGATAGAGGCGAGGCTGAACCGAAGGGAAGATGTCGTAAATATCATGGACTTCAGAGCTATGATCTCATCCATCCAGGATGCAATCGGACAGATATCCCTCTTTGTAATAGCAATAGGAGGCATCTCCCTCCTTGTCGCAGCAGTCAGCATCCTGAATGTGATGCTCATTTCGGTGAATGAACGTATCAAGGAGATAGGGATTTTACGGAGTATTGGTACCCAGAAAGGCGATATCAGCAAGATGTTCCTCTACGAAGCAACGATCCTTGGCCTGATTGGTTCTATCTGCGGAGGGGTAATGAGCCTGATCGGAGGGGGACTCCTCATCCTGCTCATCATGCAGGATATCAAATATCTGATGACCCTGAATACTGTCTTCACGATCATATATGGGATGTGCATCGGAATCGCCATCTGCATCGCTGCAGGGGTATACCCGGCACACCGTGCAGCCCAGATGAACCCGATTGATGCGCTTTCGAATGATTAGGTGAGAGGGACGGGGTGATCCCAATCCTATTTTTTATTCCACACCAGACCACCATCCTACCTTATCAACCCATCTCACCAATGTTCTTCAATGCTCAGCAGACAGACTGAAGACCAGATACAGGGGTTGCTGGACACCTTTGTCGACATGTACTCACAGAAGGATTGTGAGGGGATCCTCTCCATAACTGCCGTTGATATGATGGGATTTGGAACAGGTGCTGATGAAATTGTCAGAAACAGAGAGGAGATGGAGAGACAGCTTCAACGTGATTTTGAAGAAGTGGAGAGCCTCTTTGTCCGGATAACAGACTACACCATAAAAGCGGAAGGCACAATCGCCTGGGTGATAGGAGATATAACCTTCACAGCAGATGGAAGAGAGATCCCCTCCCGCCTTACGATGGTGCTGAGGGGAACCGGCCATCGTTGGGAGATTGTGCAGATACATATCTCAGAGCCGGCCGCGGGTCAGGCTGCAGGGAAGTCGTTTTCAGCCTGATCACTGAGTCGGATGATGAGGAAATTATGAGGTAAGGGGGGCGAGTTTCTTTATCACCCGTTCCACCTGTTGTACCGAAGTGCCGATATAGCGTTTCGGCAGGAGTGCATCTTCGATCTCAGCAGAGGAGATCAAACCGGTCACCTCAGGGATCTCCGAGAGGATCTCAGCAAGAGACCTCTTCTCTTCAAGCGCCTTCATGCTGTTTGCCCTGATCACCTCGTGTGCTGCCTGCCGATCCATCCCGCGTCTCGTTAGTTCAATCATCACAGACTCGGCAAGGTTGATGCCATGAAGCAGATCAAGGTTCTTTGCCACATTCTCTTCCTTAATGATCAGTCCTTCAAGGGCCTGCGCCATCACCTTCAGGCAGTGATCGCAGAGGATCGTTGCTTCTGGAAAGATTACCCGTTCACACGAAGAATTTGTAAGATCGCGTTCATCCCACAGTGTGTTATTTAAGAGGGCCGGCTCAACAGCTGACCTGATCACTCTGGCAAGACCCCCGACCTGTTCGCTCTTGATAGGGTTTCTCTTATGCGGCATCGTGCTTGATCCAACCTGCTTCTTTGCAAATGCCTCTTCAACCTCGGCAATCTCTGTCCGCTGGAGGGAGCGGATTTCAATACCAATCTTATCGAGGGTGGTTGCGATGTTGGCAAGCAAAAAGAAGTATTCAGCAAACCGATCCCGGGAAACCACCTGGTTCGATACATCGACAGAGCCGATCCCGAGGTGCCGCATCATCGCCGCCTGTACCTCCATCCCGTCCTCGCCAAAGGCAGCCTGTGTCCCGACAGCGCCTGTCATCTGTCCCACAACGACACGTGGGCGGATCTCGCGGAGCCTGATGATATGGCGGCCGATCTCGCTTGCCCATATGGCAAAGCGGAGCCCGTAGGTTGTCGGAACACCGATCTGGCCATGTGTCCTGCCTGCACAGACAAGTGTCTTGGTGGCAGTGCTCCTCTCAATGAGAACCCGGAGTAGTATCTTCAGCTTCTCTTCGATGCAGTCGAGGGCATCTTTGATCTGAAGAGCGGTTGCCGTATCCAGTATATCATTGGAGGTTGCCCCATAATGCACCCAGCGCCCGGCAGGGCCGGAAACCTCAGCCAGCGCTTTGACAACAGCCATCATATCGTGGTTGATCTCAGCTTCAATCTCATTTGCCCGGCGGAGCGATGCCTTCGGTGCCGCGGCGGCGATCGCCTCTGCCGATTCCATCGGGATAAGGCCGATCTCAGCCTCTGCTGCTGCAAGCGCCACTTCGGCCCTGATTATTGCATTAAATCTTGCCTCTTCACTCCAGATGCGGCGCATCTCGGTCGTGCCGTACCTGAAGTCTATCGGGTGGATCGCCATAGATCTATGTTGGATCTTTGGCAGGATTAAACCGATCCATGCCTGTTATTTTAAAGAAGAACAGGAGGAGAAGAAAAGGAGATACGATCAGAAGCCGATCGGCACCTCATCCCCTTTCACAACTCGGCTGCTTTGAACACCCGCCATCAGAACCATTCCAATAAGCAGGAGTACCATGCAGCAGAAGAACGTCACCTGAAAAGCCCCGACAAGCGCAGCAGGCGGGAGTTCCTTTGCCGACACCTCAGCGATCTTCGGTCCTGCAGCCAGTGTGGCAACCAGCATAACCCCGGCAACCCCGAGCGAATTGCCGAGGTTCGTCATCATCTTGATAAGGCCTGAGGAGGCGCTCCTATCCTTATCGGGGACAACACTCATGATGGCGCTATTCAATGGAGCATATGCGGAGCCTGTCCCGATACCGAGGATGAAGAGTGAGATCCAGATATCGGGAAGACCGGTCTCTGCTCCTATTCTGGTAAGGAGGAAGAGAGAAAGGAGTGATACTGCAAATCCACCAATGATTGGCCGCCGTGTTCCAATCGCATCTGCTATCTTCCCGGCAATCGGGGCAGATACTATCATACCCAGAGGAAGAGCAATGATGATCAAACCTGCATTATCTGTTGAAATTCCCCTGACAAGCTCAAGGTAGAATGGCATAATGACAAGGACCCCTGCCATTACCATCTGGAGCAGGAGTATGCAGACATTCTGAAGTGAGAATGATCTGTTCCTGAATATGGAGAGATCGATGAGAGGTTCAGAGGATTTTCTCTCATGAATAATGAATAGGAGCCAACTAAACGCAGATATAAGAAGGAGGAGAAAACCGGCAACACTCCGTGCATCCTGGATAGAGGTAAGTGCGCCGATAAGCGTGGAGAGGGCCAGAAAGATCAGGAGGACACCGAAAAGATCGAGCCGGCCTTCAGGTGAAGGAGGGTGAACCGCAGGAATAATTTTTATTCCAAGAAGCACCGCTACGATTCCGATGGGTATGTTTACAAAGAAGATCGCGTTCCATGAGAAGAGAGAGGTGAGGTATCCACCGGCAACCGGCCCCAATGCAGCTCCCATCATCGTGAACATCGCAACAATACCAAGTGCTGCCCCCCTTGCAGATGCCGGTACAGAGGTAATGACCATCACCGATCCGAGTGCGGCGATGGTCGCACCACCGGCTGCCTGAAGCAGACGGGAGAGGATCAACAGTTCAATAGAAGGAGAAAGGGCACAGCATGCCGATCCGATCGTAAAGATACAGAACCCTGAGATGAAGACCTTCTTATAACCTGCAATGTCCCCAAGACGCGAGGCGGCAAGAAGCAGTGAAACGAGGACGATTAGATAAGCGGTAAGAACCCATGAGGCAGCAACAGCTGAAGCATCGAATGCCCCGGCAATTGAGGGAAGGGCAATATTGACGATCGTGCCATCAAGACCTGCCATGAATGATCCAAGCGCAATAACAAAGACAATCAGGAGATCACGACGACTGAGTCTGGAGGATCTTCGCATAATAAGAGAGATAACCATAGTACCTGATAATTATTCGTATCTGTAATCGGACAATTCAGTACCCGAATCACAGAAAAGTAAAGGAGAGAAAGGAAAGCATTCACTCACACTATTCAGAAAATACAACTGCACAATCATCAGGACTTAATAATCTGCAGACAGACACATTCATACAGAAGAGTCAAACACAATTCCCCCGGAAATAACGTATATGAGCTCCATAAACGACTGGTTCCCCTACACACATTACCGCCCTCACCAGGAGAAGATGCTGAATGCCGCGGCAGATACAGCCAGAAACGGCGGGACACTCCTGATCGATGCACCGACAGGCAGTGGGAAATCAAGTGTCATCTCCGCACTCCTTGCAGAGTCAAAGGGAAGAACCATTCTTGTTGCTGTCAGGACGATCAGCCAGCTGAACACCTTCATCAGGGAACTTGATCTGATCAGGAGAAAGAAGCCGGGTCTGAAGTTCACGTACCTGATCGGCAAGCGGAGCATGTGCCCGCTCGGCGGGGTTGGGGATGTGTACCGGCAATGTGAAGGGGTGAAGAACTTCTCGAGCGCCCTGATGCGTGAACGGGCAATGAAGGGATCGCTTGTGCCTGCAAAGGATCCCGAAATCCTCCGGCAGATCAAGCGGCAGGACCGTGATCACCCGCTCATATGTCCATATTTCGTGAACAGCAGGATCTTTTTGGAAGGAGATGAAGGGTTCAGGCTGGTGCCATCACAGGAGATCCGGAGAAAAGCAGAGAAGGCTTCGCTGAATGTTGTGAACCCCGATAATCTCCATGCATATGCCGGTAGCCTCTGCCCCTATGACCTGATGATGACCTCGGCAAAACATGCAGATGTCGTCATTGTCAACTACCACCACCTCTTTCACGACGATATCAGGGAGCAACTGCTCGTCTCGCTGAATGTCGAACCGCAGGATATCATACTGCTCGTGGACGAAGGACACAATGTGGGAGATGTGGTGCAGGGAATCCAGAGTGTCTCCCTTCAGGAGCGCGATATCCAGCAGGCATCCCATGAACTCTCTTCGCTTAAGTCGAAGGTAAAGGGGGCCGAAGCTGTCAGGCATGTGCTGCCGAGGATTCGTGACTTCATGGACGGCCTCCGCCGATCAAACGAGACTGAAGACTGGTTCGACCCTGCAATCTTCGACCGTATATTAACGAAAGGTTCCCTCTACCCCACAATGGCGGCAATAGTAGAGGATATAATCGCGATCAGTGATACCGAACGTGAAAAGAGTCTCCAGACAGGGGAGTTCAAGGAGACATCCATTGAACGGCTCTGTGAGTTCCTCTACCGGATACACTGCTCGGCAACCGATCCTGCATACCTGACCGTCTTCCGGAAAGAGGAGGACTCGGTGATCCTTGAGGTCAGGAATATAGACCCCGCAGGAAAACTCAGGAATATCGCACAATCTCATCATGCATGCATCTTCATCAGCGGTACGCTCTCCCCTATAAACAGCTTCAGGCAATACTATTTTGAGGATATGGATGTATCCACCCTCTCAATACCAAATGCATTTCCACAAAAGAACCGCCTGCTCCTCACATCAGGGGATATCACGACCGCCTTTCGTATGAGGCAGGATGCAGGCAATATCGAGCGGACAGTAAAAACGATCACTGCATTTGCAGAGGTTGCCGGTAACCTCGCAGTGTACTTCCCTTCGTACCAGATCATGAGTGAGTATGCAGGCCGGTGCAAAATCAGAAAGAAGAAGGTCTTTGTGGAGCCGCGTGATGCGGGTGAGGCGACCGAGCTGCTCACCGAGTTCCTCGGCCTTCCCGCAAAGAAACGGTCAGGCATCCTGTTTGCTGTCTGCGGCGGCAAATGGAGCGAGGGGCTCGATTATCGGGGCGAACTCCTCTCAGGAGCAATGGTTGTCGGCCTCCCGCTTGCCCCGTATACCCAGGTGAGGGCAATGAGCATCCAGTATTTTAAACGGAAGTTTGGGAAAGATGGGGAATTCATCGCCTATACACTCCCCGCCATCAATAAGGCAGCCCAGGCGCTTGGCCGCGTGCTCAGGACACCGGATGATCGCGGGGTGCTCATCCTTGGTGACAGCAGGTTTCTCGAACCAGAGGTGAAAAGCGGCCTCCCGCCCTGGATGCAGGAGGAGATGACAGCCATCACCGCAGATATGATACCCGGGGTGCTCTCAAAATGGCAATAAAGGAAGGAACAGGCAGGTTCGGACTCTGGCCGGTATCAGCTGCCTGGGACGAGCAGTATGTCTATCGGGTCTGGTTTGGACATTCTGATGGAGATGACGGGCTTCATCCGATGATCACCGAATACCTCGCCGGCAGACGATATGATCTCCTGGATCTTTTGTCCCCGGCAGATGAAGGGGAGTCGACATCTGCTGTAATCTACCGGGTTGTGAGAGGTATTCCTTATGGGGAGATGATGACATATGGGGAGGTAGCAGCAGCAGCAGGTACCCACCCGCGGGTTGTCGGCGGGGCGCTCAGGAGGAACCCGACACCGCTTGTGATCCCATGCCATCGTGTCGTTGGTGAGAAGGATATCGGGGGCTTTACACCGGACATCAGGATCAAGGAAGACCTGCTTGGGCTTGAAAGACGGATAAAAAAGAACAGGCTTAAGGCTTAGGGAAGCATATAAAATCAGTTATTCGACATGAATGAGAAGAGAACCGCATTGATCCTTGTTGGTGGAGAGGCACGGCGATCAGGTGGGATGGAGAAATATTTCTTTACATATGGAGGAAAATCATTTCTTTCGCATCTGATCTCAGCTCTCTCACACGTTACCGACGAGATTATTATTATCGCCCGTGACGAGGAGCAATGCAACAGGTTTCAGGATATTCAGGGCATCAAAATCTGTAGCGATAAGATACGCGGAATCGGCCCCCTTGGCGGGATCATTGCAGGTGTCGAAGAGGCTGAAGGTGATCTCATTTTTATTACTGCATGTGACATGCCCTGTATTAAATCCGGTGTTGTAGACTTACTCTTCAACTCAATCAATGATGCAGATGCCGCAGTTCCCTACTGGAATGATGAGATGTACGAACCCCTGCATGCCGTCTATCGAAGGGAAGCACTAAAAAGGTATATTGCCACCCACTCCTCGTACTCTCTCCGGGAGATGATCCGGAGTATCACGACCAGATTTGTTACAATTCAGGAGATTAAAAAGATCGACCCGAATCTCAAATCCTTTACCAATATCAATGATCTCTCAGATTTAAAAGCAATAAACGGATCCAATTGATATCAGACCCGTTTTCTCTGCCCGCTTGCATCTCGTGCATATGATCCGAATTCTGAATTGATGATCTGATCTCCGGTGAAGACCGGACCATCCCGACAGACACATAGTCCATCCGGATCCATTGCACAGGATCCGCATACCCCGACACCGCATTTCATATACCGGTGAAGCGAGAACTGCCCGCGATCTGCAATCCCGGCATCTGAAAGCCGATTCAGAATCCCTTTCATCATCATCTCAGGGCCGCAGACGCAGATGGTATCATAGGAGAGGAGATCGATCTGTTCGTCCAGCACCCCGGTGACAAAGCCATGGTGCCCGGCGGTTCCGTCATCGGTTGCAATCTTCAGATCGGTTAGATCCATAAGCGAATCTGCAAAAATGAGCTCTGCTTCTGTTCTTGCACCCAGAATGAAGGTATCAACTGATCCATTCACAGCAAGCGGATAGAGCGGTGCGACACCGACACCTCCTGCAATCGCAAGAACCCGCCCCTGCGGTGAGAAGCCATTTCCAAGGGGGCCCCGGATGCCAATTTTCGATCCTATTGAAAGCGAAATGAGAGCCTGTGTTGCCTCCCCCACCCTCTGGACAGTGATCATATCCGGCGAAGAGAAGCCCATCGGTACTTCATCAATCCCCGGCACCCAGACCATGCAGAACTGTCCGGGCAGAATCGTAAATTTCCGATCAAATCTGAGCGTTTTCACAGTCGGAGTCTCATCCATGACTTCAACCACCGTCACCACAACCGGCATCCCGTCACTCATGCGCACACCCCACTATCCCGGAGGCAGAAACCCCGTCTGTCGAGTACAGTACATCTGCGATGCTGCCAAAGACTGAGCTGTCATCATAGACGGCAGATCCGATCTGAACAGCCGAGGCACCTGCCATCATCATCTCGATAACATCCGCAGCAGAGGAGACGCCGCCACATCCGATGATCGGGATCGAACACGCCTCATAGAGATCATATACGCATCTAAGCGCAATCGGGAAGATCATCGCCCCGGATAAGCCGCCAAACCGGTTCCCAAGCACCGGACGCCTGAGATCGATTGCGATCCGCATCGCCCGGACGGTATTGATCGCAACAAGCGCTGTTGCACCCCCTTCTTCCGCAGCCCGCCCGATAGTACCGATATCCGTGACATTCGGTGTCAGTTTCACCCACGTCGGCATCCCAAATGCCGCCACCTCCTCGGTGCAGGCACGGACCATTGCGGGATCGGATCCGATGGCAGCGCCATACCCTTCCGCATGCGGACAGGAGAGGTTCAGTTCATACCCGGCTGCAACCCCTTCAAACCAGGAGGCAACAGTCCGGAATTCGTCAGGCTTCCCACCGAAGATACTGACAACAACCGGTTTTCCAGCAAGGGGCTCTAGTTCCTGCAGGAAATTTTTTGAGGGATTTGGGAGACCCATTGCATTCAGCAGCCCCCTTTCAAGAGGAACCAGACAGGGGCCTGCATGACCCTCTTTTGGGTTTGGACCTATTGATTTGGTAACCACACCCCCGGCACCCTGGCGAAGCATCCGAAAGAGCGATGCTCCGGTTGTTCCAAGGACACCGGCTGCAAGGATAAGATGGTTATCGAGTGTTACCCCCCCGACATGAACCAGCTCCTTCTGTAATGTAATCATCCAGAGGGAATTGGTGCTGTTTAATAATGAGCATACCCCATAGTACCAGTATTATGACGAGCCTAGCAGTGCTTGGCGTCGGGCGGATCGGGGGGGAATGTGCCTTTGCAGCCGCCACCCTCGGTATCATCGATGAACTCATTCTGGCAGATATCTACAAGCCACTTCTCCGCGCCCAGGCCCTCGATCTCCTCCATACAAACATAGAGATCCCGATCTCTACAGAAACGGCCAGGATCCGTGATGCAGATATCTGCATCTTTGCAGCAGGATCACCGAGAAATCCCTCTATTAAGACAAGAGCCGATCTCTTTGATGCAAATCTTCCGGTTGCACAGGAATGTATACAGCACCTAAAAAGTTTTGAAGGAAAGCTGATTGTTGTATCAAACCCAATGGATATCTTCTGCTATTATTTCCAGAAGAAGCTCGGGATGCCGCGTGAAGACTGCATCGGTTTCGGCGGACAGCTTGATTCCCGTCGGTTTGAGGTTGCGCTGGAAGGGCGCGGGATTGAGGAGGCTGCCTATGTCCTTGGCGAGCATGGGGAGCACCAGGTTCCTCTCTTCTCACATCTGGGTAGAGATATATTGCCTTCAGAGCGTGAGGAGATCCTCTCAGAACTCCGTGGCTCGAGCATGGAGATCATCTCGGGAAAAGGTGGAACCGCCTTTGGACCCGCATCACATATCATCGATCTCATCAGGATGCTGAAAGGTGAGAAGAGAGAGACGATCACCGCTTCGCTCTCCCTTGATGGTGAGTACGGATTCCAAAACTGTGCAATGGGAGTCCCGGTTTCTGTATCATCAGATGGTGCAAAGATGATTGGTGAGTGGCCGCTTGATGCATGGGAGAGAGAGCATCTGGATGAGGCGGGAGCGTTTCTGCAATCACTGTGCCGGAGGCTTGATGTCTGATCTTGAGATAGCAGTCATACAGGTTGAATATAGCAATGCCCCCGGCGGCCCCCTGATCCATATCTTCGGGAGGAAAAGGGATGGTGAGGCGGTCTCAATCGATGTGACCGGCTTCCGCCCCTATTTCTATGTGCCAGCAGCAGAGGCATCCCGTGAGCATCATCCTGATACCATCGAAGTCTCTTCAATCCACTCGAAGACGATCAAGGGTGAAGAGGTTGTCCGGCTCTATACCAGGCGGCCGGGTGATGTCAGGGATGTTCGTGAACGCTATCACCACTTCGAGGCAGATATCCCCTTTGCCACGCGGTTCATGATCGACTGCGGGGTGACTGGCGGAGTGAGTGTAGGCGGGACTACTGTTGAATATACGAAGGTGCGTCCCGCCGAAGTGGATGCACCTGCCCGTGTCTGTTTCCTCGATATTGAATGTGATGATTCTGATGGTTTTCCTGAGCCGGAAAAGCAGCCGATCTTCTGTATCACCTGCTATGATTCCTTTGAATCCCGGTACACAACGTTCCTCCTGACATCACCGGATGCCAAAACATCACCTGAGGGGGAAGTACAGCATGGCGGGTATGCAAACGGCTGTTTCTCCGAGGATATGCATACGATCTGCTCGTATGATAACGAGAGATCAATGCTTGCGGCCTTTATGGCATATATCAGGGAGACGAACCCGGATATCCTCAGCGGGTGGAATATCCTCGATTTCGATATCCCGTATATCACAAAGAGGATGACAACACTCGGGCTGAACCCGGCTGATCTCTCCCGCCTGCCGGGCCAGACCGACAGGAATGCGATCCGTGGGAGGGTAGTCTTCGATCTTTTGACTGCCTACAAGAAGATGCAGGGATCGCAGAAGGAATCGTACCGGCTTGATGCGATTGCAGAAGATGAGCTCGGTGAGCGGAAGGTCAGGTACACCGGGACTGTCTTTGATCTCTGGAAGATGGACCCGGTCAAGCTGATCGAATATAATTACAAGGATGTAGAGCTCTGTGTCGGGATTGATGCAAAAAATACAATTGTCAGGTTCTACCAGGAGATTGCACGCTATGTCGGATGTCCACTCGATCGAACCCTGAACTCATCAAACGTTATAGATATCTATATCCTGAGAAAAGCCTCAGGCACATTTGTCCTGCCATCGAAGGGCAATGCTACCGGTGATGAGTTCGAAGGGGCAACGGTCTTTGAACCGGCAACCGGAGTCCGGGAGAATGTTGTAGTACTGGATCTGAAATCCCTCTACCCGATGGCGATGATGACCCTGAATGCCTCTCCCGAGACAAAAGATCCAACTGGTGAGATCACAGCTCCAAACGGGATCCGGTTCAGTCGTTCACCAGACGGGCTTACCAGGAGTATCATCTCGGAGCTGCTCACCGAGCGGGATGAGAAGAAACGGATCAGGAATACCTACGAATATGGATCGGATGAGTACATCCTCTATGATCTCCAGCAGAATGTGCTGAAGGTGATCATGAACACCTACTACGGTGTCTCCGGATATGCCCGGTTCCGGCTCTATGACAGGGAGATCGGATCTGCTGTTACCTCGGTCGGGAGGGCGATCATCCAGCATACACGGGATATTATCGACAGAAAAGGATACTTTGTACTATATGGGGATACCGACTCCTGTTTCGTGGAGCTTCCGGTCACAGATCTGGATAAAACTATAGAGGTCGCCCGGCAGATTGAAAAAGAGCTGAATGAGAGTTTTTCTGCCTTTGCTCATGAAGTGTTAAACGCCGATACCCATTACTTCTCGATAAAATTCGAGAAAGTCTATCGCCGGTTTTTTCAGGCAGGCAGGAAGAAACGATATGCAGGCCACCTTGTGTGGAAAGAGGGATCAATTGTTGACCAGATCGATATCGTCGGTTTTGAGATGCGGAGATCGGATTCCCCGCAGATCACTAAGATCGTCCAGAAGACAGTAATGGAGATGATCCTCCAGGGAGCCGGGTTCGATTCTGTGAAAGAATATCTCGGCGAGGTGATCAGGCATTACCGTGCAGGTCGATGCTCGCTTGAGGATGCAGGAATCCCCGGCGGTATCGGCAAGCATCTCGAAGATTATGATACAAAAGATGCCCATATACGGGGTGCAATCTACTCGAATACCTACCTGAAGACCGATTTTAAGAAGGGCAGCAAACCAAAGCGGGTGTATATCAGGAATGTAACAAGGACCTACCCAAAGACCGATGTACTCTGTTTTGAATATCCTGATCAGGTGCCGGCTGAGTTCGTCATCGACTGGGAGACGATGCTTGAGAAGACTGTAAAAGGCCCGATATCAAGAATCATTGAAGGCCTTGGATGGAATTGGTCGGATATCGATCCACAGAACACAACGCTTGCCATGTTTGGGATCTCATAGCCTCCGCCTCCGCAGCGCCCGGTATGAGAGGTAGGCAAAGAAGGCAGAGAAGAGAGAGATAAGGAGTATTGTAATCCCTGTTGCGATATTTCCAATCAAAAATATCCTGAGCGTATCCGCTCCCAGTGCCATCCCACATGATCCGATTGCTGATCCGGCAACCATGATCCAGAAAACTTTCCAGGAATCCATGCCTATCAGCCTGCCGATCACTGAACCCATCAGGGTACCGGCACCCTGTATCGGGAGAGTCACATAGAGGAGAAGGGTGGCTGAAGTAAACCGCCTCATCCAGGGATTCTCTTTGATTAAATACTCCACATCTACAATGAGCTGTCGCATATATGGCCCTATCTTCGGGATGGCAAAGAGATATTCAAAATTCCAGGCCATGAAGAGGGCCCCGGCGAGATCAAGCAGAAAAATGGTGACGCCCGCATACCACCAGGGAAGCCCGGCTACAATTGCAACCGGGATGATCCACCTGCCTATCGGAGTTGCAAGATAGGCAGCAATCACCGAAAGGAGGGCGACAATGAGGATCGGGGGGAGAAATACTGACGAGATTGCAATATAGATTAGAATCAGAAGAAATGGTACTACAATCCCGATCAGGGGATAGTCATCCTGGATATCCACAATCAGAATTGGGAGGGGGTGAAAATAAAGGTGTTTAAGGAATCAGATGGAACGGAAGAAGACCGTTGTCCTGATCTCGTCTGCACCAAAGAATTTTTTACAGAATTCAGCTGTGATCTGTGGCGGGTATTCCTTACAGCTGAAGATATCAAGGTATGCACTGTTTGTGTCGTTGGCAAAATGCCCACTAATACATGAGGTTTCGATCAGCTGGACTAATGAATATCCGGCAACACGCTCATTTGGACCGAAGTTTACGATAACTGGTTCACCAAAGCGCTTCATATCAATGAGATCGCAGACTTCCACAATGAACTGGTGGATTTTCTGCGGGTCACGGATCGTCTCCGGGTTACAATTCTTCAGATCAATTGCCGTACAGAGGCCCCACATGTTCTCCTCCTTGTAACGGTTCATGATCTCTCTGTCGGACAGTTCTTTTGGTATCTGCATAGTCTGGGTCATGGTCTTACAATCTCCCTCTTTGGATACATATAGGTTTCAAAATTCAGTATATAAATGTTTCTCATACTAAAAACGATTATAATCATCCAATTATGGAACCAGAGAGTTTATTTTGGTCAAAATCGATTAATTTGAGTTTTATGATATCTATTCTCAAAATAGGCATTCATAATCGAATAAATTTGAAAAAGCTCAATTTTGCCATCGATAAAAAAAAGAGAAAATTCTAGGTGATGCGCTTTCTGAAAAAGGATGAAGTATATAAAGGAAGGAGGTGACGACCCTCCACTGATAAATGCCAACCGGGCTTTTATTCACTCAAGCTCAGGAATATGACCCTTCGCCGATTCATAGGTTCTGAGTGCAACAGGATTTCCAAGTACTATTCTCTTTAATGTCAGCTGGATTGCAGCAGAAGATGCCTTTCTCAGGAGATTGATAAGTATACCCATCAATGGAATATGAGTTGCAGGATCCATCCGGTCAACATGAGAAAAGGCGATAAGGAGCCCGGTTGTTGTATATTCGTTGACATCCATCAGGCGGAACAGGGCATCTTCAAAAAACGATCTCCCGTCTTCAGTCTCAAGGGATTTTTTCCTGTTTCTTGCAAAACGCCCAAAAAGCGCCCTCTGATCGTTAGCCTGTTCAATCCTGAGATAACCTGAGGATTCAATCTCCCTGAGAAGAGAGACCAGATCCTCTGCATCTGAGCTGGCAGTTGCTGCAAGGAACTGCTCCCAGACAACTGGATCCTTTCTTGCCCAATTCATCATATCCCGGAACAGCTCCAGTCGATCCGAATCAGATGAGGCGATCAGGAGAGAGAATGCATGCATACGATCCGTTGCAATAGACGTATTCAGATACTGGTTTTTGATCATCTCGTGGATGTCCGGGGTGTCGAGCCGGGCAAGAAGGCGGAGACAGAGGTTCTTCACCTGGCGATTTCTGACAAATACGGCAAGCCCCCCGATCGATTCCCAGGTATGATCCGTCTGGTGGTATGCCTTATATAATGCCTGAAGTGTTGGAGCCTGCGATGTAGCGATAGCCAGCTCCATCCTGCGCCGTGCCTCATATGCAGCCCGGTAATGGTGGGCAACGGCAGGGTCCCCTGCATCCTCAAAGAGGGTCAGAACCTGTGCACCAGCCCCTTCCATCAGTTCTGGATCTGAGAGGAGATCAATAAACAGGGTGATGAACGCACCCGAGGGACCAGCATCCGGGTTCTTCATCAACCTGTTAAGCTCCATTGAAGCAATCGAATGAAATGCAAGGTATCTACCTGCAATATCCGGATCGGTTCGTGCCTGAAGATACAGGAGATCTTCACCCGGATGATAATTTAGGAGGCCGTAACATGAGAAGCCACGGTTCAGTGAATAGTAGGCAGGGCAGTCGACATCCTCAAAGATGATCTGCTCCTCTGCCTGTTGCACAAGGTGGCAGCGGGAGGCGATTTCAGTGCCATCTTCTTTCATCAGAGCAAGGTCAAACGGGAATATCCATGGGGGATTGCCCCCGGACTGAAGGAGATGAACGGTGCATAGCCGCTCTTCCGGATTATAATAAGGATTTACAGTAATAGTCGGGAATCCCGGTCGCTTCAGCCAGCCTTCTGCCATTGGGCCAAGATCCACTCCTGCAACCGATCCCATCAGGTGCACCCAGTCATCCCTGCTGGCATTTGAGTGTGCAAATTTCCTGTGATACAGTGAGAGCGCCCAGACAAAAGGCTCTTTTCCGAGAATTTTTTCAACCATCCTGACAAATTCCGGTGCCTTGACATAGGTGACAGACGTGATCAGATCATTTGGATCATTGAAACCATCCGGCTCAATCGGCATTGCGGCTGCCCCGGTATCCCGGGCAAATGTTCCGTCCGCAGGGTCGAGGAGGGAGAGGATCGTCTGGAGGCGGCTGTAGTCCTCGCCAAAGTGAAATGCATGGTACTGCTGTTCAACATGGACGGTAACAGCTTCGTTCAGCCAGATCTCAAAAGGAGTCTCCCCGGTTACTTCTGATCCATTCAGGTTATGGTAGTACTCATGTAACTTGACCCGCATAAGATACTCAAAGCCCGCGTCAGTCATCCCTGCAAACGGCATCAGCCGGTTTGTCGAGATGGTCGTATTTCCGACATTCTCCATCCCGCCGAAATCGGAGTTCTGCATTCCGATCTCACGGTACACCGATCCGGTATAGATGTACCCGCCGACAATCTCCTTGTCTAGAAGCTCCATCTGGCGGGTGATCCGCAGGAGATCGGCTGCATCTGCCCCACGTTTCCTGAGCTTTGCACGCTTGTTATAAAGCCGGTAGATCTCGTGCCTGACTTCAACCTGCTCATAACAATGAGGGCCGGTGAAAAGGTACACCCAGAGGATGCCATCCTCAAGGATATCAAGTGCCTGTTCTGCACGGATAGGATCAGATCCCGGAGGGCAGAGGAGTTCGAGCAGAAAAGTCCTGCCAGAGGGGTATTCAAAGGTCCGCCGGAAGGAGGCATAGGTGCCGACACCAAGGAAGAAGAGGTAGGGTGCCATCGGTGTCGTGATGTTCTCATAGGTGATCAAGTCCCTTTCAAAAGATGCAGGGTGCTGATGCAGGAACCGTGAAGTCTGCGATAATGGATGCCCTTTTGTCAGCCTGTGCCGGGGGGTTGCGATATCGCCGTTTGAGATCATATGGGTATACGCTGAGTCGGCGATGATGGTTGTCCTGTACGTGCATTTGGCAGTCATCTCATCGATACAGGGCACAAGCCGCTCAAATCCCCATTGTTGGCACTGGGTGATCTGGGTGGGCGGTGAACCCTCCGGAGTCTCATCATAATAGAGTCCTTCAAGGAGGGTGTGTGAGGGTCGGCAGATCGTCTCGCTCTGAATAATAAACTCGGTTTGGGGCGGGATGTCATCTCCGAATGAAATACGGAGAGTATCTTCCTCCTGGGTATATTCGCACCAGCGGCCCCTGCATGAGATGGAGTGGATCTCAAGATCCTTTGCATTCAGGTAGAGGGATCGGATGGGAGTGGACTGTGTCCTGAAGAGGGTTTCTGCAAGGACGCGGGTCTCGGTATCAGAGATGGCAAAGGTAAGATCCATATGAATGACATCAACGGGGGAAGGTGAGAAGTCCGAGCGGTAGTACCGGAATCGCGGAGGCATGAGGATGTATTCGATCTGGAAGGGGTAAAAGGTGATGGTGAGGGGGCGGAGAACGATCTATTGGCCTCCTCGCTATTTTATGTGAGTAGTTTGAAGCAGGTGCGGCGCGGGTATCGGGGGGCGGGCTGGCGAGAGATCAGGCGGAAAGAGGTGATATACCCTTGCTTATCAGAGCAACCTGAAAGGCGATTCGTAGAATCGGAGTATATCTCCTCTGGCAGACCAAAGGAGCATTCCCGCCCCCTCCCCGCGCTAGCATCTGCGACCGCCCAGTACAACCTCCCTGCGAAGCATGTGAGGACGGGGACGGGGCGGTGGGGAAACGCCTTAGTGAACAGATCCTGATGATGATACAAACACCTGACAACCAGATGATGACTCGTTCCCTATGTAAAACCCATACGAATCAGCGACGAGCCATCTATTGAGTGTTGTGAAACCCTCCTGGTACATAACGTGCCTCAAACAACCGGCAGACCAAAATACTCCATCATTTCATTATCCTCTTATGAAATATTACCCTGATGCGAGCAGGAGCCTCACCTACCCGGAAGTCAACTCTGCAATTGAAGAAGTCTTTGCAGAACATGGGCGGGGCACTGTCCAGATGCCGCCGAAGATCTATATCACATTCCCTGAGGGTGATTTCAGGACGATGCCTGCGTCAATTCCGGCGATGAATCTTGCCGGTGTGAAGATCGTAAACGTCCACCCCGGTAATCCTGCACATGGCCTTCCAACGGTGATGGCAACCATCATCCTTATCGATCCGGATACAGGGGTGCAGACAGCCTTAATCGATGCAACCGCCCTCACTGATATGAGAACAGGGGCAGCCGGGGCGGTGGCTGCGAAATATCTGGCGGCGAAGAAACCGCTGACAGTAGGGCTTGTCGGGAGCGGGCGGCAGGCAGAGGCACAGCTCAATGCAGTCGCAGCAGAATGCGATGTCGAAGAGGTGATCGTATGGAGCAGGAGGAGAAAGAATGCCGAACGGTTTGCCGTTGCATATCCACAGTTGAATACATCACCTGCCGGATCGATTGAGGAAGCCTGCAACTGCGATCTCCTCATCACCACAACGCCTTCCAGGGAGCCGCTTATCAGATCTGAGTGGATTGCTGCCGGAACACATATCAATGCAATCGGAGCCGATGCCCCCGGCAAACAGGAGCTTGATCCAGCACTGCTTGCCCGTGCCAGGGTTTTTGTGGATGACTATGAGCAGGCGATCCATTCCGGGGAAGTTAATGTGCCGATCAGATCAGGTGTGTATTCAGCAGACAGGATTATTGGCACACTCGGGGAGGTAGTGATTGGAGAGAAGCGGAGAATTTCAGCAGATGCTGTCACGATATTTGATTCGACAGGGCTAGCAGTGCAGGATCTGGCAATTGCACGGCTTGTTGTTGAAAAGATGGAAGGAAAAGAGATCGAACTATAAAGGGTTTTACTCCACCGGCACCTTGATCTCGATCTCATAGGAGTCAATAAGCCTTCTCTCAACGATGAGATAGTAGCTCCGTCCCCCTTCGAGGATTTTTTTACTCCATGGGCGGGGGTCAAATTTTTCATCCTCCCAGAGCCGGTTGTCAATGATTCCTCCTTCTGTCGGGCTGATCGTGGCAACCACCCTGCTTGGATCACTTGCATCCATCACTGTGATAGTAAACCGGGGATACGCCGCCATCCCAATAAGTCTTTCATCAGAACCTGCTATCTTTTCACCGGGGTTTGTCGAAGTCTCAAGGGTATACCAGATCTCCCAGCGAGGGAAAGGTATGGCGAATACCTCGGTTGTCAAAGGTGTTCCGGATGTGAGCCCGTCACCGGTTCCGGCGCTGAATGTTGCATAGGTTGCCAGCCGCGGGGTTGTTGGCCCTTCATCAATTGGAGTACGAGCCTGGAGACGGTCATCTTCCAGCCTGAGACCATATGTTGCAGGATCACCAATCCCAAGCTGGATTGGCGATCCATCCCATACCTGCGAGGGGGCAGCGCCGATCCCTGCCCCTTCAACCGTTGATGGATGGGGGATTCTGATCTGGCCAAGCGGCACCGGAGTTGGAGGCTGTATCTGGTATGTACCCGGCTCACTCCCGATTCCCGGAATTGACGGGATATCCGGGAGACTCAGATCCGGGCTCTCTCCGGTTGCCATCGGCTTGATGACGACTGCCACAACGATGATGAATACAAGCCCGATAAGAAATATTATCCCGTCTTTTTTATCCATTGCTCACCTCCGGAACGGTTGCTTTGTCAAGGAGCACTATATTCTTCTTCTGTTTCTCTACATCTCGTATGGTATGCAGATTCATTGGTACAGGAGATTAACCCGCAGGATATTCGTTTTACTACTGACCTCGCTTGTATTATTATTTCCTGAATATAGTTGGCAATATCTGGCAATAACAATAACTCACCATATGTATGATACATACTTATTTATATCATTGGATACACTAGGGAACTATGAATATTGGTTCGCTCCCATAGGAATGAATCCGGTATTCTGGTAAGGAAAAGAAGGTGATTTTAACATGAGTCTTAAGAGAAAAGAGGACGGCTTCACCGGCCTTGAGGCTGCGATTGTCTTAATCGCATTCATCGTGGTCGCTGCAGTCTTCTCATATGTGATGCTCGGAGCCGGGTTCTTCACAACCCAGAAGAGCCAGGAGACGGTCTACCATGCTGTCGGCCAGTCTGCCACCAACCTTGAGGTATCGGGACCTGTGGTTCTGTTATCGAACTCAGCTGGAACAGCCTATGATTGGGCCAACTTTACTCTCATCATGGCAGCCGGGGGAAGCCCGGTCGACATGTCGAAAGTAGTGTACTCTATTTCGACGAAAGACCAGCTCAAAGAACTTGCGTACAGTGATGTTTCATCTGCAATGCGATGGCATAATGCCAATGGTAACAATCTTCTCGAGCGTGGTGAGATCCTTGAGATAGGCATAAGCAATGCGAATGGAGCAAGCTTTATAAATCCAAATCAGCAGTTTACCATTGAGGTGAAACCAGCAGTTGGCTCAGCACTTCCGATCACACGCACCGCTCCACTCTCGATTGGAGTCAGCACATACTATGAGGTCTACTGAAGGTGATCATGATGAAAAAACAGAATGAAAACGGATTTACCGGTCTTGAAGCCGCAATTGTCCTGATCGCGTTCGTCGTCGTCGCCGCGGTATTCTCGTATGTGATGCTCGGTGCAGGCTTCTTCACGTCACAGAAGGCACAGGAAGTTGTCCATACCGGCATGGGACAGGCCGCCTCAAGCATCGAAGTACATGGTATCGTCTATGGATATGGAAATGGAACCGGAGACAATCAGGCTGGCATCGATACAGTTACTGCCACGATTGCATTAACCTCTGGTATGCAAGCGATGAACATCTCCGCGATGCAGGTCACCTATACCGACCCGACGAACAGGGAGTTCCTGACATATACAAGTGGTAATGCAGCAGGCGGAGGTTGGAACATAAGTAAATTCTTTAACAACATAACGGCAGACACTGTGCTTGAACCAAACGAGAAGTTTACACTGACATTCATGCCAACAACTGCCCCTGGAAACAACACGAGGTTCACCCTTGCGCTGCAGCCGGAACAGGGAGCCCTGACAACCATTGTCAGAAGTACTCCGGCAGCGATCTACCCGGTGAATGCACTGGTGTAAAACCTTCCATCAATCCCTTTTTTAACACAACTGAGTAATTAATCCCATTATTCCACCCCTTTATCGTTTTTGCATCCAAAACCATTATATATCACACAAATAATATACATACCATATGGCAGTAAACCAATCTCAGGTCGATAACATTCTGGCGACCGCCTCCGCCGACGATCCCGAGGTTAAACTGCAGAACCTGGAACAGGAAGTTGACCTCATGAAGAAATCGATCAAGAAGCTTTTGATCGATATACGTGAGCGTCTGAACGAAGCTGATAATCCACTGACAGTCATTGCACAGGGAGGCGAAATAGTTGCAGGACTCACTCCTGCCGATGCCGCACGAATCCAGGAGATTGAACAGAAAACCCAGGAGGATGCTGCCCGTATCCAGGAGCTCGAAGAGAAGGTGGAAGAACTCCTCTCCCGCCCTGCCCAGGAGATTGAGAAGCCTCGTTCTGGCAGGCAGCAGAAGTATCCCATTGAGGAGGAAGAGGAGCCGATTCCTGAGATGCCGCCTCAGTATGCACTCCCACAGGTACCGACAGTCGATCCCACTACCCGGTTTCCTGCAAATCTCCCGATGAAGAAGGAAGAAGATGGAAAACTCTGCCTTCACAAGGTGTACCAGCTCTTTAACTGGACCAAAGCCGCTATCACCAAGTACGGCCATGACCGGCTGGATATCATGCTCGATTCATACCAGTCCATCGGGTATATCAAAAAAGAGGCAGCAGACGAGGTAAAAGAGATCGCCCGCATCATGCCAGCCTCACTTGGGGAAGAGCATGAAGTGGGTGCGGACGAGTTTGTATCAGAACTCTATGTACTAAACCAGATACTGGATCCCGAGGACACCTCTCTTGACCGGGACATGATCACTGTCATGATGGAGCGGGACACGAAGAAAGGATTTTCAAAGCGGCCAAAATTACCAAAGGAGGAACCTGGCGAAGAGTGGGCACATCTGATCGATAAGATATAACACTATACAAACCATACTATACCAGTGAAGAGATCATATGGATGAGACATCATGAGTTCAGAAACCTTCGTCACAGCCATATTTTTAATCACTGCCATTATAGCAGCAGGTGTCCTCGTCAACGCAGTTTTTCCCTCTATTTACCGTGCATCCGAGACCTTTGTCTCAAGCTCACAGGAGATGGACGATCGGATGCGAACGGACGTAGCGATTGTGAATACGGTCATGAACGAAGATGACGATATTGCATATATCTGGATAAAAAATACCGGAGTAAACCCGATAGGCGAAGGTCTGATCCCCCGGTTTGATATTTATCTTGGAAAGACAGGTGAGATCAGACGGATGGAATATGAAGGGGAAGGAGACAATCCCAGTCAGGGTATGTGGAAATACCATCTCTATGACGATAATTCAAACGATCTCTGGGATCGGGGAGAGACTCTTGAGATCGTAGCACAGAGTAGCATCAGCGTTAGTGAAGGGGACAGAATAACCTTCCAGATCGTCCTCCCGAACGGGGTGCGGAGAAATATTGACTTCTCGGTCGTCTAGGAGAGATGCGACATGGGATTTGCAACCATAATAGGAGCGATTGTAGGGGTGTTCCTTCTTCTTGTTGTCGCATACCTTCTGATCGGAGCCACTCTGATCACAGCTGAACTCGTGATGACAGCACAACGGGATATGACCGAAGTACAGACGGACAGGACGGGAACCTCGATTGCAATCGAAGGGCATCAGATAGTGGACAATACAACTCTCTATATCCTCGTAAAAAATGACGGGAACACGGTGATCAGGAACCCAAAACAGATGGATCTATTCATCGCAACAGAAGATGGATCCCAGGAAAGAAAAAGCTGGGAACCGACCGATCCGGTTCTACTATCCCCGGATCTCATCAATCCGGGTTTCTTCGACCCAGGCGAGACTCTGAATATGAGCGTGAGTATTGATGCCCTCTCTCCTCCAACCTGGGTGAAGGTGGCAACACCAGCTGGCACCGCCGCATCCGCATATCTCTGAGGGACTATCATGGCAAAGTATGATGATGATGATTCCGGTAACTCATACCTGACCGATTTAATCGGAGGTTCAGACAAGGAGATCCTCTCGACAGGCAACCCCGAGATTGACAGGAAGATCGCAGACGGACTCCCCCTCTACTCGATGACCTTAATCGAAGGCGAGAACGACACCGGCAAGAGCGTCATCACCCAGCAGATCATGTGGGGTGCTATGAAGAACTCCTTTACTGTCGATCTCTTCACAACAGAGAATACTGTGAAGAGTTTTCTGGCACAGATGGAATCGATGAGCCTTGATATCTCAGATTACTTTGCCTGGGGATATATACGGGTATTCCCCCTCCATGTAGTTGGTTTTGACTGGGATGAAAGCGACATGCAGGGAATCCTTGGAAGACTGGTGAACCATATCAGAAAAAGTAAAGCTGATGTAATCATCATCGATTCACTGACACTCTTCTCAGAATATGCTTCCACAGACGTGGTCATGACTTTCTTCACTAACTGTAAAACCCTCGTAGACAATGGAAAGACCATCCTGATCACGCTCCACACCTATGCATTTGAAGAAGACTCCCTTGTACGCATCAGATCCACCTGCGATGCCCACCTGGTGATGAAGAAATCACTCATCGGTGACAAATATGTAATGGTGATGGAGGTTGGAAAAGTGCGGGGTGCACGGAAGACAACCGGAAACCTGGTTTCCTTTGAGGTCCATCCCGGGTATGGTATGAAGATCATTCCGATGTCGGTAGCAAAAGTCTAGACCATGGCATCCTCGCTCTCAATCGACGTAACACTCCCCTTTCAGCCACAAACAGCCGATGTCGAGGAGATCTATGAAGGAGATCTCGAGTCATCAGCGCTGTACCGGATGCTTCCGGAGAATGCACGGGAATATGTCCGCGAGAGCCCCCATCTTCTTGAATATCTCCTTATTTTCCCAGTTGACATCTATGGCATTCCACTTTTCCTCTCGGAACTCAAAGGCGATCTCAAAAAGATGGAGAGTCCGAATGTTATCTACCCTGTCGGTAATGAAACATTCGTCCATATACTCCCCGATCCAAACGATGTACGACAGTATTACATCCCGATAGAGCCCTCGTTCCTCCATAGCGTCGGTTACCTCAACGCAGCAATCGAGTGTAAACTCGTTGACCTCCTCGATGCGCTTGATTATGATCCCGTAACCGAAAAGGAGCGAGCTGATCTTCTCAAAAAACTCTTAAAAGAGATCACATTCATCAAAACATCGCAGGATACCGCACTCATCGAAAGCGCAGAGAGTGAACTGCCAGCGTCGATCAAGGATCGGATCATGAACTTCCTCCAGAAGGATCTCAGTGATACAAAGAAAGACTCAGTTGCGCGTAAATTCCCCGGAGTCCCACAAACTGCGGATGGTAAAGTAATTGTAACTCCTGCACAATATACCGCACTGGAATACGTCCTCATACGCGATAAAGTCGATATGGGGGTTCTAAAACCCTTTCTCCAGGACAGTTATATCGAAGATATCACCTGCAATGGCGTCGGGCCGATCTTCATAGAGCATAAGATCTTCAAAGGCTTGAAATCTGTCATCGAATTTAAAAAATCCGACGAACTTGACCTCTTTGTACTAAAAATGGCTGAGCGGATCAAAAATCCTATCACCTACAAGAGCCCGATTGTGGATGCCACTCTCCTTGACGGCTCACGTATCAACATCGTCTATGGAACCGAGATCAGCAGGCACGGGAGCAACTTCACCATCCGAAAGGCGATGGGCGAACCCCTCTCGATCTTAAATATTATTGACAGCGGCGGTATGGACTACATGTGTGCGGCATATCTCTGGATTTTGATCGAATATGGTATGTCCCTCTTCGTCTCCGGAGAGACGGCGTCAGGCAAGACCACCACACTCAATGCAATAACCGCATTTCTGCCGCCAGAGAATAAAATCGTCACAATTGAGGATACCCCGGAGCTGAACATTCCCCACAGGAACTGGACACGCGAGGTTGCCAAAGGAAAAGGCAAAGGCGAGGGTGAAGGTGGCGAAGTGACAATGTTTGACCTCCTTCGTGCTGCACTCAGGCAGAGGCCAAACCAGATCCTCGTCGGAGAGATCCGTGGTGTTGAGGGCTCAGTTGCCTTTGGTGCGATGCAGACCGGGCACCCTGTGATGAGTACCTTCCACGCATCAAGTGTAGAGAAACTGATCCAGCGTTTAACTGGCGATCCCATCCTCATTCCAAAGACCTTTGTGGACAGTTTAAACCTTGTTGTCATCCAGAGTGCTGTGAAACGGCCAACCGGCGAGACGGTGAGGCGGGTTCTGTCCATATCCGAGCTTGTCGGATATGATCCTGAAAGCCAGGGATTCTCCTTTGTCGAGGCATTTTCATGGGAGCCTGTCACTGATACGCACACCTTTAACGCGAAAGGAATCAGTTTCCTGCTCGAGTACAAAGTGGCAACCCTGCTTGGAATTCCTGAACGGAGGAAAGCCGATATTTATCTTGAGATTGAGAAACGTGCCAAAATATTAGAGAAACTTCATGAGGCAGGATTCACCAGGTACTATGATCTCTTCCATATGCTCACAAAAGTCAGAAAGCAGGGCCTCCTGAAGATCGATATCGGGGGGGACTGAAGGGATGTTTGAGGATGTTGTTGAGCGGCTGAGGGAGAATAATGATGGAAAGCTCCCCTTCGAAGATCTCTTCCAAAGCATATACAAACGCATCACCAGGGTTTTTGATGACCGGAGGATGGCATCTGATATCCTTCTTATGGTCACATATATGGATTCGCTTGCCATTGCAAAGGCAACACGCCCCGAGATTTTTGCCAGTACTTCTGAAAAGAAGGAGTACGCATCGGCAAAAGCGATCAAGAAGATTGAATTCTTTGTCAAGCGGTTTGGGTACAGTTATGTACAGGCAATAACAATCGTGGGTGAAAGGGTTGAAAATGCTCTCTTAAAGACTCTGCTGAATAGATTTGGCAATGCAATGGAGTCCGGGGTGCCCGACATCGATTTCCTTGAGGGCGAACTCTC
The DNA here is from genome assembly GCF_024372745.1 of Methanocalculus taiwanensis. Taxonomy (GTDB): domain Archaea; phylum Halobacteriota; class Methanomicrobia; order Methanomicrobiales; family Methanocorpusculaceae; genus Methanocalculus; species Methanocalculus taiwanensis. Next base: position 60,272 of record NZ_VOTZ01000004.1, read on the forward strand.
ATCCTCCATGGAGATCTTCAGGAACAACCAGGAAGCCGGATATGAACTCCTGAAGAAGTGGGCGGACGCATACATCGCTATGCTCCTCTCCTCGGTTGTGATCGCTATTACGCTCATGGTGTCAGTTGCAATCTATACGCCAGGTTCTGTTGAGGAGACTCTTGGTATTACCTATGTGATTGTGATCCTGATTTCAGCATTTGGTATTGGAACAATGTTTCAGACGGTTCCAACCGATGATCGCGTCTATAAGTCTGAAGACTGGTCCTCAAAAGAGCAGGGAATGCTGAAAAAACTTGAGAAGATCATTATACCACTCACAATCATCGCATGGCTTCTTGCCTGGGTAATCGGCATCCCTGCGGGCATTGTCTTTATGCTTGTAGGATTTATGGTTGCGCCGCTGGCGATCATCGCATATATTGACAACAGCAATGTCATCGCCCGGGACGAGGAATTCCCAAACTTCATACGTGGAGTTGGTGCAATCATGGGAGGAAAATCAGTGACACTATCAACGGCACTTGCCCAGGTAGATAAGAAATCAATGCCCACACTCTCGCCGCTGCTCCTCTCAGTCTACTCCAAACTGAACCTGGGGCTGGATGAAGAGCTCTCATGGAAACGGTTTATCGGCGAGTGCGGAAGTAATTTTATCTATAAGTACTTCAGTATCTTCCGTGACACCGCAAAGATGGGAGGGGATGCAAAGAAGATCGGAACAGTCGTTGCTGACTCGATGCTTGAGCAGGTGCTGATGAGGAAGCGGCGGGAACTGGCAAGTATGGGTTTTGTGGTTCTCTTAATACCGATGCATGCAGCAATGTGCGCCATCTTCATCGCCCTCTATAATATTCTATCCACCCTCTCAAAATCAATAACGAGTGTAATGACTAGCTTTGAGGCGGCATCGGCAGCAGCGTCGGGGGATGCAATAGGGGGTGCAATGGGTGGAGGGATGATTGGCATGTTCATTGATTTTCCGGATGCCCTGGTCGGTGCCTATGTCGTCCAGATCCTGGTGCTCATCTGTTTTGCAAATGTAATCGTCGGGCAGCTGGCAGTGGGTGGCGATCGGAGCATGGTATATCCATTTCTTTCAATAATGTTTTTAGTCACCGGAATGCTCTTTCTTGCAATTCCACCGGTTGTTGATTTATTCTTCAGCATGGAAGGGCTGGTGTCTACAGGAGGAACTGTTGTATGAAGGATTCATTCAGGCGTATTCTGCTCTTTTTTGGCATTATATTAATAGGATTGATACTCATCTTCATCGATCTGCCAATCCTCTATCTTATTCTGGTTGTATTCCTCTTTGGGGTAATACTCCTCTTCATTACAGGATCACTCTCCCTGAAAAATCTAAGAAGAGAAAAAGAGGATACGATAAAAGAAGAAAAACCAGCAGGACCTACATTTGGCGAGAGGTTTGCAGAAAAAGCACCCACCTTTTATAATCTCTACAAGAAGCTCACCGGTGGAAGCCGAAAGCCAAAAGAGAAGAAAGAGAAAACAAAGAAGGAGAAAGGATCTGGGCTTTTCAGCAGGAAGGAGAAAGGATCCGGGCTTTTCAGCAGGAAGGAGAAGGAGCCTGCACAAACCGCCCCACCAGCCATTGCCGCCCCCGCCCCCGAAGCACCTGACGACGAGCTCGATGAAGAAGATCTCTTCGGCGACATCAACCTGGATGAACTGGATGATGAGGGGCTTGATGATTTTGGAGGAGACGAAGTAGTCCTCGATATGGGGCAGGATGATGCAGGCTACATGGCAGATGATGTCGCATCGATACTTGCCCAGGCAGGAGATCTGGATGACGATCTGGTGGAGGAGGGATTTGATCAGCCGCTGGACACTCCATTGGACGATTCATTTGATGGCTCTTTTGATCAGGAGATTCTCACAGGCAGTGATGATCTCGATTCAATCGATCTTGATGAGATTGAAATGGATGAGGAACCGGAACTTCCGGATGACCTGGTGGATCTGGATGAGATGCCCGATCCATTCGCAGATATTCCTGTTGAGGAAGAAAAGAGCCGGGATAAAAAGAAAAAGGATGACTTCGGGTTTGGCGCAGGTGCTGAGGCCATCAGTTCGAATGTCGGATTCCTTGACGCAAAAGAGACAGAGAAGAAGAGTTCCTTCTTCTCCAAATCCAGCGGTGGAACGGGCTCAGAGGGCGATCTTCTCAGTGAGCTGAAGAGCAGCGCAAAAAATGTCAGAAAAAAACAGGATTTAAGCCTTGTCCGTGATTTAAAGGATGCCGAGGTTTCACCGGAAGAACTGGAAGAAGAGCTATCAAATCTCCTGACCATCCTTGGAGGGAAAAAAGATGAATAATTATCATCCAGCCAGAGAGATGTATAGAGGAAGGGTGATAGTCGATGGTTAGCGCACCAGTAAAAATCCAGCATAATGATGAATGGATCAATCTGAAGATTCAAATAGATGATGAAAAAATTGCCATTCCATCACCGGTTAATGCAACGATTCCGCTCAGGCATATACTCGATCTGGAGGAGAAGAAGAAGAATACTCTGACTATTGTCAAAAAAGACGGGAAAACCATCGATCTCGTCTCTGTTGACAAGGTGCTTTTTGTACTGAAGCATAAGATACTGATGAAATGCAGCGGATATCGGCTGATGGTTCAGTTTATTTCCCCTGCAATACGCGGGGGAGTACTTGTAACAAACGCTACCTGGGAGAAAGGTGCAATCATCGTCCTCAAAACAGGCATCTGGTGCATTACCCAGAACAAACAGATCTGCATTCCTATCTCTGATGTAACAGGTATTGAGATGACAAAGAGAGAGGTAAACGATAAGCCGACCGATGTTGTCAAGATCGATCACCTTGAGCACCACGATGTCGTCTCCAGTTTCATCCTCACCCAGGTCTCAACGCTTGAGATACTCCATAATTTCCTCCAGGAAGCAACAGCGGGCATAAAGATGGAGGGAACCGAACTTGGACCAATGGATCAGCAGATCGCCATGCTCGTGTATTCTGGCATGGACTCCTCGTCAATCCAGAATATGCTCCAGATACAATTTAAAGAGATTGATCGCGTCTATGAGAAGTTAATCAACCTTAATATGGCTGAAGTCAAAGAGATCAGAAGAGAGGTTCAGCTCACTGCAAAAGGTGTCCGGTATATCACCGATGCAACAAAAGCTGGTGTGAATTGATCTGTAGAAATAGTAATCTACAGAACAAAACTCTAAATATCGTCCCACACACATATCTGGATGGATGCTGAATGGGTAGAATATTGATTGTTGATGATACATTGTTTATGAGAACTCTTCTCAAAAACATTCTTTTCTCTGGTGGCCATGAGATCGTTGGCGAGGCAGGAGACGGGACAGAGGCTGTTGAAAAATACCAGGCACTGAAACCCGATCTGGTCACAATGGACGTTGTGATGCCAAAGATGAATGGAATCGAGGCACTGAAGGAGATTAAAAAGATGGATCCCGGTGCAAAAGTCGTCATGTGTACGGCTGTCGGCCAGGAACAGATGGTGAAGCTCGCCATAAAAAGTGGTGCACGCGGATATGTGGTGAAACCTTTCCAGGCCCCAAAAGTGCTTGATGAAGTGAAGAACGTCCTGGCATCATAGACTATGATCACGGTTCTCATTATAGATGACTCCGTCTTCATGCGGACGATTCTGAAGGATATCATCGGCCGTGATCCTGAAATAGAGATTCTTGGAACAGCAGTGGATGGTATCGATGCACTGGCAAAGATCGAACGGCTGGAGCCCGATATCATCACACTCGATATAGAAATGCCCCGGATGAATGGGATCGAGGTGCTTCAGAAGCTCAGGCGGGCAAATTTCGCAAAAAAGCCAAAGATCCTTATGCTCAGTTCACTCACCGCCGAGGGAGCTGAGATGACATTAACAGCAATCCGGCTTGGAGCATCGGATTTCCTCCTGAAACCAACTGACCTCCGAAAAGTCAGGAGCATTGAGGAGGATGTTGTCAGCAAGATCAAACATCTCATCTCCCTGCCAAAAACGATCGTGAAAAAACCGCAATCACGAACGGGACTGGCTCCATCAGAGGCAAAGGCCGATACGCTTGTGTTGATCGGATCATCTGCAGGGGGGCCGCAGATGCTTGATACACTCCTTTCGATGTTACCGCCGGATCTTGGGGCAGGGGTTGTGGTCACCCAGCATATGCCGGTTGGTTTTACCGCGGCACTTGCCGAGCGTTTTAACCGGATCTGTCCGCTTGATGTTAAAGAGACCGAAAATGGAGATCTCATCCAGAATAACCGGGTGCTGCTCTCAAAAGCCGGATACCATACGATAATTACCAATGCCCTGACAACACCCGGAAAGATTGCAGGAAAGATCGTTCATTCAAGCGGCCAGCCCATGCACGGGGTCAAACCGGCAGTCGATAAGACATTTATATCTGCATCGAAGATCTATGGAAAGAATATTGTATCAGTGATCCTCTCAGGAATGGGAAATGACGGGGGTGCCGGAATGCTTGCCATCAGGGAGGCAGGCGGGCGGACATTCGTTGTTCGTGAAGACGAATGCCTTGTCTATGGTATGGCACGGTCTGCACTTGAACATAATGCCGTTCAGGAGACATATTCGCTAAATAAGATGGCAGATGAGATTCACCGGGCAGTCCGGAGAATAGGAGGATAGTATGGTCGAGTCGGAGTTTGAACAATACAGAGGTCTTTTTGTTGCCGAATCACGTGAAAATCACGAAGTGATCGTCAGAAACCTTCTCATTCTTGAAGGCGGCGAAGATCCCGGTGCAATCGATGAGATCTTCCGTGCAGCACATACACTGAAAGGTGCCTCCGCCTCGATGGGTTTTGACACGATGGAACATCTCTGCCATGCAATGGAAGATGTCTTCCAGGCGATCAGAAATAAGGATCTCTCGGTAACCCAGGACTTAATGGATCTCCTCCTCAGCACCGTCGATATCATCGAGGAACAGATTGACGAGATAGAAGAGGGCGGCGATGGGAGTTCGATCAATGTGGATGAGATGGTCGAATCCCTCAGGAGAGCCACCGGAAATGGCGGACCCGCTGAAACTCCATTAAAAACAGAGGTTCCAAAAACAACATCTTTACCCGCTATAGAGACGCTGAATGGCAATCCACACTATACCATTCGGATCACAATCGATGAATCATCCCTGATGAAGGATGTCAGGGCATTAATAGCAATCGGGAACCTCGAACAGTTCGGCACAATTATCACATCAGATCCCCCTCTTTTAGTTCTTGAAGATGAAGATGCACCATTTGACGGTGTACTGACTATTGTAATGGAGAGCGATGCAGGTGCAGAAGCACTCCGATCAGCTGCATCGGGAACCGAGGTTTCCGAAGTCTTCATTGAGGAGATGGGGCATGGGGATACGCCAGCAGAGAGGAGCACCATACCTGATCTTCCCGGATACCAGATGATCATCAGTGTCGAGGAGGAATCGGCGATGAAAGGACTCCGGGCCTGCATCTCCCTCGAGCGCCTTGAAGAGTGCGGAACAATCCTCAGTTGCGATCCTCCGCGTGAGGCGGTTGAAGACGGCCTCTTTGATTCAAACTTTCAGCTGACGATCGCAACCGGCCAGGATCCGGAGGAATTGAAGAAGGCGGCGATGGTACCGGAGATCCGCTCAGTCGACATTATTCCTCTAAAATCACAGGAGCCGGCAGGTAAAAAGGCTTCATCTGCACCACAGTCCCGCGAACAGGCTCCGAAGAAGAAAGATGAGTCCAAGAGCCGCGAGATCAAGAACCTGAGGGTTGATATCCAGCAGCTCGATCGGATGATGAACTTAATTGAGGATCTTGTGATCAACCGGGGACGCCTCAAGCAGATTGCAGAGAAGAACAAGATGAAGGAGATGGACGAGGCGATCAGCATGATCGATCGATCCGTTTCCGATCTCCAGGTCCTGATGATGGATATCAGGATGATCCCCTTAAACCACATATTCAACCGCCTGCCGCGTGTGGTCAGGGATACCGCCCATTATGATGGCAAGGATGTCAACTTTGTCATGGAGGGGGGTGAGACCGAGCTTGACAGAAGCGTGATGGACGGATTAAATGATCCCCTCCTCCATCTCATCAGAAACGCCGTCAACCACGGCATCGAATCACCGGAGCGACGCAGGGAAATTGGAAAACCTGAAAAAGGCCTGGTGCAGCTTTCTGCCCGCCGTGACCGTGATAATGTCATCATCGAACTAAGAGATGACGGTGCCGGAATTAATGTCGAGAAGGTGAAGGCAAAAGCTATCGAGAGGGGGATTCTTTCCCCGGATATGGCGGATCAACTGACAAAAGAGGATGCGATCAGCTACCTCTTCCATCCTGGCTTCAGCACAGCCGAAACCATCACCGACATCAGCGGACGTGGTGTCGGACTGGATGTCGTCAGGGGTGCAATCGAATCACTCAAGGGAACGATCCGTGTCACATCCCATGAAGGGAAGGGATCAACATTCGAGCTTCTCCTCCCGCCAACGATGGCGATCGTTGAGGTGATGATCGTCAGGCTGAACAACCGGAGGATTGCAATCCCAATCAGCGCCATCGTTGAGGTGGCAAGCATGAGGCGGGAGAATATTCACCGTATCGGAACACAGGACTCAATCCTCCTCAGAGATGAGGTACTGCCCCTGCATATGCTCGAAGAGATGTTCGGACGATCCGATTCAACTGAGATCCTGATAGTAGTACAGTATAACAAGGTGAAATGTTGTATTGCCGTTGATCTTGTTGAAGGACAGCAGGAGGTTGTGGTGAAGCCACTGAGCAGGATTATCGGAGTGATCCGTGGTATATCGGGGATCACCATCCTTGGAGACGGGCATGTAGTTCCGGTATTAGATGTAAATACAATGGTGTAACAATGGCATTACTGACACCCACACAGATGGATGCGTTGAGCGAACTGGGCAACATCGGGGCATCCCATGCGGCAACAACGCTCTCGCAGATGTTAATGGGCCAGATAGAGATGACAGTGCCTCTGGTTGAGGTCGTAGATCTGGCAGATATTTATAAGCACGTAACAGATGAAACCTCCGCTCTTGTGATATTCCAGATGCAGGGCGAGCTCGAACAGGGGGGGTATGTGATATTTATCATGCCGCTCTCTTCTGCGATGCGGATGACCAATACGATGCTCGGGATGGGAGACGAGGAGCGAGAGCTGAATGAAATGGACGAGAGTGCATTAAATGAGGTCGGCAACATCATGGTATCTGCATTCCTTGATGCAACCGCAGAACTCCTGGGCGTTGTCATGCTCCCCTCACCCCCGGTTCTTGTGGTTGATATGGCGCATGCCGCAATCGAACAGCTTCTTGCCGAGGTTGCATTCGATGTCAATGAGGTCGTCTTCTTTCACACAAAACTCACATGCGATCAGTATGCCATCAACGGCGACCTCGTGATGCTGCCCGAGATGAACACGCTCTCCCGGATCCTTGAGCTGATGGATGACCTCCTGAAGAAACACGCCTGTTGAGGTGATGGAGTCTTTGAATGGCTGATACAAACCAGGGCCACAGTCAACGGGCAATCGTAATAGGCATCGGCGAATACCATACCGGAGCGGAGCCTATGACCTCGATCGGGCTTGGATCATGTATCGGGCTGATTATGCATGATAAAATCCTTGGTATTGGCGGTATGGCCCATATCATGCTCCCGGAGAGTGGAGGGAAGCGGGATCGCCTCGGAAAATATGCGGATACCGCAATCGATATCCTTTTGCAGGAGCTTTCAAAGAAGGGATCATCGAAAAATATGCTCCAGGCAAAGATGGTTGGCGGCGCACAGATGTTTGCCAACTTCAGCGGAAATCTCTCTATTGGCGAGCGAAATATTGAAGCTGTCAGAGCAGGTTTAAAACAGAAAGGGATCTCCCTTAAAGGGGAGGATGTGGGTGGAACAAAAGGAAGAACCATCCTTTACTGCCCGGCAAATAACTTTACCATATCAATCAGGCGTGCAGATGGCACCTGTTCTGAAATCTAAAAAAAATGTTTTTCCTCTTTTACTCATCTGATGCTGTTGCGTAATAATATTCTCCACGGGACTTCTGGTCACGGTCAAGAAATGAGCCGAGCTTATTGATCCTGGGCCTGCCGGTCTTATCCCGCCTGAATGTAATCCCGAGATTGGCAAGGAACCGGTTCATACCATCCTGCATCCTGAACGGGCCATATGCCGCACCCCGGCTTCCTGGCTCACCCTCAAAGACGAGGAGCCTTTCTGAGAGCATATCAATTGAGTACATATCATGATCGATGACCAGAATACCCACCTCTTTTCCCTCAGCAAAATGCTTCATAACAGAAACGGCATTCATCCGCTGTTCTACATCAAGATGGGCGCTGGGCTCATCAAGGATATAAAGATCGGCATCCTGCGAGAGGCAGAGAGCGATAGCCACACGCTGGAGTTCTCCTCCGGAAAGCGTATCTGCAGGGGACTGGAGTATGGGTTCAAGCACAAGGGGCTCGATGATCTCATGCTGGTAATATGAAGTATCAAACCGCCTTGTAGCTGATCTGAGAAGCTCCTCAACGGTTGCATCTGAACCTGCCCTGATGTACTGGGGTTTATATGAGACTTTGATACCTGGTTGCACAGCATCTGATCCTGAATCTGGTTCCTCGACACCGGCAAGCAGTTTTGCAAAAGTACTTTTTCCGATACCATTTGCACCCACCAGGCCAAGCACCTCGCCTTTGCGGATATCCCCACCCTCAATCGTCAGGCTGAACCCGGGGTACGTCTTTTTCATCGAAGGGATGGTAAGGAGCGTCTCACGCTCGATGGTCTTCATATGCGATCTCGTCTCAAAGACCACCTGGTTCTTTCTGAACCTGACATTCTCCTCATGGAGGTAGCCTTCAAGATACTGGTTGATCCCGACACGAACACCCTTTGGCCGGGTGATCACACCAAAGACGGCTGGCTTGCCATACCCGACATGCACAGTATCTGCCAGAAGATCAAGGATAGCCAGATCATGTTCGACGATCATGATAGGGCGTATTGCCGCAAGCTCACGAATCATCCGGGCAGTTGCCATTCTCTGGTAGATATCAAGGAATGGCGTAATTTCATCGAGAAAATAGAAATCAGCTTCGCGGGAGAGGCATGCAGCAAATGCAACCCGCTGGAGTTCTCCTCCGGAGAGAGTATCGATATTTTTATTGAGAATGCTTGAGAGGGAGAGCTCCCGGATGTAGTGATCCAGCCGGCCGGTCTCATCTGTCCTCCTCAGAAGGTCTTCGACCCTGCCCTGAAAGACCTTTGGAATTCCGTCAATATATTGTGGCTTGACGGCAACCTTGACACCCCTCTCTGCAACAGCCTTGATATAGTCAAAGAGCTCGGTTCCGGCGTACTGCTTCAGGATTCGATCCCAGGTTCCTTCGATCTCCTCTTCTTCGCCGAGATTTGGCTTCAGCTGGCCCGAGAGGATTGCAACAGAGGTGCTCTTCCCAATACCGTTTGGTCCAAGGATACCGGAGACTTTTCCTTCTACCGGGATCGGCAGGCCATAGAGGGCAAAACCGTTCTTCCCGTACCGATGGGTAGGATTGTCAAGTTCGACCGGGAGGGTGATGATATCAATCGCTCCAAACGGGCACTTCTTGATACAGATACCGCATCCGACACAGAGCTCTTCTGAGATCTCTGCCTTCCCATCTTCCCCGATGACGACAGTCTCGTCTCCGGTTCTGACGCGCGGACAGTAGATGATGCATTCGTTTCCGCACTTCTTCGAGTGGCAACGATCACGATGGACGACTGCTAGACGCATGGTGGATCAGAGAAGACTCGTTGTCAGGAGGATAGTCCAGGTGATGAACCATATGGCAAATGTCATGAATCCCTGGTAGAACCAGTCTTTCTTGCCAAGTTCGGTGAGATCAATCCCGATGAACGCAAAGATATGTTTCTGAAAGACGATTCCTGCGAGCAGAATGAATACAGCAAGCATCATATTCGGCTGTATACCTGAAGCATCAGGCACCCCCCCAAGCATATACGAGAGTATGCCTGCGATGAGACCCAGTACGCATGCAATAAGGGTCCGCTTAACCCTCTTTTTATGCTGCTCCTTCTTCTCAATACGTTTATCTGTGGTATCCTTACTCATCTTCGCACCAGTGGTGTATTTTTTAGTCTTCGCATCTTATGTATCTTGGTATTCACATGGCAACAGACAAAGGAATGAGCGGGCTTGATCTGGCAGCATTAACCTCAGAGCTTCAAAGCCTTCTTCCTCTGTGGGTAGGCAAAATATACCAGTACGACAACACATCATTTGGCTTTCGTTTCAATGGAGAAGATAAGGCACGCCACCTCTTTTTTATTGAGATCGGGAGGCGTGCACATCGTGTTCCTGAACTTCCTCCGGCCCCGAAGAACCCCTCAGGATATTCCATGTATCTCAGGAAGTACCTGGACGGGGGAAAGATCCTCTCAGTCAGACAGAAGAGTATCGAGCGGGTAGTTATTCTCGAAATCGGGAAAGGAGGAGGGACGCTCCACCTCATCATTGAGCTCTTTGACGAGGGGAACCTCATCATCACCGACGAGAGCTTCATTATCCAGAATGCTCTGAAGAAACGGCGGTTTAGGGAACGGGAGATTGTCAGTGGGGAGAGATATGATCTTGAAGGCATCGATCTCGCCGATCTGACCCCCGGAGAATTCGGGGAAATCCTGAGATCCCAGGAACGGGATCTCGTCAGGGCAGTTGCCGTCGGTCTGATGTTTGGGGGCGTGATGGCTGAGGAGCTCTGTCTCCGTGCAGGTGTTGAAAAGGCATTCCCGACTCAATACCTCAACGAAGATATCCTCTCCCGCCTCTATCTGGCATACAGGAGCATCATTGGCGATGCACGAACACATACCCATCCTGTGATCGATACACAAGGATGCTGGCCATTCCCCCTCTCAGTTTCAGTAGATCCTGTTTCATATCCGACTTTCTCGGATGCACTCACCTCATACTATCCGCTTCCGAAGATGGAGGAGAAAGAGGAGGCAAAGCGGGAGGTCATTTCGAGGGAAGAGCGTATACGCCGCCAGCAGAAAGCAGCGATAGAGAAGTTCGAAACAAAGATCCGTGAATCGGAACGTGCGGCTGAGCTTATCTACGAACACTACACCGATATCCAGCAGCTGATCAATATCCTCTCTTCTGCATCCGAGAAGATGTCATGGCAGGAGATTGCGAAGGTTATCAGGACAGCAGATCATCCTGCTGCAAAATTGATCGCCTCTGTCAACCCCGCAGATGCATCTGTTGTCATCGATCTTGGGATGAAGATCACAATATCGGTTCAGAAAAGTGTCGAGGGGAATGTCGGAGTCTATTATGACCAGATGAAGAAGTTCAGATCCAAGCGTGAAGGTGCGATCCGGGCGATGAACCGGACCCCTCCAGAAAAGAAAGAGAGAGCGACTGTTCCTAAGAGGCAGAAGCCGAAATGGTACCACCGGTTCCGCTGGTTTGAAACGAGTGATGGCGTGCTTGTAATCGGCGGCAGGGACGCAGACCAGAACGAAGATCTTGTCAAGAAATATATGGAGGGAGGAGACACCTTCGTCCATGCCGATGTCCACGGAGGGAGCGTAGTCATCGTGAAAGGCAAGACGGATAAGATGGATGAAGTCGCACAGTTTGCCGCATCGTATTCAAACTTCTGGAAAGGAGGATATGGATCAGGCGATGTCTATGCCGCTGCCCCGGGACAGGTAAGCAAGACACCCGAATCAGGTGAATTCATTGCAAAGGGTGCCTTTGTGATCAGGGGAGAACGGCAGTATTACCGGAATGCACCTCTAGAACTTGCCGTTGGCGTTGTCCTTGATCCCGGAGTTGCCGTCATCGGCGGCCCGGTTGCGGCTGTTGAAAAGAGAGCAAAATATACAGTCAGGATCACACCGGGGACTTTTGAGCCAAATGATATCGCAAAGAAGGTGGTAAGAATGCTCCGGGACCATCTTCCGGCAACCGATGCCAAGATTCTCAGGAGCATCCTCTCAACCGAAGCAGTCGCCGCCTTCATCCCGGCGGGCGGATCCGATATCAGTAAAGAGCCATGAAAGCAACCTTCTGCGACCTGAAGAGAAATACCGGCGAGATAAAACTGACTCCGGAGTCGCTTGACGATCTCTGGCACCTCTCCCACCTGATCGAGCCGGCTGATCTGGTGTATGCCACCACTCTCCGGTCAGTTGAGCAGTCATCAGATAAGATCAGGCCTGATAAAATAGAGAAGAGGCCGGTTAGGATCGGACTTGAGGTGGAACGGACCGAATTCGTACCCGAATCACGGCGGCTGCGGGTATCGGGGGTGATCCGTGACGGGCCAGATCCAGGCCTGCACCACAGCCTGAATGTCGAGACCGGATACGAGATCTCGGTTATACGGCAGTGGAGAAGATCGGATCTGGCCCGGATTGACCGTGCGGTGAAGGCATCCCTCTACGATGCGATTCATATCGTTGCCCTTGAGGAAGGGGAGGCTGAGATCTGCAGGGTCAGGCAGTATGGTCCCGAGCGGATCACAACGATGACCCAGGGGAGCGGAAAGACCAGAGGGGAGAATACCCGTCAGGCGCTCTTTGAAAGCCTCTACCAGTTCCTACAACAGGTAACAGGGCCAATTGTCATCGCGGGACCCGGTTTCATCAAAGAGGAGTTTGGCACCTATGTCCGATCACGAGCTCCGGATCTGCTTGCCAGGATGGCAATTGTTGATACACAGAGGAGCGGGTATGGCGCGATCCAGCAGGCGATAGGGGATGGCGTCCTTGAGCGGGTAGCAGAAGATCTACAGCTTGCCCATGAGGTTCGGGCAGCAGATGAGGTCTTCAAACGTATAGCACGCGACGATCCGGTTGCATATGGGACCGAAGAGGTGAGGAAAGCTGTTGCATTCGGGGCTGCTGAAGAGCTTATTGTCGCAGATTCTGCCATCAGAAAACCGGAGATCTCATCCCTGATGGAGGAGGCAGAAGCGATGAATGCAAAAGTCCTTGTCCTCTCAACAGAGTTCGAGCCGGGTAAACGTATCGAAGGACTCGGCGGGATAGCCGCCCTGCTCAGGTATAAAATCGCATAAAAACCCCATTTCCATCAACTCATTGTGATTTTTGGGGAAAAAGTGGATTGCCCGGAGAGGCAATCAGTTCTCTTCTTCTGGTACTTCTTCGGAAACATCTGCGGGTATTTCGGGCCGCTTGAATGATTCCAGGAAGACGATCTCGGCAACAGATTCGCTGATCGCAAATAACTCCTGGATGATCGTTCCACGCCAGAGGAACCAGCGCTGATCATAGTTAATTCCGGGTGGAAGGTGGAGAATGAGTTTTGCATCTTCACGTGTGAGATCGATATCCCGGCCTGAGAACAGGCGGATCATTCCCTTCATCTTCTCTTCGTCATCTTCGACGATCTCTTCAATGGTGAAGGTATAATCGAGCGTCTTGCCGGCAAGCGGATGGTTGAAGTCCACGATTGCACGCTGGCCGATGATATCAATAACGACACCTTCCTGTTTCTCCATCGTGATCCGCATACCGACTACCGGCTTTTTCTCAAATGCCTTTACCGGGTATGCCTTCACCTTCTCTCTGTCATGCGGGCCAAAACCCTTCTCAGGTTCGACGGTGACCGACTGCTCAACACCAACTTCGGCGCCGGTGAGTGCCTCGTCAAGGCCGGGGATAACATGGGTGCTGCCAACCTTGATGACCATTGGCCCATAGCGGGCCGACTCATTGAAGATGCCTGCTTCTTTTGCTATCTCTTCACGTGTCGTGTCAAAGGGCATGCCTCCGATCGATCCTGTATACGAGAGCCGTATAAAAACTCCATTCTCGATTGCCATAATGATACCTTGTCTTAATTACTGCGCCTGAATAATACTTAAAGAAGAGGTACTTTATGCTTGAGATTGAGATAAAAGTGAGAGTTCCGGATCTCCAGCCTATCCGGGAGCGGATACGTTCATCCGGGGCAGCACTGCTTGGAGAAGGAGTCGAATATGACGCTTACTATAACAGCCCTGAGAGAGATTTTGCATCAACCGACGAGGCGCTCCGCCTGAGAAAGGCAGACGATTACGCACTCCTCACCTATAAAGGGCCAAAGATTGGATCCGGCTCTTTCAAGGCGCGTGAAGAGCTGAATATCAGAGTCGAGTCCCTTGATACCATGGATATGCTCCTCCAGAGGATCGGATTTCAGAAGACTGCACATGTGAAAAAGTACCGGGAATCCTACAGGATAGGGCAGGCTACTGTGACGCTTGATACTGTGGAGAACCTCGGCACCTTCGCCGAGATCGAAGCGGCAGCCGAACTATCACAGGAGGAGGCTGAGCTGGAGATTGAGAAAATAGCAAAAGAATATGGTATTAGTGGTGAGCGGCTCACACTCAGTTATCTTGAACTGCTTCTTGAGGAGTAGAGATGAGATCAATTGTGATCTCCCCATCTTCATCAGGAATCATAATAATTGCCCCGTAGCCCTCTGAGGCGGGACCCGGGTTAACCACCCAGGTATTTCCTTCCTTCACAACACCCCTCTGTTCATGGATATGTGCACAGCAGACGACATCAAAGGCATTGAGGTGCTTTTTGATGCTGACTGATCCGACATGAACATCCGGACTGACCTCATCAAGGATGCCAAATGGAGGCGCATGGGAGATAAGAATATTTATTCGATTCTTCTGCATCCTTTTCAGAAGGCTTTCCAGCGTGGAGCCGATCTCCTCTTCGCTGCATTCAAAAGGTGTATCGAAGGGGGTTGGATTCGAACCCCCAATCCCGGCAATGGTAACCGATCCAATGGTGATTGACGATCCATGCAGGCAGACAGCATCCGAATCATCAAGGCAGGCAAGCGATTCACGGGGATCGCAGTTACCGGGAACTGCCAGAACAGGGAGGCTGAGACGTTTTGTTAAGGTGGAGATATCCGTAACAGGGCCAAGATGAGTGATATCTCCAGCGATAAAGAGGCAATCCGGTTCAGTTGCAAGGAGCTGATCGATATGATCGTAGTTCCCGTGGAGATCCGCAAGGAGCAATGCTTTCATCATATATCTTCATTATCACGCGGAATACTCAAAAACCTTCGTTCCGGTTCCATCCAGTACCCCGTGATCTTCCCCGAGAGGGCAAGCGATCCAAATGCCTTCTCGATATCGGGAGGGAGAGGGGTTGGATCTGCACCGGCAAGCGGGGTGCCGGGGAGCGGCTGGAAGTAGTGGAGGTGTACTTTTCCATGCCTGATGATCGAGCGGATCAGATCCATCGTCATCTCCAGATCCTCTGCCATCTCACCCGGAAACCCGACGATCATGTCAACGATCGGGAGGAAGCCATGGGATCTACAGAGATCAAGGGCTTCTTCGGCATCTGTCCGGGTATGCCCCCTGTTAATCGCCGTAAGGATGCGGTCGCTTCCGGATTGTGCGCCAAAATGGATCTTCTGTCCGGCAGTATATCGTTGTACCAGCTCCAGTGCCGGATCAGAGATCCAGTCGGGGCGGACTTCAGAGGGGAATGTCCCAAACCAGATCCGGTTCATCGCCGACAGGCGTTTCAGAAGAGACTCCACACGATCAAGGCGGGGTGTTCTGCCATCTGATCCATATGCAAGCGCATTTGGAGTGACAAAACGTGCATCAGAGACCCGCTTTGCCGAGTCTGCAATGGAGTCAATGCTCCGGTGGCGCATCCGCCTCCCAAAGAGCCGGGGCGTCTGGCAGTAGGCACAGCCATGCGGGCATCCCCTTGAGATCTCAAGATATCCCTTGACCTCCAGAAAACAGGGATATCCGTCAAGCAGAACCGTATGATCAGATGGAGTATACCATTCTCTTGTCGCAACTCCGGGAACAGGATCGGTTGATTGCGAACGGATTGCATCAAGGAGGCGGGGGAGGGTCTTCTCCCCTTCGCCAACGATCACATAATCTGCATACCTTGAAACCTCCATGGGGCAGGCTGATGCGTGCGGACCCCCGACAATAGTGATCCCGGGTGCATCCCGGATCTCGGATCTGAACTGCGGCTCATTGATGCTGTTTAAGCTGTAGCAGGTGACATCCCCATCCGGAGATCCTGAGATATCAAGCTGATAACCTGACTGCCTGCAGGCGGCATAGAGTACCGCATAGGTATTCCGGGCAGCCCTGATATCCCGCCATACAACCTTCATCTATGAATTCGCCCAATCCTTGCAGATCAGCTCGCCCCTGTCACCGTCAACGGTTACATTCATCCCGCTCTTCAGGGATGAAAGGCCGCCTTCCAGCTGATCGATCATCGGGATTCTGGATATTATGGCTCCAACAGCAATGATCGCCTCAGCTTCAGCGTTTATCATAGCAGCAGGTGCACAATCATTCTTCTTCAGGCTATAGATCACATAGGATCCAACAGTTGAGCCCTTTCCAAATGGGAATGCGAGAATTTTTCCGGCGATTGATATACCCTCCAGAGGATGGCCTTTCTCGATGACGATGCCCGTTTCCGGATCAACGCCTGAGAGGAATGATATCGGAGCATCTGTTATGATCAGTTCGCCTGTTGCTGTACCTTTTGCAATGGATCGTCCTTTGATTATCACAATACCACCTAATAAGTGGTGGGAGCATAGAATATATTATAGCCATGGATGAATCCCTCATCGACAACCCATGTAGTGACTCGACACTTCAGTCGCAGCAGCTGAAAGAGCTGTATGAAACATTGGTCGAGCTCCGTGAGAGACTTGAAGCACAGCAGAGAGAGGTCTCAAAACTCAGGGAGGAGAATACCCAGTTAAAGCGGGAGAATACGCAGTTAAAGCGGCTTCCGCTCTTTGTCGCGGTTGTTATCGAAAAGTTGCCTTGTGGTGAGGTATACCTTCGTCAGCAGGGGAATAACCAGGAGTACATCACCCATGCAAGCGATGATATCTATCCCCTCCTGAAGGCAGGATCAAAAGTTGCAGTGAATAACGCGCTTTCCATTGTTAAGGTGGTCGGAACGACGTTTGATTCACGCGTGAGGGTGATGGAGCTGGAGTTGTCCCCGTCACAGACATTCGGCGAGATCGGCGGCCTGACAGATCAGATCGAAGAAGTAAGGGAAGCAGTCGAATATCCTCTCACCCGGCCTGAAGTCTTCAAACGGCTCGGAGTAGAGCCGCCAAAAGGCATCCTGCTGTATGGGCCGCCCGGTACCGGGAAGACCCTGATTGCAAAAGCAATTGCCCATAATGCAAATGCAACATTCATCAGGATGTCAGGATCTGAGCTTGTGCATAAGTTCATCGGGGAAGGAGCACAGCTCGTTCGTGAACTCTTCCAGCTTGCCCGTGAGAAAGCGCCATCTATTGTCTTCATCGACGAGATCGATGCTGTCGGCAGCACACGCACCCATGACGGCACATCCGGTTCGGCAGAAGTTCAGCGGACATTGATGCAGCTGCTCGCTGAGATGGACGGTTTTGACAACCGTGGCGAGATCAGGATCATGGCAGCAACAAACAGGCCGGATATGCTGGATCCTGCCCTTCTTCGTCCGGGGAGATTTGACCGGCTTATCGAGATTCCATTCCCCGATAAAACATCGCGCCAGGATATCCTTAAGATTCATTCAAAGAACCTCAGCCTGAAAGATGTCGATCTGAATGTGATCGCTGAAATGACTGAAGGGGCAACCGGCGCAGAACTGGAGGCAATATGCCGGGAAGCGGGAATGATCGCTGTCAGGCAGAATGCAGATTATGTTGTAATGGAGAACTTCCAGTCCGCTGTCGAAAAGGTCAGGCATAAGAAGGCCGAACCAGATACACGAATGTACCTGTAAAACCGCAAGAGGTCAGAACATGCGGGTCATCTTCATCCCAAAGCCCGGCATCGACCTCTACCACACTTTTATCCAATCCGAGACGAGCAGATTAATCCTCAGATTTTATGCGCCCAGACGCCGTTTCGGGGGAGTCGTTGAGGTGCCTGTATCCACACTCGGATCCGGGCTCTCGCTTGCATCCGAACTCAGGTGGTACATCAGGCGTTACACACGGGATTTTCTCATTAAAACCGGAGATGGCCATATTCTCTCCCATAAGCTCGCAAAAGAGATCTATGAGCGGAACCTCTCCTATCCGGGGGGAGACTGGGAGTTTAGCTACATCTGTAAAATACCAGCAGAAGAGGGAATAACCACCCTCTCAGTCCTCTGCATTGAAGATGAGGCAGGAAAAGAGCATGAGATAGCCGGGTTTTCAGATCCGGCATGCGAGGCAACAGGAGATGAGATCTCCTGCGCCCCTGAGGAAAAAGAGGATGATAAAGAGTAATGTTCAGGCGAACATCGTTCCTGTGGCTGAAGAGTACGTCATACGGTTCCGCTCGAAATCCGAGATGACTTTCCGTGTAGCTTTCTCAAAGTCATTCTGAGAAACAGACGGGCGTTCTTCCCGTATTGCACACATTCCTGCCTCCATGCATATGGCAGCGAGATCTGCACCATTCTTGCCCTCGGTGATCTCGGCAACCCTTCTCAGATCAACATTGTCTGCAAGGGTAATCCGTTTCGTATGGATCTTCAGGATAGAGAGCCTGCCTTCTGTATCAGGGAGGGGGATCTCGATGATACGGTCAAATCTACCCGGCCTGAGGAGTGCCATGTCCAGAATATCGATTCTGTTCGTTGCCCCGATGATCTTGACATCACCTCTTGACTCAAAACCGTCCATGTCGGCCAGGAGCTGCATCAGCGTTCTGTGCACCTCACGATCACCGGAAGAGGTCTCCTGGCCCCTGGATGCACCGATTGCATCAATCTCATCGATGAAGATGATCGAGGGGGCGTTCTTCTTGGCGCTCTCAAAGAGTTCACGCACAAGACGGGCCCCTTCACCGATGTACTTCTGGACAAGCTCTGATCCGACAACGCGGAGGAATGTTGCCTCGGTCTCATGAGCCACCGCCCGTGCAAGTAATGTCTTTCCAGTCCCTGGCGGACCATGGAGGAGGATACCTTTTGGCGGGAGTATGCCGACCCTCTCAAAGAGATGGGGTTTTTTCAGTGGAAGCTCTATCGACTCACGCAGTTCGGCGACCTGACGGGAAAGACCGCCGATATCCTCGTAACTCTCGGTCGGTCGGCTTTCAACCTCCATACCGTAGACCTGTGCATCATAGGTTGATGGGAGCACCTCAACTATCGCCAGCGTCTGCTGGTTCATTGTGCACCTGACACCGGGTTTGAGCTCATCAGCATTGATAAATTGTGATGTGCGCACAAGAAATTTCGGTCCTGCACTGCTCCGGACAACAACACGTGTATTGTCGATGACATCCGCAATTGTTCCGACAATAAGAGGCGGGCTCCTCATCTGCTCAATCTCTGACCGTAGTTTACGAACTTCCCTCTCGTACCTGACCTTCTGGGTTTCGAGGTACTGCCGATCGGTCTTGGACTGCCGGAGTTCCTCTCTTAACTCCTGGTTCCGTCCCTCAAGCTCGGTAAGACGCTCGAGCACCATCCGGTATGAGTCATCGGAGCGAAGCGGATCCTCAGGGGCACGGGATTTTACGGTCATACTTCTTCAAATAGATATATAGGAAAAAAAGTTATAAAGTTGTTTGGGATATGTATGCAGCCACAACATTGTGAAGCCTGTGGAGAGCTTATCAGAGGGCGATCTAAGATTGTACGCATTGAGGGTTCAAAACCGATGAAAGTCTGTGACCGGTGCGCCCGGCTTGGGACGGAGGTGCAGGTCCAGACAGGGCCAAGGCCCTCATCCGGCAGGACAGGGGTCGGAGTGTCACAATCATCCGGGCGGACTGCCACTCCTCCTGTCCGCAGACGGCGTGATGTCTTCGATCTTATCGGGGGCGATATCGTTGAAGATTACGCTGATCGAATCCGTGAAGCACGTCTTGAAAAAGGGATGAGCCAGAAGGATCTTGCCCTCGAGATGAAGGAGAAGGAGCACCTCATTAAAAAGATCGAGAACCGCGAGCTGATCCCTGAAGATTCGGTTCGGAAGAAGCTTGAAGCCGTGCTCGATATCCATCTGATTGAATCCGAAGGGATGCCGGATGACGGCGGTGGGCATGCAGAGGCCACCGGAACAACGCTTGGGGATGTCATCCAGATCAAGAGGAAGTAAGATGAACTCTCCCTTCATCCTCATTAATTTCAAGACATACCGGGAAGGAACCGGGTATGGTGCCGATCGGATAGCACGGGCGGCGAGCGCGGTGATGGAGGATACCGGCGTGACGATTGGTATTGCACCTCCCTATACTGACCTTCGTAAAATGGCAAGGCACTTTTCGATTCCAATCTTTGCCCAGCATATCGATGGTGTAGGAGCAGGGGGTTTTACCGGCCACACTCCTGCGTATATGATGAAGCTGGAGGGCGCTACCGGTTCTCTCATTAACCACTCCGAGCGGCGGCTGACACTCGCTGATATCGAGGCGTCACTGACTGCCGCAGAGGCAGAAGGATTGACATCCATTATCTGCACAAACAACATCAGAACAACAGCTGCCGCTGCCGCACTTGGACCCGATTATGTGGCAATCGAGCCGCCTGAGCTGATTGGATCGGGGATCTCTGTTGCGCAGGCTGATCCTGAGATCATTGCCGGATCCGTAAAGGCTGCTCTGAAACAGAATAATCAGGTTAAGGTGCTCGCTGGTGCCGGGATCCAGTCCGGCGACTGTGTCAGGATATCCCTTGATCTCGGCTGTAGTGGCGTTCTGCTTGCATCAAGTGTAGTGAAGGCAGAGGATCCCGAGGCTGTGCTCCTGGATCTCGTCTCAAAGATCTGAGATTATTCTACAATTAACGAGATGAGGTCATGTTTTGTGATGACCCCCTCAACACGCCCTTCTTTCATCACAAGCACCGCATGGTGCTGTTCTAAAATACCGACGACGGTCTCGATCTCTATTTCGGGGGGAACAGTCGGGAAACTCGATTCCATATAATCGCGGACCGTTGGATGATGCCCTTTCTGGTGCTTCTGCTCGGCGATCGCTGTTAAGATGGCTGATTCGGAAATACAGCCTACCGGCACTCCGTCCTGCAGGACAGGGAGTTGTGAGAAGGCCATCCTGTCCATCTTCTCAACTGCCGAGAGAATCGAGTCCTCTGGTGAGACACTCTCGACAGGAGCGTGCATCAGGTTTGCTGCGGTTACAACAGGCACTTCGGCAGATGTAATGACATCAACAATCCGCCGGAGGGTGCTGACACGAGGGTCAACCGATCCCCGCTCGATACGTGCGACCATCGACTGGCTGATCCCGGATCTCCGGGCAAGTTCAGCCTGGGTCATTCCAATACGGCGCCGTGCAGATCGGATCTCATCTGCGGCAGGAATATGCATACTATTACTATCAGTGATATATGAAAAAAGCTGCCCTGGTGCGATGATGAGTGGGAGGAGTAAGCCCCCTTCTGTTCATTGCGGCATTCAGCTAAGCGCCGTACCCGGGCGGGATCCGGGCATCCCTTCTGCCCTGTTTGGCTTGCACCCGCAGGGATTCACCGTTCCATCGATCCCTGCCGATACGCTCAACGAGTTGCAGGTATCGCATCACCAAAAGATCGGTGAGGCTCGATCGTTTCATTGCTGGCGGCAGGACGTGTCGTTTCTGTGTCATTGCCATGACTCTCGCCATCCCCGATTGACCGGGGCTGCGCGCCCGGAGGGTGGGGGGACTTTCCTCAGCAGCCCAAATAGGCCACCGTCAGCCGCACTCTCCCTCTCATCGCTGTACAATAGAGCAGAAAGCACTATGTACAGTATAGATTTATCGATGTATACAGAGATTAAACCTCGTATCATCGGAGATACCATCATCTTCTCCAAAGGCGATTGATTACTATGATGCTTCTGTCCGAGGAAGACGGGAGGATTGGGGTCTCCCTCGCAAGAGAGGCTCTCAGGGCGGCAGTACTGCGCACAGAACTGGCGCCGCCGCCCCTTCCACCGGTCTTTTCTGAGAAACGCGGTGTGTTTGTCACCCTCAAACAAGCAGGTGAACTGCGTGGGTGTATTGGCATCCCCCTTCCGGCATTGCTGCTTAAGGATGCGATTATTGAAGCGGCACACTCTGCTGCGCTCCAGGATCCACGGTTTATGCCGGTCAGGGCGAATGAGCTCCCAAAGATTACAGTGGAGGTGACAATCCTCAGCATCCCTGAAGAGATCACCTCATCTGCGATTGAAAGAGCGGATCATGTGGTTGTCGGACGGCACGGCCTGATTGTGAAGGGAAGAGGGCAATCCGGCCTTCTGCTGCCCCAGGTTGCATCGGAATATGAATGGAATGCGGTTGAGTTCCTCGATCATACATGCGTAAAAGCAGGCCTGTCGCCAGGATGCTGGCGGGATGAACAGGTATCCGTCCTCAGGTTCGAGGGCCAGATCTTCTCTGAGTAACCATGTCAATACAGTTTGAAGTAATGCACAAGGATATCGCCGGGAGGGTCGGAAGGCTCACAGTCGGCAATAAGCGTATCAGAACCCCGGCACTCCTTCCGGTGGTAAATCCGCATATCCAGATTATCCCACCTGCCGAGATGGCCGCGATGGGGATCGAAGGGCTGATCACAAACGCCTATATCTTCTCAAAGAGCGCCGATTTCCGTGAAGAGGCACTATCCCGCGGGCTGCACTCGGTGCTTGGATTTGACGGACTGATCATGACAGACTCGGGATCGTTCCAGCTCTCGGTCTATGGTTCGGTCGATATCACCAACGAGGCGACCATCTCATTCCAGCGTGATATTGGAAGTGACATCTGGGTTCCGCTTGATATCCCAACCCATCCGGATACCCCCCGGGAGACTGTCGAGGCGGACCTTACAGTCACCATGAACAGGCTCCGGGAGGCAAAGGAGCTCTTTGGGGATGATGCACCCCTCGCAGGGCCGGTTCAGGGCGGCCTGCACCCCGACCTGCGAAAGAAGGCAGGACGCGGGGTGAGTGAGCTGGGCTTTGCCTTCTGCCCGATCGGAGCAGTTGTTCCGCTCCTGGAAAGTTATCGATATAAAGAACTCGTCAGTTCAGTCATGCCTGCAAAAGAGGGACTCTCATCTGCTGCATGTGTCCACCTCTTTGGTGCCGGCCATCCCTCGATGTTCGCACTCGCTGTGGCGATGGGCTGTGACATCTTTGATTCTGCTGCATATGCCCTGTATGCACGGGAAGGCCGCTACATCACACCTTCAGGAACCCTGAAGATCGCTGAAATGTCCGAGCTCCCCTGTGCCTGTTCTGTCTGCCGGTCCCATACCGCTGAAGAGCTTCGATCTGCTCCGGATAAGGAGCGGCTCCTTGCCTACCATAATCTTGCTGTGACCCAGGCTGAGATCTCCCGTATCCGCCTCTCCATCCAGGAAGGCACACTCTGGGATCTTGTCGATGAACGGTGCCGCGCCCACCCGAGGCTGCTTGATGGTTACCGTGAACTGCTGAAGAATGCATCGGTGCTCGAACAATCCGATCGTGCAACTAAACGGAGGTTCTTCTACCGTGGCGATGAATCCTGCAGGCGGACCGAGGTGATCAAATTCCAGCAGATGATTCCCCGGATACAGCTCTCTGCACGCTCGCTCATCCTCTGTGGAGGCCCCCGGCCACAGGAGTTTGAGGAGGTGCTTGAGCTTCGGCCACCCTTTGGTGCAGTGCCGACAGAACTCTCCGAGACCGCACCGATGGGGCAGTCTGAAGTTCCGGAGTGGGATGATGCGATGCTCACAACTGCCTTTGCCGGGGTGGAAGCGCTTTTATCATCAAACCCGGATTGCGAGGTGACCTTCTCGGCAACACCTGAACTTGCCGATCTGATCCGAAGACGGTTTCCTGATGCAACGGTGATCTCATGAGCAGGTTTGAGGTTCGCCACCGTGACGGGCTTGCTCGGCATGGTATCTACACAATCGGCGATAGAACAATTGAAACCCCGTGTGTGATAGACCCGATTGCCGTCTTCCCGGATCTTGCATCCCGGCCCTTCTCCAATATACCGCTCCAGGCTGATGAGGCATTTGTGAAAGAGTGGTTTGAGAAGAGTGGCGAAGAGCCAATCCCTGTCCATCCGGTTCTCTCTGAGGGGATCTCTTCAGGTGATGCAGCGATCATCTCCTGCTGGCATACCGCCCTGACAAATCCCAGAACCTATGCAGACTGGGTGGAGCAGTTCATCTCAACGCTGCCCCCGGACGCTGCCCGGTATGCACCAGCCTCCGCACTCCCCTCCAATGCCGCGATGCTGGTTGCGACCGGTTTTGACCTCTTCGATACGATAGCAGTTGACCTGAGAGCTTCACAGGGGCTCTTCTGCACACCTGAAGGGGTCTATCCAGGATCATGGATCGATGAGGGGGTCTGTTCATGCCCGGGATGCCAGAGTGGCGAACTGAGGGAGCATAACCGCCAGGCGCTTGTTTCTGAGATCCGGCTAGCAGCTGCACTCCTGAAGCGGGGAGAACTGAGAGAGCTACTCGAGATGCGGTGCAGATCTGACGCAGCCATGGTGGCAATCCTCCGCCATCTTGATTCAAGGAAGGCATTTCTCGAGGGTAATACCCCGATTGCCCGGACGACCCCATTCAGGGCATATACAGCAGAATCAATGAACCGGGTTGAGATCGATCGCTTCGAAAAGAGGGTGATGAACAGGTTCTCACAGGATAGATGGGATGTCTGTGTTCTCCTCCCCTGTGCTGCACGGAAACCCTACTCGTTCTCGCAGAGCCATAAGAAATTCCAGGAGGCAGTTGCCGGGAGAGCACATGAGGTGATCGTCACCTCACCGCTTGGCGTCGTGCCGCGTGAGCTTGAGCTGATCTATCCTGCTGCCCACTATGATGTACCGGTCACCGGCTACTGGGATCGCGAGGAGATGCATATCCTCACCGGCTACCTGGCAGAGTATCTCCGCACTCACCCGTACCGGCGTGTCATCTCCCATCTTGAGGGCGGGGCCTCTTCCGTGGCGCGTTCCGCAGCTTCAGAGGCTGGCATTCAGCTTGAAGAGAGCTGCATTGACGGGCGCCCGACATCACGGGAATCATTGAACCAGCTCTATGATGCACTGGCAGGCGAGCGGAAGCGATCTCACGATATCATCAGCGGCACCATACAGTGGCAGTTTGGTGAGACGATCGATACGAAAGGGATGCTCATCAAAGGCAAAGGCCCTGAGAAGAAGATCTACCGGGGTCGGCAGCAGCTCTTCTCCTTTGATCCGAAAACAGGGCTCCTGAGACCGACCTTTGAAGGCTGGAGCCTCCTTTCCGGCTGCTACCAGGTCAGGATAGAAGGCTTTGTTCCGCAGGGCGATATCCTGGCACCAGGTGTTGCAGAAGCCGATCCGGCTATCCGCGAAGGAGATGAAGTGCTTGTCTATGGAGAGGGCGTGCGTGCGACCGGCAGAGCGATGATGTCCGCAGACGAGATGCGCCGTTCTTCACGCGGAGTGGCTGTGAAGGTGCGTAAGGTAAAGAGATCCTAGCTGCAACGCATACGAGAGTATTGAAATCCATCCGGAGTGGTTACAAGTGTATCAGGTAAAATCTGCGCGATTATTAGCAGAAAATGTTTATGAAACATGGATTGAAGCGCCTCACGTCAGCAGAAATGCAGAGGCCGGGCAGTTCCTTGTGCTCCGGATCGATGATGAGGGGGAACGAATCCCCCTCACCATCTCGGGGGTGGATGGGGACTGTGTCCGCGTCATATTTATGGCAGTCGGGACAACGACCGAAAAACTTGCTGCCCTGAAAACCGGGGATGCAATTCATGATGTTGTTGGCCCTCTCGGACAGCCGAGTGAGGTGCACCACTTTGGAAGCTGTGTCCTCGTCGGCGGGGGTGTTGGGATCGCATGTCTTCCTATCATTGCAAAAGCGCTGAAGGAATCCGGAAACAGCGTCATCGGGATTATCGGTGCACGGAACAAGGATCTCCTGATCCTTGAAGATGAGATGAAGGAAGCCTGTGACGAGCTGATCATCACCACCGATGATGGCTCATACGGCATCAAGGGCTTTGCCGCAGGTCCCCTGAAGGAGATCTGCGAATCACGACCACCGGATGCGGTCTGGGTGATCGGACCTGCCATCATGATGAAGGTAACTTCGGGCGTGACAAAACCCTTTGGCATTAAGACATTTGTCTCACTGAACCCGGTCATGGTGGATGGGACCGGGATGTGCGGATCATGCAGGGTTGTTGTGAATGGCGAGACGAAATTCGCCTGTGTTGACGGACCGGAATTTGATGCCCATCAGGTGGACTTCGACCTACTGATGAGCCGCCAGCGGTTCTATCATCCCGAGGAGAAAGAATCCCGGGAACACCACCATTCCGGAGGATGCGGCTGCGGGGGTCACCACTGATGGCTGACCGTTCTGCTGAAGTCAGGATCAATGACTTCTCCGAGGTCGACTGCGGCATCTCAGCTGAAGAGGCAGTTATCGAGGCGGAACGCTGCCTCCGGTGCAAGAAGCCTGCATGTGTTGAGGGGTGCCCGGTCGGAATCGACATTCCCGGATTCCTGAAGTATATCGAAGAGGAAGACTTTAGATCTGCAATCGGGATCATCAAAAATAGCAATATGCTCCCTGCGATATGTGGCCGTGTCTGCCCTCAGGAGGTGCAATGCGAAGGTGAATGTATCCTCGGCGTCAAAGGTAAGCCGATTGCGATCGGCGCACTTGAGCGATTCCTCGCAGACTGGGAACGGGAGCATGGCGTTACCGTTCCTGAATCCAAAGAGAAGAGGAAGGAGAGGATTGCCATTGTCGGATCAGGTCCAGCCGGGCTGACCGCAGCGGCCGAACTTGCACGAAACGGGTTTTCGGTTACAATATTCGAGGCGCTCCATGCAGCAGGTGGAGTTCTCATCTACGGGATTCCCGAGTTCCGCCTCCCAAAGAAGGTGGTGGCCGCCGAGATCGATGAGGTGAAGCGGCTTGGTGTTTTGATCAGGACCAATCATCTTGTCGGGAGGAGTGTGCCGGTTGAAGAGCTTCTCTCCTATGATGCAATCATAATCGCCACCGGTGCCGGGCTTCCGGCATTCATGGGGATCCCCGGAGAGAACCTGATTGGTGTTTATTCTGCAAACGAATTTCTGACCCGCGTGAACCTGATGCATGCAAATGCGTTCCCGCAGTATGATACCCCTGTTAAGCGGGGAGGGAATGTGGTTGTCATCGGCGGCGGAAATGTCGCGATGGATTCAGCCCGTGTCGCCCGCAGGATGGGTGCAGACGTGACACTTGTCTACCGGCGCAGGCAGGAGGATATGCCTGCAAGGCTCGTTGAGGTGCATCATGCCGAAGAGGAGGGAATACGCTTCCTCACCTGCACAAACCCGACCCGGATCCTTGGTGAGGGAACCGTCACCGGTGTCGAGGTTGTCTC
The DNA here is from genome assembly GCF_024372745.1 of Methanocalculus taiwanensis. Lineage (GTDB taxonomy): Archaea > Halobacteriota > Methanomicrobia > Methanomicrobiales > Methanocorpusculaceae > Methanocalculus > Methanocalculus taiwanensis. The sequence continues at coordinate 87,792 of NZ_VOTZ01000004.1, forward strand.
GATGGATATGTGCGAGCTCGACGATTCGGGCCGCCCAAGTGCAAAGCCGATTCCAGGCAGCGAGCAGATCATCCCCGCGGATGTCGTAATCGAGGCGATTGGGCAGAGCCCGAATCCACTCCTGATCAGGATGATCGAGGGGCTTGTCCGTGAGAAGAAAGGAAACCTGAAGGTGGATGAAAAGGGCAGAACAACTGTTCCAAAGATATTTGCAGCAGGCGATGTCGCAACCGGTGCGGCTACTGTGATCCTGGCGATGGGTGCAGCAAAAGTCGCCGCAGAGTCAGTTCGAAAGATGTTTGATGGCGAATAGAGAGTAAAAGACTCTCTCATCGCTTTTTTTTAGTTTTTTCGTTATTTTCCCCTTCACTGGCGAGATATCAGGAGAGTTCAGGCATCTCACCGGGAACATAGTATCTTGGCGGGAGGATTCCTTCCTGCTGGAATGCCCTTTTTGTTCTCCGTGAGATCTCTGCCTTACATTCAAATTCATCGCGGAGATCCCAGACATACGCACGTGCCCTGAGCCGGACAGAGTGGAGCTGGTTTTCAGTAAGAATGGTATAAAAGCATCGATCAGAGATATACACATGCCGGGATGTGACAACCGCCTCCTTGAAAATAGTAATGGCACGATCGAGATCTGCTGAATGATCGATGTAGATATCGATGACAACCATCATCTCGGTGAGGCCTGCATTAGCGCTTGCGACGCTCTGGGTGATGATCTTAAAGTTTGGGATGGTGACATAGTTGTCATCCGGGGTGACGATGCGGGTATCGAGCATCCCGATTTCTGCAACCTCACCATAATGCTCACCCATTGTGATCCGATCCCCAATCCGGAAGGGTTTCTCAAATGCGATGATCACGCCGCCGATGATGTTTGCAAAGACATCTTTTAGCCCAAAGCCGATTGCAGCACCAAATAAACCGGAGAAGGCAACAATTTCGATTGTCGAAAGCGTTATAATCTGATGAAGCAGGAGCAGGATCGCGGTTGTATAGATGATGATATTTAAGATCGGCACAATCATCCTAACAGCAATCCGGGCATGGCCAAAGTGTTCTGAGAGCCTGATCAAAAGGAAACTGATGACTCTGGCGAGGATATACGCACCTATGAATATAATAACAGCATCCAGTATGAGAGGGAGGATTTCGTTGTAAATCTCCGAAACCGGACCATTCACCAGACCTCCATGAGAGGAGGTCGTATCGGGTGTAATGCCATCCACCATACAATTCACTCCCAGATGATCCTCAGTGATCTGAGGAGATCATGCACCCCGAGGATCGCTTCAGGGCAGATCTGGTATCCACCATTCTTTTCACTGATAATACCGAGTGTCAGAAGCCGGTACAGTATCGGATTGATATCATATTCAAGAGCCGCCACCTCTTCAAGATATTCCTTTGAAGTGATCCCGCTCATGGCAATCACCCCGAGGATGAAGGCATCCTTTCTGATCAAAGGATCATTGACTCTGACCGGCTGATAATCCTTCAGGTTCACCGTTGGATAGTCAAAGCTCCTCTTCCAGATTGCCTTTCCAATCCCGGGATTTCCCTCGGCCATCTTTGTTATTTTTTTGAATACGACCTCCTCATCAGAGAGGGTCTCTTCAGCATTTCGTTTTCGAAATGCAAGGCTGTCGACATTGAACCTGGGGAATGGTACCATCAGGGGTTCTTCTTTGAAGGGAAGATGCACCGGATGCCTTTCGGTACGGACAAAGGATGGGAGTTCAACCTCCACTCCGCCGATGAACTGGAGTTCAGCATCAGTGTAATCTTTCAGGATACATTCCCGCATCTCTGTATCCGAGAGTGGATGGATAAAAATCATCTTTGGAAAGATCCGCTCCACCTCCCGTACTCTCCTGAGATAGTTCCATGCATAAAGGTTCCATGTGGTGATGAAGAGGGAGTTGGAAATGGCGACTTCGTCGAGGAAATCATCCAGTACGGAAAACCCCCCGATATGCCGGGAGAAGAGGTACTGGCAGCCATCCATGAGGAAGATTGGCTTTTTTGAACGATAATCCAGAAGATTGCGTTTATTCGTTATCTGTGATTCATATTCTACAAGATAGGTATCGTCCTTATATGTTTCATGAACTGCAGATATCAGGGTACTTTTACCAGAATAGGGAAGGCCGATGATTGCAACATTCTCCCTTTTATGCGAGCGATATGCATCGATTACTCCCTGAATCTCTGCAAACTCCTTCTGAAATACCGTACATGATGCAGGAGTTATTACTTCTGAAGAATCAGCCGGATCACCCGTCATCAGACCACACGCCACAATATCAGAGGATAGCAAGATAAAGCTTACTCCTGGAGAAAAAAGTGATCAGGGCAAGACATATCACCGGTAAATGAGAATGGATCTACAGATTTCTTTATACGATGGCAGATATTCCAGGGAGAAAGGTGGGCGAATATGACAAACAGCATCTATGTGATCGGGCACAAAAACCCGGATACTGACAGCATATGTAGTGCAATCGGATATGCCGCATACCTAAACCAGCCGGATCCCGGCAGGTACATCCCCGCACGCTGTGGCGAGATCGGCGCAGAAACAGCTTATGTCCTCTCCCACTTCGGAGTTGACGCTCCTGCCCTTGTCGAGTCTGTTGAGCCGACAGTTGCCGACATCCCATTCACCTATACCCACCGTGCACAGATGGATCTCCCGACGATTGACGTTGTCGATATGATGGAGGAGCAGGATGTCAGGAATATCCCGATTACCGATACTGAGGGAAAATTTGTAGGTCTTGTCTCAGAACACGGACTGGCACGGGCATATGTCCGGCGTACCCGGATAGAACCCCTCTCTGTCCTCCCGATAAAAGTCGAGACTCTGGCACGAATCCTCGAGGCTGAAGTAGTTGTACGGAATCGTGATCTCCTTGAAGGAAACGTCTATATCTCAATCGATGCGCTGCATGTCACCCTCTCCCGCCTGACAAAGGATGATATCGCCATTGTCGGGGATAATGAGCCTTCACAGCTTGCCCTCATCCAGGCGGGAATTGCCCTTTTGATCATCGCTGATGGTGCTCCTGTTGGAGATCGGGCGATCAATGCCGCAAAATCACAGGGAGTTTCAGTCTTCTCAACAAAACTCGATGCATTTGGTGTTGCCAAGATGATCAACCTCTCATTGCCGGCAAGCGAAGTGATGGCAACGGATGTTCCGATCATCCACATGGATGACGGGCTGGATTATGTCAAACAGCTCGTGACAAATTCCAGGTACAGGACCGCCTGTATTATCGATGAGGAAGGGAAGCTCCTCGGCATGATCTCACGGAACACGTTTGTCTATGATATTCAGAAATCTGTCATCCTCGTTGATCACAATGAGTACAGCCAGGCAGTGGATGGTATTGAGAATGCCGAGATACTCGAGATCATCGACCACCACCGGCTTGGTGCAATGACGACATTAAAGCCAATCCGGTTCATCATGGAGCCGGTAGGCTCAACCTCAACGATTGTTGCCTCAATCTACCAGGAGAGCGGGCGCACTCTCCCCGACACCATCGCCGGACTGCTCCTTGCGGGCATCCTCTCTGATACTCTTGGACTGAAGATGTCGACGACAACGAAGAAGGATGAAGAGATGGTTGCATGGCTTGCAGAGAGGACCGGGATCGATCCGGTGGAGTTTGGCATCTCGCTTTTCAGGGAGGGGATGGAGCTCTCAAGCTTCTCGATAGAGGAGCTTGTGAAGAAGGATCTGAAACGCTACAGCCTGTATTCGATGGATGTTGCCATCTCCCAGGTGATGGCCCCATCTTCTGAGTTTGCCAGGCAGCATGAGGAAGAGATCCGATCCACCATCGAGAACCTCAGGAAGCTGATGGAGGTCGATATCTTTGTGGTTCTCTTAACAAGCGTCTTTGAGAATGGATCTGATCTCTATGCGGCAGCAGATGACCATACACTTCAGCGTCTGGATTACCTCAATCAACCAGTCCGCCTTACAGGTGTTATGTCCAGGAAAAAGGATTTTCTCCCGCAGTTTGGCCAGCTGATCAGGGGATTATAAACCACCTGGCTTTCGCATCATAGGGACAACGCCTGATCCTTCAAGATTACCAAGTGCAAAAGCATACCGCTCCCGGATCGTCTTTGGGAGAGCATCTTCTGGGATCTTCTCAAAGCCATACCTGCCATACCATCCGACAAGCACCTTTGTTGAGTGCATGTACAGCCATTCTTCTTTGCAGGAATCGATCAGGGCATCCATTGCATATTTTGCAAAACCGTGGCCCCGGTATGCCTCGGGTGTGAAGACGGAGTCGACTTCACAGCCATCAGAGTGACGGCGGCATCTCGCAAGAGAGACGAGTATGCCCTCTGCAAAGGCTCCAAACACCCGGTCCATCTCTGGATTTGCCGTCTGTTGGTGGTACGTCTCCCATAGTTTTTCCGCAAGGGGGAATTCAGAGGGGAGCAGTTCACGCCCCTCCATCCTGAGCGTAAACTCAGGGTAGCGGATATACACAGGAATACTGGCCTCTGCAGCAACACCTGCAACGGTTGATCCGATCTTCGCCTGCTTCAGGTAATCAAGATGTCCGAACCTTGAGAGGAGGATCATGGTTGCCTGAAGTGTCTCTGCAACAGATAGGATCGTTTTGACACGCTCTCCATGCAGTACAAGAACAGATATCGAATACCGTTCCTCTCCATTCCTCATGAGATCAGCAGCATCCTTCAGCTGCTCACGGAGCAAGCGGATTTTCGCATGATCTGCTGAATCAGCGACATGCAGCAGCGTGATCTGCCCTTTGATATTCAGGCTCTTCACAAAAGCCATGATCTCATAGGAGATGCTGGAGAGCTCAATCGGAATGAGCACATTATCAAAAATCTCCGGTTGGCTGCTGTTTTTGAGATACCGGGAATACTGCATGATCAGGAGATCACGGCTCACATTGAGGAGCAGGTTATCTGACACCGATCCGAGGAGGTATTTCCCGACTTTTCCCTTCCCCCTTGCACCGACCACGATTGTGTCTATCCGCTCATCTTCTGCAACGGATCTGATCGTTGTTTCTATTGGCTGCGCAACCTGCTCTTCGATCCTGATCCGGGTAGAGATGCCATGGGATGAGAGGAGGATGCGATACTCCTCCAGCTTTCCGGCGGCTTTCCCGCCTGCTTTTCCTTCTGCCACATGGAGAATTATGGCGTCAGTGATCCCCGGCAGTTCAGAGGCCATCCGGAGGGCCGCCTCGGAATAGTCTGAAAAATCAGTTGGTATGAGTACCCGCATGCTTCATCTACCAGATGAAAGTGATAGAGGGCATAGGATATAAGGTGGGGGGATTTGGGTTTTAAGATTTATTCTGGCTCTTCTCCATATTTCTGAAGGCCATTACTATAGGAAGAATATAATAATATGTGAATAGTCTTAATTTGCTATTTTCTGACCAATGGAGATAGTAAAATGTCACAATATATTTTGACACTCATACAGTTTACTTCATCTTCATTTTTTAAAGCTTATTGGTGGTAAAAGAGTCAGAGACAAGCATGGAGTTACGCCGGGATAGGGGGCTCTGGTACTCGTGTGGCAAAAGCCCCCACCGCCCACTGCCCCGTCCGCACATGCTTCGCAAGGGAGGTTGTACTGGGCGGCCGCAGATGCTGGCGCGGGGAGGGGCGAGGATGCTCCGTCTGGCTTTCAGAGGAGATATGCCCCGATTCCTTCGGAATCGCCTTTCAGGTTGCTCTGATGAGCAAGGGCTTATCACCTCTGCCAGCCTGTTTCTTTCCCTGACCCCGCCCCCCGATACCCGCGCCGCACCTGCTTTCGTCACTCCTGATTATTTTGGTTGCTGCAGCGGGATCTTTTCCCACGTTCCGAAGAATTCAGAAAAAATCTGGTGATCAGAATTTTGGAGAAGAGTCTTTATTCTGTCCCGGTAGTGATGATCCGCTCAACCTGCTCGATAAAAGCATGAGCCTGTGAGATAACGATTGATACATCTTCCATGGTTATCCGGTTGAAGATCGTATAATCGACTTCTTCTCTGAGGATCTCAATGCGGTTGAGTGCACGGCCATGTTCAACTGCTAGCTCACCAGTCCGAATATAGTGTAATCCGATTGCAGAAATATCGTCTTGTTTCATCACTCATACCGCAATTGCGTCAGCATAGACGTTCCTGAAGAACAGATGATGACGTCGTTCTTCAACCAGAGCTCTTGGGATTACTTTAACTGAGATGTATTCCTCAGTCTCAAGCAGGAGATCAAAAGCAAGATCGATGAGCTTACTGCGGACTTCCCGGTTATCAGCCTGGGTAATGACAAGAATATCGATATCAGAGTCCTGATGATCGTCTCCCCGTGCGACAGATCCAAAGAGAAGGATCTCTTCAATCGCACCACCATATGCGGCTCGTGCCCTGTCTGCATATAACTTAATAACCGGACGGATCTGCCGTATCATAGGATGAAAGATAGTACTCCTGATGAGTATATGTGGTATTCCCAGTATCAGACTTAAAATAAGACTAAAGTTTCTTATTTTCGATCAGTTCTTCCCGATCTGAGTAAATGGAGAGATTGATCCGGGTCACCCCCTCACGCCGGGGGGATCACCTTCACACCCTCGTTATCGATTTCGGTTGTAACCGCAATCTCAAGGCCGATCTGCTGCACAATTGCCTGCATCTCCTCTTCTGTCCTGTCAGTGATGATCGCAACGGCGGGGCCGACCGAGCTCATCGCGACAAACTCAAGCCCGGCTTCGCGGAGGCGGCTCATGTACTCGTAGAGGGCGAAGCTGTGGTGTTCAACCTCGGCCCGTTTTGAGCCCCTAAACTCGATCTCCCACATGATATCGCCCATCGCCTTTAAGTCACCGCGTTCAACTGCCGGGATGAAGTCCATCAGCATCATGTAGGATTTCAGTTCGCGATCCCGGTAGTCGAGTGTCCGGGCTTTTGTCATCAGGAGATCGAACTCGTGTTCGCCTGCACTGGAGACTCCGGATGGCGGGATGACGATATAGACGTTCTTGTCTTCTGCAAAGGAATGGTGGTAGACAAGAGTGAGGCAGTCACCCATCACACCAATACCGCCGTGCGTGGAGACAGCGGGCCCGACGCCGGTCTCAAATCCATAGACCACATCGCCAGTGTCGGTCTCCTCGACATAGTTATTACCGATAAGCATCCTGATCTGGTCAGCGGTGAGTGGAGAGCCGAGGGCTGCATTTGCCGCATGGCCGACGACCGTGAGGAGCGTGCTTGTCGAGCCGAGCCCCACATGCTCCTTTCCATGATCGGCTGCGGTGACCGAGAAGCCGCCCGTGTAGCCGACTGCTTTTGAAAAGGCAATGAGGAAGTGGCGGATGATCGCCTCACGCGGATGGTTGATGGCAATTCCTTCAGGCTGACATGCAATCTTTGCTTCGCAATAGAGTTTGAGTGCAAATCCAAGACCTCCGCCACCGGGGTGGCCGGGTGCAAACCGGTTCATATCAAAGACGGTCAGGTGAATCCGGGCAGGGGCAATTGCTGTGAAGGTGCCTTTCTGTGGCGAGGGGGTCACCGTTCCTTCAAGATCGCATGTCCTGATCTCCTCTCCGGGAGCAAATGCCATGAACTCATACTCGACAAGGTCAAGGTCACCCCCACGGATCTTCATCGTTGGCATGGTATATCCCATTACGATTCCCTATTCAGGATGATAGTCTTTCTGATATGGTCTTTACGGGGTTCTGATCACTTTCGCCCCCCGTTCTCTGACATTATATGGGTCGGGATAAGAATAATCAACAGGATGTCAGAACAGCTCAGGAAACTCCATCGCCTTTCGATGACCTGTTTTGATGTCACACTGACTGAAGGTGAGAATGGATGCAGGAGATTTAATAGCAGGTATCTGAAGATGCTCCTCTCTGGATCCTGGATATCAAGTGCGAATGCTTCGAAAGTGCACGAGGCGTGTGATGCGGGAGGAAATAGACTGACTGACACAATGCATATCTCAACGGTCAATCTGTTGATATGAAGATCGGTCGAGACTGTTCGTCTCCGCTGCACTTCGTTTTGCTCCGCTCACAGACTCTTCCCTGCTCTTCCGGAGTTGCCCTGCTGGTAGGATAGGATGACGCCTCATGCTTGTTCGGCAATATACGGCGATAGTAAGTGATATATCCATGGGGGATATGAGTTTCAGAATCGATCTTGTGGAGATATTCATTTAACAGGAGGTTTGTTCATATTTTATGCTTCTTTATGAATAACCAAAACGCCGATCATTAGCTGTGTGATCTAACCATTCGATGATCACCACGATTGTATCTCCATCACTTGCAACTGTGTAAAGTAATCGTAAGGAACGATTGAGATTATATTTCCAGAGATTTTTCAATGCTCCATTTCGTTTCCGATAGGTCTTGGGAATCAGTCCTTTTGGAACCTGTACTCCACAGAATGCATTTTCAGATAAAGCATCAAATGCATTCTCAAGGAGAGTAAGCAGCTCCCTATCACAAGATTTTGAGGATGTCTTCAATTTATTGAAAGCATTTTTGACCTTCTCATCAGCAAAGAAAAGGGTTGCTTTCATCGAATCCGTAATTCTTCACGCGCCATGTAATATCGGGCGAGTTCAGGATCAAAGATCCAGCAGACCGCATTATTGGCATCAAGGGCAATCTTGTTTGATTCAATCAGGTAATCAATTGCTGTTTTGAAGGTCTGGTACATCATTTTCCGTGGAAGAGAGGACCAGAGGGCTCGCCGCCGGTATTCACCGCTATGCTCCTGAACGAACTCCTCGATCATCCGGATCGTATCAAGTGTGGGGGAGTGTGTCGAGGAACGTACAGCTGACATACAGAATTGTGTGATATATACATATATATAACCAATACCCGATACACCGGAATGCTGCAAGGGTATGTGAAATATGGTGATACAGGAGCCAGTAGCAGCCCTTTTCCGGCTCCACTTCACGTTTTTTTTCAATGGGATGAATCTCCCGAACAATTTTCCGCGAGAGATAGCATTTCTGATCTGATCCTGATCACTTTCGCCCCCCGTTCTCTGACATTATATGGGTTGGGATAAGAATAGTCAACAGGATGTCAGAACAACTCCGAAAACTTCAGGCACTCTCCCGATCCTGCTTTGATCTGGCAGCAGCAGATTCCGGGAGAGAGTCCGCCATGGTGAGAGGCGGGTACCTGAAGATGCTGCTGCATGGCAGATGCAGCTTCGACTGCGCATACTGCGGGATCTGCCAGAGGGAGAATGCGCCGGCATTTGCCCCGAAGGAGCTGGCAGAGCTGATATGTACACTCTGGAAGAGCGGCAGGATCACCGGCCTCTTCCTCTCAACCGGGATCCCCCGCGACTGCCAGGAGAGCATGGATGACCTGATCGAGGCTGCCACCCTCATGCGGCGGGGAGGGTTTGCCGGCTACCTGCACCTAGAGGTGGTGCCAGGCGCCCTCCGGACCGATATCAATGAGGCGGCGAAGCTCGCAAACCGGATCAGCATCAATCTCGAAGCGGTGAGTAAGGATAGACTCTCTGAGATCGCATCTGTGAAGAACTATGAATCAGATCTGCTGCGGCGGCATGCATGGGTAGCCGAGGCCGCCCCGGGCCGCCATACCACCCAGATTGTTGTCGGAGCGGCAGCCGAGACAGATGATGAAATTATCTCCTTCATGCACCGCGAGTACCGGGATTTATCACCTGCCAGCATCTACTATTCGGGGCTTGTACCCCTCCCCGGCACTCCGCTTGCCGCAGCTGCCCCGGCAAACCCCGCCCGGATGAAAAGCCTCTATGCGGTCGATGCGCTGGTGCGGGACTATGGGTATTCGCCGGATGAGACCGCTTCTGCCATTGACGAGGAGGGGAGGCTCCTGCCGGGCGATCCGAAGATCAATTGTGCCGGAAGAATCAGGATCGATCCATTGTCAGCATCAAGGGAGGAACTGATCAGGGTACCCGGGATCGGCCCAAAGGCAGCTGAGAGGGTTATCACCATGAGAAGTGCCGGGCGGACGGTGACAGAAACGATGCTCAGGGAGGCGGGTGTTGTGATGAAACGGGCAGGGGCGTATCTGGTGGTTGGGGGGAGTGTGCAGGGGCGGCTCTCCTCCCTCACTTATACTCCCGCTTCGAGTACTGGTACTTCTCGTCATCCCCGCCCTTGATCGTGATGTACAACCACTCATACAGCGACTTCAGTGTCCCAAACTGCACGTACCGCCGCATCGAGAACTTCACCCTGAGCTTCCCATCCAGCTTCACGCGTCCAAGGAGGCGCATCCGGCGTGCAATCTCAAGATCGTCTCCGGCATCGATGGTGCGGTACATCCCTGCCTCGAAGAACGCTTCCCGCCGGAATGCCGTATTGCAGCCGAGGGTGTAGTAGAGAGTGTGGGTATAGTAGCCGAGCCGTGAGAAGGCATTTGCAAGGGCAAGCGATATCTTGTGCCTGATACCGGGCTCGATCGGCTCGACAAGCCCGTAGAGCTGGACAACTGCCGGATCAGAGAAGCCTTTCCCGATCCTGGCAATCCAGTCCCGTGGAATGATACAGTCTGCATCGGTGGTTGCAATGATCTCACCCTTTGATGCCTCCGCACCGTCGTTTCGTGCACCACCTACCTTTTTCGAGGTCTGGATGAAGACGAGATCCGCATATTTTTCTGCAATCTCCCGTGTCCGGTCTTTTGAGTTCCCGTCGACGACGATGATCTCATATTCGGAACGGGGAATTGACTGGTTGGAGAGGCTCTGTAAACACCCCTCGATATTCGACTCTTCATTATAGGTTGGAACAATAACCGAGATCATGCTTCCTCTATGAGCCTTCTATAGGTATTCAGGTGTTCATCTGCAATGCGTCCGATATCAAAGCGCTCGGTAAAGGGGCGGGAGATACCCTTGAGCCGCCGGAGAGCGGTCTCATCTCTCATGAACCCTGCTGCTTCATGAATATCAGAAAAGAGGAGTGACGCATCGCCAAATACTTCCCGAAACTCAGGGATATCCCGTGCCACCACCGGCACGCCGGTTGCAAGCGCCTCAAGGAGCACCATCGGCATGATTTCAGCATATGAGGGGAGCAGGAAGATATCCGCACCAGCATATGCCTCGGTGATATCGGGCACAAAACCGGTGAAGATCACGTTCTTCCCCGAGCTCCGTTTCATCATCTCGATCTTTGCATAATCCTTTGATAATACGCTGTATGGATAGCCCCCCACCCAGACAAAGGTGATATCCGGCATCATCCGTGCAAGCTTCAGGAAGTCATAAATCCCTTTCCTCGGTGTCTCCTGGGCAACCGTCAGGACAACCGTTGCCTCATCAGAAACGCCGATGCATCGACGGAACCGTCTTCCCTTCTCATTATCAGGATAGAATTTCTCCCGGTTCACCCCGTTTGGAATGAGGGTTGTCGGCATATCAGGGAGCATCTCCTGGATCTCACGGAGGCTTGGGGGCGTTATTGCAATGATGTGATCGAATTTGCCATAGATCTTCGGATACTGGTTATTAATGAAGGTGGAGAAGGCAACGTTTCCATCATTCAGCCGCGGGGTGGAGTGTGCGGTTAAGACCTTCACTCCCTTGGTATAGGAGCGGTGGGTCAGCGCCATCGGGCCGAAACTATGGTAGTGCACCAGATCGAAATCTGCATTATAGGAGTTCCATGAGATCTCATGGTGAACACGATGATCGATCTGCCGGTACAGGGTCTTTGCAAGTGTTGAACAGCCGATGTATTTAAAGAAGAAGATATCCTCGACAAAGATGTTTGCTCTCATGAATGTCGCTCCATAAACGAAAAGGCGCTCTGGATGCACCCATCCATATTCAGATACTCAAACTCAGAGAACCGCCCGACGAGATCGATCCCCTGCTCCTTCAGGAACGAACGGACAACGGAGATATTCTCCAGGTAATCGAGATCATAGACCACATAGGCAAATTTCGACCTATACACCGAACTATGGGCGATACTGGCATCTGCTGGTATGACACCCATCTGCACGAGGCTCCTGATCGTATCATCAAGAATCTCCATATCGGTGAGCCTGGAGATGGCATCCCCTTCATTATAGGTGATCTCGGCGAGCACTGATGCATGCCCTGCCGGGGCAACAGCATCGCTGTAGTTTGAGGGGAAGGAGATCCGGTTGAAATAACCGCTTTCAGCATCCGGGATATACACCCAGGAAAGGGGTGGCGCAGAACCGGAAAACCCGATACAGACGCTGATAAGCGAATTATATCTCAGCGCATCGCAGGCCCTCTGCACCTCTTCCGGAACATAATCCAGGCATGGTAGAAGATGCTGGAGCGGGATTGTGGATATCACCCGATCAGCGGTATAATCGGTTGTTCCATCGCTGATCACCCACTGTCCGTCCCTCTTCCGGAGAGACGAAACAGAATAGCCTGTCACAATACAATCCTGCACAGGCTCAGAAATAGCCTTCACAATCGATTCTATTCCCCCCTCAATCGGGTACGTGAAGACCGACTGGTGGGTGTACCCTTCAGTCGGGATGCCGATTGCAGATCTGATGATATCATCAACCGGCGGCCGGGGCACCCGTCCCTCCATCCAGTGCGCTGACATCCGTTCAGTCGGGAAATTCCAGATCTTCTCGTTATACGGATTCAGGTAGCAGTCTGCGATTCCACGTCCGAAGGTGCCAAGAATCCAGTCCCTGAAGTTCCGAGGTGCCGGGATCTCGCCCTTCTCCGCGGCGATGATCGTTTTGATATATTCGCTGATGCAGTAGAAGAGATCCTCTTTTGGAAGTTCATAGAGGCCGTTTTCAAATGGATAGGTGACCATCAGGCCTTTATAGAAGATTTTGGTATTCCTTTTTCGCTCTGCCTTGTTTGAAGAGAGGAGATCATTCATAAACGAGAGCACAGTCTCGTTCCGCGAGAAGATGATATGCGATCCGCCGATGTCAAAAGTAAATCCATCCGCTGATTCCGAGCGGCATAAACCGCCGATCCTATCCTCTTTCTCGAAAACGATTGCCTCTTCCCCTGCCTGCTGCAGGAGCCGGGAGAGTGTGACGCCTGTGAGCCCACCACCGAGAATAGCCCATCTCACACTATATCATATGATGAGGTCGCTAATATGGATTTGTCCGAAATCACCTATCGTCTCCTGAAGAGGTGCTCAAGATCGGCTGACCCGAACCTGACAAGAGCGGGCCGTCCATGTGGACAGGCGTAGGGCGGCCCTGCAAGAATGAGCTGGTGTACAAGCCGTTCCATCTGTTCCTGCGAGAGACGGGTATTCCCTTTGATGGCAGCCCGGCATGCAATGGTTTTGAAGACACGCATCCTCCGCTCCCCGGCCGGTCCCCGGATACCCTCGATCACCTCGAGGAGAAGTGATGTAACCTCACCTGGATCATCCAGCTTCACCGGACCTGCAGGCACCGCCTGTACTGCAAAGGTATCGCCGCCAAACTCCTCGATCACAAAACCTGCCGATCGGAGATCCTCACTGGCATCCATTACGAGTGCGGCATCCTTTCTTGAGAGCGACACAATCACCGGAACGAGAAGATGCTGGAATGCAGAAGACTCACCATCTCTCTGCTGGAGCTGGTCAAAGACGATCTTCTCATGGGCAGCATGCTGGTCGATGATAACAAGCTCTTCATCTGCTCCAGTGGCAACGATATACGTCCCATCCACCTGCCCGAGTACCCTGTAGACCGGCGTGGCATCCGCGGGGACAGGTGCGGGCGATCCGGTAAGCGCAGTCTGGCGGAGCTGGCGATCGGATCTGCCATAGGTAGCTGATCCTTCTGATACAACCGGCTGGGATATGGTCAGCTGGGGAGCCGCATCCCTCTCTCCCGATAGAGGCCTCTGAATGGCTGCCTGAATAATCTGCTGTTCCTGGCCCTTCTCCGTCACCGCAGACCAGACGGTCGTCCTCACCGCATCCACCACCTGCCTCTCTGATGAGAATTTTACCTCACGCTTCGTTGGATGCACATTCACATCCACTTCACCCGGATTAATCCTGCAGTCGATCACGGCAAACGGGTATTCGCCTTTCGCAAGGCTTGTTCCAAATCCATCCCGTATCGCCCTGACAAGGGATGGAGAAGCAATCTGTCGTCCATTCACCGAGATGTAGATCTGATTCCTGGTTGTCCGTGATCCGAGTGGATATGCGACATATCCCACAACCGGCATTTCACCTCTGAGCGGAGAGAGGGTGATGAGAATACGTGCGAGATCGCCACCAAAAAGGCTCTGGATCGTGTCAGGCAGATCCCCTCTGCCGGAAGTTGCAAACTTCTCTTTCTCCTGATGCATCAATTGAAATGAGATCTCCGGGTGAGAGAGAGCTGATCGCTCCATCAGGTCGAAGACATGCGCAAGCTCTGTTGAGACAGTCCTCAGAAATTTCCTGCGTGCCGGAGTGTTAAAGAAGAGAGAACCAACCTCGATCATGGTACCAGGCGGGGCGGCACATTCAGAGAGATCGGTGATCAACCCCCCGGAGAGCGTTATTTTGATCCCGGCGACATCCTCCCGCCTCCTGCTCGTAAGAGTGACTTCAGAGACTGCGGCGATACTCGCAAGCGCCTCACCTCTGAATCCAAGAGTGCTGATCTCCGCGAGATCCCCGGCAGTCCTGATCTTACTGGTTGCATGTTGCCGGAATGCAAGCGGTGCATCTTCCGGCGACATTCCCCTGCCATCATCAATCACGGTTATCCGCCGGATTTCTGTACTATCGCTCTTTATATGGACACGGATGCGTGTTGCTCCTGCATCAATTGCATTCTCCACAAGCTCCTTCACAACAGATGCCGGCCGCTCCACCACCTCTCCTGCCGCGATATGGGAGATCGTCTCTTCATCAAGGAGATGGATTGTCGGGTCTGCCATTTATTCACCAGCCTTTTTCTTCAGTTCTGCTAACCGGTTCAATGCTTCGATCGGGCTCATCGTATCGATATCGAGAGACGAAAGCTCAGAGAGGACCGGATGATTCTGCTTCTCAACTGAACCGGAATCCATCAGGAGAAGTTGTGTGTAGCGGGGCTTTTGTTTTCCAGGTGCCTCAGCCCGCTCCTCTTCGGCTAGTGTCTCCCGGAGGATGGTGCGGGCCCGATCAAGTACCTTCCCGGGCACTCCGGCGAGCCGGGCGACATGGATACCATAACTCCGGTCGGTTGCACCGGGGATCAGCTTTCTGAGGAAGGTGATCTCATCATCAGTCTCCCGTACCGCGAAATGGTAATTCCTGACCCGCTTCAGCTCGCTCTCGACCTCGACAAGCCGGTGAAAGTGGGTGGCAAAAAGTGTCTTTGGACCGGATGAACGCCTGCCATGGAGAAACTCAAGCACGGATCGTGCAATGCTGTATCCGTCAACGGTGCTTGTGCCCCTCCCGATCTCATCCAAAATCACCAGGCTTCTTTCGGTCACATGCCTGAGGATGTATGCGAGTTCAACCATCTCCACCATGAAGGTGCTCTGCCCCCCTGCAAGATCATCTGATGCACCGACACGGGTGAAAATCCGGTCACAGAGGCTGATCTCTGCAAGATCTGCAGGGACAAAGGATCCCGACTGTGCCATGATACAGATGAGGGCAACCGAACGCATATAGGTCGATTTTCCTGCCATATTGGCACCAGTCAGAATCAGGATCTGATCGCCTTCACTATCCATTTCGGTATCATTTGGAACAAAACCGGACTGCACACTCTCCTCAACCACCGGATGCCGCCCGCCCCGGATCACAATAGAGGAGCCGTCTGTTAAAGCAGGGCGCACATAGCCCCTTCTGGCAGCAGCATCTGCAAAGGAGAGGAGGAGATCGATCATCCCGACTGCCCGTGCCGCTGCCTGAAATGAAGGCACCTGCGGCCGGAGTTGCTCAATCAGATCGAGATAGAGTTCGGCCTCACGGGCTAGCGCCCGGTCATCTGCAGTCGCGATCGTCCGTTCATACTCACGGAGAGAGGGGAGGGTGAACCGCTCACCTGACGCTGTCGTCTGTTTCCTCTCATATTCGGGCGGAACACGGCTGAGGTTTGGTTTTGTCACCTCGATATAGTACCCAAAGACCTGGTTATAGGCGATCTTCAATGATTTTATCCCGGTCCGTTCGCGCTCGGACTGCTGGAGCGAGAGGATCCAGTCACGCCCGGATCCTGCCGTATTCCTGAGAGAATCCAGATCCGGATCATATCCATTGCGGATGACACCCCCGTTCCTGACAAGAAGGGGCGGATCATCCGCTATTGCGGATCTGATGAGGGAAATAGTCTGATCAAAGCTCCCAATCTCCCCGGCAAGTTCTTCCATCAGGGGAGGGATTACACCTTCCAGAGCGCACGCGATCCCCCTGACAGCATCAAGGGAAAGAGCCAGTGAAATCAGATCGCGTGGAGAGGCATTTCCAATTGCAATCCTACCTGATATCCGTTCGATATCACCGCAGCTCGCAAGATAGTCGAGAATATCGGCCCTGATCAACGGCGATCCAATCAGCCATTCCACCATATCCAGCCGGTCATTGATCGCCTTTTTGCTGGTGAGAGGGGCTGTGATCTCAGAGGAGAGTGCCCGTCTCCCCATCGGAGTCTTTGTTGAGTCAAGGGTTGAAATCAGGGTTGCTTTTGATCGCTCCCCTCCAATTGAACGGGTGATCTCAAGGTTTCTCTGGGTAACAGCATCCAGAATCATACGATCTGATGCATGCATGAGCCTGATCTCAGAGAGATGGGGAAGAGCGTTCTTCTGGGTGGCAATTGCATAGGAGAGGGCAGCACCAGCTGCTCCCACGGCAAGCGGCATCTCAACAATCCCAAAGCCTTCAAGGGTTGCAACACCAAAATGGCGGCAGAGAAGAGAGTTTGCATCTGATGGATCAAATTCTCCGGGATGCCGATTTGTTGCCAGAACAAAATATGATTCGAGAAGACGGAGAATCTCCGGATCTGTTCTCTCCGGAATCAGGCATTCTGCCGGTCGCGAGGACTCGATGACAGACGCAATCCCCTCATATCCTTCGCGTTTTGAAATCTCGCGGAGAGAGAACTCACCGGTTGTTATCTCAAGGATCGCAATACCAAAGGATTCGGCTTTCCGGTCAGGGAGGAGCGCCATCAGGTACCGGGAATCAGGTGCATCGACAATCGATGGATCGACTGTGCATCCCGGTGTATGGACACAGACGACATCCCGTTTCACCACCCCTTTTGCTTTCTTTGGATCTTCAACCTGTTCACAGACCGCAACCCGGTACCCTCTCCGCACCAGGCGGGGAATGTATGCCTCTGCTGCATGATAGGGTACGCCAGCCAGTGGAATTGGCTTGCCATCCGGATCAGCTGACCGTGAGGTCAGAACAATGCCAAGCTCCCGGGCACAGATCTCCGCATCCTCGTAAAAGGTCTCATAAAAATCACCCATCCGCATAAAGAGGATACAGCCCGGGTACTGGTTCTTCATATCCTCCACCTGCTGCATGGCAGGTGTCAGCCGTCTGGGCTTCGACATATGTACCTGATCGCATCTCTCTCCAGAAATAATCAACGATCAGTGATCACCAATCCGGATCCTATGCGAAGAATTATCGCCTTCCATGCCATGATTTCTCATATGGGCAGCATTGGATTCTTCAGAAAAGCAATCGAGACGATGCCTCGTGATGATCTTGACGCAGTCATCGACGAGCGTGTCCGGTATACCATACAGTATGCAAATGACAATTCGCCATTTTATAGAAAATGGTTCCGGGAACATTCGATCAATATTTCAGATATCCGGGAACATGAGGATCTGCTACAACTCCCGATCATCTCCGGCCATACGATTAGAAACAACCAGCCTCCACTGACCGATTCCTTCCAGTTCCTCTCAGCAAAGATGAATGAGATCTACACAATCCATGAGACGAGCGGCACAACCGGCAACCCCAAGGCATTCTTCTTAACCTGGCAGGACTGGCTCCGCTACTCGGAAAAATATGCCAGGATCTTCCGTTCATATGGCATATCAAAAGGTGATCGCGTCGTCGTCTGTGCCAGTTATGGGATGAATGTCGGGGCAAACATGATGACCCTTGCAGCACGCCGGACAGGCACGACCATCATCCCCGCAGGAAAATGCACATTTCCGATCAGGATAATCAGGAACTACAAGCCGACTGTTGTGATCGGGTCGGTTTTTAAACTGATCAGGCTTGCACGGCGGCTTGAGGCGGATGGGATCGATCCAAAAGAGTCCGGTATCGAGCGGCTTGTCGTCGGGGGAGAGAGTTTTGCCGAGGCTTCGCGGAAATACCTCAGCACACTCTGGGACTGTGAGGTCTACAATACCTACGGGAGTACCGAGGGGACGATGTGCGGGGAGTGTGTGGCAAAAGCCGGCCTCCATGTGCCAGAAGATCTCATCCACATGGACCTCTACAATCCCCGGATGGACCAGTTTGTTCCTGATGGAGAGTACGGACGGATCATCCTGACAAAACTTCTGCCTGTCGGAGAGCGGTGCGGAACACTCCTGATCAACTATGATACCGAGGATGCAACCGCAGTCGTCTCACGGGAGAAGTGCTCCTGCGGGAGGACATCGCTTCGGATCAAGACACCCGAGCGGGAGGGGGAGCGGTTCTTTGTGGAAGATCTCTCCTTCAATCGTGTCGATATCGAGCGGGGAGTCTTCCAGCCGGATAATATGCAGTACCTCACCGGAGAGTATGAGGCATTCCTCTATGGTGGGAGGGAGACAGACTCAACAGTTCTCCGTGTCAGCCTTGAATGCACTGATCCTGCAAATACGGATATCTCACTCATTCAGGAGACATTCAGGAAGGCATTCTTCAGGTTCAAGCCAGAGCTCCGTGAGTCATATATCAATGGATCGCTTGAGATGCTCTTCCACTTCACAGGACCCGGGGAGCTGGAGCTCTATAAGGTGCAGGGGAGGCCAAAGCGGGTCGTTGACAGGCGCTGAACCAAAACCATCTGATTCAAGATGAATAATAACGAATACATCTGTTCATGTTGAATATGGAGCCGAATATGCCCGATTACGAAACGGGCTACACGGACTTTCGCGTCGAAGTGCCGGAATACTATAACTTCGGGTTTGATGCAATTGACGCAATGGCAGAAAAAGACAGGAATAAACTCGCAATGATCTGGGTGAACCAGAATGGGGAAGAGAAGTACTATACCTTCCGCCACCTGATGAACCTCTCCAACCAGATCGCCAATATGTACATCAAGCGCAACCTTGGAAAAGGCGACCGGATCCTGATTATGCTCCCGAGGATCCCGGAATGGTGGACATTTGCGCTGGCTGCAATTAAACTCGGGGTGATATTCTGCCCATGCCCGACAATGCTCACTCCAAAGGATCTGAAATACCGTGTGAACCTCGGCAAGTTCAAGATGATCATAACAGATGTCGAGAACGC
The DNA here is from genome assembly GCF_024372745.1 of Methanocalculus taiwanensis. Taxonomy (GTDB): domain Archaea; phylum Halobacteriota; class Methanomicrobia; order Methanomicrobiales; family Methanocorpusculaceae; genus Methanocalculus; species Methanocalculus taiwanensis. The sequence goes on from NZ_VOTZ01000004.1 coordinate 107,298, forward strand.
CTGGAAAGTGGAAGAGATCTGTGAAGACTGCCCTTCGCTTGAATTGAGATTTGTTGTTGATGGGGAGCTTCCAAACTGGATCAGCTATCCTGTGGAGCTGAATTACCCAGCACCGGCATCGTACCGCCTCGCTCCTTTCTCTGGCGGCAGAAAGACCAAATCAACCGATCCGATGGTGATATACTTCACCTCCGGCACAACCGGTGAGCCAAAGATGGTGATCCACGATCATGGCTATCCGCTCGGGCATGCGATCACAGGTAAGTACTGGTACGATCTCCGGGACAATGATCTCCATCTGACGCTTGCCGATACCGGGTGGGCAAAATCCTCGTGGGGGAAGTTCTTTGGTCCATGGATCTGCGGTGCATGCGTCTTTGTCTACGATATCAGGACAAAATTCAATCCCACAGAGATCATCCCGCTGCTCGAGAAGTACGAGATCACCACCTTCTGTGCACCACCGACGATCTTTCGGATGATGATCCTCGCAGACCTTGATGCATTCGATCTCTCGCAGCTTCGGCATTGTGTCAGTGCCGGAGAAGCATTGAATCCTGAAGTGATCAAGGTCTGGAAAGAGGCCACCGGGGTGACGATCTACGAAGGATACGGACAGACCGAAACAGTGCTCTGTATCGGAACCTTCCCCTGCATGGAGCCAAAACCAGGCTCAATCGGAAGGCCATCACCCGGATGGGAGATCGAACTTCATGATGAAGAGAACAAGCCTGTTGCTCAGGGTGAGATCGGAACGATAGCTATTCGAACAAATCCACGTCCAATCGGGCTCTTCAAAGGCTACCTCGATAACGAGGAGGCAACAAAAGATGTCTTTATCGGCGATTTCTACTACACCGGAGATAAGGCGACGATGGATGAAGACGGGTATTTCTGGTTTGTCGGAAGGGACGATGATGTCATTAAGAGTTCTGGGTACAGGATCGGTCCTTTTGAAGTGGAATCAGCCCTCCTTGAACACCCGGCTGTGAAAGAGTCTGCGGTTGTTGGTGTGCCCGACCGTGTCAGGGGAACAATCGTAAAGGCGTTTGTTATCTTAAATGACGGATTTGAACCTTCAGACAAGCTCATCCGTGAGATCCAGAATTATGTGAAGCACGTCACTGCACCATACAAGTATCCCCGTGCCATTGAATTTGTAAACGATCTCCCAAAGACAATCTCCGGAAAGATCAAAAGGAAAGAACTCAGGCAGATGGAGCTGGAGAAATACAACTCCAACTGATATTACTCTTTTTTATCAAAGGTCCGCGCCCGAAGGGCGACGACGATCGCAGCAATCGGAATGATTCCTGCCGTATAAATGAAGAATATGAACAGTGCATACTCTGGAAGGAGCAGAAGCAGAAGAAAGATGGCAGCAGCAGCCACAGCAAGTGCGAGCAGGCTGTTTCCGATCCATGCGATCAGTCCATCCGGGTCAGCAGTGGTCTTTCTATCAAAACCGGCAATCAGGCTCGTCTGCTTCCGGTATTTGATCAGGTACCCAAGAGCAAAGAAGACCACTGCGATGAACTCGATGATAAGCAGGAGGAGGAGAGGTGCATCACCGATCATACCTCACTCCTGCTGTGCCGCGACATAGGCATCGTACATGCTGTAGAGCCAGACGATGATGTAGAATGGAATGCCGATGATGAGTGTTGAAAGGCCGGCAAACAATACCGCCAGAATAAAAAGGGCGATGGCCTTTAAGAGCTGTCCTGTATAGAACTGCCCAAGGCCTGGAATAAAGAAAGACAGGATTACTGCCAGTATGGGGGATGCCATGGTAGTAACTTTCCACTGCTAAGAGAAAAATCTTATGCAGGGTGCCGGTAGTGGCTGATATCGCCAAACACAACAAGCTTTCCGTCTTCCAGTACAGATACCGCGCCATGCCCTCCGCAGATGAAACATCGCGCACCAATCTTCTTCATATCCGAATCAATCTCTTCGGCAAGGGCCATGAGTGCATGCCGCTCCTGCCTCGCCAGATCCGAATCGACATTCACCGAGGTGACTAAAAAATCCGCGATTGAGTTGTATTCCTGCCGGTCAGAAGTCAGGCTTCTGAAGTTCATCAGAGCATCGCTTGTGAAGAGGAGGCCGATATCCGGCGCCAGCAGGAAGACCTGTCCATAGATATGCCCGCCAAGACTCTCAAGCACCTCGAACCGAAAGCCTCCGATCGAGAAGGTATCGATGATCGGAAAGATCCCGCGCCTCCCCATCGGGTTCTCTGGAAAGATGACCCGCTCCACAGGCGGAGTACATCGTGAGAAGAGGTTAATTATCACCGTATAGACGGCTTCGAGGATCAGATCCTGGCTCCGGGAGCCATATCCCCGGTTGTTGCATTCGATGATCGCATCAGTGCCATGGTGGAGGTATGAGGGGATCGGAAGAAGACCCGCGGCACCGCAGTGATCGGCATCTGCATGGGTGCAGATGACCCGTGATATACCTCTGTACCCCGGCAGTCCAATCTCATGAAGCATCCGCTCGATATCCGCATGATAGATCCCATATCCCGTATCGATCATCAGCCGATCAGATCCGGCATCAAAGATGAAGATACTCCCCCCGCCCGGTGGCTGGATACAGGAGAGGGATGAACCATCTGGAGTTTCAATCTGCTGGTAATCGGCATAAAACCCATCGCCGGATGTTTCTGTCAGGAATGTTCCTATCCGCTCGATCTGGTTGAATACCCTCCGCGGATCTTCTCCCCGGTTTGTGAGCTCCTGAACGACGTGGTTTAGATCGCCAAGTAACGAGAGGAGGAACTCATCATTTGCCTCACCGATGAAGGGCCGGATCTTCTGTGCAAAACAGATATAGAAGATCGTTTCGTCAAGTGCTCCCCCGAGGCTCTCATATTCAAGGATCTCAAGCCGGTACCGGCTCTTGATGGAGTCGATGACCTCCTGAATCCTGGGAGATTCAATAACATTTAAGCGCAACGTCAGCCGATCAGGATGTCTGCCGGTATCATCAAAATCGATCTCCGCAACATCAGCGCCTGCCTTTGCACAGGCAGTGAGGACATCATAGAGGGCTCCGGGGCGATGCGGCGTCGGGAGATAGATATGAAAGAGGAGGATGTTAACCGGAGGGATATTCGACTGAAGATAGCCGATCTCACGGAGCCCTTCACGGATCTGGCGGTAGTTCTCTTCGCCTGCAGTCATCTCAAAGAAGACAGTATTCTTATCGATCCGCCGGTTGAACTGGATACGGTTGATGTTGCCGTTGTGCCGCCTGATGATATCTGCGGCTTTGAGAAGCGATCCCGGCTCATCAGGCATCCGGGCAATGAATGAATGTTTCTCTTCCATTTTACGTTATTCTTCGATTGTATTCAACGTTATATCTTCTCCTTTGGTTCCGATCACCACTATTATCTGATCATACCCTGGATCTCTCTGTATGCAGATGATGATTGGCGATCAGTTCACCGAATCTGTTTCAGGAGAACGCACCAGTATCACCAACCCGGCAAAGGGCATTCCCGCGGGTGAAGTTCCATCAGGGGGAAAGGAGGATGTCGATCTCGCGGTGGAGGCTGCCTTTGAAGCATTTGGAAGATGGAAAGAGCTGCCCAACTCCCACCGCGGGGTTGCCCTCTTCAGATCTGCGGGGCTGATCAGGCAGGAGGCAGACCGGATCGCCCATATACTGACCACCGAGCAGGGGAAGCCGCTTCGTGAAGCAAAAGATGAGGTGCTTGGTGCAGCAGCAGTCTTTGAATATTATGCAGGATCGGCATCCCTCATCACATCCGGATATTCGGACACATTGCCGCGGTATGGATACGGCGTGGTGCAGAAGAGGCCCCTTGGGGTTTGCGGTGCGATCATCCCCTGGAATATGCCCATATTGATTGCTGCCTGGAAGATCGGAGCAGCACTTGTTACGGGAAATACACTCGTACTGAAGCCATCGATCCAGGCGCCGATGGCGGTGCTCGCACTCGGCGAAGTGATGGAGCGAGCTGGACTGCCCCCGGGGGTGCTGAATATTGTAACCGGAAAGGGGACAGATGCGGGCGATCCACTTATCAGGCATGATGCAGTCAGGAAGATTTCATTCACCGGCAGTATCCAGACAGGCCAGGCGATTGCCAGGGCGACCGCCGGCACCATGAAGCGGCTGACACTCGAGCTTGGTGGAAACGATCCGATGATCGTCTGTTCCGATGTTGACCCGGTTGCAGCCGCAGATGCAGCGCTTGCACTCAGGCTCTATAACTGCGGCCAGATATGCACCTCTCCAAAACGGATGATTGTAATGGATGAGATCCATGATGCATTCGTATCCCGCCTTCAGCAGACAATACCGGAGGTTGTCATCGGTGACGGCATTGATCCCGCATCCCGGATCGGCCCCCTGAATAATGAAGCTGGGAGAGTCGGTGTGGAAGAAGCAATCCAGATGCTTGAGGACGAAGGGGCACACATCTTCCGTGGGAAACTCTCCGCCGGGCTTTCAGAACAAGGGTTTTTCTGCCCACCAGCCCTTGCTACAGGATGTGCGGCTGATTCAAAGGTGCTTATGGAAGAGATCTTCGGTCCCCTCATCCCGGTTATCCGGGCTAATGATCTGGATGAAGCCATTGAAATTGCCAACAGCACACGCTTTGGACTGGGTGCCTCGATATGGACACAAACGATCAACACTGCGGAACAGGTAGCAGAAGAGCTACAAGCCGGTATCGTCTGGGTGAACCAGCATATGAAGCTCCCCCCGGAAGTGCCCTTTGGCGGGGTGAAGGGAAGCGGCTATGGACGTGAGAACGGCCTCTCCTTCATTGATGCCTATACAGAGGAGAAGACGATCCTCATTGCCCGGCAGGGGCTTTTTTGAGCCTGATGATAAATGATACGCCCTCCGAGGGATCGCCCGGCACCCGATCTTCAACTGAAACAGAACCACCATACCTATCGACAATCAGGGTATGGACGATGAAGAGGCCAAGCCCCTTCCCCTTCACCCTCTCAGTTCCCCGTGTATATTTTGTGAAGATAACCGGTTTCATCGCGTCCGGGATGCCGGGTCCGGTATCGTTGATTGTTATCCTGACATGATCGTCCTCTGTCGAAACAGAGATTGTGACGCGGACATCGTCACCCCCAAACTTCAGGCTGTTAGATATGATATTTGAAATTGCCTGGGTGAGAAGCGAGTCTGCAAAAACAGAAATTTCTTCATCCTCCATGTGTAGATCGATCCGATCATCAGCTTTGGCTTCTTTTCTGAGGATTGGGGCGATTTCAACAGGCATCAGTGATGCCTCTGCATCCTGGATCTCACGCAGCGTGGCGACATTATCGATGATCTCATCGCTCTTCTTCAGGGAAGCCCTGAGTGGCTCGATATAGGGCGCAAGGGAGGGAGCAGCCTCTGATTCCAGAAGTTCAAGATACAGCATTGATGTATGGTTTGTGTTGTTGATATCATGGGTGATCAGGTCTAAAAAGAAGCCAACCCTCGCATGGGCTTCTGTGAGATCAGCAGTCCGCTCAAGTACCCGCTCCTCAAGCTCCTCGTTCTGAACCTTCAACTCTTCTTCAGATGCCTGGAGCCGGCTCATCATATCCTTCAGCCGATCCATCATCTGCTGGATGGAAAGGGAGAGCGACCTGAGCTCCGGGGGGCCTGCGATCTTAATTGGGTGATTGAGATCACCTCCGGATATGATTTTTGTATCATTGACGAGCCGGTGAATGGGCCGAGTAATCGTTTCTGCCACAGCATACGCAAGAATGCCGCCGATCAGAATTGCGATGACAGCAATGAGGAGATGCAGCATCAGGAGATTATGGAGCTGCTGTTTGATCGGAGCCGTGTTGTAGGTCATCTCTGCAACAAGATTCATCTCAGGAGGATTTTCATTTGAGGAGAGATCGATTAAAAGGAAGCGGGTGTAGATATCTGATCGATAATCCCCAATCTCGACCGTCTCTTTGGTTCCAGTCACAGTGGAAATGATCTCAGAACGCCACTCTTCGGGGGTGTAGCTCGAATTGCCCACCTCATCCCCGATAAAATTGAATATGCGGATCGAAGTGAGGTACGGGTTCAGCTGATGAATTCTTCCTGCAGCCTCGGTGTACCTGAGTGCCGATCGCATCTCCTGGATCTGATCATCCATATAGCTGATCTCCAGGATATAGCAGTGATCAGGGGTTGGATGATAGACAAATTTCCTGAACATGCCGGTTGAGAAATCCTTGGTAATGCGATCCGAAGTAAATACATTTCCTTCACGGATCTGTGTAAGGCGGCGATAGAATTGCGGATACTCTGAAAAGTCCATGAGGTGATCGGGGGGATAGGTAGTATACTCAATCACCCCTGCCTCATTGATGATATAGAGTTCATATCCTTTTCCAAATGATGCTTTCAGCCCTTCAAGGTCGATTTTGGCTGGATCTCCCTCACTTTTTTCATATTCCTGAAGAAAGAGATCCATTGGATCTTTGAGTTTGTAATCAAGGGACTGGTCAAAGAGGAGGAGGCCCCGATCAACAAGGATCATCGACTGGATGAGCCCTTCTTCATTCTTCTCCTGTTGAAGGAGCATGGTGTTTTCGAGCTGAACGCGTGAGGAATGGTAATTGACATTGATGACAACTGCGGTGATGATGAGGATAATCAGGACTATGCTTCCAAAAAGAAGCCAGCTGAACGGTATTTCTTCTGTTAATGAGGATCTGGTCACCAAATATCCACCAAAAAGGTCTGTATCAATACCAGGACATGAACCCGAATAAAGGTTATTGTTCCCTCTCATTGAACCAAAATTCTAAAGGAAAAATAACGGATATAAGGGAGGAGTAGTCGTCTGTAGGAAGTGTTTTAAGCATCCTCTCCTGCCTTAAAAAAACCTTTTGGCACCAGAATCTCAAATTTCGCCCCCTCACTATATACCCCGATCTCACGAATGGCAATCCCGGTTATTGCGAGGATCTCACGAGCAAGGAAGAGCCCAAAACCTGTATTTTGACCAATACCAGGTTTGAATATCAGCTCTTTATCATCATCCGAAATGCCGTACCCATCATCCTCATAGAGGATCACAAGGCCGTCTTCTGTCTCATTACAGCTAATACGGACCTGTGTTGCTTTACCTGCATGCCGGAGCGTATTATCCATCAGGTTTGAAAAAACCTTCTCAATCATCGGATCGGCATAGATGGCAACTCCCGGGCAGTCATTTATCACAGGCAGCAGACCCCCACACATTCGTCCGATCAGCCCGGATAGTGAGAGCCATGCCGGTTCATAAGCCCCCAGTTTCTCATATTCCCTTGCAAAGGCAAAATGATAGTTGTTCTGAGGGTGAGAGATAGTATAATTGTTCCTATTTCCCCCTCACTCGTGGTAATCAAATCCTACTTTTTTCTGAAGATGTACCACCCGGTCATCGTCTCATCCAGTACCTTCTCGCTGTTCTTTGTGGTGAAAAGACTCACAATGATTAATGCAATCAGTGCCAGTGTCACCGAATACAGGCTGAAGTGAACCGGGAGCTTTGCCACGTACTGGTGGTAATACCCGAAGACACCGGATCCGATAAGTCCACATACCATTGCCGCAAGTGCGCCTTTTGTCGTTGCTCCGCGCCAGTAGAGCCCTCCAAGGATCGGGATTGCAAACGTTGAAAGCATAACACCAATCCCCATCCAGATCAGCCAGGCAAGCATCTCCGGGGGATTGATGGCAAGGATTAGCGATATAACGGCTGCTAAGAAGACAGAGGCTTTTGATATGGTGAGGACTTTCTTTGTTGACGCTTCCGGATGGAGGATGTTTTTATAGATATCCCAGGAGAAGATCGTCCCGATGGTGAGCATCAGGCGATCGGTTGTTGACATCACAGCAGCAAGAACAATAACCGCAAAGAATGCCCAGATAAGCATATTTGGTGCGGCGAACTCGACTCCAAGGATGAATGAAAAGTCCTGCGCATTGATAGCTTCGGGGAGGATGATCTGGCCTTCTTCGACAAGTACGCGGACAGCGAACCCGACAAATTTGACAAGGAACATCACCACAAGATAGATAAGAAACGCAATCAGGGGAGACCATTTGAAGTATTTCGTCTCTTTTGCAGCAAGGACATTATTGATCACATGCGGAGCACACGCAAGCCCCACCATCAGGAGGATTGCAAATGAGAAGAGGAACTCGGGTGTTGCAAAGGCATATCCTGCATAGACAGGGGTTGGGTACCACGGGGCAACAAGATTTGGATCAATGGTGCTGAGCACCTCATTGATATGGGTTAATCCTCCCGCCCGCATGATCAGGAAAGGTGCAATCGCAACGACACCAAAAATCAATATCAGTCCCTGGATAAGGGTTGTCCATGAGACCGCATAGAGGCCCCCAATAACCGTGTACGTCGTTATGATGATACCAGCGATAATAAGAGCCTGCCAGTGCTCTATCCCAAAGAGCCAGATAAGGACGATGCTGATTGCGGTATACTGCCCTACAAGGTAAATCAGTGAAACAGTAATCCCGGCGATGGCAGAAAGGCCGCGAAGGTGCTTCACACTCTCGAACCTGTGAGCAAAATAATCCTCAAGCGTAAGATATCCGTTCTCACGCCCGACAGTATGGAGTTTCATCCCAAAGATCGTGATACAGAAGGCTGCGGCCGCAGGAACAAAGATCTGCTCCCAGATTGTCGGCCAACCGGAGGCATATCCAAGCCCGGATACCCCGAGAAGGGTCATCCCGCTGCAGATGGAAGCGACCATCAGGATAGTAAATACCCAGAAGCCGAGTGATCGGCCCGCGAGAATATAGTCCTCGGTATTCATGATCTTCCGTGATGCCCAGGCACCAATACCGATCAACACAAGGAAATAGAAAATGATTATGACAAACGTCATCGGATCAGCCATACTCAGTCATCCTCCGGGAATCTCAGAGCCCATATGATCAACAAAACGATGATGACAAGTATCGTCCCCAATACGGAGAAAAAAGTCAGGTCAGGTAATCCAAACATCATACAATGCTAATGTGTGACATGCTAGCATATAACATGCTCGAATTGAATCGTGTACCAGACAATCATTTACGTGAGATCGGAGATTGTATCTTTCATTTCAAGAGAGAAATCACGGCATTTTGCTGCAATCTCGGTTTCAAAGTCACGAGTCATGGAGTAATAATGCCCGGTGCAGCAGAGATGCCGGGTGATCGGAAGATCTGGGATATGAATATCTTCAAAAAGAGCACAGAGATCCCCAGTTCCCTCTTTGAGGTACAATTTTTTCAATGACTGATATATGCAGGACATATACAAATCAGTTGCATCCTTCATCCCCGGGTAATCAACAGATGAGATTCGGGAGACGGCAATAAGCAGAATGATCAATGGATGATACTGGATCCGGTTTGCTCCCAGATAGTAATAATTGAATGGTGTGACATTTCCATTCTCTCTATCATCGAAGATATCTCGGAGATCATCTGGCAATTGGTATAGATATCCCGATCGAAAGACGTGCCTGAGGAAACCCCCGGTTATATCCATTCCCCCTAAAACGGCAGCGATAATCCGGGTATAGGCTCCCTTCAGGGCTGCCTGAACATACAGATCCTCATCTGAGAGAGTATCCTGAAGGCTCCATTGCCCACCCTTTAATGATGAAATGGCAAGTACCGAAAATGCCATTGAAACCATAGTCCATCTCATTGGAGGAAGCATATCCCGTAATCTGACAAGCGCCTGCTCGGTGAAAGCCATGAGCAAATCGTCAGAAAAGACGAACAACTCACCCCTCCTGCTCTCAAGTATCTGCATAATACGGCTGTAATAACGTTCTTTTTCAATACCCGAATAGCCAGGATCATCAATTATCTCATCGAAAAGATATTCAACCCCAAAACACCCGCCAATCTCAATTATTTGGTGCAGATCAAGCCCGTGACTTTCATAACCATACCGGTACACTCCCATGAGAGAACCAAGATATTTAGCAAATAAACCTCGCTCAAGATATCGTTTCGGACAGAAATCAATGAATGTGATAATCCCGTCACGTAACATTTCTGCCTCTTTACCATTACAGCCGGTTACCTTCCGGAATATGTGGGTAAATGTATCGATAGTGAAAAAATCTTCATCTGATGATGCTGAAGACCTGATTCGAAATGAAAGGGCCATCATCTGAAGCTTTCTTTTAAAGATCTTTATATCAGCTGAGCTTCGGATAACTCCTTTATCCCGGAGAGAGGCATACCGATAATATGAGAGAGCGTCTCTATACAATTCATAATTGGTAATATAACGCTCAATTATTTCTTGGATCGAGCCATTGCTGCGTCGTAGAAATCGATGAATACGATACCGTCTCTTCAGTCTCCTTTTATTTTCACTGATGCTTCGAATAAGGGTATCCGGATCATAACCCCCTGCTCCAAAATGTAATAAATCCCAAAAATCATGCTGAAGGTATTCATATGAAAGATCGTACAGATGCTGATTTGATATTCTTCCATAGAGACAATCGAGCACCCTCTGCAGCCTGTACCCCTCAATTGATTGATACATCAGTCATAACACCCATATTCTGAATCCGTAGATTAGATGCCAGGCTTTTCCGCACAATTGTTTCCTTTGTTGTCAATGGCCATATACTGAGGCGTTACTACACCCGCAACGGAGCATAACAGCACAATCTGAAAATGCCTTTGCAGCTTCTGCTTCAATATCTACGATCAGATCACTACATGCCGCAATCAATTCAAGCTCTTTTAAGCAACAATTCATGGGAAATTTCATATCCAGAAGGAAACCTTGCGTATTATTTCCTTTGTTTTTAAGGGTGAGCTGCCGTATCGAATGAGTGAGGCGCATTATCCAGAGCCTCCGTGCATCAGGAATAGCCAAAAGATTTTCATCTGATATCCGGCTGATTGCTGCAAGAAACAGAGAGATTGGATGGATTTTTGGATCTGTTTGGTTCAGGTAATAGTACGTGAATGGAGTGATTGTCAGATTATGTAGATCATCGGTAATATCACGGAGATCATCTGTCAATTGATAGATAAGCCCTGCCCTCATACAAAAAGAGAGAAAAACATCATCAATTGTATATCCGGCTAAAATTGCTGGAATAATACGGGTATAGGCTGCTTTAATAGTGGCGATTGAATAGAGCTCCACACCAGTTAATGTATCTGAGGGAGCCCATTGTGATCCGATATATGTCGCCCTTGCAATGGCAAGATATGAACGCGACACCATTCTGGCACGCTCTTCATCAAGGATCATACGAATCCCGGAAAAAGCCGCTTCTGAAAATGCCATTAATGGATCATCTGAATAATGTGGGCATGTAACATCTTCTGACTCCAGAATACTAAATACATTCCGGGCATACAGGTCTTTCTCAGTTTGATTATACATCGGATCATCGATGATATCATCATAGAGATATGTTGTTGCGAAATATCCGGAAAGACGTGCAATATCATGATAATTCGTTTTTCCACTCCTCTTCGAATACGCAAAGACCCCAAAAATGGATCGCATGAATTTACCAAAGACCCCGTTTTCGAGGTATTTTTCAGGGCAGACAGAGATAAATTCCCTGATATATGAATAGAGGGAAAGAAAGGGTTCCTCCTCATCGGTTCTTAAAAATTGTTGCGCAATCCGGAGAAATAATGCTGGAGATTCTATCAGATTTTGCTGAAAATCACGCTCCATCCCTTTCAGGACATCTGACCATTCCGGGATCTCCGCTCCAATCATGAGAGCGGATGCATCAGCACCAAAATCCCTCATCATTGAAAAACGGATTAGTTTCTCTTCTGCCGATCGGATCTCCTCTGATCGCATTTTATATTCAAAACCAGTCTTCAGTAATCTGTCAATAGTTTTTAAAACTGTTTTTATCCTCATCAGATGCTGAAGTCTTCTCCTCTCTGACCGAATCTCCCAATATATTGCATCAGGATTATAACCAACCATTATGAAGTCACAGAGTTCCTCATAATCCTTTTGCGCACATGTATATGAGATAGAAAAAATATCAGTATTTGGCGTTTTTTCGGTAAGGGAATGCATCAGATCCTGAATAGTCATAAATTGCACATCCTTTGAGAGGGTGTATTGATGGTATGCCGGTTGATCTGTCGGTGACCACCTGTTCTCTCCTGGAAAACAGTGCATTGTCATAACTGATACTATTTCTTAGTATCGGTTGTTCACATAACAGCCATAACAATCACTGATCTCTATGCATGGTGCTCTTCGCCAGGATATCGGTTGGAATCATCACTCTTTGATTGTGGGGGGTTTTGCCGGATGCAAACAATTCACTCAGAAACCCTCTCCTCCTCCTGTGACACCCCGATCCAGAGCGTATAGCAGAGGATGATCATCACGATCATGAAGGGGAATGCAGCAGTAATTGCCATCTTCTGCAGTGCATCAAGCCCCCCCGTCATGAGAAGAATAATTGCAACTGCCGAAAGAGAAAAACCCCATATTGCCTTCTTGTACATCGGAACGGCCAGATTTCCACCAGCGGTAAGTGAACCGAGCACCACCGTTGCCGAATCTGCCGAGGTGACAAAGAAGATAGAAAGGAGGAGGATTGCAAGCAGCGAAAGCACCCCGGCAAACGGGTAGTGCTCAAAAAAGACAAACAGGGCAAGCGATACATCCTCTCCGGCAACCGACGCCAGGTCAACACCTGTGTTCAACTCAAGATACAGCGCCGATCCCCCAAAGATCGAGAACCAGATGAAGGTAAATAGAGTCGGCACGGTGAGCACCGTCATGACAAACTCCCGGATCGTCCTGCCCCGTGAGATCCGTGCGATAAAGAGCCCGACAAACGGGGACCATGAGATCCACCATGCCCAGTAGAAGACCGTCCAGTCACGGCTCCATTCATATCCGGCAAACGGGTATGCCTGAAGGCTTAGGTCAATGACGTTGTTGATATATCCACCGAGTGCTGAGGAGAAGACATTCAGGATATATGGGGTTGAACCCAGAAGAAGGATGAAGATAAGAAGCACGATCGCAAGCAGAATATTGATTTTAGAAAGGACCTGGACACCTTTCTCAATACCGAGGATGGCTGAAGCCATGAAAAAGGCGGTCGCAACCACAATGATTCCGATGGTAACAGAGATCGCAGATGAGATCCCATAAAGGTGGGTTAAACCCGAGTGGATCTGGAGTGCTCCAAACCCAAGCGAAGTTGCTGTTCCAAAGACGGTTGCAAAGACAGCAAGGATATCCACCACCTTTCCCGGCATCCCATAGATCCGATCCCCCAGTACCGGATAGAAACAGGAGCTGATCAACGCAGGCATACCCCGCCGGAACGAGAAGTATGCAATTGATAGGCTGACAACCGTATATATCGCCCATGGATGCACCCCCCAGTGGAAGAATGCATACCTCATCGCAAAAGCTGCCGATTCGGGGGAGAGCGGCTCAAGAAACGGAGGGGGCGTGAGGAAGTGAACCAGTGGCTCTGAAACACCCCAGAAAAGGAGGCCAATCCCCATACCAGCAGCAAACAGCATCGCGACCCAGCCAAAGAAGGTATACTGCGGCCGCTCTGCATCATATCCGAGCCTGATAGTTCCATACTTCGATAATGCAATGGAAATGACGAATATAAGGAAGAAGAATGCGGATATCAGGTAGAGCCAGCTGAAGTTGTCAAGAATTCCTGAATGGATGGCAGATGCTGCTGCATCAAGAAGATCCGGCTGCAATACCCCGGCGATAATAAAGAGGAAAATGATCCCTGAAGAGAGGAGAAAAACTGTTTCCTTTCTGAAATATGACCGATTCATCTGAACATCTCCTTATGGTACAAGAAAGATGGATGCCTTCGATCCGCTGACGATCCTCTCAGCCGTATCTCCCATCGGTGATGAGAGAAATGCTGGTCTGCGTCTACCGAGGATGATCACATCGGCCTTTATCTGATCTGATACAAAAAGGACTTCGTTTGCTGCATTGCCGATCCTCTCCTCTGAGGTGACACGCCCATAGTACGGACGAAGCTCCTCCTCAAGACTGGAGAGTTTCTCTTTCACTTCAGAACTTTTCCTCTTCTCGGATCCCGGGTCTGCCCGCCTTCCCCGGATATGGAGAATATGGCACCAGCCGCCCTTGAACTGCATCACATATGGCAGTGGCCGGTTTGATGCCTCGTCAAAGTCAGTCGCGTAGAGAACGATCAGATCATCACGGGTGATCGTCCCCTCTCCCTCTCCCGGCAGAAGTGGCCGGATCTTATGGACAAAGACGGGGGTGTCGGCAAGCCTGAGGAGATCCCGTGACACGCTTCCAAGGAGTATTGAGCGGAGTTGCCAGCGCCGTTTTGCCTTCAGGTAGATCTCATCTGCACCTTCCAGAAGTGCCGCCTCTGCAATGGCTGATGCGATATGGTCGCTTCCTGTCCAAATCCGAACATTAAGCCCGATCTCCTCAAGTGCCTCCTTTAACAGCATAAGCCATGAGAGATCCGATCCGCCGAAGAATGAGTCGGTGTCACTCACATGGAAGAGGCAGATCGATTCAGAGCCAAGACTTTTAAGGATGCGTCCGATCTTTCTCAGCTCATCCGGCCTCTCCCCATATGCAACCGGAATCAGTGTCTTCTCAAACATCTCTCATATCCCGCTTTTTCCTGTTAGTGTCATCCCATGGCATTATGAATCTGCTGGCATCGTCTCGTCAATACAATCGTCCTTATCCTCAAGCGGCCTGGCAATCGAGCAGAAGTACATCTGATCAAGGAACCGGACAAAGGTTCGGGACACATCCACATTCAGGATCCTGCCGTTTTTCATTCTGTGGATTGAACGGGTGCGCATCCGTTTTCCCGGGTACCCGTCTTTCCAGATCTTGTTCCATGCAGATCGTGTGATTGAGGGGTTGATTACGGAGACATGGAGTTCCTGGAGTTCTTCAACCATATAGCCAAGGAGGGTGGATGCCGTCTGGTTCGCCCTGATGATCTGCCCCTCCTCATTAAGAAGAAGGATCGAATCCGAGGCATGATCGAAGGCGAACTGTATGAAGAGCAGGTCCCTTTCAAGCTCCTCTTTCTCCCGGATTGTTGCCATCAGCATCCTGTTTGCCTCCTGGAGGGATCGGGTTCTGTCCTCGATGAGGTCTTCAAAATTCCTGTGGTACTGCTCAAGCTGCTCCCTGCACCGTGCCAGCTCGGTGATATCCCTGCCTGTTGCATGGTATGCAGTGATCCCCCCCTGCTCGTCAAAGATGGCCCTAAGGTCCCATTCTTCGTGGCCGAGGGTTCCATCATTTCGGATCATCATCAGTTCAATAGAAGCCGATTGATTTGAAATTGTGATCTCCGAAAGGAGCTCCTCTATCTCATGAAGGATCTGTGCCGGGAAAAGTGAGGTAAAGGGGATTCCCTCCGCCTGCTTCCCACTTCTCTGGGTGCGGGCTGCAAATGGGGTGTTGAGGTATGTAATACGGAGTTTGTTGTCCAGATGGGCGATATATTCTCTCTGTCCGGTCTGGAGGGCTGCATATTGCTGTTTCAGCAGATCAAGTTCCTTTGAAGTGGACTGGTGCGCTGTTTCATCAAAGAAAGCGAGTGCCGCTCCATCCCGTCCTGTATCAAAGACGACCGGAATCCCCTGGATCCGAAGAAGCAAATCCTTCTTTCTGACAGTTGCCCTGAAGGTATGTGTCCGTGTCTCTCCCTGGACGGCATTATGGCAGATCTCCCGTATCCGGGGATCTTTAAACAATGAGATCGGGATCTCATCGATTGGAACGCCATACATCACATCCAGTGAGCACTCAAGGAGGGAGAGTATCCCCTCTGTCACCATCACTGTATTCAGGCGAAGATCACAGATGATCAATGGGGCGGGCCAGTATGGGAGCAGGGAAGAGACGGGGATTCTCTGTACAAGAAAGTAATTTCGTGCGGTTCCAATCTCTTTTCTATCCACATCGCCCCTGAGCTTGAGCGTGTCAAGGTATTTGGCAGCAGTGTTTCTGTGGAGATGCAGTGCAGAAGAGATCTCTGTTATACTCATTCCACGTGGATTTCTCTTCAATAACTCCTTGATCTGGATCATTTCCCCGGATTGGCCTGTCATTTTCCATAATCTCCGTTTAAGGCATTGATCTGCTTATGCAGTGCATATGTGTTCAGCAAATATAAGGTTTATCTATATTGCATTCTAATTTGTGTATGTAAAGCACTGCATAAGGGCCCTTCGGGTTCTATGGTTCCATGACTTTGTGCATGGAGGAGAAGATTATGTCCGAATCTTTCGATGTTAAACTCGAAGCTAAGACCTACAAGCCGGATTCCTCCTATATGGAGAATTCGAATATCGGTGACTGGGAGACGGCGTACAACCGCTATCTGAAAGATCCCGATGGCTTCTGGGACGGTATTGCAAAAGAGCTCAGCTGGTTCAAGCCATGGGATGCAGTAAAGGAGTGGAAACACCCCTATGCGAAATGGTTTGTCAATGCAAAGACAAACATCACATTCAACTGCCTTGACAGGCATGTCAACAGCGAGCTCAGAAACAAGGTCGCATTGATCTGGCGTGGTGAGGAAGAGGAGCAGGAGCGGATATTCACCTATCGCCAGCTCCACCGCGAGGTGCAGCGGTGTGCAAATGCCCTGAAGAACCTGGGCATCAAAAAAGGCGATACTGTCTGTATCTACATGCCGCTCATCCCTGAGCATATCGTTGCAATGCTCGCATGTGCCAGAATCGGTGCTGTCCACAGTATCGTCTACGGAGGGTTTGGAGCAGCCGCATTACACACCCGCATCCGCGATGCATCGGCAAAAGTCGTCATCACCGCAGATGTCGGATACCGCCGCGGCAAGCATGTCCCCCTCAAATCAATCGTTGGTGAGGCCGTCGTCAATGCTCCGAGTGTCGAGAAGATCGTCGTTGTCAGGAGAACCAGGCCACAGGTTGAACTCGTCTCCGAAATGGAGATCGATTACTACGAGCTCCTGAATGAGGCTGGAAAGGAATGCGAACCCGAAGTCATGGATGCAGAAGATCCGCTCTTCATCCTCTATACCTCAGGGACCACCGGCCAGCCCAAAGGTATCGTCCACACAACCGGGGGGTACATGGTCGGGACGTACTACACGACAAAGTACATCTTCGACTTAAAAGAGAACGATGTCCACTGGTGTACTGCCGATCCCGGCTGGATCACCGGGCACAGCTACATCGTCTACGGCCCGCTTGCCGCAGGGGCGACGATCCTGATCACCGAGACAGTCCCTGATTATCCGGACCCAAGCGTCTGGTGGAAGATCATCGAGGAGTTTGGGGTCACGATCTTCTATACTGCACCGACTGCAATCCGGATGTTCATGAAATTCGGTGAAGAGTGGCCGAATAAGGCAAACCTGGACTCACTCAGGATCATCGGATCGGTCGGAGAGCCGCTTAACCCTGAAGCATTTGAGTGGTACCATCGTGTCATCGGCAAATCCGTATGCCCGATCCTGGATACCTGGTGGCAGACCGAGACCGGGATGCACATGATCACAACCCTCGTCGGCGAGCCGATGAAACCCGGCTTTGCTGGAAAAGCGATCCCGGGCGTCCAGGTTGACGTCGTCGACAAGGAAGGCAACCCGACCCCGCCGAATGTCGGGGGGCTGCTTGTCATCAAGGAGCCATGGCCCTCAATGATGCGGACGGTTCATAAGAACGACGAGCGGTACCGCCAGTACTGGTCCACAATCGAGCCTTTCTATACTGCAGGCGACCTTGCAGTGAAGGATAAGGATGGCTATATCATGGTGCTGGGCCGATCTGACGACATCATCATCGTTGCTGGCCATAATATCGGAACCGCTGAAGTTGAGAGCGCTCTCGTCTCTCATGAGGCGGTCGCAGAATCGGCAGTCATCGGCAAACCCGATGCGATGAAAGGGCAGGCGATCAAGGCATTCGTCATACTCAGGCTTGGATATGAGCAGAGCGAGAAGCTGAAGAACGAGCTTATCTATCATGTAAGGATGAGCATCGGGCCGATCGCCATGCCATCTGAGATCGAATTCGTCTCCTCGCTGCCAAAGACGAGGAGCGGCAAGATCATGCGTCGAGTCTTAAAAGCACAGGAGATGGGAATCGACCCGGGTGACATATCCACCCTGGAAGAATAACTATTCCTTCTCCTTTATTGAAATGAAACCCCTGGTTGAACCATGAATGATACACATCTATTCGGGCTCCCACTCGAGAAAGGTCGATGGATCTTTGTACTGTCAGGTCTGATCATCAACCTCTGTCTTGGGAGTATCTATGCATGGAGTGTTTTTGTGACACCCCTCACAGAGTACTTCATGACAGATCTCGGAAAGACGGTGACCGCTGGTGAGGTGCTGATGCCCTTCTCCATATTCCTTGCCGCTTTTGCAATCGCAATGCCGCTTGCCGGGAAATATATAGATATATGGGGTCCGAGAAAGACGACTATCGTAGGAGGCCTTCTCACGGCACTTGGCTGGCTTCTTGCATCGACTGCAACATCTGTTGAGATGCTCTATATCGTCTACGGGGTGATCGGCGGTGCAGGTGTCGGCATAGCCTATGGCGTGCCTGTGGCCCTTGCCACACGCTGGTTCCCGGACCGCCGGGGGCTGGCTGTTGGCCTTGCACTGCTTGGATTTGGCTTCTCGGCCTTCATATCGGCAAACATTGCCGGAATCCTTATCCCGATGGTCGGTGTCATGGACACATTCAGGATCTTCGGAGCTGCATTTCTGATCATCATCCTGATCACCTCAATGCCTCTTCGGTTTCCAGAGCCTGGATGGGTTCCCGCGGGATGGTCGCCAACGGTATCTGCTTCGGCTGAGACCTGTGAGTGCAACCCTCACATGATGATCAGAACTCCGACTTTCTATGGGCTCTGGGTCTGCTACTTCATCGGGTGCCTTGCAGGCTTAATGGCAATATCCATTGCCCAGCCGGTTGGTGTCGAGGTTGTCGGGATCACGCCGGTTCTTGCAACAGCACTTGTCGGAGTGTTTGCAATCTTCAATGGCGGCGGCAGGCCTGCCTTTGGGTGGCTGACAGATCTACTGCGGCCGAAGCAGGCAGCAGTCATCTCGTTTCTGCTGATTGCAGGCGCATCACTTATGCTCTGGCAGATCCCTTCCCGGATCACCTACATTGTATCATTCTGTATACTCTGGGGGTGCCTTGGAGGGTGGCTGGCAATAGCACCGACTGCAACTGCACGGTACTTCGGCACCTGCGATTATCCGCGATGTTATGGCATTGTGTTTCTGGCATACGGTGCCGGTGCAATAGCCGGGCCGCAGCTTGCCGGATTCATAAAGGCAACGACTGGCGGATATATCGGAGTTTTCCCCTATATCGTGGTGCTGGCACTGGTTGGAGCAGTGATTGCGTTCTTCCTGATGAAACCAGTACAGAACCAAAAATAAGGAAAATCCCACTTTTTTCTCTCATCCCAAAGATATCAATAATTAAACAAAAAATTTTGGAACTAATTAACAACATATATATATCGGCATCCCGTATTAGCGATTATTTTATTGTCCGGATATGAATCTGGTAGAGGTGATAATGATGAAAGGCGTGATAACCGGGAAAAAACCCGTATTATTTCTTTTTCTGCTGGTGCTGATCAGCTGGGTGCTGATTGCACCCGCAGCAGCAGAAACCCTCCCACAGAGGGTCTATGTAAATGAATCATATACTGAAGAAACACCTGATTGGGGATACCTGAACTTCTCACGCATCCAGGCTGGAGTTGATGGTGTAGCACCTGATGGAGAGGTGTGGGTATTTGGCGGCACATACAACGAATCCCTTACGATCAATAAAAGTGTATATGTTACAAACATCGCCCACCTGGCATCAACCGATCCCGTCCAGGTAATTATTGATGCCGGGGGTGCAGAGAACGGTGTTGAGATAGGCGCCAGTGGTGTCTCCTTCAGAGGATTTGACATTCGGAATGCCAGCAAAAGAGGGATCTACGCACACAACGCCGACTCGATCAGTTTAATGGACAACACGATTGCTCTCTCCACCGAGACAGATAATGAAACATCCGGGATTTTTGTTGAAGAGGGGGATGACATCCGGATAGTGCGTAATCTGGTGCTGAATGTTGGGCACTCCGTTCAGTCGGGCATTGTTGCGAGTGGAATATCAGATGCAACGTTTGAGGAAAATC
This sequence comes from Methanocalculus taiwanensis, assembly GCF_024372745.1. Classification (GTDB taxonomy): domain Archaea; phylum Halobacteriota; class Methanomicrobia; order Methanomicrobiales; family Methanocorpusculaceae; genus Methanocalculus; species Methanocalculus taiwanensis. The sequence goes on from NZ_VOTZ01000004.1 coordinate 127,552, forward strand.
AGATTATAGTTCTATCAACCGGATCAGATATAGTGCCTGTTGGGGTTGCACGTACTGGTCTGTCAGCCCGTCTTTATGATGAAGATAGGGTATGCTTTCCTCCTGTCGGTGTCTCATATTCATGGATAGGAACAGATGGAATCTATATTACCGAAAGCAATGACGTTACTGTACTGAATAATCAGGTTGCATCCATCGGTGTCAACAGTGAGGAGGAGGAATATGATATATATACTGATATCTGGGGCATTCGATCCTGTTCATCAGAGAGAGTACATATATTGAATAACTCCGTTGGGGTTAGGGGTCACTCAACCGGCTCCACCGCCCTGGTAGGTATCTATGGGTCAGGCAATCTGGCGCTGATTGAAGGGAATGAGGTCGGAGTTTTCGCGAGTGGAGAGTATGTCCAGCCGGTTGGAATCAGGCTTGGCTACTCTGAGAAAGGGCGTGTTCTGCAGAATCAGATCAATGTGGAGGTTGACTGTACCAGAACAGCAGGCCATTATGGATTAAGACGACCTGCCGGCATACTCGCATTTGACTCATATAAGGCTCAGATTATCGAAAACGACATTTATTATGGACTCTTATCAACCGGAACTCCGGAAATGTCACGGGTTCAGGTGCATGGCGTCTACATCGAAAACTGTGATGAAACCCGAGTCAAAGAGAATCTTGCCATTGTGGAGAACACGATTATCAGGGATCCAACCGGAACGATCGCTCCATCACAGTTGAACATACTCCTTGCAGAAGAGGAAGCAGATCCTCTCTGTGTACTTGGCATCATTTCCGGACTTGAGATCTCATGGAGTGATGAGCCTGAGATCTTCGATAATGTAATACATGCCTTTGGTACTGTCATCGCCTACCAGGAATTGTCTGAAGAGGACTCATATGCAGGTATTGAGGAGGAACTCATAATCTCTGGAATGTATCTTCAGGGAGGGTGGGGTGAGCCCATCTCCAACCCGGTCATATCCGGCAATTCGGTTATTGCAGGAGCTCAATCAATGGCTCTTGCCGGTACACCACTCCATGAAGAAGAGGAGTTAGTGAATCATATGCCAAATCCCGGCATGCAGGAGCGCTATGTTGCTCTTCTCTCCAAAAAGGCTCACAATCCAACAGATATAGCAGAAGAATTAACACAAATGATTGAATCGGATCTGGATCTATCCCCCCTGAGAACTACCAGAATCAAATCGGAGATGCAGGATGAAGAGAGAGCGCTTGCACAGGTTCGCACCGCAACTGCCGGGATCGTCCTCGAAGAGGTATATAATCCGGTTATTTCGAATAATTATGTGCCAGTATTCCAGGATGTCATTCTCCTTGCCGGTGGTGACCTGGATCCATATGAAGAGAGCTTCTTACAAAATGCTCCCTCAGGAATCGGGCTAGTGGATCGGCTCTTTGGGAGCGATCAGGTAGAACAGGCATTTCTCCTCAACCTCATCAATGAAAATAAGGATGAATGGGAGAATCTTCCAAAGTCAGATAAAGTTGCAATCCGCGATGCAATCCTGAGTGGGGACGAGGACGTTCTTGCTGAGTATGCAGAGGATACAGAACTCCTTGGAGAAGGGTCAAGGATGGCAGAAATAATCCTTGAACACTGGAGATTTTTACAAAATGGGGATCATTTGGAATTTTTGAATAATTCGCATCTTTCCACTGCCATCCCGGTTTCGGTCAGTTATGGCCTCCTCGCGTATGCTGACGGGGAGATGGAGATCTATGAAAACGAGTTTTCGCTCATTACTGATGCAATCAGCATATCATATGCAAACAGTGAAGATCTCATGGTAAACAATACCGCAGCGCTATCGGCAGGTCTGATCTCAACCTTCGGCATCCGGGGAGCAGCGGATAGCATCACAATAGCAGATAACAGTATTTCTATCGAAAATAATGGCCAGTTTATGACTGGTGCACGTGGAGGAGAGAGTGAGTTTTCAGATTCCGCGGCTGCATCCGCACACCTGATCATTGCAATGGGAATTATTGCAGATGCTAATGATACGTCAGTTCTGAATAATGAGATCCGGATTATGCAGAGAAATGAGGTGATGACTGAGTCTTTGAACAGAATAAAGGACAGGATGGCCATCAGCGCTGCGGCAATGGCAGGTCTGGTCACAGGCATAGTGCTTGATTCAGATACAATCCTGGATGAAGAGAGAGCTGATCTGCTTTCTATCAAAGATCCATATGAGATTGAGGATCTCATCGAAGGAAATAACATCACCATTATGAATGGAATCATGACGCTCTCAGCTGCCGAGGAAGAGCTTGCTCCCCCCATTGATGGATCATCAACTGCACTCTCTGCTGCGGCATGTGCAGCGGCGAGCTTTGGTATCGTTGCACCTGAAGCAGTTATTTTGGAGAATACCATCAATGTGGCAACGCAACAGATGAGCTTAAACGGAGGATTTGTTGCAGAGGAAGGTTCAGACACCGTTAGAAGTGACAACTACGATCATCCGGGTGCAGGAGCGGCAAATATTGGTATTGCCGTCTCAAATGGAATCCTGACAGGAGAATCATATATAGCCAACAATGATGTCCTCACATCTTCAGGATCATTTGGTATGATTTATGCTATGACTGAAGAGCTCCTTGAGGATGCAACTGCCCTGATCACCATTGTCAATGTCGATGCCGGCATTGTAAGCCTTGCCCCCTCATATATCGACGGAAATACGGTAGATGGAGAATCTATCACACTATTGATGGCTTTCGTCAATGGGGACAGAGTTGAGACCGAGGATAATATGATTACTCTGGATCTGGGTATTCTCTCCATCGGGGGTGATGCAACCTTCAACAATATCCAAAACGGTTACCTGGGCCTTCCGTATTATGATGGAGAGGAGATCTATGAGCCATTTGCATCCCATAACTGGTGGGGCGATGGAAGCGGCCCATCTGGTATTGGCCCTGGAACAGGAAGCACGGTCATGGGAAGCCCGTTCTATGAACCCTGGCTGACAAGACCGGCAGATGAGGTGAAGGAGACAGGAAAATCCTACTTCGGCCTGGAGATAGGCTCTCCCTTCATCGGTGGTGACGATTACCGCAGCGGTCTTACTCCCGGATGGAATACCCTCTCATTCCCACTGGCACTGGAGGACAACATCTGGAAATCGATCACCGAATCCGGTGATGGTCTGGATTATATGGTCGCCTACTCATGGAACCCAACGTACCAGCAGTGGGTTCAGGTAACTGATAACACGCGAATCTATCCTCTTGATGCGGTCTATATCAGGATGAACAGTTCTGACCGTCTTCCTGTGCAGATCAGCCCCGAGATTACCGGACCGCCTGTCCGGAATCTGAACAGAGGATGGAACCTTGTTGGACCTGCATATGATCTGGTTGAGCTGACTGAACCGATTGGGGAACAATATCTCTGGTGGGGAGAGCCTTATGAGACGTCTGTTATCAAGGCACTCGCCTCAATTGAGGAGACAGCAGATGGGAAGACCGGATATAGTATCGTCATATCACCCTCGATCAATCCGAGTTCCTGGGTCTTTACAAGAAATGAGTATGACGTTGTCCCAGGCATGGATGCAACCTGTGGATATTGGATCTATATGGAGAATCCGGATCAACTTGCCGGATTCTCAACAACCCCACTTCCTATGCCGTATTGGTTATGGGATCTTTAAGAATCCAAACCCTTTATTGTGAGGAACAATGATGAAAAAAAGCATATATATTACCACGATACTACTGTTCGCTATTCTTATGGCCGTTCCTGCACTGGCAGAAGTACCCCAAACGATCCCCCATGCATTCTATGGTTCAATATACACAGTTGATGGTTTGGCAGCACCCGAAGGATCCATCGTTATTGCCTCGGTTCATGGAAAAACTGTAGGATCGATCACCGTTATGCCAGCCGGACACTATGGGACGGACTATCCGGGCGGGGAAAAACTGATCGTCTGGGATGCCGCACTGAATCCAGGAGATCCAATCGCTTTTTACATAGATGGTGTGAAGGCAACTGAATCAACCAGCTTTGAAAGCGGTGGGGTAACAAATCTGACACTCACCGCAGGAGATGCACTTCCAAAAGAACGGCCGGAAGAGAGTACAACCCAACCTGTCAATACAAACGCCGGTCAACCCGTGACTATTACAGGAGATGGATTATCTGTTGATTTGACGACTAATCAGGATTTTAATGAAGAAAGTCTCATTTTCACCCTGTTTATAAAACCGCCTGATAACCAGATGATCCCCTCATCGTTACGATCACCCGGACGATTTGCCACACTCACAAGCACTATAACAAATGACAAAATCGAGAAGGTTATCATCAGATTTGCCTACGGCGGCCTTGACTATGCCGGGATTGATGAATCTTCAATACGGGTCTACTGGTGGAATGGAAACAGCTGGACTCAACTTTCCGGAGGCGTCAATACCAACACGAAAGTAGCCTGGGGAGAGACCACTCACTTCTCCACATTCGCCATCCTTGGGTCTCCCGGAAAGGGCGGTGGCGGAGGAGGAGGTGGAGGTGCTGGAATATCCTTCATTGATATGCCAACTCCCACCATCACACCTACTCCGACAATTCCGGTTGAAGAGACACAATTACCAGTAGGAGAAACCGAGCCAGCTGATGATATATCAGGACTGGAAAGAGACTCCCCATATCCAACACAAGCAGGGATTGCAACTGAAAAGCCCGGTACAGATGTTCCAGGAGGCGAATTTCCACTTGGTACAGCTGTAATCATCGTTGTGATCGCCATTGTTGCAGGGGCCGGATTTATGTTCTATCATAGACGATAATCTACATTTTATGTAACAGGTCAGCACCCCCTCTCCTGACCTCTCCTTAACTCACATCACACACCCCCACTTTTCGGAAAATACGCCCGTATGACCGATAGATCCTTATATAATGAGAGATTAATAGATATTTGGGTTATGGAACTATGGAACGTGACGAGATCCTTGCACTGGCACAACATAACCCTGAAGCACTTGTCACAATCATCCATAGTCATGAAGAAACAATCCAGCACCAGCAAGAAATAATCCAGCGTCTTGAAG
>NZ_VOTZ01000005.1 GCF_024372745.1 Methanocalculus taiwanensis
TGGTTGAATAATAGACGTAGGGTTTCCCCTGGATGTACTTGATCTCAAGGCACTTCTTTCCCATCTCGCGCTGTTTAGCAAGCCACTCTTCCGCCCAGTCTTCCATGTAATAATATTAGGGAATAATGCCATATAGATCTTTTGATCGTGTGGCCTTGGTTTGATGAAAAGAGTGCTATGTGAAGAGATTATGCCCTATGTGTGGAAAAGTTTGGGCTTAAGGTAATTTCTGATGCAAATGGAGGTAGCTCTCTGCATAGTGATGGTCACTATGTTTCAATAGGTAATTGAAGTGACGATTCCGGATCTCCAGGCATGCCTCGAGACCTGGCATGCCTCACCCCGCCATCCGCCATCCCTCTTCCTCTCTGATCCTCCTCCCCTACTCATCCCCCTACTCCAGGCACTTCCAGTAAAAGAACCGAAACGACCGGTTCTTCTCCCGGGCAACCTTGATTGAGTACCGTTTGATGATCTCGATCATGAGATCGATCCGGGATACGTAATGATCCGGGATCATCCGGTTGAACCGCTCTTTTGTGATCCGGTCGGTGCCGGGCAGGGGCCGGAGGCCGAGCGAGCGGGATGCATGGTCGTTTAGGCCGGCGAGATACCAGCCCTCGATCTCCTTTATGACGATGATCACCTTATCGGTATCCAACTCCCGGTACCAGCGTTTCAGGCGGTTCTTCTTCGCCTTCACGGTCCTGTCGCTGTCGATATCGGCGACCATCAGGTAGTCGTCGCCCATCGCCCCGATCCCCCGGATGAAGCCGTCCACCCGGATATGCTTCATCCCGGCATAGGCGATCAGCTCGACACTGGCATATCCCTCCCGGAGTTCGCTTTTCAGGACCCCTTCGAAGAACCTGATATCATCAGGGCCTTCACAGAAGACAAAGAGCCGGTTCATAGGTCTGGTTCAGTGTTTGGGATCATTGGTCTCATTCATCAAAGCAGAGCAGATCATCAGAGCCCGAGCAGGTTCTGGATATACAATTCCTCTATTCCGACCTCGTTCTTCAGGAACGTCCTGACCTCCTCCCGCCGGGCGGGCTTCGTGATGATCGAATATCCCGCCGAATCCCGTGAAATGAGAAGGATATCCTCGATATCTGCATGCCTGACGACGCCGGGATTGTGGGTTGTGATCAGGATCTGCTTGTTCCGGGCGGCATCCCCAAACATCGAGACGACACGGGCGATCAGGTAGGGATGCACGTTCTTCTCAGGCTCCTCGATGACGATGAAGGGCTTCTCATCAAAGTAGAGTGCACAGATCAAATTGATCACATTCACCGTCCCATCAGAGATCACGGAGGAGGGGAGGGGGTGTTCGTCCCCGTACCGCTCAGTCACCGTGAAGTAGATGGATGAATCCATGAACTTCCGGACATCGATATCCTGCACAAATGGAAGTAATTCGGTCATCAGGTTCGACAGCCGCCGCTTCTTCTCTGGATCAGCGAGGATACCCTTCAGGACGATCGCAAGGTTTGACCCATCCTCCTCGAGATCGCTCCTGCCCGAGAGGGGGATTGCTTTTCGGGGGGTTCGGGGATCAAAATCATAGATGGCGATCTCGGCAAAGAACCGCTGGAAGCCGGGCATCGGCACAAGGAGCGGGTTCTCGATGAGCAGGGTCCCGCTCCTTGGCACATTCTTCTGGAGGTACGGGGGGATGATCTCTGTGATCTCAATTGCGATCCCCTCAGGCGTGGAGAGCTCATAGAAGACTCCGTCCTCGGTATGGGTGATCCGGAGCTCTCCCTGCCCGCTCTCCCCCTCACCCAGATCGGGGGTGCAGGAACAGCTGATCCTGAGGAAATCTTCAAGAATCCGGTATCCCCCCTCCTCTATCTGCAATGAGAAGCGGTACTCGATCTGGTGGAAGGAGAGCGTGTGGCTGCCGCCTCTTGTGTCCCGGACGCCGCTGAAGACGCCAAGCTCATTCTCGAAGATGATCCCAATCTCAGTCGGGACATCGGAGGAGATCCTGATATTCCTGATATACTCTGCCCCTCCCTGGAGAGATATCGCGTTTCCAAGCCCGTGCCGTGCGATATCGCGGAAGAACCGGAATATCCTGATGAAGTTCGTCTTTCCTGCCGCATTTGTTCCGATCAGGATATTATATTCATCCAGATCCACGGTGAGATCCGAGAAACTCTTGAAATTCCTGCATGATACCTGTTTAATCCGCATACCGCTGTTTCCCCCCTCGCAACTGATGATCTGATCCAATCTTCGATATAGCTTTCCTTTAGAATTATCCGGAAATCCGGGAAAACCTCCCTGCAAAGAATCTACGAAAAAAACCGGAGCGATCACGTTTCCCCATTCGGATCATGGAAGTTTGAAGCATATGCGGCGCGGGTATCGGGGGCGGGGTGGCGAGGGAGCAGGATGACAGAGGTGATACACCCTTGCTCGAAAGAGCAACCTGAAAGGCGATTCTTCAGAATCGGGGTTTATCTGCTCTGGAAGCCCCCGAAGCTTTCCCGCCACTCCCGCGTTGCATATGCTGGTACCCGGTTCAACGTTTCTGCGAAGCACATGCGGACGGGGACGGGTGGTGGGGTGGGGGGAATTAAAAATGCCGTTCGTTCTGTCGATGGAACCGGGAAAGGATCTGTCACCGAACATCCTCCGGGGGAGCACTGCCACCTTCCTCCGGATGCCGGTGAAGGCGACCTTGCGGTCACCAGGCGGGGCTGTTCACCCCGCACGTGAGGATACTGAGCGCTTCGCGCCCACTTCCTGTTACTGTTCTCTCTCCTATCCCAGCCAAAGTTTCTTATCCACTGTTGCTTCTGTGAAAAGGTATCTGTAGTGAGGAGCACACCATACTATCCAGCCGACCATAGCTAAGGAATCAGGGAATTTGGCAATCAGAAATTTGTAGAAGATCCACAATAAAAAATAAAAACATAGGGTTTTCCCGGAGAATCTAGGGATTCAGCAGGTAGATCGATGCCGTCAGGGCGGTTGCAAAGGTTATCCAGCAGATATAGGGGATATTCAGGTATGCAGCCACCTTTGATATCCGGTAGAAATAGACGATCATCCAGAGGATCAGGCACCAGAGGATAATGATGCAGATCAGCCCGAGGAAGGGTGACGGTATCCCGAAGAAGAGGAACGACCAGATTCCATTAAAGAAGAGCTGCACAAAGAAGATGCCGGTTGCTATCTTCACCTCCCGCCGCTCCCATCCGGATTTTATGATCAGGAAGAGGGAGATACCCATCAGGATATAGAGTATCGTCCATGCCGGCCCAAAGACCCAGCTCGGTGGGGTGAACCATGGCCTTGCGATCGTCTGGTACCATCCCGAGACATTCGCTGCTGTTGCGATGCTCCCGATCGCACCGGTCATAAGCGGCAGAAGGACTGCCCCGATGAGGATGGTGGCATCCCGGAGTGTTTTCACAGGAGATTCCATATGAGATGACTTGCCCTCTACAAAGAAAAGCTTTTCATATCCGGTGACCAGCATCTGGCTATGAAGGCGTCGATTATTCTCTTCATGATGATTCTTCTTGCACTCCTGGTGATGGCTTCCGGGTGTGCAGCAGATCCCCCCGCAACACCCGCTCCACCTGCCCCGGCAGATGAATCCCCCGTCACCGTGGACTGGAATCCTGACGGGATCATCAAACCCGGCGAATACCGGTACAGGCAGGCCCTCTCCGATAAGATGGAGCTTCACTGGACCACAACCGACGATATGATCCGGATCGGACTCGCCGGACGAGCCGCAGGCTGGATCGGCATCGGGCTTGGAACCCCCCGGATGATGTCGGGCGTTGACTATATCGCGGGGTATGTCGACGGGGAGAATGGAGTGGTGAATGATCTCTTCAGCGAGAACCCCCGTTGCCCGATCCGGATGGACACTGCCATCGGCGGAACCGATGATATCCTCAGGTACGGGGGCAGGCAGGCAGATGACGTCACCATCATCGAGTTTGAGCGGCTCTTTGCATCTGGTGACGAGTATGACTATGAGATCCGGGCGGGAGATCCGATCGCCATCATCTGGGCACTCTCGGAGAGCAATTCGATGACGGTACCGCACCGTGAACGCGGCTCGACAACACTCATCCTCAGGAGGTAGAAATACATGACAATCGCAGCGATCGCATACACGCCGGTCCTCGGGCTCCCCCTGGTCGTCGTACTTGGGATCATACTCTTCATCTCTCTCTGCATCACCGCATCGATTGCGGTTATGAAACGGAGAGGGAAACTTGAGAACGTGCCGTTCACCTGGCATTTCCGGATGGCGAGATTCTCCATTCTCCTCGCCCTTCTCCACGGGATCATGGGGATCTCCGTCTATTTCGGGTTCTAAGTGGATCCACAGAGAAAACAGGAGAATGGAGCGGAATATCCCCTCCCTTCTCAATGAAAAGGGGTGCCCCGCCACCTCTTACAGGAAGAGCCCGTCTACGAGGATCCTGATCCCGATTATAATCAGGATCACGCCGCCGATGAGCTCGATCCGGTTCCCCAGGCAGCACCCGAATCTCCGGCCTGTCCAGATTCCGGCGATCGATCCGGCGAAGGTAACCGCCCCGATAAGAAGAGCGGCAGGTATAATCTCCACATCCAGCACCGCAAATGTGGCCCCGACTGCAAGGGCATCGATAGATGTGGCAATGGCAAGGAGGGTCAGGGTAAAGAGACCTGTAATCCCGGTTTTCCTCTCATCTGCCTCTTCCTGAAATGATTCATAGCACATCTTCCCCCCGATCAGAACAAGCAGGATAAAGGCGACCCAGTGATCAAACGAGGCGATCAGCCCGCTTCCTGCCTCCCCTGCGAGATACCCGGCAAGTACCATCCCTCCCTGGAAAAAGCCGAAGAAGAGTGCCGCCCGTACTCCATAATAGAGAACATGACTCTTCATCGTGGCACCAGCGGCAATCGAAATCGCGGATGCATCAATTGCAACGGCGATTGCGATTATCAGGAGCGTTATATCATTCACCGGTACCGCCTCACCGTCCGGCCGGATCCAGTTCCATTGGAACATCCATTCGGTTCATCCTCAAAAAGATTGCCTCCCCGCTATTTTATAGTGGTAGTCTGAAGCATCTCTGCCACCTCCCGCGCAGCACCTGCGCCGCCCAGTACAACCTCCCTGCGAAGCATGTGAGGACGGGGGAGGGGTGGTGGGGAAAACGTCTCAGCGAAGAGCCAAAAAATTACGGCCCTCTCTTCTCTTCCGGCAACCCCCCATCACTCTTTGGGATCAGGGGGCGGTACACGAGATCGGTCTGCCCAAGCGAGACCAGGATCTCGCCAGCTGCATTCCTCACCCTGATATCGGGATCATTCAAAGCCTCTTCAAGTGGGCCGACCGAATACCGCTCAAGGCTCCGGAGTGCGTCAGTTAATCCTTTCACCACTCCATTGTCAGTATCCCTGAGCATCCCGATCAGGGGGAGGACGGCAGCCTCACCGATTTCGGCTGCCTTCTTCCACTGGCGGGTGGCGATAAAGTACATCACGCGCTCGTCATCATCAGAGGGATGCCAGCCGATCCGGTCAAGCGCCTTCGCAGCTGATTCCCTGACAAAACGATCCTCATCCTCACAGGCAGAGAGGAGCACGGGGAGGAGCTCTTCATCCCCGAAATGGCCAAGCGCCTCGGCGGCTGCTGCCCTGACATTGGGATTTGTATCTGAGAGTGCGTCTTTGAGGTGCGGAACTGCCCGTTCATCTCCCAGATGGCCGAGGGCCCTGACTGCATTCACCCGTGGTACATAGTACTCTTCATCAAGCAGATCGATCAGGAGCAGAACCGCAGCATTTCTGACGGAGTCAAGCTCCTTCCACTGTCCAAGGGCAATCCTGCGGGCGGCATCCTCTGTCTCATCGGCTGCCCCGGCATTCAGCCGGTCAAGTGTCAGGGCAACAAAGCGGCGGGATCGGTACGGCAGCGAGAAGAGTCCACCCTTGAGTCCGGGGATGGCAGCAGGCCCGATCGCAGCAAGCGTCTCCACCACACGCTCACTCTTCTCTTCATCTATTGTCCCAAACAGGCTGACCAGGGATGAGACGGCCGGCTCCCCGACCGAGGCGAGGGCAACGGCTGCAAACCCGGATACTTCCGGATCATCACCCTCAAGATACCCGATCAGAGGCAATACCGCAGGCTCACCGATGGAGGCGAGGACGGCATTCGCAGCAGCCCGCCGCTTTTCACCTCCCCCGACGGCAACAGAGACGAGCGGAGAAAGGGCATCGGGCATACAATCCAGGAGAGCCGCTGCTGCACCATCCCGTATCTCCTCATCAGGTGATTCCAATGCCCTGATGAGTCCGGGGATATCCTTCCGCTCTCGCAGTTTCTCAATATTGGGACGTAATATATCGATGAAACCCATGGATGCCTCGTAATGGTACTTATTCAATGTTCTTCTATATGTGGGTATTGCGATCAGTCTCAGTTTTCGCCTCTCTTTTCACAGGGTTATTCCGAAACGCTTAAAAAACATTTTTGTCTTACGATTAACTCTATACATCATCATGGAGATTTTTTCAATGCGTAAGATCAATCACTCTCTGATCTCCTCACTCGTAGTACTTGGAACCTGTTTCATTCTTGTATGCGGCTGTCTTGGAGGAGAAGCGCCCCCTGTTGACGATGATTCATCTGCAACAGATAGTGCGGGGCACAGTCTGGACCCCGATTACACCGATTCGTACTACTGGCTGACCCTTCCCTCTGTCCAAAAAGAGGTGGATGTCTTCTATGTCTACCCGACAGTCAGCAGCAGTCAGGAGGGGTTTATGGATATTACCAGTGATGAAGAACGGGCGCTTGCCCAGGGTATCTTCGATGCACAGGCGAGCGTCTACACTTCACACGCCAATGTATTCGCTCCGTTCTACCGGCAGATGTCAACACAGGTTACTATGGCACCTGATATGCTTGCAACCGATACCGAGGAGTTCAAGCGTGGCGCAGTTGATGTGCAGGATGCCTTTGAATACTACATCACCAATCTCAACGAGGGCCGCCCCTTCATCATCGCTGGCCACAGCCAGGGGACGATGGCATTGATCGAGCTGATCAAAAACCGGTTTGGGGATGACGAAGATCTTCGCAACCGTCTGGTTGCCGCCTATCTCATCGGTTATACGGTGACAGATACAGATCTACAGGCAGCCGGGCTTACGGCGGCACAGGGTGCGAATGATACCGGGGTCGTGATAACCTACAACACGCAGTCGGCAACATCGGTTGGGGGTCCCATGCTGATGGAAGGAGCACACTGCATCAACCCGCTCAACTGGAAGACCGATGATACCTATGCTCCTGCCTCGGAGAACATGGGTGCCCGGTTCTACAATGATTCGACCGGCGAATTCCTGCGTGAAGTAGAGAACTACTCTGATGCAGAGATCAATGTGGAGACAGGTGCCCTCATGACGACGATACCGGAGGGGGAGGAACTGGATATCGGGTCATACCCCGAGGGCGTGTATCACCGCTACGATTATGCATTCTGGTACAGGAACCTTGAGAAGAATGTCGGTGACCGGATCGATGCATATCTGAACCAGATGGCTGGTTAGCATTCATGAGATCCCGAACTGATACAACGGATCTGGAAGGCCTCCGGGGAAGAGCGCTCGGCATCCCCGTTCAGCTGCCCCCATTCAATCCCGATAGTGATGTTCCGGAAGCTCCTGAGTATGCGGATCCACAGAGCTGGATCACCTCCCCCGCACACTTCAACAGAGAGCATCACCCCGTGGATCTCTTCTGGGTCTATCCGACCATTCTTTCAGATGAATCAACGTACCTTATGAATATCCGTGACCCCGTCCTGCGGGAGAAGGCTGCCTGGACCCTGGTTGAGCAGGCGAGCATCTTCGACGGGCAGGCAAATATCTATGCTCCTTACTACCGGCAGAACAATGTCAGGATCAATCCGCTGATGCTCACCGATGCCCGGCCGATCTTCGAACTCGGGCAGCATGATCTTGTCGCCGCGTTCCGGTACTTCCTTGAATATATCAACAGGGGAGAGCGGCCGATCATCCTTGCCGCCCATAGCCAGGGATCGGTCAGGGTTGTCGAACTTGTAAAGGCAGGCGAACTCCTTGCCGGTGATCCCGAGTCGATGGAACGACTCGTAGTGGCATACGTCATCGGGTACTCCATCACGCAATCTGATCTGGATGCAAATCCTCTGATGAAGATCGGCACAAACGCCACAGAGACAGGCTGCTTCATCACCTACAACACGATATCAGACGAAGAAGGAAAGGAGAAGGATGGCCCCACCATCCGCACGGGATCGTTTGTCGTCAACCCGCTGACCTGGAAGACCGATACCGGGTTTACACCTGCATCTGCCAATTGTGAAGCTGTCTTCTTCAGGCACGAAGATCCGGAGCACCCGGTCAGGTACCCCCACTTCGCGGCAGCACAGGTCGTGAACAATGCGCTGGTGATAACAGATATCACGCATCCCGAAGAACTTCCGGCAACAAGCGTCACGTTTCCAGAGGGCGTATACCACATGTACGACTATGCGATCTTCTATGGGAACCTGCGCAAAAATGTCGAAGATCGAATTCGTTCGTATTTCGGGAAATAGGGGAGGCCACAGATCTCTATTCACACAGGAGACAACACCTGAAAACCACAGGTTCAGATGAGGAGAGATCAAGTATTCGGAGTGGGTCCTGAAAGCGCTCACTACTCTCATTTACAGGGCGAGAACCCCCGTTTGGTGGCCGAAGGCCGCCCACTCTGAGAACCGAAGGGGGTTGGTGGTGTCCCGCCCGGAGGGACGAGGGGTCAGTTCACATTCAACCACTAATCCCAGCAGATTACCCCCCCCACAACAAGCGCTTACAGGCAGGTACGTTTCAGTATGCATCTGCTGTCCTGTGACACTCCTCCTTCAGGCAAACCCCCTGCCCCCTTCACCTGAAGGGGGTATAAGGATAGCATGGGGGTCCGGGCAATCGCGGGGGCACCGGCAGCCGCACCGGGTGATGGGTAAGCCTATAGAAGTGCGGCGTAAGAGATAGTACGGACGCAATTGCAGGTGGGCTGTGTTTCCGTTCTTCGTATGGGCGCGGCAGGGCACGGCAACCATTGATTCTCTACATAGATAGACTGAGATCCGGTACAACACCATCAGCGCTGAAAGCGCCGGATATCCTCACTGGCGGGGCGAACAGCCCTGCTTGGTGGCCGCTAGGCCGCCTTCACCGAACTCCGATGGGGGATGGCAGTGCCCCCCCGGAGGATGTTGTGGTGATTCTTCCACCCCATCCCCACCGCCCCGTTCCCGTCCGCACATGCTTCGCAGGAAACGTAAATCGGGCGGCCGCAGATACGACGCAGGGAGGGGCGGAAATGCTTTGTGGGGTGCCAGAGCAGATAAACCCCGATTCTGAAGAATCGCCTTTCAGGTTGCTCTGATGAGCAAGGTTTTATCGCCTCTGTCATCCTGCTCCCTCGCTACCCCGCCCCCGATACCCGCGCCGCACCTGCTTCAATTGCTCCTCATGATCCGTCATGATCCGGGTGAGTGGCGTTGGGATCTATACCGGGTTCAATCCCCCGTTCCGATGAATCAGGAAGACCTGAGCGATCAAAATTTTGGATAAAAGTGAATAAACTGAAGTTGAGATGGGAGAGAGACCAATACAAGAAGTGGGCGCGAAGCGCTCAAATCCTCACTTGCGGGGCGACAAGCCCCGTTCGGTGGCCGAAGGCCGCCCACCCTGAGAACCGAAGGGGGTTGGCGGTGCCCCCCCGGAGGGATGAGGGGTCAGTCCAGCCTGATTGTGTCTCTCTAGAAAAATAGATACAAGATATCAGACCCCCTTTCAGAAAATTGGAGAAGAGTCTCAATTCTTATTGAACGCGATGATGAAGGCCGGTATGTTGTTGAGTGCATCGACCTTCCAGGATGTATGAGCGAGGGTGAAACACTCGAAGAAGCTATTGATAATATAAATGAAGCCATTGTTGGGTGTCTCCGGTCACGTTTAAGGACGGCATCTGAGAAGATTTTTATAAATGCCCTCCCATCACACATTCGAATCGATCTTGATATTCCTGGAATATCCAATGCTTAATCTGGGCCCCCTCGATACTGTTGCACCAAAGTCTACTATTCCCCCCTCCTCAGATTGACCCTCACCTCTTCCCAATCGCCCTCTCAATAATCCCCGTCCGGTCGATCTCCCCCTCCTTTCCTGCAAGAACCCGCTCCCCGAATGTGGGGGCATCCCTCTCGTACAGCACCCCGAGCGGGATTGCCCCTTCACCGGCATAGTTCCACTCACGGATCAGCCGCTCTGCAGAATCCCGGTTTGCCGGGTCATGCCCCTCCGGCGTATAGACATGCTCGTCATAGCAGGCATGGGCATCATAGAAACTGGCACAGACCTGGAGCACCTCCACAAAGGAGAACCCCTTATGCAGGATGGCACGCTTCAGCACCTCAGCCATTCCCTTCTTATCCCGGGAATAGGAGCGGGCGATGAAGGTTGCACCCGAGGCGAGCATCAGGTCAGGCGGGTTGATCGGATCCTCATGTGTCCCTTCCGGTGTCGATTTACCGGCAAACCCAGGCGGCGATGTCGGGGTGTACTGGCCTGTTGTCAGGCCATAGACCCGGTTGTCGTGGATGATCACCGTGATATCCACGTTCCGCTTTGCCGCAAAGATCAGGTGATCGAGCCCCTCTGCATAGGCATCGCCATCCCCGGCAGAGCAGATCACCGTCAGCTGTGGGTTTCCGAGATGGATGCCGGTTGCCACCGGGATGCCCCGGCCATGGATCGCATAGAAGCTGTTTGTCTGCATATAGTCTGCAATCTTTGCATGGCAGCCGATCCCGGAGACGATAACCACCTCTTCAGGCAGCTTTCCCAGCCCGGAAAGGACGTCCTTTATTGTATGCTGGATCACGAAATTCCCGCATCCGGGGCACCAGGTGTTCTGTGCATGGCTGATAAACTCTGCTCCCTTCATTGCATCACCCCCCTCACTTTCAGCTCCAGTTCATCAAGGAAAAATGGCCGGCCGCTGACATTTGCGATCCGCCGATCGGATACGATCCCATACCCCCTGAGCAGGGAATCAAGCTGGCCGGTGGCATTCTCTTCGACCACGATCATCCGCTCGACACCCGCCAGGGCATCGGAAAACTGTGCGAGCGGGAAGGGTGCGAGGACGATCGGTCGGATCACCTTCAGCGAAAGCCGCTCCCCAATCTCCCGGCAGGCTTCTCCTGTTGATCCAAAGCAGATGAGGGCAACTGGTGCATCCTCTCTGCCATCCACCCTGAGGCAGCCGTAATATGCCATCTCATTTTCGATCGTCGCACCTTTTCTGATCTGCTTCACCGCACTGGCAGCAGCGAGATCAGGATCTTCGGTCGTGATACCCACATCATCATGGGTATAGGAGTTCACCTTCACCACGTTGCCGGAAAGCGGTGGCGGATAGAAGAAAGAGATCCCGTCCGGCATATTGCAGTAACGGGCATATGTTCCGCGTGGAGAGCGGATTGAGGCAATCGGCACGGCAAAAGCAGGATCAATCGAAGTAGATTTCGGGTGCTCGCCGAGGTTTTTGTCAGAGAGAACAAACACCGGCACCTGGAACTGCCAGGCGAGGTGCACTGCACGGGCAGACCATTCATATGCCTCTTCGGTGGTGCCCGGAGCGATCACAATCCTCGGAAACTCTCCATGGCCCGCATGCAGGACAAAGCCGAGATCCCCCTGCGAGGAGTAGGTCGGCATCCCGGTGGAGGGGCCCGGCCGCATCGCCATCACGATCACCACCGGCTGCTCGGCCATACCGGCGAGCGAGACGCCTTCTGTCATCAGGCAGAACCCGCCCCCCGATGTCCCGACCGCAACCCGTTTTCCGGCATAGGAGAGGCCGAGCGCCATCGTGATCACCGCGATCTCGTTCTCGGGATGGATCACGAGCACAGGCGTATTCTGAGCGAGATCAGCCATCGTATGCAGGATCGATGACGAAGGCGTCATCGGGTAGGAGACATAGGCATCGAGGCCGCCCCGGATCAGCCCAAGCGCAATCGCATCGTTCCCGGCCAGCATCGGAAGCGGATCATGTGTCCGGATTGGAATCTGCATCCGCTCTTCAGCCGCATGGTATCCCCGGAGGGCAAGCCTCTGATTCTCATCAGCCCTGCCCCCAAACTCCTTCTGGATCGCCTCCTTCAGGATCTCAGGCGGTATCCCGGCAGCCCGGCAGAATGCGCCGATCAACACCGTGTTCCGGGCAATAGGCGCCCCTCCTTCTTCCCTGATGATGGTGGTTGCAGGAATCCCGATCCCCTCGCCCTTGCAATCATCGGAGTCATAGATCAAAAGTGATCCATTACCATGCCGGTTCACCGTCTCCTGGTCAAGAGCGCAGACTATCTCCGGCTTTCCCTGGATCGCCCCGATAGTATCTTCTGCTGCACGGAGAATCGCAAAGTTATGCCCTCCCCTGATGAGGGAGGGATAGTCATAGTACATGTAGAGATGGTACCCGAGGAGGCCAAGCACCCGGCCGATTAAGAGCCCTGCCTTGTTGATCCCCTCGCCTGCCTGCCCGCCGATACAGATCGAATAATCGTTCATTCATTTCACCTTCCCGTATTGCCCAAGCCCGGTGATACGCTCAGGATGCGTATAGACGGTGAACCGCCCCTCCCGCGTAAAACAGATCAGCGTGATGCCGGTCTTCTCTGCCATTGCTATCCCCTGGTCGGTGGAGGCGGCACGGGATATGATGATCGGGATGCCTGCATTGGCTGCCTTCTGCACCATCCCTGACGGCTGCCTCCCTGTACAGCCGATCACGCAGTCAGATAACGGGAGATTATTCAGGACCGCATGGCCGACGACCTTGTCGACCGAGTTGTGCCGCCCGATATCCTCGCACCGGACTGCAAGCTCTCCTTTGTAAAAGAGGACAGAGGCATGCAGGGCACCGGTCTTCAGCCAGGCATCGGAATCGATCGACTCTCTCACTTCAAGGACCTTCTCAGGAGTGATTCCGGATGTCGAGAAGACTTCCGGCGGTTCTGCCACATTCGCATAGCCACCCGACGACTCAAGCGCTGCACGATACTCCCCCGTTACCGGAGCCTCGACATAGATATTCTCATCGATGACGGTGACGGATTCTATCCGGTCAGCTATCCCTGAAGAGATCACAAAACCTGCACCCAGTTCACGAAGGTGATCGTCGGAGGCGACCATTGTCAGGAGCGGACACTCATTCAGAAGGAGGGTAAAGGTATCCTCACAGACAATAGCATCATCGATCTCCGAGATTGACCCATTTTTGTACATGATCCCGGTATGGTGAATCAGGTTCATCCGCCCACCTCCGTTTGAACCCAGTCAAGGTATGGCTGGTTCCCCTCCGGTACAGGTATACTCAGGATCTCAGGAACATCATACGAGTGGATCGCCTCGATCCGCTGGATACAATCCCTGCTCGCTTCGGCCGTTGTCTTTACGATCAGCAGCTGCTCATCATCACATACCACTTCGCCATCCCATCTGTACACCGATCGGACCGGGGTGATATTCACGCAGGCAGCAAGCCGCTCTTCAATCAATCTCTTCGCAATCTCCTCTGCTTCGCCTGATGGCGCTGTACAGAATATGAGTACAATATCAGTATGATTCATCCCAATCATACCAACAGAGGCGGGGGGATGTAAAAAAGATTTGGAAGATCATTCACAGGCGTGGCAATCGCCACATCCTGCACATGCCACGTCGCCCCACGGGGGAAGCCCCTGCCTCTCCCGGTAATTATTGATCGCCGCATGGATCGCTTCCTCTGCAAGCACTGAACAGTGGAGCTTCTGGGGAGGGAGCCCCTCGAGGGCTTCTGCAACCGCCTTGTTTGAGACCTCCCATGCTTCTTCGAGTGTTTTTCCGATGATCATCTCAGTTGCCATCGAGGAGGAGGCAACCGCCGCCCCGCACCCGAAGGTCTGGAATGCTGCATCTTCGATTTTATTCTCATGAATCTTCAGAAAAATCCGCATGATATCCCCGCACTTCTGGTTGCCGACCTCGCCGATCCCGTCGGCATCCGGGATCTCCCGCTGGTTCCGCGGATTCATAAAATGGTCCATTACTTTCTCTGAGTACATCTGAATTCACCTGCTCCTGAGTTCTTTAGGTGTCAATGGCGACATATCCCGGAGCCGCTGTACCACCTTCGGCACAGTCTCCAGTACATAGTCGATCTCTTCTTCTGCCGTCTCCTCCCCGAGCGTCAGCCTGAGTGATCCATGTGCGATCTCATGGGGGATGCCGCAGGCAAGAAGGACATGCGAGGGATCAAGGGATGCGGATGTGCAGGCGCTCCCTGTTGAGGCTGCAATCCCGTGTGCATTCAGGAGGAGGAGTATCGATTCCCCTTCGATATATTCGAAGATGTAATTGACGTTGTTTGGGAGCCGCTCGTTTGGATGACCATTCAGCCTGCTCGCCGGGATTGCACCAAGCCCGGCAATGAGCTTCTCCCTCAGCTTCAGGATACGATCCGTCTTCTCAGGCATCAGGGCAACCGCACGCTCAATTGCCGCCCCGAGCCCGACGATTGCAGGGACATTCTCGGTCCCTGCCCGCCGCCGCTTCTCCTGGGCGCCGCCATGCATGAACGGAGCAATACGGGTGCCCTTCCTGATATAGAGCGCACCGATGCCTTTTGGACCGCGAAACTTGTGAGCTGAGAGAGAAAGGAGATCGACATTCAATGAATTCACATCAACCGGGATATGCCCGACCGCCTGCACCGCATCGGTATGGAAGGCGATCTTCTTTGTTCTCGCAATCTCACCGATCTCAGCAATCGGCTGGATAGTGCCGATCTCGTTATTGGCGAGCATGATCGAGATCAGGATCGTATCGTCCCTGATCGCAGCCAGAACATCCGCAACCCTCACCCTGCCAGATTCATCCACCGGGAGATAGGTCACCTCGTATCCTTCCTTTTCAAGTGCCTCGCAGGTATGCAGAACCGCGTGGTGCTCGATTGCGGATGTGATAATATGCCGCCCTTTCTTTGCATGGGCTGTGGCAACCCCGCGAATTGCCCAGTTGTCAGATTCGGTTCCACCTGAGGTGAAGTAGATCTCATCCGCTTTTGCACCGATCGCCGCCGCAACCTTTCCCCGTGCATCCTCAACTGCGGTGCGCGAGGCTGCCGCGAGATCATAGAGCGAAGAAGGGTTCCCAAAACATTCAGAAAAGTACGGGAGCATCGCAGATACGACATCGGGATGCGTCTTCGTCGTTGCAGCATTATCCAGGTAAATGAGGCGTTTCTTCATCTCCACTCTCCTCGTCAGAAGGTATCGTCATAGAATGGTATAACCATTTGTCAGGAATCAGTACCCTGATTCTCAGTGATTCTTAAGTACCGTAAGATTGAACAGTACTCACAATGTACGCAGACAGACTTGACAATCTACCCCCCTATCTCTTTGCCCGTATCGACGAAATGAAAGAAGCAAAGATCCGCTCAGGTGTCGATGTCATCGATCTCGGCGTCGGCGACCCGGATCTTCCGACACCTCCGCATATTGTCGAGACACTCTGCACTGCAGCACGTGATCCGGCAACCCATCACTACCCCTCATACCTGGGCCTCTCCACATACCGTGAAGCGGTTTCCACCTGGTATAAAAACCGGTTCGGCGTCACCGCAGATCCAAAATCCGAGATTATCACGCTGATTGGATCAAAAGAAGGAATCGCCCATGTGCCGGAGGCATTCGTCAACCCCGGCGATATCGTCCTCGCGACCGATCCCGGGTACCCTGTATACAAGACATCCACCCTCTTTGCAGAAGGGATCTGCCACCCCCTCCCCCTCACCGAAGAGAACAATTTCCTCCCGGATCTCAACGCCATTCCAAAAGATATCCTGAAGAAGACGAAACTCCTCTTCTTCGGGTACCCAAACAACCCGACTGCGGCAGTTGCTCCGATGAAGTTCTTTGACGAGGTTGTTGAATTTGCACGCGAGCATTCTATCGTGGCTGTCCATGACAACGCATACTCGGAGATCACCTTCGACGGCTATGTCGCTCCCTCATTCCTCCAGGCAGATGGAGCATCGGAGGTCGGGATCGAGATGCACTCACTCTCAAAGACCTATAACATGACCGGCTGGCGGCTCGGGATGGCGGTCGGGAACAGGGAGATCATTGCTGGCCTTGGCCGCGTCAAGACGAATATCGATTCGGGCGCATTTGATGCGGTCCAGCTTGCCGGTGTGACAGCGCTCACCGGCCCGCAGGACTGTGTCGCCGATGCATGCAAAATCTACCAGGAACGCCGTGACGTACTCGTCAAAGGCCTCCGAAGTCTGGGATATGATATCTCCGCTCCAAAAGCCACCTTCTATGTCTGGCTGAAAGTCGATGACTCAATGAAGTTCGCAGCCCGTCTCCTTGATGAAGCGGGTATTGTCGCCACTCCTGGCATCGGGTTTGGCGCAAACGGCGAAGGATATGTGAGGTTTGCGATCACCCGGTCTGTTGAGCGGATCACAGAAGCTGTTGCACGGATGGAGGCGATGCACTGATGCCTATGCAGCTCCCCTCCCACCTATCCATTCAGAACGGCCACCTGATGAGCGGCGCCCACGATCTCGTTGATCTTGCAGATCGGTTTGGAACCCCGCTCTATGTGACAAACGAGGACCAGATCCTGGATAACTTTGAGCGGTACGAATCGGCGTTATCGAGTTGTTATCCAAACGTCCGGCTCCTCTTTGCAGCAAAGGCAAACGGAAACCTTGCTGTCCTCCGGGCTCTCGGGCGGGCCGGTGCCGGTGCCGATGTCTTCTCCTCAGGCGAACTGATGCTCGCACTCCGTGCCGGAATGAAACCTGAGCGGCTCCTCTTCAATGGCAGCTCAAAGACAACAGACGATCTCAGGCTTGCAGTCGAAACGGGAGTCCGGGTCTCGGTCGACTCGATCGATGAATTAAACCAGCTCTCCAGAATCGCGACTGAACAGAAGAAGACAGTCCAGATCGCATTCCGGGTAAACCCCGCACTCGAGGTCCCGACCCATCCAAAGATTGCAACAGGCCTTGCCACCACAAAGTTCGGGATCCCGGCAGCAGAGATCCTCTCTGCATACCAGGCAGCACTTGATGCCCCCTACGTCGTTCCCGTCGGACTTCACTGCCATATCGGATCCCAGATCCTTGATGTCGAGCCATTTGCCCGTGCCGCCGCCGTCATGGCCAAGGTGGCAGGCGAGGTGACCGATATCGGTGTCAACCTCGAATTCCTCGATATCGGCGGAGGGCTAGGTGTACCATACCACCGGGAAACCGATGTCGCTCCGACACCGGAAGAGTATGCACAGGCCGTGATGCCCGTCTTCCTTGAGGGGATACGGGAGAATGGCATCTCTCCTGAGTTCTGGGTTGAACCCGGCCGCTGGCTCTTAGCAGAATCAACAGTGCTTCTCACAAAAGTGAACTCGGTGAAACGGGCATACAAGACATTTGCAAATGTCGATGCAGGTTTCAACCTCCTGATCAGGCCCGCCATGTACGATTCATGGCATGAAGTGATCATGGCAAACAAGGCAGATCAGACCGGAGTGGAAGAAGTGACGATCGCAGGGCCAATCTGTGAGACCGGTGATATTCTGGCAGCTGACCGCCTTCTGCCAACACCGGAGGCAGGCGATCTGGTTGCTGTCCTCGACTGCGGGGCATACGGGTATGCCATGTCCTCCCAGTACAATGGGAGACCCCGCTCGCCTGAGGTGATGGTGAAAGGGGATCGTGCCGAACTGATCAGGAGAGGAGAGACACTCGACGATCTCTGTGCCACGATGGCCATCCCGTCATGGCAGCAGGAATGAGCGTGCAGCTGTGAGGTTTCATTACGCACTTGTCGATGACATACTGAGCAGGGAGGAGTTCGACCGGAGGATCGATGAGAAGATTGCTTCTCACGGAGGTGCAATCGATGAGACGGCTGCTGCTCTTCTCCTCGTCGATGAACTCGGCAGAAGCCACCTGAAGATCCAGGCGATAACCTCCTCCCCTTCCCTGGTCTCATTCTTTGGAAAGGTGGTACAGATCACCGATCCAAAGGATTTCACCCGTGATGATGGATCAACCGGATATGTTTCCCGTATTGAGCTGGCAGACAGCACCGGCTCTATCTCTCTTGTTCTCTGGGATGAGATGGCAGCAGGTGTACAGGAACTTGAGATAGGGGTCGCCATCGAGGTGATCGGGAGGCCAAAGAAGGGGCAGCGGATCGAAGTGCATGCACTTGCAATCAGGGAGACTTCTGTTGAGATATCGATCTCCGAAGAGAGATCACGTTCATTCTCCTCAAATGCTGACATAGATGCCCGTATCCTTGCGCTCTCTTCTCCCCGCACCTTCTCGAGGAGGGATGGGAGTGAGGCAACCATCCAGGAAGCGATCATCGGGGATCCGACCGGGTGCGCCCGGTTCATCACATGGGATCCTTCTCTGCTTGATGGGATCCCAGAAGGCATATCAGTCAGGATAACAGGTGCCAAACGGCGTTCGTCTGACGAGGGTGTTGAATATATCGCACAGGAGGAGACACGGGTTATTCCCCTGGATGAGGAGATCGGTTTTTCTTTTACACCATCCAATGAGGTCCATGACAAGGGTGTCTATTCGGTCAGGGGTGAGATCATTACCCTGCATCCTCCCCGGCAGTTTACCACGCGGCGGGGTGAGCTCTCCTGGGTGAGAAATCTCTTCATCGAAGGGCCGCTCAGGATTGTTATCTGGGGCGATCGGGCATGCGATCCATTCCTCTCCGGTGAAACAATCGAGGTCTATAATGCTGGTGCCCGCCTGAACAGGTATGGGGATGTCGAACTCTCTGTTGGATTTGGGAGTGCCATCCGCGTGGTTCCGGGTGAGACAGAAGAGACAGAGATCGAAGGTGTCATATTCCTCTCTCCTGAAGGGATGTCTCTCTTTGATGGAAAGACCATCTTCATCATCGAACCACCGGATCTTCAGATCGCCACCCGCTACCGCGTCTTTGGCAGGGTATCCGGGAGACGTTTCATTGTTGATCAGGCAACACCCCTTGCAACTGATCCGGAGTCGCTTCTCGCACGGGCAGCGGCTCTCATCGATCCTTCACTTTCACCCTCCGGGGTCAGGCATTGATAACCTCTCCGCCTGAATATCAGAGTATATCTCAAATGAAGGATGTGAGAAGATATGTCAGAAATTGATCTTGAAGATGTCCCGGGTGTCGGCCCGGCAACCGCTGATCGCCTCCGTGAGGCCGGATACTGTACAGTAGAAAGTATTGCAACCGCTTCCCCTGTCGATCTCGCCGAGGCCGCCGAGATCGGCGAGGCGACTGCGAAGAAGATGATCAAAGGTGCGCGTGAGATCGCTGATATCGGCGGATTCAAGACCGGCACCGATGTCCTCCTCAGGAGAAAGGAGGTGCGGAAACTCAGGACCTTTGTACCCGAATTTGACGATCTCCTCGGTGGCGGTGTTGAGACCCAGGCAATAACCGAACTCTATGGTGAGTTTGGATCCGGAAAGAGCCAGATCGTCCACCAGCTGGCAGTCAACTGCCAGCTCCCGGAAGAGTGCGGGGGCCTTGGAGGCTCCTGCATCTTTATCGATACCGAGAATACCTTCCGGCCGGAGCGTATCGCCCAGATGGTGGAGGGGCTTGATGTTGACTGTGAAGTGGGGACAACCGAAGAGTTCCTCTCGCATATCCATGTGGCGCGGGCGCATACCTCGGATCACCAGATGCTTCTCATCGATACGGCACGTGATCTTGCAAACGAGCAGAAGGAGAGTGGCATGCCGATCCGCCTCTTCATCATCGACTCGCTCACCGGACATTTCCGTGCTGAATACGCAGGGCGCGGCACCCTTGCAACACGGCAGCAGAAACTGAACCGGCATATGCATGAGCTCTTCAAGCTCGTCGATGAGCACAATGCCGTCGCACTTGTGACGAACCAGGTAATGTCCAATCCTGGTGTCTTCTTCGGGGATCCGACCAAGCCTATCGGCGGCAATATTGTCGGGCACTCCGCAACATTCAGGCTGTACCTCAGGAAGAGCAAGGCAGGCAAACGGATAGCACGCCTTGTGGACAGCCCGAACCTCCCAGAAGGGGAAGCGACATTTATGGTCGAGAAGGCGGGTATCAAGCCGTGCTGAAGGCAGTCGTCTGCGATATCGATGGAACTTTAACCGATGATCGCCGGAGGATCAGCACTGGTGCAATCGAGACGATCCGCCTCTTCATCGACCGGGGGATACCTGTGGTGCTTGCATCAGGAAACACCCTCTGTTTTCTCGATGCACTGGCAAGGATGATCGGAACAGATGGAGCCATAATCGGGGAGAATGGCGGGGTTTTTCAGGTCGGCTATAATGAAGCTCCCCATATCACAGGTGATCGCTCATCATGCCTGCTGGCATATGATCGCCTTGTGTCACATTTTGAGGCACAGGAGATAGCCCTCCTCCCATATAGCATGGAACTGCGGCATGCGGATGTTGCTTTTGCACGAACCGTTCCGGTAGAGGAGGTCAGGTCAGTGGTATCGGATCTCCCCGTCAGGGTAATCGATACCGGATTTGCCATCCACCTCCAGACTCCCGGGATCTC
Source organism: Methanocalculus taiwanensis (assembly GCF_024372745.1). Classification (GTDB taxonomy): domain Archaea; phylum Halobacteriota; class Methanomicrobia; order Methanomicrobiales; family Methanocorpusculaceae; genus Methanocalculus; species Methanocalculus taiwanensis. The sequence goes on from NZ_VOTZ01000005.1 coordinate 20,724, forward strand.
AAAAGGCACAGCGCTCAGGGCACTTGCCCCAATGCTCTCGCTCTCACCCGGGGATTTCCTGGCTGCCGGGGATTCCGATAACGATCTCGAGATGCTTGAGGTTGCAGGTTTTGGAATAACGATGGCAAATGGCAGTGAAAACCTGAAAAAAATAGCTGATCTGGTGACAGATCAGATGTATGGTGATGGCTTCTCCGAGGGTCTGCTATCTGCCCTTGAGCGTTTTTTTTAAGATGCTCACCTGAGCATATACCGATCAACGACAATATAGTCTTTGATATCCTTGACGGCCTCGAATGGAATGAGCATGCATTCATCATCGAGCTTGTAGTTTGAGGTGTCAAATCCGGTGTCCGGTTTGACGATCAGGTTGATCACCTGGCCGCTTCCGACATCAATAATTATATTCTTTAACTGCCCGATCACCTTGCCGTCACTACTCATGATCTTCTTCCGCCGGAGCGTACGAGCAAACGCCTTTGTCATAGAAAGATGGTTGGCTGATAACTATATAAACTATTCCTATTTTCCTGAAATGGCGCATTATAGGGTGGGAAAAACCTCAATAATATCCGATTGTGTGAGGATGCCGACAGGCTTTCCACCTGAGACAACGATAACTCTGCCAATTTCACGCTCCTTAAACCGCCGAATCACCTCATAGAGACGCGTATGTTCACTGACCTCGATGACATCGTGGGTCATTATACTATTCACCGGTGTATCAAGAGGAATATTCGCATCAATTGCTCGTGCGATATCGGTCAGGGTGACGATCCCGAGGAGCTGTTCCTGTAAAATGACAGGTATACCTTTAATTTTGTTTTTAGAGCATATTCCTATCGCCTGTTGTATTGTTGCATCAGGCTGGATGCTGATTAAGGGTGAACTCATATAATGGCGGATATACTTCTTCGGGAGCGATGTCATCTCTGAGATCGAGATGAGAAGCGCACCCTGGATCTCGTCACGGCCAAAAACCTCCCCGCGAATCATCAGCTTGTTCACGGGTGTCGGACCGATTGTGATCTCCTCTCCGATAGTGAAATTACGGACGCTCCCGACAATTTTTATGAGTGAATGACAGAGATCAGGGTGGCAGAGGGTGGTGAAGTCGACCTCGGTCACCCGCACACCCGGAATCGGTTGCCCATTCCTTGATATCGTCACCTCGGCTGCATCATCGGTTGGTTTGATATTCAGTTCTTTGTATGCATGTGCAGTCGGATGATAGCCTCCCTTTGGCCCGGGAATTCCGTCCACAAGACCAAGCGCCTTTAGCGCCTGCATCTGGTTTCTGACGGTGCCGGGATTTCTCTTGATAATCTCTGCAATATCATCTCCTTTGATGGGATGAGAATGTTGATGATAGAGTGAGATTAATGTTATAAGAATATCTTTCTGGATGAGTGAGAGATCCATAATGATTAATCACACATATCCGGATAAATACCTTGGGGAAACAGAACTGATGTTTGATACAATACCTACAGTGCCAACCGCAGATGAGATACTTGATCGGAGTTTCCGCCGTGCAGCCAAGAAGATGCGGGATAAGAAAAATAAAGACCGTGCCAATGAGGAATTCGTCATGGCGGTCACCCAGGCCGTCCATGACAAGCTGGTCTCAATTATCCAGTCCTTCCCTGAATTCGATACCCTTCCTCCATTCTATCGGGATCTCGTTGATATTCTTTATGGGATTGAAGAGATGAGAAAAGCTTTTGGCGGGGTTGGGTGGGCCGCAAAACATACGCGTGATATAGGAAAAGATCTCGCACGATCGATGCGGCGCTCTCCCGAGAACCTTGCCATACGTAAACAGGCAGTTGCACGGATCGCTTCCATCGTCCACCAGATCGATAAGGATCTCAGGTTTTTAAATGATGCCCGGAACGTCCTGAGGAAACTTCCGGTGGTATCCTCTGATGAATTCACCATCGTTGTTGCAGGGTACCCGAATGTCGGAAAAAGTTCGTTCATCAGGCTCGTCTCAACGGCAACCCCGCAGGTTGCCTCATACCCGTTCACCACAAAAGGCGTCATCGTCGGCCATCATGAACTCTCGTGGCGGGAACGCGTCCAGTTCATCGATACGCCTGGAATCCTTGATGCCGGAAATAACAGGGAGCGGAACAAGATCGAGCGGCAGGCACTCAATGCACTCATCTATGTCGCCGATACAATCCTCTTCATCATTGACCCAAGTGAACATTGCGGGTACGATCTCACCACCCAGGAGCTACTGCTTGAGGAAATTAAGGGTTTTGCCCATGTTCCGGTTATTGTATGCGCAAACAAATCTGATCTGGCACCATATCCGGGTGTGTTGAATATGTCGACTGTTACCGGGGAAGGTGTTTTGGAGGTGCTTGCAGCCACACTCAGAGAACGAACACCCACGACCACTCCGAGACCAGCAGACACCCTGCCAGAAAACCCAGAATAACTCCCCCATTCAATGGGGGAAGTCCTGCCTGAGGCTTCCCTGAGAAGACCATCATCAGGAGGACGCCAAGGCCGATGAATGACCCGATTGCAGCCCCTATAGCTGGCACCGGGGACTGGATGAAGGTGTACGCTGAGACAACCAGTATCGCTGGCATGATTGCATCCCCCATCCCCATCAGGAACGTTCCACGTTCTTTTTTGATATCCCCACTTTCAGCAGATGGCGTGATCTTCTCGTATGTTCCGGCATATCCCCGCTCTTTTGGGATTATAAAGAGGATCGGCATCTTCTGATCCATCACTCCTTCGGCGAGCGTGATCATATGTTTTGTCCGGTATACCGAGATCGCATCATAGGCCGCGAGCAGGATCAGAAGTATAATCACCGGCATAACGGCTAGCGACGCGCCGAAGATGGCAGCAACACCTGATGCTAGGATGATTCCAAGAGCATCTATCACGTACCATCTCGGGTACCGGTATAAAAGGGCGATGGCAATTATTGCTGCTGCAAATGCTGCTGTGGCTGCAAAAGTCGCCGATCCGATAAACTGGTTGGAGAGTGCCAGGAAGACATAGAAGTAGGTGAGCAGGATTGCTCCCCCGATGATGAGGCTGATGATCTGCTGTTTTGCAAACCTGATGAGCAGAAGGAGGACTGCGGTGAATGTCAGGAGGATTGCGAGAAATATGATCGGATTTGTCAATGAGTCCGGATCTTCGAATGCGGTCAGCCCGGCATCTTCAACCGGTGCTGCGAGGAGTACCCCTCCGATGATAACAGCAAGGAGGATGATCGGCATGCCAATGATGGCGGGGAGGTTTCGTCGTTCCATTGTATCCTGCTCCGGATAGGTAGCTTAATCATTATGGTTCTTCTTATGGTAAAACATGGATCTTCGTGATTATGTCTGGGATCTGATCCTGATCGTTGTGCTGGTGGTATCCACACTTGTCCTTGTCCTCAGGCTCTGGCAGGATCTCACGATCGTCATTGGAGCAACCCTGATGATGCTCTCGCTGGGCGGTCTCTTCCTTTCACTGGGGATGAAGATACGGAGCCTTGAGGAGAACATCATTGCCCGTGAGAGGACGATGCGTGTCAACCTTGAAGAGATATCAGCCAGCATGAACCGCAAATATGACAGGACCGTAGATCAGCTCGGCGAGATTGTTGACAGCCTGACACGGCGAATGTACAGGTAGGGGATATATTGGGAGTTTCCATACGTCCCCTGCTGGAAGGGTGCCGCCACCCGGTCAGCTTCGGTGATATTCCCGGGGTCGCAGCGATCGATGCAAATAATGCCCTGTACCAGTTCCTTTCGATCATAAGGCAGGCAGATGGAACACCCCTGCAGGATACGCGGGGACGGGTGACATCGCACCTCTCAGGCCTTCTCTTCCGGACAGCTCATTTTCTTGAGAACGGGATTATGCCCTTTTATATCTTTGATGGTCCCCCGCCTGAGTTTAAGGCGAAAACCATCGCCGGAAGACGCGGGATTCGTGAGGCTGGTGAAGTTGAATGGGTAAAAGCTCTGGAACGAGGGGATACCGATGCAGCTTACCGCGCGGCAATGCAGTCCACACGGGTTGATTCCGCTATACTTGGAAGTGGCAAAAGGCTTCTCGATGCACTTGGCATACCCTGGATGGAAGCCCCCTCGGAAGGTGAAGCGCAGTCTGCCAGCTTTGTCAATAATGGAATTGCCACATATTCAGTATCCCAGGATTATGACTCACTTCTCTTTGGCGCTACTGTCCTCGTCAGGAACCTGACCGTTTCAGGAAAGCGACGGATTGGGGGAAGGCAGGTTACGATATCTCCTGAGCGGATTTATCTCTCAGAATTCCTTGAAACGCTTGGAATTACCCGTGAGCAGCTCATCCAGATAGGTATTCTCATCGGGACAGACTTTAATGAAGGGATCCATGGAATCGGGCCGAAGAAGGCATTGAAGATCGTCCGCGAGGGCCGGTTTTCTGATGTGATGGCAGAAAAAGCACCTGATACCGATCCAGAACCGATCATGGAGTTTTTCCTCTTCCCGCCGGTAGCCGAAGCATACCAGCCGGAATGGAAGCCGCCTGATCCCGATCAGATCATCGGGATCCTCTGTGATGAGTATGGGTTCTCAACCGAGCGGATTCACCCGGTGCTTGAACGTATAGCAGGGCCACAGAAAGGTCAGTCCGGGCAGATGCGGCTTGATGCCTGGAATTAGTAGTATAGATAAGATCCAGAGGGAATCGCCTTTCCCTCCTCCCCAAAGTATAAGTCCACAGGGTTGATTATCAACTATGCGTTCCAGTGTATTCCATGAGGCGCTCCATGATCAGGTTAATCCCTTCATCATCGGGGTGGCCGGGGACAGCGGATCGGGGAAGACGACGTTTACACGGATCGTCAGCATCGTTCTTGGACCGTCCCGTGTATCGACGATAACCCTCGATGATTATCACCGGTACGATCGGGATGAGAGGGCCGCATTGTCCATTACCCCCCTACATCCCGATGCAAACCGCTTTGACCGTCTTGAGTCGGATATCGCCGCCTTAAAACGTGGAGAGGAAATCCAGAAACCGGTGTACAATCATACAAATGGCACTTTTGATCCGGATATCCCCTTCCGGCCAAAAAACATTATTATCCTCGAAGGGCTTCATCCCCTCTTCACAGAAGAGCTACGGGAGATGATCGATCTCGCACTCTTTGTCGATCCCCACCCCGATGTCAAGTATGCATGGAAGATCCGGCGTGATGTGGGGGAGCGTGGCCATACCCGTGAGGCTGTTTTAGCTGAGATTCGCACCAGAGAACCCGATTATGAAAAGTATGTGGCTTTCCAGAGGCAATATGCAGATTATGTCATCAGGATTGAAGAAAGCCTGGCAGCGCCGGGCCGTGATCCCCCCGTCTATTCAGTCTCCCTCCTTCAGGCTGATCCATCTTCCTGCCTCCTCACAAATGTACCATTTACCCTTGATCTCTCACGGATTCTCCCGCTCGTCGATGGTCCTTATAGCATCTCCGGCTGTAGTACTGAACTGGATGGCAGGAGCCTTGTCTCAATGAGACTGGATGGATATCTCCCCTATGGGTTTGCACGTTCCCTTGAGGATAGTATCGAGGCACAGACTGAGATATGTGCATTGCCTTTCTTCCCGGGAAAACTGGTCTCTCCAACAGATGTGATCGCATTATTGATTGCATGGCAGATTATCTGCCGACAGTGTTCTCTCACAGAATCTCCCGTTTGAGCAGTGTATCTTTTTAATAGTGCAAAGGTAATCTCTGATGAAGTATGGATCGGACTGAGCATTTCACGATCATTGCCCGTGACATCGGGGCTATTCTCCAGTTTTTAGCCTTTGCCTCATCTATTCCGTTGATTGTTGCAATCATCTATTCGGAATGGCATGTCTTCTTACCTATGGCCCTTGTCCCCCTTGTCTTCTTCATATTGGGAAGTTTTTTGCGGACGATCCCTCATTCAAATAAACAGGCACGGCTCTCGGTTGCCCTCAGCGCTGTTGCGATGATCTGGCTCATCTCTTCTCTGATCGGTGCAATTCCATTCTATATTGTCTGTGGAATGCCATATGTCGACTGTGTCTTTGAAGCTATGTCAGGATGGACAACCACCGGCCTGACTATGGCTTGCGGGCTTGATGACTTCCCAAAAACGATCCTCTTCTGGCGATCCTTCATGCAGTGGCTTGGAGGTATGGGTATCGTTGCTTTTACAGTTGCGATGGTGAACAGATCAGGGCTTGTCCAGAAGGAGCTGTACCGTTCGGAGGCGCGTTCTGAGGCTCTTATGCCGAGTGTAGTCGATACGGCAATCCAGATGTGGAAGATTTATGGCATCCTGACACTCGCTGGCATCGGGCTTGTGATGCTCTCCGGCGTGGAGGTATGGGATGCGGTGAACCTTACACTTGTTGCGATAGCAACCGGCGGCTTTACCATGTACGATGGCGGAATCGCCCACTATAACAATCCTTTCATGGAGCTTGCCCTCATCCCTATCATGATTGTGGGAGCACTTCCCTTCAAGCTCTACTTCATGATCTATGCAAAACGGGTCGTTGCTTTCTTACGGGATCTCCAGCCATTCCTGCTCATCTCGATCATCGCCGCCGGGATACTGATTGTCACCTATGATCTCACGAGGATCGGGACATTCCTGATCTCCGACTCCCTCCGCCAGGCTCTCTTCATGACTGTATCGGCGGCAACAAGCACTGGTTTCCAGAATACCGATCCCTCTCTCTGGCCGCATGCGACGATCCTCTTCCTTGCAGCCCTGATGGTTGTCGGCGGATCAACAGGGAGCACTGCCGGAGGTATCAAGCTGGGTCGTGCCATCATCTGTTACGAAGGGCTTGTCTGGTGGTTTCGGCGTATCTTCATATCGGGTCGTGCAGTCATCCCGTTCCGTCATGAAGGGCGGAGTATCCCGAAGATGATCGCAGAGTACGAAGTCTCAAAGAATATGCTCGTCATCGTCCTCTACCTCGTCATCATCTTCGCAAGCACCATCCTGATCCTCCAGTTTGAAGGGCCCGGGTATGATTCAAGCCATGTGATCTTTGACGTGATTACTGCAATCTGCAACAATGGCATCTCGACAGGGCATATTTCCTCAGATATTTCAGATGGAGGAAAGATCTTATTTATTCTTCTGATGTGGCTTGGAAGGCTTGAGGTAATCCCGGTCATTGTGCTTGTGGTGGGTCTTGTGAAAGGGTTTGATCGTGCCTGATCTTTTTTTTCAATCATGGTGAAGTTATCACAACTTCTATAGTTCACAAACTCCAATATCAGAGTGATGAGACAGATTGCCCTCTATGGAAAGGGTGGTATCGGAAAATCAACGACATCGGCAAACCTGTCTGCGGCATGGGCGGATAAGGGGCTGGATGTACTCCAGATAGGCTGCGATCCAAAACATGACAGCACCAGGATGCTGATGCATGGACGGGTGATCCCGACCGTTCTTGACCTGCTCAGGGAGCAGAAGCATGATCTCATAGTCTCGGATGTCATCTACACCGGATACTCCGGTGTCAGGTGTGTCGAAGCGGGGGGGCCTGAACCCGGGATCGGATGTGCGGGACGGGGCATCATCGCAACCTTCCAGCTCCTTGAGAAGCTCGGTGCGCTGCGAGGGGATCTGATCGTCTATGATGTACTAGGCGATGTCGTCTGTGGCGGGTTTGCGATGCCGATGAGGGAAGGATATGCAAAAGAGGTGTACCTTGTCACCTCAGGAGAACTGATGAGCCTGTATGCTGCAAACAATATTGCAAAGGCAATCTCCCGTCTCAGCGCAAATAAGCGGAGTCAGGTCAGGCTTGCCGGTGTGATCGGCAATGGAAAGAATATCGAATGTGAAGAGGAGCTCGTATCTGAGTTTGCAGATGCAATAGGATCACAGATGGTCGCATTTATTCCACGATCGAAGACTGTCACGCAGGCTGAACTGAATAAGAAGACCGTCATCGATTATGCTCCCGCTTCATCACAGGCAGAGGTTTACCGGTCCTGTGCAGATACCATTCTTCTGAACACGGAGTTTTCAATTCCGACACCACTCTCCATTGATGATCTTGAGTCGCTCGCCTATAGATACCTTAAGGAATGAAGGGTGCACCTTAACCGGCGTCCTCTCGGTCACCGGTTTCATGGAGGATGCAGTTACGGTGATCCATGGCCCCTCCGGATGCACCCATCACAATGCCTCGCTTCTGCATGCCTCACTTGCTGAGATAGATGAGGTGCATATCCCATGCCTCCTCTCCAGCAATATCCTTGAGGAGGAGGTTATCTTTGGTGGTGAAGATGCGCTTCTCCATACGCTGGATGCCGCAGAGGCACGATCGCCCTCTCTCATCTGTGTTGTATCCACCTGTATCGCTGATACAATCGGCGATGATTGTGCCGCTCTTTGCAGACAGAAGAGAAGTATGCCGGTTATTCATATTCCGGGTGCAGGTTTTCTCGGTGGCGGGTTTTCAGAGGGGATCAGAAACGCTCTTACATCCCTTCTTACCCTTGCAGATTCAGATAGCAGCACGCACGATGATAGTGTGCTGATTGTCGGGGAGAAAAATCTTGAATACGAGGCAGAAGAGAATTTCAGCGAGATCTGCCGGCTCCTCTCCCTCCTCGATCTGGCTCCCGGCATCAGGTTTGTCAGGAGGGCTCCTGTCTCAGATTGCCAAAAGATCGGCTCTGCACCGGTGGCAATCATGAGGGAGCCATCCCTTCTGCCGGTCGGATCGATCCTGAGTAGCCGTTTCAACACCCATGTCATCCCCGGTTTTCCCGTTGGAACAAAAGGTACCTCTGGTTTCCTTCAGAAGCTTGGGGAGTATACCGGAATCGATCCCCGGTCTGCAATCCATGATGAAGAGGGGCTGATTGCCGATCTCTATTGCAGCTTTGATGATCTCCGGTGTGAATCCATCCGGCTGAATAGAGCGGGTGCGGATCCCGCCACAATCATGGCAGCAGAATCAGCCATCAATTCGCTTGGAATGAAGATCAGATCAGAGGGCTATCCTCTCCCATTGCCCTATGATCCGCCCATAGGAATTTCCGGAACCAGGCGAATGCTGAATGCGTGGAGGAGGTGCCTTTCCCATGCCTGAATGTATAAACCCCGTCTGGCCATGTGCCCTTACAGGAGCCGCCTCCTTTCTGGCGGGCTTCAGTGGCCTCTCTGTTGTAATCCACGGATCAAGCGGCTGTTATTACTATCCAAAATCGCTCATCAAGGCACCGCTCCACGGATCATTCATCCTGCAGGAGGAGGTGATCTTCGGGGCCGGCACCCGGCTCAGATCGGTCGTCTCGGAGATTATGGAGAGGGGTGCTGACCGGGTGGCGGTTGTCAATTCCTGTGTCCCTGCACTGATGGGGGAGGATCTTGCCTCGGAACTGGATGGACTTCCGGTTCTCATCATTGATTCCCCGGGTTTTCTCGGAGATGCCGAAGCAGGGTACCGGATCGCAGCTGACTCCCTTCTCAAGGAGGCAGAGATCACTATTGATGGGGTGAATGTCGGTGGCATCTGCCTCCTTGATCCCTTCTGGCGTGGGAATATGCATGAATCAGAACGAATTCTCGCGATGGCCAAAATCCCGGTTGGAGCAGTGCTCTCTTATGATCAGCTGGAATCGCTCTCGCATGCAGCAACGGTGACGGTTTCGGCAAATCCCGATTATGCAGCTCCACTCGGGAAATCAGGCGGGTCACTCCTTGGCCTTTCCTCCCTGAAGCAAACCCTGATGTATGCAGCCGATTCGATCCCTGGTGCCGATCCGTCTCCGGTTCTAAAGGAGTGCGATAAGACTGAAGAGATGGTAGTTGCCGCCTGTGAGAAGTACCTCCGGAGAAATGATCCACCTGTCGCAGCCATCTGTGCACAGTCAGGATATGCTGCGTTCTTTGCCGAACTCCTGGTGCGCTATCTCGGAGCAGAGCGACCACTCATCCTTCCGAGGAATACAACAGATACACCAGCTGTCACCGATTACGATCAGATCAGATCAGCCCTCAACTCAGACTCATATGATCTGCTGCTTGGGTCCTCATATGAAGCACGTATCCTCCCTGATGCAGCATTTGCCGGTATTGCCCCTCCAAACCGTGGGCGTGTTACACTCGGCAGCCGACCGCTTGCAGGAATTGAAGGCACCCTCCATGCGGTTGAGCTGATCCTGAATGCAATGATGGATCAGAGGAAGAAAGGCAGATGATCTGCTTTCATTATTTTGATGAAAAAAAGTGTTGTGGGGAATTGAAGCCCCTGATCTTTTTAGTAACTACCCGTTGATCCAGTAGTTGACTGTATCAGGATTGGCCGAAATCCATGCACGGGCTGCCTCTTCATCAGGGACACCCTCTTCGATACTGGTCATGACTTCTGCGATATCGGCAGTGGTCCACTGGAATCTCTGGAGAATTGCGTATGCCTTCGGATCATCTGTTTTAAGCCCGCTACGAGCAACAGTGACGATATCTTCCGCATCGCCATAGACGCCTTTTGGATCGTCAAGGAACTTCAGGTCAAACCTGCCGAATTTCCAGTGCGGAGCCCATCCGGTGACAACAATCCATTTCTCATTATTATATGCGGACCTAAGCTCTGCTGCCATCCCGGCACCGCTGGATGCAATGAGTTCGTAATCGAGGCCGTATTCAACGATTGCATCTTCAGTTGCCTGCATAATGCCGGCACCGGGATCGATTCCGATGATCTTCCCATCAAACTGGTCTGCAACTGCGTTCATCTCCTCAATTGAGTTGATGGTTACGTATGTCGGAACAACAAGGCCAATACGTGCATTGCCAGGAATATTATCCTGCACATAATCGAGCTGGTCTCCATACTGCTCCCAGTAGTTTTTATGGGTGTAGGGGAGCCATGCCGTAGTGGTGAAGTCGATATCGCCATTTGCAAGCCCTGCATAGAGAGGTCCGGCATCCACAGCAACGATATTCACCTTATAGCCTGCTTCCCTGAAAACTTCCTGCATCACATGGGTGCTGGCAATGGCACAGTCCCATGTCACGTAGCCAATAGAGATCTCTTTCTGTGGTTCTGTTGTCTCACCGACACACCCTGCTGTGAGGAGTGCGGTGCAGAGCATAAACCCTGCAAAAAGCGTGATAAACATCTGTTTTGAAATCATTCATTCACCATCCATTTTAATTGTTTTGATTTTTATTTGATAGTCTAAGGAGACCAGTTGAACTTTTGTGGTTAATTAGTGAAAAAAGTTTTTGATTATATTTATATATTATGTGTTTTTTGAAAGTACTTACTCCCGTGTCTTCCCGGTCTTAATCAGGCCCTGCGTGATCCGATCAAGGATGATTGCGATGATCACTATCGCAAGCCCAGCCTCAAAGCCCATGGCGATATTCACCCGCTGGATACCCACGAGCACCTGGTACCCAAGTCCGCCTGCCCCGATCATTGATGCGATGACGACCATGGAAAGGGCGAGCATGATGCACTGGTTGACGCCAGCCATGATTGTTGGCATCGCTACTGGCAGCTGAACCTTGATAAGTTTCTGTTGTGGCGTTGCGCCGAAGGCATCTGACACCTCAATAAGTTCAACTGGGATCTGCCTGATGCCAAGGTTCGTCAGCCGGATTGCAGGCGGCATTGCAAAGACAACCGTTGCAATCATGCCGGGCACATTTCCAAGGCTGAAGAATATGACCGCCGGGATCAGGTATACAAATGATGGCATTGTCTGCATGAAGTCAAGGAGAACCCTAATTCCTGCGTTAATGGTATCGTTATTGGCTGCCAGGATGCCAAGCGGTATTCCGATCAAAAGAGCAATGATCGTTGAGGATATGACGAGGGCAAGCGTCATCATCGCATGGCTCCAGAGCTGGAGGTTCCAGATCAGGAGCAGTCCGGCAATGCTCAGGAGAGCCAGGCGAAGATCTTTCCGTGTAATCAGATAGATGATAATGCCCAAAATCGGGATCATTGCCAGTGGCGGGAGGAGTGTCAGGATATCCTGAAAACCATTGAGAAGGAACCGAAGCACTTCTGTGATCCCATCGAGCAACCAGCCGAGGTTTGCCTCGATCCAGTCAACGATATCGGATACTAACTGGCCGATAGGGATTTTTGGGAGATCAATAGGATAATCAAGCGACAATTGGCTCACTCTCCTTCCGTGCGAGTGCTGAAAGAACCGATCCCCTCACAATAATTCCTTTCAGCCTGGTATCTTCATCGACAACCGGAAGAGGAAACTTACTATCAGCAATGATCGGGATGATCTCTCCAAGCGGGGTATTCAGGTGGATCTGCGGGAGATCATTGATGACGATATTTTCAAGGGTCTTGTGATCGTTTTTTACCGCCTCCACCACATCATCGATCTGGACGATACCCTTCAGCAGGCGGTGCTGTGTCACCACAAAGAGGCTTGAGATACCATATTCCTTCATCAGGCGTGCAGCAAGACGCGGCCCGCTTTTACATGAGATGACCGGATCGGCCTTTTTCATCACGTCCTGTGCGGTCAGCACCCTGGTCATATCGACATCGGCAACGAACCGCTCGACATAGTCGTTGCTTGGGTTCATCAGGATCTCTTCAGATGTTCCGATCTGGATGATCTTCCCATCTTTCATCAGCGCGATCCTGGTTCCGAGCTTCAGCGCTTCGTCGAGATCATGGGTGACGAAGATGATCGTCTTATTCAGCCTCTCCTGAAGATCGATCAGTTCATCCTGCATGTCACGCCGAATCAATGGATCGAGTGCACTGAATGCTTCGTCCATCAGCAGGATCTCAGCATCACTTGCGAGTGCGCGAGCAAGCCCTACCCGCTGTTTCATCCCGCCTGAGAGCTGATCCGGCATGCTCTGCTCATATCCTGCAAGCCCGACCAGGTTCAGCGCCTCTGCTGCTTTTCTATGCCGTTCTTCGAGTTCGATCCCCTGAATCTCAAGACCGAATGCTACATTATCGAGGACAGTTCTGTGCGGGAGGAGTGCGAAGTTCTGGAAGATCATTCCTGCCTGTTTTCTCCGGAATTCCCTTATCTCATCATCATTCATCGTCACAATGTCATTCCCATTGATGACGATACTCCCCGCTGTCGGGTCGATTAGCCGGTTTAAACACCGGAGAAGTGTTGATTTTCCACATCCCGAGAGCCCCATCAGGACAAATATCTCTCCTTTGAATACCTGGAAAGAGATATCATTCAGCCCAACAGTCTGACCTGTTTTCTCGAGAATTTCATTCTTTGATTGTCCGTCCCTGAGCATCTGGAGTGCTTTCTCCGGCCTGCTTCCGAATATTTTTGAGAGTTTGTTTACGTCTATCTGAACCTCTGGCTCATACTCATTCTCCATCAAACACCTCCAATGGCTGGATATTCTTAGTTGATGGCATCTGTTTCTGAGCAGATTACACCTGCTGTATGGTGACACCATTACCTGTTTGGTAGAAGGGAACCCCCTCCTGCTGTAGTATACTTGCTAAAAGCCCTATTAATAGTATGGGGGAATTGTGTGGTATAAAATTTTTACGTCAATAATTATTTGAATCAAAACTGATGGTCTGATGAGCGTGCATTCCGTCCTCTGTGACGAAGAGTGATCGACAAACGCTTTACCCTCCTGATAATAATATGTAATCCATAATGGCACCGCAGAGAAAGACATCACGGGAGAAGAAACAGGCTGATCCCATCAACTGGACAAAAGTAGGGGCAATCGCAATTGCTGTCCTCTTTGCTGTCATGATGGCAGCATCACTCCTTGGAACCGCATGGATTGGCGGGATGAGAGCTATCCAGCCCGGAGATCTGGTTGTTATTGACTATACTGTATACAATGAAATGGATATTCCTATCCTGACTACACAGGAGATCGTGGCATCACAGGCAGATCAATTCGTCTACCTGTCTGGCCCGATTGAGGTCTCGGCAGGATACAGTCCAAATGAAGATGTAATAGCAATTCCTGATCGCTATAACAGCATTGCTCCATATGCTCTTTTCAGAACAGAATTTCAGGAGATCACCGCCGCTCCGATCGGATATCGGGAGCGGGATAGAATCACCGTCCCCTTTACGTTTGAAAGTGCAGATGCACCACTTGAACGGAATCTGACTGCTGAACAGATTGGTGAGATGGGATATGAATTTGACAATCTCACCGTTGGAGAGATGATTGCTCTTGGGTTTGCTGATAATCCACAGATCACTCTGGACGATGTTGAGCCTGATATCAGGATCCGTTTTGCATTCATTAAAGAGAAGACTGAAGACTCTGTGATCGTCAGGTATGGCTATTCCTATGCTGTTGTTACGATCAACTCAGTCACAGCAGTCTCTTAGATCCAATACCTTTTTTATCTCAAATCCCTAGATGCTCCATCATGGCAGTGAGTATTCTCTCGTTTTATCAGGAAGGGTGCATGGGTTGTCTTGAGCAGGAGCCGATCAATGCCGAAGTGAGTGCAAACATGTCGGTATCTATCGAATCGATTGATGCAAAAGAGCACCCGGAATATATCAAAACGTATGGACTGAAAGTCACGCCGACGACTGTTATCCTTGTCGATGGTTCGATGGTGGAGAAGGTGGAGGGTGTGCTTCACCAGGAGGAGTTCTGCGATCTCCTGAAGAAGTACCTATGATCGCTCCCCGTAGATCCGCTTGATAAACCGCGCCTCGGCGTAGGAACCGGGTTTTCTGACAAGAGCACCGTCCCTGAGTTTTATCCGGGTCACCCGGAACTGGCGTCCTCCGACAGATGTAATCTCGCCTATCGTGTAGACGGTCTCTCCATCGACCTGTTCGTAAAGGGGGTAGGTGACCGCTCCTTTATGCAGCGATGCACGGACGATCACAGAATCTATTACCCTGGTCCAGAGGCAGGTGATTTCACGTGTATCGGCTCTTCTCCTGCGCGCGGGTCCAACCTCAATCCCGGTGACCTCGACGCCGAAGATGTCGTCACCTACATCTGCGACAAAGGTGTTCCCGATCTCCACAACTTCGTCATCGGTAAGTTCTATTGTTCCCTGTGATGATTCTCCCTCATTGCTGACGACTGCCCGTATCGCAAGAACCTTTGGAAATTTTATTATTGAACGATGAATATGGCTGCATTCGGAGCATTGCACCGTTGCCGGCTCACTGTCACGAAGAATCTCGTGATCGGTCTCTTCCCCGCAGACCGGACATTTGACTGAAATAGACATACTCTATTAGAATGTGTGCTGACATCATAAACAATGGAGATCGAAGAAGAGATCATCTGCTGTGGGCATCCAAACATCAGGGGGTTGCACAGAACCACGTTCGAGGTCACCTGCGAGGATGACCTCTCCCTGCAGGGGGATTGTATTATCGGTGTTTCGGCAGACAAAGGAGCAGCTGATCTGGGAGATGATTTTCGAAGCCTACTCGCAGATGATTCGGCAACCCTGATCACCCGGCTTGAGGCAGAAGGGATCATATGCGAGATCCTCTCCCACGGCTCATCAGGGATGACGCTGGATCACCCGACTGATCTCGTCTGGCGTAGATCTGATTTTGTCTGCGGACGAACAATCGGGATCGGTTCAGATTATGTTGCCCGGACATTGCCGCGGGATCTAATACGGGTGCTCTCAGAGGGGGCTGAATTGAGAGTCCTGTTAATTGCGAGCCGGCCGGATTAGCGGGGTCACTCCTCAGTGATCTCAAGGATGCGGAGTTCTGCTTTTGTGAGGAACTCTTCGCACGTTTTAATCAGTTCGATTCCATCCTTATAGAGCCTGACACTCTCCTCAAGCGGGGTGTCTGGATCCTCCAGTTTCCGTGCAATCTCACGGAGCCGGGTAACCATCTCTTCATATGTCTCTGTCATAGCGTACCTCTGTAATTGTTGCATCCATCTCGCCATCCTGGAGATAGATTGTGACTGAATCATCCTTCAGAAGCGCATCAACCGATCTGATCATCTCTCCGTCTGCAAAGAGGAGGGCATACCCCTTCCGAAGCGGTGCCCTGAGATCTGCTGATCGGATCTCTGCTGCATACCGGGCAAGTTTGCTCCTCTCGGTTGTGAGCCTTCCGGCTATTGCCCTCTGGAGCCGTTCATGCAGTTCGGCGGATGCCTGTTTCATATCGCTGACGCGCCGTTCAATCCTTCTGCTCAGTATTCTGAGCCGGATCTCTTCAAGTTCCGTCGAGAGCCGTTCCAGCCGGTCAAGAAGAAGGTTCTGCATGGCTGCCTTCTGATCTGCATGCTCCCTCAGGAGTGTGACACGATCACAGACTACAAGTTCTGCGGCAGCAGATGGTGTCGGCGCCCGGATGTCGCTTGCGAGATCGGCGAGCGTAACATCGACTTCATGGCCGATTGCAGATACGACTGGTGTCCTGCATGATGCGATCGCACGGATCACATCGGGATGGTTGAATGCAAAGAGATCTTCAAAACTCCCTCCGCCACGGGCAACGATGATCACATCCACATGCCCGTCAATCCGCCGGATGGCGCACGCTATATCATGGTGTGCATTCCCGCCCTGCACCTGGGTCGGCGATAGGATCAGATCGAGGGGGAATCTGCGTGAGAGGACATTCCTGATATCCTGAAGCACTGCCCCGGTAGGGGACGTAACGACACCGATACGCAGGGGGAATGTGGGGATCGGCTTCTTGTTTTTAGCTTCAAAACAACCTTCTGCTGAAAGCTCGCGTTTCCATTGCTCAAGCAGAAGGTACTTTCCTCCTGCCCCGGCATATATAAGGCTGTCTGCAATAAATTGCGTTTTGCCATAGGGGGGATAAAAGTCGACATACCCATGTACAATCACATCCATCCCGTTCTCAGGTGGTGGCGAGATCCGGAGTGCTGATCGCCTCCAGATAACGCAGTCGATTGCAACACCCCCATCGCCGCTCTTTCCGGAGAGTGAGAAGTACATATGGCCGGATGAATGCAGCCGGTAATTTGTCACCTCTCCCCTGACAGAAATCCCGTGAAGCGTGGGGGTATCAAACCTCTCCCTGATGATTTCAGAGAGGCTGGCAACAGAGAGGATCTCCGGCTCTTCTGAAATCAGGGTGACCTGTTCTCCACCAGGCATAGCAATCTATTTGTGGCAGGATGAGAAGAATCTGCGTATGCTTCGCACCGGTGTATCAAGCATGTTCTTTCATGAATATAGTCTGGATTCGATCTTTTCAGGCATAGTGTCGGCAGGTGCTGATACGGTTGAATTCTGGCTTGAAACACCTTCTTTCTGGACAACCGGGAGGAATGTCGAGGAACTTGGGCAGATACTTCATGCATATCCCTCCCTCTCTCCAGTCACAGTCCATGCCCCGACACTCGATCTCAACCCGGTATCGATCAACCCTGAAGTGGCGGCGGTATCTGTTGACGCAGTCTGTTCTGCCATGCTGACGGCAGATGAGATCAAAGCAGAAGTGATCACCATCCATCCCGGCAGAAGAACCGCAAAACGCCCTCCGAGCAGGGCAGATATGCACAGATTTTGGATCTATATGGAAGCCGTTGAGGCAGCATCCCGTGGTCTCTCGGTTGCTGTTGCAATTGAAAACATGGAGCCCCGTGTAAACAGCCTCCTTTCAACACCGGAAGCGGTGAGAGATACGCTTGATGAGTATCCGCATCTCTCCTTTACCTTCGATTATGCGCATGCCTGCATCGGGGGGGGAGAGATGGCTGAAGAGTTTGTCAGGCTGAATTGCGATAGGATAAAAAATATCCACGCAAGTTATGGCTCGCCTTCACGTATGCATGCACCCCTTGCCGGGACCGAACAACTGGATGGATTAATCAGGATTCTTGCATCTATTGAGTATGATGGTCCGGTCATCTTTGAGATTGAGGATCTGGCTCTTCCGGAGAGGCACGGCTACCAGGAGAAGTGTTCGCTCCTCGCCGGGGAGGTGGAACAATTCCAGAAAGCATGGCACAAAGGAGTACATTTATCATTACAGACTTCAATTGATTGATAGATACGAAGCGCCTATGAACGATAATTCATCTCGAAGCATCGGAATGGAGTGAGTGCAAAATGGCGGCTGATGCACTCAACTTCGCCCTCTTTTTTATCTGCCTCTTTCTCTCTGGATTTTTCTCGGGTTCAGAAGTGGCTCTGATAGCAATCACGCGGGCGAAAGTAAGAACACTTTTTGCTGAAGGTACAAAGAGTGCCATGGCTCTGGCACAGCTCAAAGAGAATACCGATCACCTCCTGATTACGATTTTAATCGGAAACAATGTGGTGAATGTCTCGGCAGCGGCGATTGCAACTGCAATTGCAATCGACTACTTTGGGGATGCGGGTGTCGGGATAGCAACCGGAATTGTTGTGATCCTGATGCTCGTCATCGGTGAGATCGGACCTAAGACGTATGCCTCAAAGCGCGTCGATACATTTGCCCTTTTTGTCGCCCGCCCGATCCTGTTTCTTGAGCAGATCCTCTTCCCGATTCTCTGGATCTATGACCGGATCAGGCGGGTAAGCATGACAGATGAGGATCTTTTACTCCAGCACGGCGTCACTGAGGAGGAGATCAAGGAATGGATCGATGTCGGGGAGGAGAGCGGTGTAATCGAGGAGAATGAACGTGTAATGCTCCATTCAGTCTTCCGTTTCGGTGATACGATTGCACGCGAGGTGATGACCCCGCGACCGGATGTTGTGATGATCGAGGACTCGACAAGCCTGGACGAGGCGCTGGATATCTTTCACGAGACCGGCTTCTCCCGGCTACCGGTCTATCACAGGGATGTGGAAAATATCATCGGCATCCTGAACGTAAAGGATGTCTTCCGGGCAATCCACAGCGGTGTTCCCGATGTTCTGATCCCAGATATGATTCATGATGTCTACTTTGTACCTGAATCCAAGAAGATCGATGATCTCTTAAAAGAGCTCCAGTTTAAGCAGTCGCATCTTGCGATCATCCTCGATGAATATGGGGTTTTTTCAGGGGTGGTGTCAATTGAGGATATCCTCGAAGAGCTTGTGGGCGACATCCTGGATGAGTTTGATATCGAAGAGGATGAAATCCAGGATATGGGCAACGGTGTCTATATCATTGATGCGCAGGCATGGGTTGAGGATATCAACAACACCCTTCCCGTCCCTCTCCCCTTGCAGCCTGATAATTATGAGACGGTCGGCGGCCTTGTCTTCACCCATCTTGGCCGCATCCCCCACATCGGCGAATCGATCACCCTGCCGGAGATCAACGGGCGGCTGACCGTTACCCAGATGAGGGGAAGGCAGATCCTGAAGATCAAACTCACACTCGAACCGGTTCCGGAGAACTGATCAGTATTATCGGTAGAGCCTTCCCATATATTCCCATGAAACGCATCGTCGTGCTTGCATCAGGACGTGGCTCCAACTTCCTGGCTGTCGCCTCCGCAGTATCGCGGGGTATGATCAATGGGCGGTGTGTAGGGCTGATCGTCGATCGGCCGGGAACGCTCGCCGCTGTCCGTGCCGGGGAGCATGGGATCCCGGTCTTCACCATAGATTACTCCGTCTTCTCAACAAAAAGCGCATATGAAGAGGAACTGATCGGCACTCTCAGGTCGCTTGCTCCGGATCTGGTCGTCCTCGCCGGGTACATGAAGATCCTGGGATCCGGGATTATCAGGGAATATGTGGGAAGGATTATCAATATCCATCCCTCGCTTCTTCCGTCTTTTCCGGGTCTTGATGCGCAGGGCCAGGCACTTGCATACGGGGTTAAGGTCTCCGGATGCACTGTTCATTTCGTTGATGAAGGGACAGATAGCGGCCCGGTGATCCTCCAGAGGTGTGTTCCGGTTCTTGAAGATGATGATCCCGGGATCCTCGCAGAACGGATCCTTGCCGAGGAGCATATCGCCCTTCCCGAAGCAGTTGCCCTTTTCTGCTCGGATCGCCTCAGGATCCTCGGGCGAACCGTGATCAGGCTTCCTGATGATTCCGGGGAGCAGGTGCCAGGGAGCCTCTGAGATGGGAGAAAAATTCCGCTCTGGAAATGGAAAGAAGATCGCCCGTGAGCGGATCGATATTCTCTTCCATTACGCCCGCCTCTGGGCAGGTGAGGATCGCAAACGGTCACGGAGCTGTATCCTCCTTGCCAGGAGGATCGCAATGAAACAGAGGATACGCATACCAAAGAGATACCGGCGCCAGTTCTGTTCCAATTGTACTATCTTCCTTGTACCTGGATCAAACTCCCGTGTACGGATACAGCATGGAAAGGTGATCGTCACCTGCCTTGATTGCGGCCATACAATGCGTTACCCGGTGGTGAAACAACATGCCCGATAAGTACGACAGATCAGCTATTCAGATATTAAAACCGACAATCTGGGTGGGAAAACTTGGTGTGACACCCGAAGTTGCAGGTGAAATCCGTTCACAGCTCGAGGTGAAAGGTGTTATTAAGATCAAATGGCTGAAGAATGCCCCGATGGATGCCGAGGCTGTTGTGAATGGTACTGGTGGCGTGGTGATAGCAACCCGTGGCCGGACCATGGTAATTGCCAGAAAACGCGGGTAGCCCCTTATACCCGTGGCCCGGTCATCCAGAAATTTATATCACCTGAACCGCCCTATACGTAAAGACTGTTAGTGAACCACAGCAGTGAGGAATAGTAAATGACTACAGTATATGATATCCCGGCCGAACTACTGATCAGGAAGGTTGCAGAGGAGCTCAAGGGTAAACCAGAGATCCAGGCGCCATCATGGGCAGAGTTTGTCAAGACGGGAGTCCATAAGCAGATGCCACCTGAGAACACCGACTGGTGGCATATCCGGGCAGCAGCAGTGCTGCGCCGTGTCTATGTTGACGGCCCTCTCGGAGTTGAAAGAATGAGATCAGTATATGGCGGAGCCCAGAACAGGGGATCACGCCCGTCCCGTTTCAGGAAGGGGAGCGGCTCGATTGCCCGGAAAATCTTCCAGCAGCTCGAAGCAGCAGGCTTCCTGGAGAAGGCAGCCGGTGGCAGGCAGGTCTCGCCAGCCGGACGTTCATTCCTGGATAATGTTGCACACGGCCTCAAACCAGAGGTTGCTGAAGCAGCTCCGGGAATTGAGAAGTACTGAGGTGATGAGTACATGGGAGACGATGAGTTATCAGAACTCCGTCAGCGCCGTCTTGCCCAGATGCAGCAACAGCAGCAGGCAGAACAGCAGGAGGCCCAGCGCCAGCAGCAGATCGATCAGCAGATTCAGATGGTGCTGATGCAGGTTCTGGAGCCGGAAGCGCGTGAGCGTTTAAACACGATCAAACTCACGAAACCTGACTTTGCACGAGCCGTTGAGCAGCAGCTTGTGATGCTCGCCCAGCAGGGTCGACTCTCAAGTACTACCAAGATCACCGATGCACAGCTCAAACAGCTCCTCAAACAGCTGGTTCCGCAAAAAAAGGACTTTAATATCCGAAGGGTATGATGAAGGTTGGTATGCTCTACAGTGGTGGTAAAGATAGTTCTCTTGCCGCCATCCTGCTCTCGCGGGATTATTCTGTCGAGCTGAACACGTTTGTCTTTAACCCTGATCGGGAGGTTCCGAAAGTCGCGGCGGCGGCAGAGGCCCTGGGCATGCCCTGGAAGAAGCAGGTCTTTGCGTCAGGTTTCATTGATGAGGCCATTGGAATGCTCGTTCGGTGCGGGTATCCAAATGAGGCAATCAATGAGATTCACCGACGGTCCCTCTGTGCACTTGCACAGGAATATGAGGTGGTCGCCGATGGTACCCGGTTTCTTGACCGGGTGCCTATGCTGAACCCGTCTGAGGTGCAGAGCTATGAAGACAGGATGGGAGTATCATATATACGCCCCCTTCTTGGATTTGGAAGGCGTGAGATTGCACGCCTTGTGGATCGGATGCTCACCGTTGTGTATGGTGAGACTTCGATGATAGAAAATGGTGATTATGAACGTGAGATCCGTGAGGAGATGACCTTTCGTGGCATCGACTGGAGCGGAATCTTTCCTGAGAATCATCAGCAGTCTCTCGTAACCGGGAGACGAATACAGGATCAGGTTGGTGAATACCAATGAGCAAACTGACAAAAGGTCGAAAGATACGAATGGCGAAAGCCACCCAGCAGAACCGGAGGGTTCCGCAATGGGTCATGATCAAGACGAAGCGTGCAGTTGTATCGCATCCAAAGCGGCGCAGCTGGAGACGTAGTTCCCTGAAGGTGTGAGCAATGGTAGAGGCAGAGAAGGAACAGATCTACATCATCCCGCTTCGGGATACAAAACGCGCCCCAAAGTGGAAGCGTGCGAAGGTTGCAGTGAAGGATATCCGCGTATACCTGCAGAAGCATATGAAGAGCGACGATGTCAAGCTTGACCGGAGCATCAATGAGAAGGTCTGGGAATGTGGAAGCCAGAAGCCTCCGGCTAAGATCCGCGTCCGGGCCATACGATTCTCAGATGGCCAGGTTCAGGCAGAACTAGCCGGGGAGTGAGATGAAATATACCCTGTCACTTAATGGCGATCCGAATATAGGGGTCTTTGCACGGGCATTTGAGGAGATTGCGATCGTTCCAGAAACGGCTCCAGATTCATTTGCCGATAGCGTAGCAGAACTTCTGGATGTTGAGATCGTCCGGATGTTCATACAGGGTTCATCCATCATCGGATCGCTCATCACCGGCAACAGCCGGGGTATGGTGGTTTCAGGGTTGATCGGGAGTGAGGAGCAGAGTAAGCTCGAGGAGTACGGGGAAGTGCTGCTCCTGAACGAGACGATGAATGCTGCAGGCAATTGTATCCTGGCAAACGATTCATTCGCGCTTGTTCACCCGGAGATGCCTGCCAGACTTATCGACCGGATCGGCGAGTTCCTCAAGGTGCCGGTTGAGCGGATGCAGATTGCAGGGATACCAACCATTGGTATGGCTGCGGTTGCAACGAATAAGGGCGTTCTCCTCTCTCCAAGGGCTACCCCGCAGGAGATTGAACGGATTGAGTCCCTTGTTTCTCTACCGGTAGGGTGCGGCTCAGTTAATATGGGTTCAATACTGGTTGGAACTGGTGTTCTTGCAAACTCGAAAGGATTTATTGCAGGCAGCGAGACGACCGGTTTTGAAATTGGAAGGATGGAAGATGTTTTTGGATTACTACGGTGAGCTGAATGGAGTTACCAGAATTTGAGATACGTGGTGCAATGAAGATTGGTGATGAATGGAAACCATACACCAAGGTGATTTCTGCACCAAACGAAGCACAGGCGAGAGAGCGGATCTATACCCTGATGGGAAGCAAACATCGCATCGAGCGAAGATTAATCAAAATTGAGAGCATAAAGAGTGTCAATGGCGAGTAATGAGAATACTCCGACACCTGAAGAGGAGTTTCAGGCACTCCAGATGTACCTGAACGAGTTTAATCAGCAGATTGAACTCTTCTCCCGGCAGTTCCAGATGATTGAGCAGGCACGGATGGAGATGATTACCTCCGTTGAGACCCTTAAAGGGTTGAAAGGCACAACCGATGCTGTCTCACTCCTCCCGGTGGGTGGGGGTGCGGCTATCCTCGCAAAGGTGATCGATGCCGATTCGGTCATTGTCTCAATCGGAGCTGATGTCTCGGTGAAAAAGACGAATGATGAAGCCGTATCTTTTATGGGAGAGCGGATCACCGAGATGGAAGCCCAGGGGAAACGTCTTGCAGAGACGGTTCAGAAACTCCAGGCTCAGGCGGCAGAGGTGAGCGGACGCCTTGAACAGCTGTATAGGGCTGGTCAGGGACAACCCACTGGCCGGAGCTGATCCTGGAGCATGTTTGAAGGCCTGAAAAATAAATTACGGGATGTCCGGTCACGATTTGGTGCTTCTATCGAGGAGACACTCGAAGAGTCTCCGGTCTCCCCCTCTCCTGCAACCCCTGTTGCTGATCTTACTGCACAGGAGCCTGCACCGGAATCTACAAAGGATGAGATCCATCCTCATGAAGGGGTTTTGGAAGCTGCTTCTGAGAAGAAGCCAAAAAGCGGCTTTTTCACAAAGGTAAAGACTCTCGTCATAGAGCGCGAGTTCATCCTGACAGAGAAGGATCTTGAAGATCCGCTCTTTGAACTGGAAATGATCCTCCTGGAATCCGATGTTGCACTTCCGGTAACCGATGCGATCATTGCACATATGCGAACCTCTCTTGTCGGGAATCACAGGAAGATCCGCGAGAGCCCTGATGAGATCGTAACTCTTGCCCTGAAAAATGCGCTCCGTGAGGTACTTGGCGAGGGGCTTGATCTTCCTGGATTCATCCGCTCTCATGAAAAGCCCGTGAAGATCCTCTTTACCGGTGTCAATGGCACCGGCAAAACGACCTCGATCGCCAAAGTTTCAGATTTTCTAAAGAAAAAGGGTTTTTCGATTGTTATCGGCGCAGGCGATACCTATCGTGCCGGTGCGATCGAGCAGATCCGCGTGCATGCTGACCGTCTTGGCATCCGGCTGATCCATCACCAGGAGGGGGCAGATCCATCTGCTGTCCTCTTTGATGCCGTTGAATATGCCCGTGCCCATAAAGTGGATGTTGTCCTCGCTGATACCGCTGGAAGGTTCCATAACCGTGCGAACCTGATGAGTCAGCTTGAGAAGATCAGGCGTATATTCAAGCCGGATCTGATCTTCTATGTGGATGAGGCAACCGCCGGTAACGATGCGGTTGTCAGGGCCGCTGAGTTTGAGAAGACGATCGGTGCTGATGGCGTCATGCTGACGAAAGTTGATATGGATAAGAAGGGCGGATCTGCAATATCTATTGCATATACTATCGGAAAGCCGCTTGTATTCCTTGGTGTCGGCCAGGAATACGAGGATATCGTCCTCTTTACACCCGATCTGATCATAAACGAGATTTTAGGGGAAGATGCCTGATGCTCGACTCACTCTCCAATTCCCTCAAGGATGCAGTAAAGAAGCTTGCGGGAAAAGCTGTCGTTGACAGGGCCGCAGTTGATGAGCTGGTCCGCGATCTTCAGCGTGCCCTTATCCAGGCCGATGTGAATGTAAAACTGGTGATGGGGCTCTCCCAGTCCATTAAGAAGCGTGCACTCGAAGAGGAGCTCCCAAAAGGGATGGGTGTCAGGGATCACGTCCTCAGGATCGTCTATCAGGAGCTCGTCTCGTTGATGGGTCCGGAGGCTGAGGTCTCCCTGAAGCCCCAGACGATTCTGATGGCCGGTCTCCAGGGATCAGGTAAGACAACGACGACCGCGAAACTCTGCAGGTACTTCCAGCGGAAGGGGCTGAAGGTGGGTGCTATCTGCTGTGATAACTTCCGGCCCGGCGCTTTCACCCAGCTCCAGACCCTTTGCCAGAGGATCAATGTCCCGATCTATGGCGATCCGAAAGAAAAAGATGCTCTCAGGATCGTAAAAAATGGTCTTACCGCTCTCCGTGATGTTGAGGTGATCATCGTTGATACTGCCGGAAGGCACGCCCTTGAAGATGATCTTATCGAAGAGATCATGCAGATTAACGCTATCGTCAAGCCAAGCCACCGCTGGCTTGTAATCGATGCTGCGCTCGGCCAGGCCGCCCGGGATCAGGCCCGGCGCTTCCATGAGGCGATCGGGATCGATGGTGTTGTCATCACGAAGATGGATGGCACAGCCAAAGGTGGAGGGGCCCTCTCTGCGGTTGCCGAGACGAACTCGAGTATCGTCTTTATCGGGTCCGGCGAGACGATCGACGATCTCGAGCGGTTCGAGCCGAATGGCTTCATCTCCCGGATGCTCGGAATGGGGGATTTAAAAGCCCTTGTCGAGCGTGCCGAAGATGTGATGGAGGGGGGCGATCTCGATGTCAACGCGATGCTGAAGGGTAAGTTCACCTTAAAGGACATGTACAAACAACTGGAGGCCCTAAACAAGATGGGTCCCTTAAAACAGGTCCTCTCCATGCTCCCGCTTGGCGGTATGAACGTTCCAAACGAGGTCTATGATGTCACCTCTGTCAAGATGGAACGCTACCGTATCATGATGGATTCGATGACCGATGACGAGATGGATGATCCATCGCTCCTTGGTACATCGCGGATTCATCGGATTGCCATGGGTTCGGGCTCTTCAGTCGATGATGTCCGTGAACTGATCAAATATTATAAGATGATGCAGCGTGCCCTCAAAGGTTTCAAGGGTGGAGGCCGTTTCTCGATGAACCGGATGATGAAACAGTTTGGCGGCGGGGATAAGCTGGTATAATCCTGCTTGAGATCCGCATTTTCACCGGGTAATTCTCTCAAAGGCTTCCATGGTGAGCCTTCCTTTTTTTGAAATGATCTTTCTCTTCGGAACGTGTGCCTGGTGCGCCACCAAAACGACGCTATCTTCAAAGAGCTCCAGTCCTCCTTCTTCAAAATCGTCAAGACTGATAGTGATGGAAGGAAGCGAATCTGCCTTCCTTCGTGAACAGGGGGCGAGGAGGAGGTCTCCGCTCTCCTCTCCAAGGACAATGGCAGGCCGGACTTTTATACTATCTCTCTTGTGAAAGGAAAAGGGTGCCAGTACAACATCGCGCTGCCTGTAGGAACTCATTGTATATTCTCCTCTTCGTCCTGGATGAAGGCAATTCTGCTTTTCCCGTATATATTAAGCTGATGTACTGTCATATATGTTATGTACGAATTCCCGGTATACGAGATGAGACTCCTCCGGGAAGCCATATGGAGCCTGTTATGAGACGATTTGCAATTGTCGGCCATCGTGCCACGACCGATCCCGGTTTTTCCTTAAATGATATGCCCGGGAGTGCCGGAAGAATGGATGTACTCTGCCGTTGTGTGAATGCAGGTTTCTTCCTCTCCCATGACCTGAGACGGAATGTGGAGTGTTACCTTATCTTAAAGGGCGGTCCCGAAACGACGATCCTCTTCAAAGGAGATAGTGTCCGATCCTTAAATCCTGATGAACGGAGCGCCGGGGCCCTGATAAAAAAAGCTCTTGGAAAGACCTGTGGATCTGAGTTTATTGAATCGTCTCCCGGTGTGTTTATACGGCGCGGGGGGCTTGCGAGGCTCTTGTCCGAGTATCCCTTCGCGGTTCTTGATGAATCGGGCGATGATATTCGAATTGTCAAATCCCTGCCTGAGAACCTTCTGTTATCTGATCATCAGAACTTCACTGAAGAGGAAGAAGCAATGACAGCCGATCTCCCGCGACTCTCGGTCGGTCCGCAGGTGCTCCATGCCGATCATACCATCACGATTTACCAGAATGAAGCTGACCGGAGGTCCGCATGAGCGAATTATTCTCACTTGTCGGCTCTATCCTTGAATATGGGCCGATCTGTGATCACTGTCTTGGAAGGCTCTTTGCCAAGCGCTCATTTGGTCTCTCGAATGAAGAGCGGGGTCATGCACTCCGGGTTGCCCATGCACTGGATGCAAACCTCCGTTTTGCTCCCTATGAAGAGGGAACCTGCTTTGTCTGTTCTGATCTCTTCAGGGAGATCGATCTCTGGGCCTGCCGTGTCGCTGATGCCATAGCGGATATCGACCATGAAACATTTGTGATCGGAACCCGCGTCCCCCCGATGATGGCGGAGTCTGAGGAGATGCTCTGGAGCGACTTCTCTCTCACTGATCCCGAACCCTTAAAGTCCGAGATGAACAGGGAGGTTGGCAAGGCGGTCGGAAATATCACCAATAAGCGCGGGGATCCGAAGAACCCTGAAGTGACGGTGATCCTAAATATAGCTGAAGAAGCAGTCGAGGTGCAGATTGCGCCGGTCTTCTTCTATGGGAGATATAAAAAGCTTGAACGGGGCATCCCCCAGACACACTGGGACTGCCGCGCATGCCATGGTGCCGGCTGCGATGCCTGTGGCGGGACAGGAAAACAGTATCCTGATTCAGTGGAGGAGCTTATCGGAAGGCCAGCCCGCGACCTCTTTAATGCCGAAGGCATGATCCTCCATGGTGCAGGGCGCGAGGATATCGATGCCCTCATGATCGGTACCGGCCGCCCCTTCATCATGGAGGTGATCGCTCCCCGGAAGCGGCAGGTCGATCTCCCTGCACTCGAATCTGCCATCAATAGTTCAGCTGCTGGCAGGGTTGAGGTTGCTCTTTCCCGCTGGAGCAACAGGAGGGAGGTGGAAACCCTTAAATCGCACAAGGCTCATAAAACATACAGGATTCTGGTCGATATTGAGGGACATACGTCCCGTGATCTGGTCGAAAAAGCTCTGGAAGG
Source organism: Methanocalculus taiwanensis (assembly GCF_024372745.1). GTDB lineage: Archaea > Halobacteriota > Methanomicrobia > Methanomicrobiales > Methanocorpusculaceae > Methanocalculus > Methanocalculus taiwanensis. Next base: position 48,934 of record NZ_VOTZ01000005.1, read on the forward strand.
CCTGAATGGGGAGGTGATTCATCAACGCACCCCGCAGCGTGTGTCCCATCGGAGAGCAGATCTTATCCGGAAACGTACGGTCATCGATATCGGGTGTCTTGGAGTTGAGGATGGCCGGTATCTGATCCAGGTGGTCGGAGAGGCAGGACTCTACATAAAAGAACTCATATCAGGGGATAATGGGAGAACAACACCCAGTTTCTCAGAGATCCTCGGCAACCCTGCACGGGTCATGACACTTGATGTCATATCAGTGGAGGGTATGCCGGAGCATGGAGAGGAGTAATCATGGCACTACATAACGGTCCACGGAAAAAGACTCGATATAAGTTTAAGAAAGCACTCAGAGCACGTGGTCTCCCACCGGTCACCTCGGTTATTCAGGACTTCGACATTGGGCAGAAGGTACACATTGTTGTGGAGCCGAGCATCCAGAAAGGAATGCCCCACCGGAGATTCCATGGAAAAACAGCAACGGTCATCGGGTCACGGGGACGTGCCTGGGTCCTTGAGGTCCCTGATGGGAACGCGGTGAAGGTTGTCATCGCTAAACCACAACATCTAAAAGCACAGAAATATTAAATAGAGCATATCTGGTGATTGGCATGAAAGTAAAGGCATTTATTAGCGAAGAAAGGGTCACCCTTCCGGAGATCCGGGAGGATCTCCTCAGGATTGAGGCTGCACGGCTTGAGTCCGGGAAGGAGCTGTCTTACGAGCTGAGGAAGAGCATTGAACATGTCAACCACCTCTCAAAGCTCTCTCCTGATGCTTCAAGATCACTTCTTGATGCGCTGCTCGGTCTTGAGAAGATGAAGCCGGAGATCGCATATCGGATCGTAAACCTGATGCCACGGAATCGGGATGAACTTCGCGCTATCTATGCAAAAGAGCGGTTCACCCTGACTCCGGAAGAGCTGGATGCGATCCTCGATCTTGTTTCAGCTCAATTATAGGTGATATGAGCATGAGAGCGGAGAAGAAAGAGAGTCAAGCGCTAGCGATTGATGTACTTCAGCACGGGTATGCAGATGATCCCCGTCCTATCATCAAACGCGAACCTATTGTTCAGGCAATCGGCATTGATCAGTTCAAACTGCTTGAGATCATTCCTAAAATCTCTGATATCCAGATGCATGAATTGCTGTATATTGGAGATGGCGAACGGCCAAAGGTTGAGCGTGTGAAACGGAGGCTGAAATACAGTGAACTCACCGCGACTGCCAGGCTGGAACTGCCTTATGCAATCGAGCAGATCGTCAACCAGAACGAGGAACGTTTTGTTGAATTTTTTAATAAGTCCGTTCCGATCAGCCTGAAACTGCATATGCTCCATCTTCTTCCGGGTGTTGGGAAGAAGATCCTCACCGAGGTCCTTGAGGCCCGGCACAGAAAGCCGTTTAACAGCTTTGAGGATATTCGGACCCGTATAAAGGCGCTTCCACATCCAGAGCGGATGATCGTCGATCGGATCCTGGAAGAGCTGATGGATCAGGATATTAAATACCATCTCTTCACATCACGATGAGGGCACGGCACGATCAGCATTTTCTGACCGATAGAACAGCCATTCAGCGGATCGCAGATGCTGTTCCCATAACAGGAAAGCGTGTCCTTGAGATTGGCCCTGGAAAGGGGGTGCTCACACAGGCACTCCTCGAAAGGGGTGCAACCGTTATTGCAGTAGAGATTGATCCATTGCTTGTGGATCATCTTACCAACCGGTTTTCAGATGAGATCGAAGGGGGAAACCTGATCCTTATCCATGGCGATGCCACCCGGTGTGCCCTGCCGGATTTTGATATTGTGATCTCCAATCTTCCATACTCCGTTTCATCCCCGATCACCTTCCGCCTGCTCGAGATTGGTTTTGAGGTGGCAATACTGATGTACCAGTGGGAGTTTGCACGTAAGATGATGACCCCGGCAGGGAATCCCGATACAGGCCGGCTGTCTGTGATGGTGCAAACCTATGCGAAGGTGAAGCCGCTTCTGGAACTTCCGCCTGATGCCTTTTCCCCGCCCCCGGAGGTCTGGTCGATGGTGGTGAAGATCACACCCGCCGCTCCTCCTGTTTGGATTCTCGATCGGAAGGTGTATGCCGATCTTGTCCGTGTCCTCTTCTCCCAGAGGAGGAAGAAGATCAGGAATTGTTTAAAAAGTGCTGCCGGTATTTTTGGAAGAGAACAGATAGACTCCCTCATAGCATCCCTTGATGAGGAGATCCTCTCCCAGAGACCTGAAAATCTTACCTTCGAAGAGTTTACAGAACTTGCAAATGCACTCTCCCACGAATAATTCCGGTGTACGAATGCCCATTATACCTCCCCAGGTCTACTCCCCTGCCGAGGATACGGTTCTCCTTCTGAACGCAAGCCTCAGGATCGTCTCTCCCTCAGACCGCGTGCTTGAGATCGGAACCGGGAGCGGTGCGATCGCCGCCGCACTCATGGATTTTGGTGCAACGGTTGCTGCAACCGATATCAACCCCCTTGCCGCCTCATATGCCTATAGACGTGGTGTGCCGGTGATCAGGTGCAATCTCTTTGAAGGGATCCGCGGGTCGTTTGACCTGATCCTCTTCAATCCCCCGTACCTGCCCACAGCGCCGGACGAGCGGATCGATGACTGGCTCGAGTACGCACTTGACGGGGGAGAGGATGGCAGGGAGACGATTCGCCGATTTCTGGCAGCAGCCCCTGCATTTCTCTCCAGTAATGGGAAGATTCTCCTCCTGATATCTTCGCTCACCGGTATCCCCGAGGTCCTGGAACTCTTCGCTGATGCAGGGATGATTACGTTTGCCGTCGCAGAAGAATCCATAGAAGGCGAGAAGCTTGTTGTCCTCCTCGGTATGAAGGATCTCTGCCGGGCTTTATGATTGGTGTGCCGGGCAGAACCGGCAGAGGGCATACGGTACATCATCCTCCTTCTCCCTCACCGGGCAGCAGACGACACCCCCTTTCAGCTCCACCTTCATCCCTCCGGGGAATGGGGTGCCTATTGGGTGAGCGGATTCGAAGAGTATGAAGATGAGGAAGCAGGAGAGGAGGTAGTAGAGAAGCCTCCCCATCGGGGCCATATGGGCATCGCCGGATTGTCCGGGTGCGAGGCATGCTTCTTCCATCATCAGGCAGAAGGTTGTAAAGAGGGCGGGATCAGGGATCTCTCCGGGGAGCGTTTCGATTCTCCCTTCACGCTCCATCAGGAGAATCCGGTGATGCGTTCCGAATATCTGTTCCTGGGCAGATTGCTGGTATGCTTTCCGGTAGAGGGGTGGCAGTCTCTCGATTTCGCGTCTGAGGGCGGCTGCAATCTGCATCAGGTCATGGGGGGTGTAGCTTTTGATCTCTGTTGTGATCAGGCGGGCGAGGCGTGCTCTTGTCCCTCTGTTGCAGAGCGCAGAGGCAACCCTCCTGATCTCCTCTTCTGCCTCATCCGGGTTAAGGTCGAGCCGTGATCGTGCCATATCGTTCTGTTCACCTGACTATTCGAGGATTACTCACACTGTTGCATGCAGATTATACAATGGTATTGATGGGGATGGTTGCTTTCATTCGTAGAAGATTTTATATGGACAAATTGTAAATGTCATTTATAATATGTCCAACACCATTGAGCCCGCCACCCCCATGATCAGGCGGGCAGCAGAAGAGAAAGTCCGTGAACTAGCCCGTGGGTTTCCAGCAGTATCGGTGATCGGCCCCCGCCAGTCCGGTAAAACGACGCTTGTCCGAACTGTATTTCCGGATTTGCCCTATGTGCTGCTTGAAGATCCCGATACCCGTTCATTTGCAGAGGAGGATCCGCGGGGCTTCCTCTCACATTATGAAGAAACCGGGGCAATTCTTGATGAGGTGCAGCGGGTGCCAGAGCTCTTCTCCTACCTCCAGGGTGTCCTTGACAGGAATAGAAAGCCGGGCCAATTCATCCTGAGCGGTTCCCAGAACTTCCTGATGATGGAGAGGATCTCGCAGTCACTTGCCGGGAGGGTTGGGATCATCAAACTGCTCCCGCTCTCGATGCAGGAGCTTTCCGATGCCGGTATTGTACCCAAACGCTATGAGAACCTCCTCTATGATGGATTATTTCCCCGCCCCTACAGCAGCGAAATTCACCCCGGCGACTTCTATTCCTCATATATCCAGACGTATATCGAACGTGATCTCCGACTCCTGAAACAGGTGCAGAACCTCTCGACATTCCTGTCATTCATGAAGATGTGTGCGTATCGATCCGGGCAGGTGATCAACTACTCATCACTCGCAGATGACTGCGGTATCACCCATAACACGGCAAAAGAATGGCTCTCCCTTCTTGAGACATCGCTCCTCATCATCCTGGTACGCCCTCACCATAAGAACTTCAATAAACGGCTTGTCAAAAATCCAAAACTCTATTTCACTGATCCGGGACTTGCAGCCCATCTGGCAGGGATACAATCTGCTGAGGATATCCCCTACCATCCGTTGAAAGGCGGTCTCTTTGAGACTCTGATCATTACGGAATTGTTGAAATTCAGGCTGAACCGGGGCAGGGATTCCAGTCTTTACTATTGGCGGGATAAGCTTGGGCATGAGATCGACTGTATCATCGAATATGCCGGGCAGACGCCCATCCCTGTCGAGATCAAATCCGGAAGAACAGCAAGCGCCGATTATTTCAAGGAGATTGCCTACTGGAATACTCTCTCGGGAAATACGCCTGAACAATCATTTGTGGTCTATGGGGGGGATCAGGCGCAGCAGCGATCATATGGGCGTCTGATCAGCTATTCCGATCTGCATCCTCTCTTCAGATTCCTTGAGTAGATGGCTGTGTGAAGGGAATCTTCAGAAACTGTTCAGAAAGAAGATTCCCCTCTCCCCAGCACTTCATATAAAAGTCCCCTCTTCAGTGGGCAAATTCCTTCCTCCCCGGGCCATACAAACTATCCTATATTAAAAAGATCCATATGTATAGCTATGGCCAACGGAATGACTGTTGCTGAGAAGATATTCTCATCGAAGTGCGGCAGGACGATTAGAGCGGGTGATGTGGTCATGGCAGGAATTGACGCTGCGATGATCCATGATATCACCGGGCCCCTTGCCATCACCCAGTTTTGGGAGATGGGAGGGGAGCGTGTCTTTGATCCACAGAAGATTATTCTCCTCTTCGATCACCAGATTCCTGCCGACTCCATTCCGGCGGCAAAGAACCACGTGATGATGCGTGCGTTTGCTGAAGAGCAGGGTATCACAAACTATGATCTCCGCGAGGGAGTCTGCCATCAGGTTGCCGTTGAGAAGGGGCGTGTTGCCCCCGGCGACATCGTCGTTGGCAGCGATTCGCATACCTGCATGTATGGAGCGGTCGGGGCATTTGCAACCGGTATCGGCTCGACCGATATGGGTTTTGCCTTAAAATATGGTGCTCTCTACTTCCGGGTGCCGGAGACGATCCGGGTGGATGCTGTCGGGACATTTGGCAGGCGGGTTGGTCCAAAGGATCTGGTTCTTCGGATGGCCGGGGATATCGGGGCGGATGGCGCCACCTATCGGGCACTTGAATTCGGTGGATCGGCGTTTTCATCCATGCATATGGCAGGGCGGATGACAGTTTCCAATATGGCAATCGAGATGGGTGGCAAAGCCGGGATTGTCCCGCCGGATGCAGTCACGATGGAGTACCTGAAGGATCGGGGCTCGTTTGATCCTGTCGATATTGCTCCTGATTCTGATGCCACCTATCTTGAGAAACGGGGATATGATGTTACCACGCTATCCCCGCAGGTGGCAATACCGCATAATGTCGACAATGTTGCACCTGTCGAAGAGGTTGCCGGGCGGAAAGTCGACCAGGTCTTCATCGGCTCGTGCACAAACGGACGTTTTGAGGATATGAAGGAGGCAGCAGAGGTGCTCGGAGACGATACCTTCTCTGAGAAGCTGCGGGTGATCATCATCCCGGCATCCCGCGACGAATATCTTAAGACCCTCCGGGCAGGCTTAATCGAACGTTTTGTCGAGGCAGGAGCGCTTGTAGAAGCACCCTGTTGCGGACCATGTATGGGTGGAGCATTCGGGCTCCTTGCGCCGGGTGAGGTCTCGCTCTCCACCTCGAACCGGAACTTCCGTGGCAGGCAGGGCAGTACCGAGGCTGAGGTCTACCTCTGCTCACCGGCAACTGCCGCTGCAAGTGCACTGTATGGTGAGATCACCGATCCGAGGGAGGTGTAGTCGATGCGGGTCTGGAAGTTTGGAAATGATATTGATACCGACGCAATCATACCGGGCCGGTTTTTAACAATCTATGATGAGAAAGAGCTTGCAACCCATGCATTTGAGGGAACCCGTGACGAGTTCTCGCAAAAGGCAACAGATGGAGATATCATTGTTGCAGGCAGGAACTTTGGATGCGGCTCATCACGCGAGCACGCTCCGCTTGCGATCCGCGGTGCGGGTGTCCGGGTGATCATTGCAGAATCCTTTGCCAGGATCTTTTATAGAAATGCAATCAATACCGGCCTTCTGCCGGTGACATCGTCAGCAGCAAAAGAGATCCAGGATGGTGCAGTCATCTCTGTCGACACAGTGGAGGGCTATATAGAATCTGATGGGACGCGGTATCCAATTGACCCGGTTCCGGCATTTCTCCTTGAGATCATCAGGGCTGGCGGACTTGTTGAATATGCACGGGCACACCCGGAGGTTAAGACATGCACAGAATAGCGGCAATTGGAGGAGATGGAATCGGGCCTGAGATCATCAATGCAGGTAGATCTGTACTGAATGCAGCAGGCGAGAAATACAACTTTGATATCGAATGGGTTGATTTTGATATCGGGTCTGACCGGTACCTCAGAACCGGCGAGCTCCTCACAGAAGAGGACATTACGGGGCTTGAAGCCTGCGACTCGATCTTCTTCGGCGCGATTGGCGATGACCGTGTAAAGCCGGGTATTATTGAGAAAGGGATCCTCCTTGCGCTCCGGTTCCATTTTGACCAGTATATCAACCTTCGCCCGATCCAGCTCCTGCATGGTGTCCAGACGCCCTTAGCAAACAAGAAGCCTGAGGATATCGACTTTCTGGTTGTCCGGGAGAATACCGAGGATTTCTATGTCGGAATTGGCTCCCGGTTCAAGGGATCTGAGAAGACGAGCCTTGAAGTGATCAGGAACCTCTATTCCATCAAGTTCGGAGTCGATGTCGAGAGCGATGCCGAGGAGGTTGCATACCAGATAGGCTTGATCAGCCGTGAAGGTGCAGAGCGAGTGATCCGGTATGCCTTTGAGCGGGCAGCGGATCGGGGGAAGAAGTGTTCGTCTGTTGATAAGGCAAATGTCCTCTCTGATATCTACGGGCTCTGGCGTGAGGTCTATACCGAGGTATCAAAAGGATACCCCGATGTTGAAACTGAGTTTACCTTCGTAGATGCAGTGACGATGTGGTTTGTCAAGAATCCCGAATGGTTCGATGTCGTTGTCACCCCGAATATGTTTGGGGATATTGTCACCGATCTCGGTGCGATGATCCAGGGCGGCCTTGGGCTGGCACCTGGAGGAAACATAAATCCTGATGGGATCTCGATGTTCGAGCCGATCCACGGTTCTGCACCCAAATATAAGGGCATGAATATTGCAAATCCCCTGGCAACCATCTGGGCGGGATCACTCCTCCTGGACTCGCTTGGCGAGAGAGAGGCAGCAAATGCTGTCTTAAAAGGTATTGAGTCCTCAATTGTGGCAGGGTATGTCACAAAAGATATGGGTGGCTCCCAGTCAACGAGCAGTGTCGGCGACTGGATCGCAGACAAAATCAGGTCCGGCGAGTAATCAGAAGGCAGGCAACCCCGAGCAGGATGCCCGAGATCACAATGCCTGTGGATCCGGCACTCTGCTCCGGTGCTGTCGGGAGTGGTGCGGCAGGAACCTGGGTTGCCTGAGCTGGAACCTGTACTGGTGCTGCTCCCGTGGGAATCAGTGCCGCTGTTACACCGCTTGTCTTTCCTGACTCAACTGAAACGAGCTCGGAATAAGACTGGTATCCCTCTTTTTGAAGATTGATCAGGTGAAGACCGAGATCTGCCCGTGAGATGATATAGGATCCTGCGTCATCTGTTGTGCCGACGAAGTTCTGGTTCTGAAAAACACTGGTGCCTGGATCTGAGTTGATGACAATACTGCCGTAATCGTTGAATTGTGTTTCGCCCCGTGCCATAACTGCATGCACACTGACCGTCTCCTGGGGCATGATGTAGGCAACTCCGTTCCAGTTCCGATAACTGCCGGCTTTTTTCAGCTGGAATCTTATCATGCCTGCACGTAGATCAGTGACGGTGAGCGGCGTATATCCACGAAAGACATTGGTGATATATACTTCAGCACCATCCGGCTCTGAGGTGATCTGAATCGTTCCGGTAGGCTCTGCTGCGGCAGGAGGGATACAGAGGGCAAGACAGAGAAGCCCTCCAATAATCAGGATAGATGTCAGGATCTGCATAGCATGCTATACTCGTCCGGTGATCTAGATAATTGTTCGTCCGGCAGGGTATGCGACAGTGATCCCGTCATCGATCCTGCGGACAGTACCCCCGGAGAGTGCGAAGGCTCTTCTGAGGTACCTCATCTGCCCATCCTCAAAAATTTCTTCTCCGGTAGAAATAGTGATTGTTACAGTCTCTTCATCTGTTTTGCTGATCATTAGTGCCATCTTATCGGCGCCATACGCAGCACACCTTGTGATCAGGGTATGGGCAGCCCGTTCAAACCTGACAGGGTCCATGATCGCGGCGATTGGCTCTGCCCCAGCGCAAACGATGATCGAGTCCTCGTTCACAACCCGCACCCTCCCCATCCTGAGGGCAAGTGCGGCAGTGAAATCCTCCATGGATATAGTCTCAAGGACCTGATCGGTACTGCGGGGATCAAGCGAATCTGAAACAGTACGGCAGATTTCGGTTGTATTACAGTCTTTAAGCGTTGCAATAGGTCTGAATCCACGGAATAGAGTCATATAATCGTTTATCAGCTCATCGAGATGGTCGAGGAGCCAGGGCTCGATTACTGCACCCAGCCCTCCCCGATCGATGAGCCGTTCGAGTTTTCCTGCGATATTAGCGGCGTTCAATGCAAGCAGGATATGCTGATGGGCACCCCTACGGTATTCCTCAGCAAAACTGTTATATCTGGCAAGCAGGTCATCGACTGCCGCTGAATCGATTACAGATGAGATCTTTCCGGCAGAATCCCCCTCCTCCAGCTCCTCCAGCATATGAGATACAAACGTGATCCTGCCCGAGATGATGGTGAGGGTCTCATCGATCTCCGCCATCAAATCCTCGGCAAAGAGTGCGGTCTCTTTCATCCTCTCGGGTGTCTGGGTCTCGATCCCGTTTAGTTCCTCTACCTGCTTTGAAACGAGATCAATACTCCTGATGGCATCCACAGCCGGGATCGGGTTCCCATGGCCAGAGTAGCAGACTGTTATATTCTCGCCAGCAATCATCTGTTTAAGCCCATTCAGGGAATGAAGCAGATCATTACGCGAATAACCGATTATCCCTGCAATACCAGGGGATCCTGCAAAGAGCGTATCCCCGATGAAGAGGCTTGTTCCGATCCTGTAGCATATACTCTCCGGGCTGTGTCCCGGCGTATGATAGGCGGTGATCTCAAGATTACCTGAGCATGGTATCGTCTCTTCAAAAAGGCCGTATCTTCCAGCTTCCTGATTCCCTGTGAAGAGGGGGTTGCCAATGAGTGTCGGAGATAACCTCTTACCGAGGATTTTTGCCTGGGTCACTCCATAATCTTCTGTTTTCAGGGCTTCGAAGCCGGATACATGCGAGTAGGCGAGGTCTGCAAACGATGAGAGAACAGGATGGCTGACGAGCGAATGGCAGTGATCCATATGGGTGTGAGTCAGCAGTATGCTGGTTAACTGCCGGCTCCCGGGGAGATCCGAGATGACAGAGAGTATTGTATCTGCCTGCCCCGGGATGGCACCAGGATCGATCAGGATAAGGTCGTCCTCTGATCCGATGAGATAGGAGTTTGATGAGAGGATATCGATCTTCCTGATCAACGGATAGAAGGAAAATTCTCCTCCCCCGGCAAAACGGATCCATTCCCGAGCCTGCATATCTCACCGGAGATGCTCAATTGCATCGCCAACGGTCTTTTCGATGGTGAAAATTGATGTAAATCCGGTCAGCCGGAATATCTTCTCGACATCAGTTCTGAGTCCGCAGAGGATCAAATGGCGGCCAGATCCCTTCATTTCTTTCTCAATAATGAGCAGTGCGCGGAGCCCCCCACTGCTGATATATTCAAGACCGGAACAGTTCACAATCACATTCCCCTCCTGCTCTCCGGTAAATGATCTGAGTATATTCTCTACTTCAGGTGCAGTTTTCGAATCTATTCTTCCGGAAACATCTGCAAACCTGACCCCCTGGCTATCTGCTATTGTAATCTCCATCATTATTATCCACGCTCTTTATCTGATAGGAGTTGGGAGGTAAAAATGTTATATTCTTTTGTCTGTGACCTGACATATTCCCACGGCTAAAACACGTGGGGCTCTGACGTTGCCTGGCATTCTTCAAGCATTGCGTCGAGGGGTATCAGTGCTCCCATCGTATACATCTCTTTCTGTACATAATCAACCATGCTTTTTTGACGGAGTTCGATATTGAATGCTGCATTCAGATCAGCATGGTCAACGTGCCCGCAGACCGGACACGTAAACTCCTTTCCTCGCCGTTGACCTCTCACACTATATCTGGAACAATTATGCGATTTATATGCCGGATCATATCGCATACACGCAGTGCTGCAGTTTCTGAACGCTTGATCCGGCCAATCGCTTTGGGATTATCGGTTATCTCCATCCGGGCTATCATCAGGTTTCCGGTAATTTACAGTGAGAATATTAGTGAACTCACATGCCCTCTTCATGAAGCGTTTTGGCATTTTGGGATACAGGCTCCATGCACTCCTTTCACTTGAAACCGGCATTCTCTTCCTGAATAAAGATGGCAGGGTGCTCTTTAGTAATCCCTCTGCTGAGTATCTCACCGCCCTCTCACATAATGAGGCATTCTTTTTGCATATCGATGACATTATGGATTGTAAACCAGTGGTATCAATGATGGATGAAGAATTCTCGATCTGGGATTGTATCACCCGGAATACCATGATAGATCTGATTGGAACCTGCACTGATCTGACCATTCGGATTGCGGGCGGGAGAAAACAGGACATCCGTCTTCAGGCAATCAGGAAGAGGGATTACCGTGGAGTGATCATCGGCTATGTCCTCAAACTTGATGAGCTGGTCAATCTGCCTGCAAGGGCTGATAAAAAGGCTCAGGCGGGGATGGTATGATGATAGAAAATTATATATTGTACAAATCCCTAACGAAAGGTTAGCCACACGTTGTGTGGCATAGGAGGAATGAGACTATGGTATGGGAAAGACGAAGATATCCATTTGGATCGATCGGACAGGAGATCGATGAGATGATGGCAGAGATGGAGGCACGTTTCCAGGATGTCTTCTCGGGAAGCCGCAACCTCCTGCCCGAATCAGGCGGTGGGGTTGCCGATCGCTTCATGCCTGCCATCCGTGGCGATTTCAGGGTTGATGTCAGCGACCACGAAGATGAAGTCGTCATCGTAGCAGATCTCCCGGGATTTGAGAAGGAAGGTGTCAGTGTCCAGCTCTATGATCCACGGACACTTGAGATCTCAACCCGGCAGAGCACTGAGAAGAAGGATGAGCGTGAGAACTATTATATGAGGGAGAGGATGTATGGATCGATGCGCCGGATGGTCCGCCTCCCGGTCGATGTCACAGAAGACGGTGCTCAGGCCACCTTTAAAAACGGCGTGCTTGAAGTGCACCTGAAGAAGACCGAGGCGCCTTCAGTGCGTGCGATTCAGATCGAATAGAAAGTGTTGCGCAGAAACATCACACAGATCATTACATGACTATACATGAAATACAACTCCTCTGCTATGTAATGCCCGGTAGAGCAACCAGTCCTCTACCTGCACCGCTTCACAGTATCTGCGCCCCCGCAGTCTGTTGCATGGGGAAGGATTGATACATTCTTCCCCCGGCTGCGGGAATGGGTGATCTGATATACCCTGTTGATCAGATATATACATAAATCTCATGAACAATGCAGGTTTTTCTCTCTGCAGGGAAGATATCTTCATTCTAACGACTATCCGATGGTGATTTGTGGAAAAGAGCGTGCCATTAGACAAGAAAAAGGTCCGTGACTACATGACCTACGATGTCGTCTCTGTGAAGGCAGACGGCATGATAAAGGATGTGATCGATCATATCCGATCGACCCAGCATGACGGTTTCCCTGTCCTTCGCGGGAATAAGGTTGTTGGCTATATCTCAGCTCGCGATATAATTGGAGTGCATCCATCGGTTAGGATCGAGCAGATCATGTCCCGCCACTTAATCGTTGCAGATCCCGATATGCCCATAACTGATGCTGCCCGTGTAATCTTCCGATCAGGTATTCAGAAGCTTCCTGTTGTCAATGAGAAGAATGAACTTGTCGGGATCATCTCGAATGCCGATGTGATCAGATCCCAGATTGAGCATGTCTCTCCAGGGAAAGTCTACAACTTCATGTCGACCCTGAAAAAACTCTATGGGATCGAACCAGCTCTTGAGCGGGGCAATGTGCCGGTTGACAGGCTGAGGCCAACACAGGGGAAGATCTACCAGGACGAACTTGAAGGCCGGATGTACGAGATCAAAAAAGGGCTTGCAGAACCGGTTATTGTCGTGAAACGATCCGGGAGATGGATCATGGTCGATGGCCACCACCGTGCCATTGCAGCAAAGCGTCTTGGCATCAAAAACCTCGATGCCTATATCATTGTCATTAATGATGACATTAAGCTGGGGCTCGAACGGACCGCAGAGAGCATGAACCTCCACTCACTTGATGATATCCAGGTGATGGACTACGCACGCCATCCTCTCGTTGCAATCACACACCGTCTGGTTCCACACGACTGAACCACTCACATTTTTTGATATCTTCTTCTTGTGTCGAAGACCTTGATGAGGTGGTTCTGCCTGAAATCTACCCTGAGGCTATGATCCATCCCATGTCGTGTCAAATGAATCATTAAGGACATACTCTTTCACCACTTCACCATCCGGAATCGATACTTCGGGCCAGAGCCTGGTGCGCGAATGGATGACGACATCATCTCCAAGGTTTGCACGGGGTCCAATCACAGTATCATGCTCGATCGAACAGTTTCCTCCTATGGAAACGTCATTGTCGATGATGCTCCCACTGACAGTGGAGCCTGCCCCGATTGCAACGCCCGAATAGAGCGAGGAGGAGAAGATCTTTGCCCTGCTTCTGATGCAGCAATCATCCCCGATGGATGTATAGGGGCCGATTATAACATCCTCTCCGATAGCCACCCCCTTTCCTATGGAAACCGGCCCAATGACGCGGGAACGTGCACCGAGAGTGATCGAATCACCAAACCTGACAGGGCCGGTTATCTGGGCGTCGGTAACACTCAGGTTTCCCTGTATCGTCGTGATTCCGACATCATTCAGTTTCCATCTCTCAGCCTGGCGGAGCATAGACGGGGATCCGACATCTGTCCAGTTACCTCTGGCAAGCCATCCTTTCAATTGATATCCTCTCTTCATCAGGTCGGGAAAGAGATTGCGGGCAAAATCATATTTGGTTTTTTCAGGGATATAATCAAAAATCTCGGGATTGCAGACATACATTCCGGTACTGGCAAGGTTTGAGAAGACTTCTCCGGGCCCAGGCTTCTCTTTGAACCGCTGGATGGTGAAGGTGGCATCAAGTTCGGCGATCCCATACTCACAGGGATCATCGATACCGATGAGCCCGATAGATGCGATCGCATTCATTTTTTTATGTTCCCGATAAAATTCAAGGAGGTTAATATCGGTGACATGGTCCCCCCCGACGACAAGGAAAGGCATCCCGTCGAGATATTCCTGTGCATTTTTCACTGATCCTGCTGTACCCAGTTTTGTCTTTTCCTCGACATAGTTGATCTCTGCGGAGAAGAGCGATCCGTCGCCAAGTGAATCTTTGATCTTATCCCCAAGATAACCGATCGTTATGACTATATCGGTGAATCCGAGATTAGCGAGGTGCATCACAAGATGCTGGATGGAGGGGATTCCTCCTATTGGTATACAGGGCTTTGGCCGCTCAAATGTCAGCGGACGGAGGCGTGTCCCCTCACCCCCGCACATGATGCAGACTTTCATGGTAAGGATATATAACCCGGTATCAATTAAATGAGTTTGATCTGCTCCCCGGATACCCTTATCACTCATCAGCAAAAGAGTGAATGTATGGGTTCTGAGTTCACCTGTACCTTCTGCGGCAGATGCTGCAATGGTTTTGGGCGGTATATTACGATTAACCAGAAGATCGGAGGGGCATACTCCGTAACGCTCTCCCTCACAAAAGAATCTTTCATGGCTGTGCTTGATCCGGGCAGATCCACGCTTTTTGCAGATACTTCATACCAGAACGAGCATCCTCATGCCTGTCCGTTCCTCAGGAGAGAAGACGAAGATAGAGTCATTTGCACCATCTACCGGTCACGCCCACGTTTCTGCCGGGACTATATCTGTTGTACCGGGAAAGTGATGCGGGAAGATGCCCTCTGCGGCGAGATGAAAGGGAGGCGCGATCTCAAAACCGATGATCCGGCCCTTCAGGATGATTGGATTGGCCTGAAGGAGCGGTACGGGGGTGTGCCCGATTTGGAATGGAAGAAGGAGGTCAGCAAGGCGTTGGCCGCATCAGGATACGAGGTGGTCTTCTATGGGTGAGGAGGGGATGCGGATCCTGGAGGTTCACAATAGCACAGTGCCCTGCCTCCCCGGAAAGCCGGTGACCCTTGATCGGTGCCGTTTCTGCGCCCATTCGCGTTACTTTGAGGTACATGGCAGGCGGATGCCCTCACCTGCACGGGCATACTGCTCACGGAGTGGGGCAACAGATGAGGTTGATCTGAAGTCAGTCACACGGGTCTGGTGCGATGATATGGTGAGTGAAGGCTACCGGAGTATCATGTCGATTATCAGCTGATCCAGAATCAGAGCCCCTTCCAGAACTCCCACCATCTCCGGGTCTCCTGTGGCGCAGGCTGCTGATTATTCTGCCATTTCAGATCGAGGATATGGTGTACTACCCGGATCTCCTTCTTCAGATCCTTGACAGCATCTGTGAGGCTCTCCAGTGAGCGATTGATCACCTTCACCTCCTCAAAGCTCCTCTCCCGCAGAACCGGAACAAAGGATCTGTCTTCGGCATATTTTTCTATGCCCGCTTCGATGAGTCTTAGAATCGCTTCGTTCCTTTCAATCCTCTTTTCCTGTGCAAACTGTTCAATCTGGTGTGCCAGATCGTTCTCAAGGGTAAATGAGATCCGTATACTCATGCTCTACCTCCCAAATCTGATTTTCACGTATTTTTTGTTCTCTCCGATATAACGGGCCGTGCGAGTGAGACGAGCGTATCCATATCAATATGCGCCTCAAGGTGTCTGGCAAGGTGATCGTAGGGATCGACACATTTCTGTTCCGTATAGGAAAGCCCTTTCTTTCCGTACAGGTACCTGAGGAGGGCATTCACTGCGTTTTCGTTCTGGAAGAGCCCGTGCAGGTATGTCCCAAAGACAAGCCCGTCATCCGAGGCTGCTCCTTCCCCTGAAAACGCCTCCAGACCGCCTGTTCTGAACGAATCCCCCATATGAATCTCATATCCGCTCACCTCACCGATAGCAGACAGTATCGGCCCGACCGGTTCTGCTGTACGTGTGACTCTGATCGTTGTTTTCCTGTACTCGGAGAACCTGGTATCAACAGGTAATAGGCCGATTCCTTCATAGACCGCATCATGATCTGATTCGATCCCCTGATCATGAATCATCCTGCCAAGCATCTGGTACCCTCCGCAGATCCCAATCACCACCACTCCCCTCTTCTGCGCTTCAAGGATCTCATCAACTGTGCCTGTTCTCCTGAGATGAAGAAGATCTTCGACAGTATTCTTTGTACCCGGTATGATGATGCAGTCATAGGGTGCAAGCGGATCGCCTGGCCGTACATAGCTTACTGCTGCGGATCGTTCAAGGCTTTCAAAATCGGTGAAGTTCGATATCCGGGGGAGATGAATGATCCCGATTGTAATCGGGGAGGAAGATGCGCGTTTATCGGAGAGGGAGAGTGAATCTTCACTCGGAAGGCCGAGATCGGTGTATGGCACAACCCCAAGAACCGGAACCGAGCAGATCTCTTCGATCATATTGATCCCTGATGCAAAGATCTCAGGATCGCCCCTGAATTTGTTGATGATCACACCGGCAACATGGACTTTGACTTTCGGCGGTAGGAGGGCAATGGTACCATATAGCTGGGCAAAGACCCCTCCCCGCTCGATATCTGCAACAAGTATGATTGGTATTTCAAGCCTCTCTGCAAGGCGGATATTGGCGATGTCACGGTCATAGAGGTTCAGCTCCGCCGCCCCGCCTGCCCCTTCGCAGATGACACAACCAGTCTCAGCAAAAAGACGTTCATATGCTGAAACAGCCACTTCAAGGAGCGCATCAGTTTCCTTGTAGTAATCCCGAATCGGGAGATCGCGGTATGGCTTCCCAAGGACAATGACCTGTGAGATGCTGTCAGCTTTTGGTTTCAGCAGAATCGGGTTCATTTCAGCGGCAGGTTCACGGAAGGCGGCAATTGCCTGCATCGCCTGGGCGATTCCAATTTCACTGCCGTCTGTTGTAATATATGAGTTCAGGCTCATATTCTGCGCTTTAAAGGGTGCGACTGTATATCCGCGATTGAAGAGCGCACGGCATATTCCGGCTACAGTGACACTTTTTCCTACATGGGAGGCGGTTCCAAGCACCAGAAGCGACATGGTTCATACGTACTCTCTTCATGGAGATAAAAATGGGCATTATGATCTGACCTGTCCATGAAGTTTCTCTTTGCCACTCAACCACATACAATAAATAGAGATGAACGTCCAGTACTGGTTAATGAACAGTGGCATCTGCCCAAAATGTGGACTTCCCCAGGAACTGTGTATCTGTGAGGAGGTCGCCAAGGAACAGCAGAGAATTCAGGTAAAGATCAACCGGCGACGGTATGGAAAAGAGGTGACCGTTGTTGATGGCCTTGATCCCTATGAGATTGATCTCGAGGATCTCTCAAAGTTCCTAAAGAGCAAACTGGCTTGCGGAGGAACCGTAAAAGGAAATACCATCGAGCTGCAGGGAAACCATCGTGACAGAGTAAAAGACCTGCTCTCGCAAAAGGGGTATAAAATTGACAATATAAATTAATGCCTCCAGCAAAATCAACTCAATTCGATCTCTTTCATTTTTTTATTGAATGCCTTAGATGGCGAACCGGAAGACTATCCAGCCGATGAGGACCATCATAGCAGAGAACTTCAATCCCGCAAGTGCCCTCCCCTCGCCCATCTGGCCGGCAACCAGCCCGGAGAAGAATCCCTGCAAAATGACCGCATGGGAGAAGATCCTTTTATAAAAATCGATATTTATTGATGCCATAAAGCCTGCACCGGCTCCGGATGCCTCTGCTGCCTCGCCTGCTTCTGCCATTGTACCGAGGAATGTACTGGTCAGGATGCCTATGACGAACATATAGACGAAGAAGGAGATGATGATGATAACGATATAAATGAACATATTGTTCAGCCGATCCGTCTTGAGCGAGACAAATTCGTAGGTGTCGATGGCTGCTGCACGGAGGACATTTGAGATATCACCTCCAGCCCTGCTCGCTTTTGCAATCAGATCGACACTCCGCGTTGCCAGTGGGGTGCGTATCCTCTCGCCAAACCGGAGCATCGCCGGAACAAACGGGACACTCCATGACATCTCCTGGTCAAGGCGACGTATATGGGGTGTCAGCGCCCCATATTCTGCGCGTGCGACAAGTGCCACGGCACCGGGTAGTGTCATCCCGGATTCATTCATACCTGCCAGATCTCTGAAAAAGTTTGGGAGTGCCGATTCAAGACTTCTCTGTCGCCGGTCAAAGAAGAAATCCAGGAGGGCAAGTGGGGTGATGATCAGCAGCGTGGTAATGATCAGTATATCGTCGATTATGGTTGTTCCAAGCACAAAATCCAGGCCGAACTGGCGGTATACGATAACAAACCAGATACAAGCGATGGTGAGCGAGATCGGGACTGTCAGGTAGAGGGAATGGAGAGGGTTATGAATAAGTGACTGGACAGGATGCTGTAAAAAACCCCAAAACCCCTTTTCCCTCTTATTTCGCCTCTTAATCTGCTCATGAATTATTGTATCGGGATTCTTCTCAGGCTCCGATGATTTCGCTCTCCACCTCATCTTACACCTCCGGAGTCATGGAATCGATCATTACGAGGAACATGATGCTCCCAAACGGCATGATCAGGTAGATGATCACATAGAGGAAGATCGGATCGCCCCCCCCGGATAACATAGACATTACCGATTGAAGAATGACCAGAAACAGTGTCCCTGCAACAAGGGCTGTCACATAGGATTCAGAGATCAGGCCGAGCGTATCAAGGAATGCCTTCTGCTGCTGGCGGTTCTCGATTGCATATTGATTTGCTTTCAGTTTGAAGTACTCAGTCAGGTTGCTACCGCTCGAAATGGCTCCCATAGCGCCCTGCAGAAATTCTTTCAGCCGGTCACTGGGGGTGATCGTCGAGACGACCCTCAGGGCATCGATGAGATCACGGCCAAATACATCAATCTCACGGGCTATGTAGCGGGCTTCTGAGGCGCTCTCGCCATAGACAGGAGATTCCCCAAGCAGGCGGAAGATCTCCGCAGGAGTGATCCCGGCTGTGGACATTGCGGTGATATAATTGATCGCATGCGGGAGGCTGGTATCGATCTTCCTCTTCCGCTCGCCTGCCATAATCGAGGGATATATCAGGAAGAAGAAGTAGGTCGATCCCCCAATGAGCAGCAGTGAAAAGAATGTGATTGCAATCGTCCCGGCGATCAGGAGAAGATCCGCATACTGGTATATGATGACAGGGAGTGATCCGCTGTAGGTGATCAGATGAGGTATCTGCAAGATATAGCTGATGATTCCAGCAATGGCACCGCCAAGGATACCTGCAATCAGCGCCGTGATGATTGCTGTTGCAAGGTATGCCTCGAACGGAATCTTGTTTCTGGACGCGATAAGGTTCCCATGCAGCTCGGTGTAACTCTCTTTTTTATTCCTCATCCTCTCCCCGAGGAGGTTGAAACAGAAGAGTTCATAGCTGTTCATAGAGTTCCTTTCGTACCCGTATAATCACATCGTCAGGATTTCTGAAGTAATCCATCAGGATGGCAGAAACCTCATGGTAATGCCGTATCTTTCGTATCCGCATCCATTCAAGCACCTCCTGCCTCCGTTTGAGTTCTTCCTGAATCCGGGTATCATCCCAGCCCCTCTCCTCCATGATATCCTCAAGGATATAGGATTTCCCAAGATACGATATCTCGTCGGTGGATGGTTTCCACCGGAATACTTCATTTGTAATTAGTTCATTTGTCCTTGGATCGATATCAAGAATCTCGATTATCTGCTTGTTTCTCCTGATCCTTTGCCCGCCGACCCTCGCCTGCACCTGGATCGAGACGAGGTTTAATGCGGATAACATGTTCCGGGGAACATTCATCGGTGGGTTCTCGAGGCGGTGCACCACACTTGCCACCGAGTCCGCGTGTATTGTTGAATAGGTAATATGGCCGGTGCTCATCGCCTGGAAGAGCGTCAGGGCTTCCCGCCCACGAACCTCGCCGACAAGGAGGTATTCCGGCCGCTGGCGGAGCGCCGCCCTGAGCAGTTCATAGAGATCGATCTCACCACGCCCCCCGGTATCAAATGAATCGCGGGTGACACTAGGAATCCAGTTTGCATGGGGCAGTTTCAGTTCACGGGTGTCTTCGAGTGTGATGATCTTTGCAAGCGGAGGCATGAAGAGTGAGATTGCGTTTAAGGAGGTGGTCTTTCCGGATGCCGTTCCTCCTGCAAAGAGGCAGGATTTTCCGCTCTCGACTGCAAGCCAGAGAAATGCTATCGAGAGGGGTGAGAAGGTCTTCCACTCGATCAGATCTGTTGGGGTGATTGGCTCCTCACGGAACTTCCGTATGGTGAATGTCGATCCATGTGCGGTCACCTCGGTCCCAAGGGTCATCTGGATACGGGATCCGTCAGACATTGTGGCGTCAAGGATCGGCTCAGCAATCGAGATATATTTTCCTGCCCTCTGGGCAAGTTTTGTGACAAATGAATCGAGATCAGCAGAATCGGTATAGCAGAGCGTCGTCTTCATCGATTCGTACCTGGTATGATAGACGAAGATTGGTGTATTCAGGCCGTCGCATGAGATATCCTCAATGAAGGGATCATGCATAATGGCATCGATCAACCCGTCTCCAATAAACTCGCAATCCATCCGATAGAGTATCTTCTCCTCTTCTACAGGGCTGAGGTGGATATCATAATCTTCAATTATTTTGCGGCTGGCTTCACGGAGGAGGCTTTGGGTTTCTTCGCGGGAGAGACCGCGCGTACTGATATCCAGGCTCTCAAAGAGGCGGTGTTTGATCTCGGTGTAGAGCTCCTCCTCACCTTTTGTTATGGGGGGTTCAATCACCTGGTACGTGTACTCATGGGAGATCACATCGTAGAGGATGCGAATATACGCATAGGGGGGATGAACAGGATAGGTCTCAACCTCCTCAATACCCGCTGTTGGTATGAAACCAAGATCGACCAGCGACCCGTGTATGGCGGGATCATAGTCCTCCCGCAAACGTTTCTTTGGAGAGAGTCTTTGCAGGATGGAAGTGTTCTTTTTGCTTGCATCGAATCCGGCGTCTTCTCTCTGTTTGACTGATGGTTCCGTCCGGTTCCCTGCTGCAATCGTTGGAGATGCAGTTGTGATCACCACATCCTGGAGGGGGATGGGATGAGGGGGTTTATGATGCAGATCTTCTCTATCGATTGGGAGGGGCTGCTTATCACCCTCAAACCCCGGACTTCTGTAAGGGAGGGGCTCTGTATCATAAGGGTGATCCCGCTTCTCTCCATCTTCGTGGGTAGAAGCAAACAGCTCTTCAACGAGCTCTTCCAGACTGTCGTTATCCTCCGGGATATCATTGTGTGCTGTCTCTCTATTCGGCCCGGAAAAGAACGGGAAAAAGCGATCACGTATTGTACCGGATTTAATGACGGGATGAGTGGCATACGGTTCGCTGTCCCTCTCATAGCCATACGGCACTTCTTTCAAAGAAGCAGGTCCGGATTTCTTCTCTTCCTGGGGAAGGTGGTATATTTCTTCCCTGTCGGAGGTGCCCTCGTCTCCAATCAGAGGAATCTTCTTTTCAGAAGCTGGCTTCTTCTTTCTCCGAAGGTATGAAAAGATTCCTCTCCTCTCCGGATTATTTTTTGTCTTAATTGGGAACTGATCGTGTGGTTGGGAATCTGGTATGGATACAGGGCTTCCTTCATCAGGCTGCCAGGGAGTGACGGGATGTTCATCCTGAAGAACAGGTGTGGCAGATCCTTTTCCTTCTGTGGAAGCCGCCATCCCGGTTTGGGATCCCTGAGGTATGCCTTTTGTCTCCTGCATTTCTGCGGATGAATCCGGCTTCTTCTTTCTCTTCCAGAATGGGAAGATACGGTCCCGCATCCTCTTCCTCATCCTCCGGCTCCATCAATTGATAATGGGATCTCCATATCTCCCCCGGGATATGATATGGTTGTAGTAGAAACCAGCCTGATACCCTCCCGCAGGCGGCATTCATACTCCCCTTTCAGAAGGCGGAATGAAGCCCTCCCATGCTGATCAAGTGCATCGGTTGCACATATACGACCTTCGTTCCAGAGCTCGATCCTGAGTCCTGGCTTTATAGCTGTGCCACCTTTTACTATGATGGTGACCACTCCGATGCCCGGCTGCCCTGTTCCGGTTATGCTGCTCTTTTGGTCTTTTACCGATGCGTGGGCGAGCAAGCGTTCCGGATGGTAGATCCGCGCACGGGCAGCACGTTTTATTGCCTCCTCTTCAGAGAGGGGGAAAGCAAAATACCCTGGTGCAACCGGAAGCCTCAGTACTGCCACATCACCGTAGATTGTGCCGGCGGAATCGGCATATTCGGCGCCGGCAGGCTCTCCCCGGACAAAGATAAGTGATGCCAGCTGGCTGTTTCCTGCCCGATACCCGATGGTTCCGGAGAAATTCTCCTCTATTGCCGTTTGGATACAGTCTGCCAGTGATCCCGATCTGCTCTCTTTCTTTTTGACCTCAGGCATCTCTCCTGCTCCTCCTGTTCCGGCACCGATGTCTCTGGTTGGATTGTTTTTATTACCATGAGAATCTATGCCATGCCATATATAATCTATCAGCCAGAATAGTTCTTGTAATGATACCATATCTGGCCATCCCCTTTCTTGCGGTGGCATTGACATTTCTGTACGGATCTCTGCTGGATATCCGTGATCGCCGGGTTCCATTCCGGACATGGTACCCCATGATCCTTGTATCGGTCCCATTTACGGGTTATCTCTACTACCTTCTTTTTATGGGGGATATCTCATGGTTTTTGATCGTAGTTCTTATTACCCTGGTCTTCTGCGGTGTGATGTATGCAATTGCATACTTTGGCCTTTTTGGTGGTGCAGATGCATGGGGGCTGATCTTTATTGCCCTTCTCATTCCGCTTTTCCCATTTGAACCGCTTATTGGATATCCTCCTGTTCCGATCTTTGCATTCAGCGTCCTCACCAATGCGCTGATTTTAAACCTCTTCATACCGTTCTTCCTCTTCATCTATAATACCCTCAAAGGAAACCGGGCACCTATATTATATCGCTTTATCGGATTTCCGGTACATTCAGACGATCTCCGATCTGTTTTTGGGTTTATCATCGAGGATTTTGAAGAGACAACAGATGGTTTGCAGCGCAGGTTTATCCCGCTTACAGAGGCGATCAGCAGAATGGCAAAGGATGATCGTATCTATACACGGGATCTCCGTGAACACCCGGAGGAGTTCCAAAAGGAGCTTACACTGTATTCGAAGGCTGGTTCCGTCTGGATATCATATGGGGTTCCATTTTTCATCCCGATCACAGCCGGACTTATTATTTCATGCCTCATCGGCGACATACTCTTTACCCTTATGACGGCGTTTATGGGGGTGTGACTGGCTTGATTGAACTCATATTTCAGGATGGGCTGATCCCTGTGGTTGTGCAGGATGCAGAGACACGCGAGGTGCTGATGGTTGCATGGGCAGATAAAGCGGCTGTCTCCCTGACGCTTGAGACCGGCTATGCCCACTACTACAGCAGGAGCAGGAGGAAAATCTGGAAGAAAGGGGAGGAGAGTGGGCATCTCCAGCATGTCATCCAGATCAGGACAGACTGTGATGCAGATACCCTCCTCTATCTCGTCTCACAATCCGGGGCTGCATGCCATATGGGATACCGCTCCTGCTTCTACAGGTCGCTTGATGGAACGATCCTCTTCGATCGCATGATTGATCCAAAGACTGTGTACATATAATATCTCCTTCTCCCTCTTCAGGAAGCCTTCCTGAGCCCTCTGGTTTTGGGATCGTTTTTCCGGGTGGGTTGCGATCTGCTGATGAGGTTTTTTAGGCAACAAAATTGTTGGATCTGAATACTTCTCTGCCTTTCAGGTTCCGAGTCTTTTCCTGCCGGTACGATGCGCATGATGTTTATATTCTAGTATCTCTTACGCTATTGCGTAACAGAAAATAGAATAGCAGAGTCTGACTTGGATCCCGGGTCAGACGTATACGATATTAGCGGTGATCCGGGGTCTTCCATATCGGAACGTATATGAATAATGGCACA
The DNA here is from genome assembly GCF_024372745.1 of Methanocalculus taiwanensis. Lineage (GTDB taxonomy): Archaea > Halobacteriota > Methanomicrobia > Methanomicrobiales > Methanocorpusculaceae > Methanocalculus > Methanocalculus taiwanensis. The sequence continues at coordinate 72,900 of NZ_VOTZ01000005.1, forward strand.
TATCGGGGCGATAAAATACAAAAAAGGCTGATTATTGCCGGTAATGGTAATGGTAGGCCTATTTTCTCTCCGATATCCATAACCGAGATGATAATGGTAGAATTTTTATGAAACTGGTACCTGATACAAGCGTTGTCATTGATGGGCGCATAACATCAATGATCAAAACCGGTGAATGCAAAGATGCAACAATAATCATTCCTGAGGCTGTTTTCGCAGAACTTGAGGCACAGGCAAACCACGGGCGGGAGATCGGTTTTTCCGGTCTGACAGAGATCCAGGAACTCTGCAGAATGCGGGATGAGGGGCTGATCGAACTGAAATTTGTGGGCGAACGTCCAAAGCTGGAGCAGGTGAAACTGGCGAGCGGCGGCGAAATCGATTCGATGATCCGGAATGCCGCCATTGAGTACGAAGCCTCATTTATGACCTCCGACATCGTTCAGGCGGAGGTTGCACGGGCAAAAGGGATCCCCGTCATCTTCATGAAGGCGCAGCAGGAGAACTTCACACCGCTTGGGATCGATCACTTTTTTGATGAGAATACCGTTGCCATCTATCTCAAGGAGCGGGTAGCTCCCTATGCCAAGAAGGGGCGGTTGAAGGAGATGCGACTTGAACAGATACGCGAATCCCCGATGACCGAGTATGAGCTCAGGAAACTGGCACAGGAGATTCTCGAACGTGCAAAACGCCATCCTGATGGCTTCATCGAGATTGAGAAGAAGGGTGTGACGGTTGTACAGATTGGATCGCTTCGAATCGCAATCACCAGGCGCCCGTTCTCTGATGGAATGGAGATCACGGTGATCCGTCCGATCGCAGATATCTCGCTTGAAGATTACAGCAGATCTGATGAGATTAAAGAATCGATCATCAGCGGGAGATCAGGCACGCTCATCGTCGGTCAGCCAGGCTCAGGAAAATCGACACTGGCGCAGAGCATCGCTATATTCCTTGCGGATCGCAATTTCGTCGTGAAGACGATGGAGACACCCCGTGATCTTCAGGTGCCGGATCATATCACTCAGTATACGGCACTGGATGGGAGCATGGAACAGACGGCAGAACTTCTCAGCCTCGTCCGGCCTGATTTTGTCATCTTCGATGAGATCAGGAAACCGGGTGATTTCTCGATCTATGCCGATCTCCATCTTTCGGGCATTGGCATGATCGGTGTTCTTCATGCACACAGGGTTCAGGATGCAATCCAGCGGCTCCTTTCACGGATTGATTTCTGTATCCTGCCTCAGGTGATCCCCTCGATCATCTTCGTCTCCGAAGGTCAGATCGAAAAAGTCTATTCGGTTACGTTATCGATCGGCTATCCGACTGGCCTTGAACAGCTGGGAATGGAGCTCTCTCCCTCACCGATCGTTACGGTAGCAGATAACGAGACCGGCCTTCCTGTGGTTGAGATCTTCCGCTATGGCGGGGAGACGATTGTGTATCCGGCACATCAGTCAGCTGTTCCTATGGAAAACCCCTGCAATGATGCTGCTGATGAATTAGTATCAGAACCTGAGGTTCCAACACAGTGGCAGATGATTGAAAAAGAGATCCTAAAAGAGATCGGCAGATTCACGGAAGGGGATGTGGATGTCCGGATGATCTCGGATTCAAAAGCCACTGTCTATATCGAGGATCGTGATATACCGGCTGCAATTGGAAAAGGAGGGAAAAATATCGCTTCAATTGTCAACAAGGTCGGTGTCGGAATTGATATCCGTTCACGTTCGGAACTGGATGCTTCTTTGGTCAAAGGAATTGAAGAGCCAACTGCTCAAGCTCAACCCTCAGAGGGGGTGACGATCAGGACAGATAAGAAATACCTGATTCTTGCCTGTCCTGAGCATGCCAGCAAGATCGTCGATGTCTTCTCCGGTAAGGAATACCTCTTTACCGGAACCGTGGAAGAGAACGGGGAGATCCTCCTTGCACGGAACAATTCCATTGCACAGGAGATGCTCAGGCGGGATGCTGAGGGTGAAAAGATAACCGTTCGTCCGGTGGAGTAACATAAAAAAATGATGAGGGGATTAATTGTGGGTGATTTGGAACTGAGATTGTCTGAGGCGGATGTTGAAGAGGAATGGAAGACTGCGTTTCATTCCGATCCATCAGAGAAAGAGAAGTGCTATATCAATGTTGCATATCCATACCCAAGCGGTGCGATGCATGTCGGGCATGGGAGAACCTATATTGTTCCGGATGTAATAGCCCGGTTCTGGAGAATGAGAGGGCGTCAGGTCCTCTATCCGATGGCATTCCATGTGACCGGCTCGCCGGTTATCGGGATATCAAAACGGATTGCTCGCGGAGATGCGAAGACGCTTTCCCTTTATCGTGATCTCTATAAAGTGCCCAGTGATGTTATTGATCGTTTCTCCGATCCCCTGGCAATAGTCGATCATTTTTCAAATGAATACCAGCGGGTAATGAGTAGGCTCGGCCTTTCGATCGATTGGCGCCGCAGGTTTACCACAATCCTTCCCCAATATTCAAAATTTATTGAATGGCAGTACAGCCATTTAAATGGACAGGGACGGGTAGTCCGGGGTGAACACCCTGTCAAGTACTGTCCGCAGTGCGACAACCCGGTTGGCGATCACGATCTCCTCGAAGGTGATAAGGCGGAGATCGTCAGGTTCATCTTCGTCAACTTTGAAATGGACGGCTATATTATACCCTGTGCCACACTACGCCCTGAAACGATCTATGGTGTGACCAATCTCTGGGTCAATCCGGATGTCAGGTATGTGAAGGCAGATGTTGATGGCATCGCATGGCTCCTCTCGCGTGAGGCAGCAGAGAAGCTTGCACTCCAGAAGCATACGGTGGCAATCACCGGCGAGGTTGATGGATCTGAACTCATCGGAAGGACTGTCTCTCATCCCCTCTGTGGAAGTGTCAGAATTCTTCCTGCAGGCTTTGTTGACCCTGACATGGGATCGGGCATTGTTATGAGTGTTCCGGCACATGCCCCCTTTGATTATATCGCTCTACTGGATCTCCAGAAGAAGGGAGAGTATACCGATATTGAGCCGGTATCGCTTATCAAGGTTGATGGATATGGAGAGATACCGGCGAAGGAGGCGGTGATCCGGCATGGAATCGTCGATCAGCATGATCCAAAGATGGATGAGGTCACCCAGGAGGTCTATTCGGCTGAGTTCTCACGCGGGAAACTCCTTGCACGCTGCAGGGAGCATGAAGGAAAGCCTGTCCGGGTTGCACGTGAGGATGTTGGCGCTGTCATGGAGGCAGAGTACGGATCGATCTGGTTCTATGATTTCGATCAGCAGCCTGTCATATGCAGGTGTGGAAGCCGGGCCTATGTACGAATCCTCGATGATCAGTGGTTCCTCACTTACAGTGATTTGGAATGGAAACAGCAGGTACATGATCAGATAGAGAAGATCGCACTCGTCCCGCCTGAGGTGCGGGCAGAGTTTGACCGCACCGTTGACTGGCTGAAGGACTGGGCATGCACCCGGCGGGTCGGGCTCGGTACACGGGTTCCCTGGGATCCGAAATGGCTCTTTGAGCCGCTCTCCGACTCAACGGTCTATATGGCATACTATACGATTGCCCATCGGATCAGCGGGATACCGGCAGAATCCCTCACCCCCGAGGTCTTCGACTATATCTTCCTTGGGAGAGGGAACCCAGTGAATGTCGATCGCACCACCCTGGATGCGCTCAGATCAGAGTTCCTCTATTGGTACCCATACAATTACCGGTTCTCGGCAAAAGATCTCATCTCAAACCACCTCACTTTCCAGCTCTTCCACCATCGTGCCATCTTCCCCGATGAACTTCAGCCAAAAGGGATGGTCGTCTTTGGTATGGGTCTTCTGGATGGTGCGAAGATGTCATCATCTAAAGGAAATGTCTTCCTTTTGGAAGATGCTGCCGAGGAGTTTGGCGCAGATACTGTACGGATGTTTCTGGTCGGGTCAGCCGAGCCCTGGCAGGATTTCGACTGGAGAAACGAGCTTGTATCGTCTGTCAGGAAACAGATTGAACGGTTTATCGGGTATATTGCAGAATCAGGGGGGGTAACCGGAACAACCGATGTTGATGCCTGGCTTTCATCCCGTCTGCAAAGGCGGATCGCAAAAATGACAGAGTCACTTGAGCTATTCCAGACCCGGCAGGCGCTTCAGGAGGCGTACTTCGGGATCGAGTCGGATCTGAAATGGTACCGCCGACGTCTGCCTGCCGGATCACCCGGTGGCGCAGTGCTTGGTGAAGTGTCAGATGCATGGGTCAGGCTCCTCGCCCCGGTCATACCCTTCACCTGTGAATCGCTCTGGCGTGAGATGGGGCATGACGGGCTCGTCTCGTTTGCAGAATGGCCTGCCCCCGATCAGACCCGGATTAACCCGGAAATTGAGCTTGCGGAAGAGCTTATTGTCCGGACTATCGAGGATATCGAGTCGATCATAAAGATCATCCAGGTAACGCCAGGCCAGCTGACTATTCTGCTGGCACCAGAATGGAAGTACGAGGTATTCAGGCGGGTTGCTGCTGCTGAAGATAAACGTTCGGTGACAAAAGAGCTGATGAAGGATGACTCGATGAGAAAGCGCGGGAAAGAAGCGGCAAACACCATTTCACAGGTGATCAAGCTGATTCACAGCCTCCCCCCGCAGCTTGTAGAGGACATTTCCTCATTGGCACCGGATGAGTATGAAATCTTCACACATGCCGTCACGTTCATCGAAAAAGAGTTTTCAGTGAAGGTTAAGGTGCTGCATGCTGAGGCAAGTGGCCATGCAAAAGCCGGGATGGCACTCCCCTTCAAGCCTGCAATAGTGATTGAGTAAAAATAATTATTCTTCTTTTGGCTTTGCCCGTTTTACTCGTTCTTTTGTTGAAAAGCCGGTGAGAAGATCGAGGTATTGCCTGAATTTCTTATTTGATTCGAGGATCTCATCATCAGCTGCCTTGATATCTGATTCGGTATCCACAAATGCCGTCTTATTGTTGGCGCCAGGCCAGACTTCAAGCCTTTTTATCGCTTTGTACGAGATGATGTAATGGCCGTCTTTTTGATCTGGCTCGCTTCCGAAGATATCAGTTAAACCCTGTTTCATCCGTTCTACAAGGTCTTTTGTCTGCCCTCTTTTGACTGGATATTCCTGCATAGTATTAATGTAGGTGGGGCGTCTATGTAATTTTAATGTCGAATGAATCTAGTGATCTCACAATCATCTCACGCGATCTCACAGATAAGGGATCGGTTGTGATGATGGGATTCCCCGGTTCCGGGCTTGTCGGGAGTATCGCCCTTCAATACCTGGTTGATCAACTGGAATTTTCCCATATCGGCGATATAACCAGCCGGTTCTTTCCCCCGATGTCAATGATGCAGAAGGGTGTTATTCATGCAGCGGTCAGGATTTATGAGAAGGAAGGTTTTGCTGCACTTGTTGCGGATATTCCCATTCATCCTGCGATCTGTTATGAGGTAGCAAATGGTATTCTCGACTGGCTTGCGGAGTACGATGTGAAAGAGATCGTCACCATCGCCGGGATCGTGACCAATGAAGCTGAAAAGAGGGTTTTTGGTGTGGCAAGCGATGAGGAAGCTGTCTCGAAGATCTCAGATCATACGATCATCCTCCCGATGGGCAGCATATCAGGTATCGCATCAAGCCTCCTGACCGAATGCAAATTGAGGAAGATCCCCTGTATCGGCCTTCTCGGAGAGACAGTTAATAACCCCGATCCACGGGCTGCGGTGTCGGCTATTAATGTCTTAAATGATCTTTATTCCCTGAATCTCGATACCGCACCATTGCTCGAACAGGCAGAGGAGATCGAAATGACGATGCAGCGGCTTGCCGAGGAAGTGCAGGGATCGGACGTACCGCAACAGAAGAAGGAAAATCTTCCGATGTACGGGTGATCGAGATGATGGTAGCGGCATTAACTGGCATATCCCCACAGGTGATAGCTGACCTCAAACTTGGCAGACCCAGAACCATTGAACTTCAGAGTGCCCATAATATTATCACCTTATCTGAAGTAAATCCCGGCGATCCAATCTTTCTTACATCTGTTGCCCCAGAAGATCTCTCTCCGGGTGATTCAGGGATTATTCTCGAAGTGCAGATGGTCTCTATCTCGATGAAACGTATGATTGAGTATTCACATGCCAGCTTCTTTGAGGAGCGGGAGAGAACCTCTGCACGCGTACAGCTGAGATATTGCGGCACATCGATTGTAAAGGAGGTTGGGAATCTTGGGTGTTGCAAGGCAGCCCGTGTGGATGTGGTGAAGTGCACCTGTTTCCACGCGGTATGATCCTGTAATTATTTTTTCAGCTGATTGATACAGAACCCGACATTCTCCCCGAACCTGCGGATGGTATCAAGCCCTTCGGTATCGTTCTGGACCTCACCCTGATCTTTTCCAAAGGCGATATTCCAGTAGGTGGATCCACAGACGATCATATCATTTATCAGATAGAACATCAGGAGTTCCTGGATGGTTGCAGTATGTCCGCCTCTTCGGGCAACAGCGATCGGCCCCCCGACCATCCGGGAGAGGAACTGGTCATTTCCACGGGAGATCATGCCAATCCTCTGGAGTGCCGACATCAGGTCGCCGCGAGCAGTCCCGAAGTAGACGGGTGTTCCAACAATTAATCCATCTGCGGATCTGATAGTTTCGATCATCTCATTTAAACCGTCGTCGATTGCGCATCTACCGGTCTTCTTACAGGAATAGCATGCGATACAGGAGGCGATCTGTTTTCCCCTGAGGCTGATATCCTCTGTCTCGACGCCCTCTGCATGGAGTGCCTTTTTACATTCTTCAAGTGCATATTCGGTATTGCCCCCGGCACGGGGGCTTGCATTGATCAATACTACTCGTGCCATGATGCTCTTCTGATTGATCCGGCTGATAAAAAAAGATTATTCTGTGGTGAGCCAGTCATAGAGGAATACTGCGATGAGTGCCCCTGCAATTGGCCCTATGACATAGATAGGAAAGAACTCCCAGAAGTTCTGCCCTCCAAGGAGGGTGTTTCCGAGATACGGACCAAATGTGCGTGCCGGATTCAATGATGAACCAGCGATATTGCCGGTTGTTGTGATAATGCCAGCAACAGTGAGACCGATGATCAGCCCGGCAAATCCTTCCGGCGCCCGTTTATCGACAGCCACCCCCATGATCACGAACATCAGGAGAAAAGTCCCGATCGCTTCTACAAGGATCGCTTCGGTATAGGAGATCCCATGGAATGGTGCGGTTGCTCCAAGCCCACCGATGAGAACGGCTTCAGGTCCGGTGCATCCGAAGAAGAGAATGCTTGCAAGTACTGCTCCAATCAGCTGTGCGATAATATAGGGGCCGACATCGGATGTCGGGAACCTCTTTGTTGCCCAGAGTGCGATTGTGACTGCCGGGTTGATATGTGCTCCGGATATCCTGCCGAGTGCATAGATGGCACCGGCAATGGCAATCCCAAAGGCCAGACCGATGGCAAGCCAGTCTGCAAGACCCCCGAAGTACCCTATCCCGATATTGAACTCGGTAAGCGGCTCAGTTCCGGCAGAGAGCATCAGGGTGATGGCCGCCGCTCCCGCTCCAAAAAAGACGAGGAGGAAGGTCCCGATGGTCTCAGCCACACATCGTTTGGCAAGTGATATTGTCAATCACAAACACCTCCGATCATGTATGGAACGCCTCATAGCAGGGAGGACAGAGGATTCGTGGAATGTTATGCTTCAGCTTTTTTGCCGGGAAGGGATAGCCTCCTTCCCAGTTTTCAGTCTCTTCCCTCTTCGCATGCTCCATACAGATTCCCATGCCGCAGACTATGCAGATTGCGACAGCATCCGTATCTTTCCCCTCTTCTGCGCAGATATAACATTTCATATCTGTCACCTCCTGCTCACACCGCGTCCCGGTATTCACAGTACTGGTGCCTGAAGTCAACAAGGCATGCGGCTGCGCAGTCTTTACATGCTCTTACCGGGGCAGCCGGGGTCTCCTTGTGAAGTGCAATGATGTTCGTCATCATCGTTGCGGTCACCGGCTCACTCGTTAAGAGGCATGGATAATCAGCAAGCCTCATCAGGGCAGATGCCCTGACCGTTATTGCACAGGCCGGGTATGCATACCATTGCGGGTTCATCAAAACCTCGTTCTGATCGACTGGAGAGAGGTCGATCTCACATCCTGCAACAATTGGTTTGAGGATATCATCGGATCCGGCTTTTGCCCTCCGGGCACGATCCAGGATCTTCCATCCGCGGTAGATCATGTCCATGAAGTCGCAATTATGCAGTTCAGCTGCAGCTCCACGGGTCGGTTTGAGCTGGACAAAGTTATGGAACCTTTTTGTGAGGAGATCAACGATCATCGGGGCATTGAACCCGTCAAGCTCGAGGATATATTCGGTAGCACAGGCGGATGCGCCGGTGACGACAGAGAGAATATCATATTCGCTCTTCAGCTTTGGAACAGCAGCGTCGAGGGTCTTCTCCATTACACCGGTAACAGCCTCGATCGTTGCCATGATCACATCGTCCTTGCACATATTGAATGTGGACTGGGCAATGTGGTGGGCGATATCCCCGACACAGTATGCAGGAATGGTGACGATATTTCCATAATGCACCCCATCATCCACGGCCTTTTTCACTGCCGGGGTAAGGAGGCGGCGGTACTCATCCATATACTTCCTGACATCAAAGGATACGTGCCCAGCCCCATCCATCAGTTCAGCCTGGGCTGCTACCGGGGTCTTATAGATCTTCTGAACCTGCTGCACCTCCTTCTTCGATGCATCGGCGAGAGAATCACCCTCTTCAACCCGTGTAGCGAAGACCTCACCGACGCCGTACGATGTGTTCATACCCCATGATTTTGAGGCAAGAATTGTCTGTTTGTGGTCTACTGGAATTTTTGTCTTCTTCAGGATCTGGTTTACAACATTGCTTGTACTCCCCGGGATCATGGCAAAGTCAACAACACAGGTGGGTCCGTAGAATCCTGCATATCTCCGTGCGGATTCCCTCCCGATCAGCGCATCGGATTTTCCGATCTGAGTGACAAACGTATCCAGGCTCTTTTTGAATTTCGGATCTTCATCACTGAGGATCTCAAGTACGACTGGTGTCTGATAATGTTCAACAAAGGGATCGTCTTCAGGCCGGATAGTCTTTGTCAGACCTTTCAGTGCGGTAAAGTGGGCAGTGACCGAAGTCTTGTGAAGGTCGATAACTGCTGCACTCTGGCCTGAAGCTGCCTTCATCTTTTTGACAGCTGCAACATAGGGTTCGGCATCGGTGATAGAGAATGCTGTTCCACGCTTCTTTTTTATCGTCTCAACATCTGCCCGCTGGGCAGCCATCGCTTCTGCGATTATCTTTTTATATAGGTCGGACATTGGTAACACCTCTAAAATCGGGCATCTGCCCGATAAACTGGACTATTCATTCTAACTTACTTAACACTATCGCTCGAAAAATTTTAATTTAAACTCAATTAAATGAGATGCTGTCATAATATATATGCCTCAAGTGATTCTTCGGAAATCTGCTTCCTTTCCGTTACCTTTTAGAAAACACATATAACAGAACAATCCAAATACTATTATACTTGTGTCATGGTTGCATCTGCGATATGCCGGTTTCCGGGATGTTTCAAGTGGATCCGGCTATGTGACCCTGGTACCTTCCTATGTGATGATGGTGGCCTGATCCGTATGGCAGCAATACAGATTCTTATCGTTGAAGATGATCCGATGATCGTTGAGATGCTGGCTGTCATGCTAAGGAAACTCGGGTATGGGATTTCAGGTATTGCAACATCTGCTGATGAGGCGATCATGCAGGCGATTGAGGGCACACCCGATCTCGTCCTGATGGATATCGGGCTTGAAGGGAGGGCAAACGGTATTGCTGCTGCAACGATAATTTATCAGTTCTTCTCAATACCCGTTGTCTTCTGCACAGCCCATAGCGGAAGTGAAGTGATAAATGTCGCTAAACAGGCCCAGCCTTTTGGCTATATCACAAAACCCTTCACCGATCGCGATCTCTTCAGCGTCATTGAGATTGCCATCAATAATTATCTCTCGACGCGGACCTCGGGAACAGATGCCAGAAAATTCAAGGAACTGCTTCATATAGATGCGGGCGTGATGTTTCTTGATACGGGGGGACGTGTCCTCTTCATGAACCCTTACGCAGAACATATCACCGGGATCACCCACAAGCAGGGGTTCTATCATAGTGTTGATAAGGTCATCAACAACTTTGAGATGGCTACAAAAATGCAGAAACAATTCCCTTCTCTCTGGGAGGCAATCCGGGAGAGCGTCGTAATAGGCACCGGTCACGATATCATCATCACAACGCGGAAGGGAAAGAGGAAGGCTGTGCACCTGAAAATTATGGTGAGGAAAAATAACAGAAATGATATCGTCGGCTATATCCTCAAGCTTGATGAGAATATCGGGAAAAGCCGTACCCTGAATAGTTTTTAATCATCATCTATCAGTTTGGATTTTTCATTCACTGCTGGCTCATCACCCTCTATACCAGAACTCTCTTTCTGAATCCTCTTTCTCAAATGTTCAAATCCTGATGGGGAAGCATCCTCCCCAATCAGCCGGCGATCACCGGGTTTGCCTCCTCATCGAAGGGGTTCTTCCGCATCGCAAGCGAGAAGAGATATGGATAATGTGACTTCAGGTAGCGCATATATTCAACCCATTCCGGGGTGAGCTTGTCATATACGCGCCTGATATCATTTGTGAGATGGACAATGTCCGTTTCAGGCAGATTTGAAATATCATTCCTGCTCTCCAGTTCTTCCGAGAGATGGAAGACAGCACGAAGTGCCTCGGTGAATGTTGCATGCTCCAGAAGGACAGGGTTTTCGAGCAGGCGGAGGAGAAAGTCACGGTTTTGGATGAGGAAATCCCGTAGATCCTGAAGATTAATCCTCTGGATCATGACAGTATGTTCTGTGCCACGGAGCTGCTCCCGGATTCTATCAAATTCTGCATCTGTCCAGGAATCCCTGATAAGGAGATTTCCCCTGAACTCATCGAGGTTTGGGTCTGCATCAGAGAAATGCCTCAACAACGTAGCTCCGACTTCCGAGAAGAAGATGCCTATGACCATATTCATCTTCTGAAGTTTTTCACGCTTTGATCGCATTGCGAGCAGCTGGTTTAAGATGAGTGTCACGAGGAGGACATTCACAGGCAAAAAACCGAGCGCATTAAAGATGTATGTAAGTGTGTTGCTCCCCCCTTCGTCTCCGATGATCAGAAACTTAAGCCCGTAGATAATCGCTGTTGAACAGAGGAGTGCTATGCCGAGTTTTGTCTCCCATTTTAATCGCATTGTACCGCACCTTGCAGATTAATGGATGATTGCGGAAGGGAAAAAATATGCTGTCCGTTCAGGTGATGATAAGAAACCAGGTAAGGAACACAACAGCCTGGAGGATCGTCACCGGAATCCCGAATCTCAGGAACTCCATGAAGGTGATAGTAGCACCCCGGTGTTCTGCGTTCTGAATAATGATGATATTGCTTGCAGCGCCAAGTATCGTCATGTTTCCTGCAATAGTGCTCCCCGCAGCGAGTGCAAGGAACATAGCGTCTCCCGCTCCGGCCTCGATGAGCATCGGGATGAGCAGCGCAACGAAGGGGACATTCGAGACGATCTGACTTATTATCAGGCTCCCGGCGATCAGGAGAGGGATTGAAAGGATCTGATTGTCGGTAACTGCCGACTGGATTGCTCCACTTTCAAAGACTGCTGCCATCAGGATGAAAAGGGCGATGAAAAAGACCAGTGTAGCGTAATCCACTTTTTTCAAAATCACAAGCCGCTGCCGGGAGAAGATGATAATCGGAAGGGATGCGATGAGCGCAATACCCGAGAGTCCGGGCCATGGTGTGTGGCCAAGCGATACAAGAAGTATGCGAAGTGCAATCAGAAGAATAAGTAGTGCGAGGGAGATTTTGCAGAGGGCTGCCATCTTCGGATCCTGGATATGCGCCTCTTGCATGATCGGTGAAGGGGAATTTGGCATCTGCGGGATGGTGCGCACCACCATATAATAGAGGATCAAACACGAGATGAGTGTTGGAACTGCGAGGTACAGGGGAAAGGTAAGAAAAGGGTTTGCCATGCCGCTTGAAAGGGCAATGAGAAGATTCTGGGGATTGCCTATCGGGCTTGCCACGCTCCCGGTCGTGATTGCGCCTGCAAGTGCAAGGAGGAAGATCCGATCGGAAATATTGCAGCTGCGGGCAAGGACCAGGGCTATCGGGGTTCCGATAATTGCGAGCGTATCATTCATCAGGAGTGCTGAAAAGGCTCCCATAGTGAAGATAAAGAGAAATATTAGCTTTTTTACCGATCTTTGCGACGCGAAGATCCTGGTTGCGAGATGGGTGAGGTAGCCGCTCTCCTCCATCGCAGCGCCGATGATGAAGACACCGAAGAGGAAGAGCATAATGTCACAATTGATCGCATGCAGGGCGGCAATCAGCCCGATTGAGCCTGTCAGAAGGGCTGTTCCGGCTCCCCCGAGCATGATGCTCCAGATGGGCAGCCTCACTCTTCCTACCTGGCGGCATGCGATTGCCACCAATACAGCTGCAAGAATGAGAGTTGAGTCGTCCGTGATCAGGATTATGCCTGCCAGATAATGAACAATTGCCTCTTTGATCCGATATGCGAAAGCGTCATATAGAAGATACTCCTATTGTGGCATATGAAATATATACATTATCTCCTGATGGCAGTCATTTTGACTGCTGCGCTGTGTGCAGCCGGATGTTCACAGGCACCAGAAGAAGCTCCGCCGGTCACTACTTCCCCACCAACCCAGGCTCCTGTTGAAACTCCTTCAGGCTGGTCCCTTACGCCGGGTCCGATTGGGACGATGCCGGCTGGAAAAGAAGTGTCAGCTACTGCGAGAAAGGATCCACTGAATAATATCATAACTGTTCAGTTTGATGGAGGAAAGGGAATGACCTTTATCACTAAAATTCAGGCTATCCTGTACTCCTCTGATGGAAGAGTTGAGGAGCAGTATATCGAAAGGCCATTATCTCTGGGTAAATCAATCACATTTGACGGAACACGGGGTGCTCCTGATCGGGTGAAGATCCTTGCGTATTACAATACCGGAGAGGTAATTGTTATTAGCGATAAAGTATATCAGAGAGAAGAGGCATTTGCCAAATAACTCTATTCTCTTCTTTTCCACCTGACGAGCAGCCCGTCATCCATTTGCCCGGCATAATCGAGGATGAGCCTTGGGAAGATCGTATCATCAACAAACCCCTCCCCGTCTGCAAGTGTCGGGGCGGTTTTCCCGCCGATTATCATCGATCCTATATAGACATTCAGTTCATCAAAGAGCCCCTGGCTCAGGAAAGACCAGATGACTGTTCCTCCCCCTTCAACCATGAGCAGTGAGATCCCTCTTCTTCCAAGCTCTTCCATGAGGTGCTGAAGATCGACAGAGTCCCTGCCGCAGGTGATGATATCGGCATACTCACTGAGTGCCCGGACTTTTTCCAAATCAGCCTCTTCAGAGACTGCGATGATCCGTACGCCTCCGCCCTTTCTGAGGATATCTGCAGTGACCGGGGTTTCTGCCTTTGAATCAAGTACGATCCGTACTGGATTTTCTTCTCCCGATCGTGCTAAACGCTCCTCCCGGAGCGCAGGTGACTTTACTGTTAGGGATGGATCATCGGATTGTACGGTTCCGATGCCGACCAGAATTGCGTCGCAGTCTGCACGCATCCGATCAACCCTGGCAAAATCATCGGCACCTGATATTCGTACCTGGCGCCGCTCCCGTGTTGACAGTTTACCATCGGCACTCATGGCGGCGTTGATGATGATATATGGTCGCATGTGGAAGATTGTTTGAGGATGAAGCATGATAAAAGCCTGCTCATACCGTATCAGCAGGGGGTTGAATTTTTCCCTGAACCCAGCACATTATGATCATGGGAAATCTGACAGTTGCGGCGATTGCACCCCCGGATATTCTGCGTGAACTTGGAAAGAAGGGCACTTCATCGGATATTACTTTTTATAATATCAAGCGGGAGACAGATACGATAACCCTGATCGAGCCATCACGGTATCCCGAAAGGCTCGCTTCCCTCTTCTTCTCGGTATCGATGGCAAAAGCTGCTATCCTTGTAATCGACGAGATAACCCCGCAGCTGGGGGAATGTATCCTGATGCTGGATTCAGCAGGAGTATCAGAAGGTTTCATTGTGCTCCGGAATTATCTTCAGAAGGATCAGGTAAAACCGCTTTTTGCAGGGACAGTACTTGAAGAGTATGAGTATTGTGATGAGAACTGGATTGAGCTGAAGGAACTCCTCCTGAAACGTGCGGCTCTTGTTGAATCCGGCGAGCCATCGTCAGGGTCAATTTCGCATGGCACAATGGCAATTGATCACCATTTCAATGTCAAAGGCATCGGAACCGTTGTGCTTGGGGGTGTTGTCAACGGCTGCTTAAGAAAGCACGATCAGTTAAAGGTACTTCCCGGTGAGAGAACTGCACAGCTCCGGTCTATCCAGAAACATGATGATGACTCGGGGTATGCTGTAAAGGACGATCGTGTCGGTCTTGCCCTGAAGAATATCGACGCCGAGGATATGGATCGCGGGTTCGTGCTGACAACAGATCCGGCTGTTGTGGTTACTGAAGAAATTCAGGCTGATGCAACACTTGTGAAGTACTGGCCATCGCACATTCACGAGGGGATGGTGCTCTATTCCGGCCACTGGATGCAGTTTATCTCCGGAAAAGTGACCGCAGCTGAATCTGCCGGGGATTTCCGGCATCCGCGGCTGACAATCAGGCTGGATAAGCCCCTTGTCTATCTTCCCGGCGATATTGTGGTACTTCACTATCTCGAAGGTGGAAAACTCCGTATCGTTGGCTCCCTTAAACTTCCCTGAATGCGCGTTTAAGCGGATTTTGGGGGTTAAATGAGGCGAAGTTTTAAATGCTCTATAGGATCAATATATAATTGTATGGGAGATACGAAAACCCTTTCTTATAGTGGAAAGGGAGCGCATTCATCGTTATTCATCCGGTTATGGGTTTTTTCCGCCTTAACGGTGACTGCATATCTCATCACTTATCATGGCATCCAGCATGGTATTCATGATGTTTATCCAGCGCTATTTCTCATTCCGATTGTCTTTACTCCATTTCTCTTCCCAAAACGTGAGACGATCATTGCGGTTGCTATTGCACTTGGATATTTCGCACTTGTCTTTTCACTTGCCGGGAACAATGCATCGATAATTTATGCATCGACTGTGAATTTCATCGTCTTCATAGCATTTGGGGTATTTGTTGCTGTTATTGCGGATCATGTCCGGACAAAAACCGGACAATTCTCAAAATTGCTCGAGTGCTCTGAGTCATGCAACTGGATTGTGGATAGAAAGACACGAAGGATCATTGATATTAA
Organism: Methanocalculus taiwanensis; assembly: GCF_024372745.1. Classification (GTDB taxonomy): domain Archaea; phylum Halobacteriota; class Methanomicrobia; order Methanomicrobiales; family Methanocorpusculaceae; genus Methanocalculus; species Methanocalculus taiwanensis. The sequence goes on from NZ_VOTZ01000005.1 coordinate 88,410, forward strand.
CCCTCTCTGTGTCAGCTTGCTGGACTATCTTCCCCACTCGCTTCATGGAGCAGGGATGCAGAGCCTCTGGCGTGATCATGACAGGGCAGATGCCCTTCTTGATGAGATTGAGCGATCCGTATCAGTCACCGATCATGAGGAGGTGCTCATCGGACGGGATGGAATTGAACGTGTTGTCCGTTTGTCCGGCTCGCTTCTCGATGAGGAGTCTGTATTGATCTCTGCTGTTGATATTACCCCGTTGCGTAATGCCGAGATGGCATGCCAGAATACACGCATCGAATATAAGGAGACTCTTGACTCGATAGATGATCCGATCATTGTCATCGGGCCGGATCACCACATTCTTCTGAATAACCGAACAGCACTCAGGCAGGCTCAAAAGATCAGGGGAGTGGTGGATTTAATCGGAAAAGAGATCGTGGATTTCTTCCCCTGTACACGTATCCTAACTGATCCTCATCTTCATGATATGGTCTTTTCAAAGGGAAATTCGATCAAAAAGGAGGTATTCTTTGAAGAGTCCGGGGTGAAGAAGTGGTATACTATCCATATCAATCCAATCAGGCGAGGCCACAATAGCGGGTCTGCAATTGTGATCATCAACGATATCACTGAAAAGAAGAATAATGAGGCATTATGGCGCAAATCCGAATCGGCAAACCGGACAATCTTTGAAAATGCCGGTGCCGGTATCCTCATCATCGATGAAGCCGGTGCGATAACATCTGTCAATGATGAGTTCTGCACGCTGACAGGCTACGAGAAAGAGGAGCTTCATGGGAAGCATCTTGTTCAGCTTCTCTTCCCAAAGAATGCTCATCCGATCATCCATGCCTGTCTCCAGACCGATTCCGTCCATGAATCTCATGAGGAATATGAAGTAAAGATCATAGATGCTCAGGGTGAAGAGCGTGATTGCATGCTCCTGACAGCGCCGATACCTGATACCCGGCACAGGGTTGTTTCAATCATTGACATCACTGAAGAACAGCGTATGCTCGATATGATACTTGAGCAGGAGGCGAATTATCTTCAGCTGATACGCCATGTGCCGGTTGGGATATTCACCTTTGGGAATGGTATACTCAACTTCGTCAATCCTACATTCTGCCAGATCACCGGATATGCAGAGGAGGAACTCCTGGGCGAGCCGATCTCAATAATCTTCTCAAAAGCGGATCAGCTTCCTCAAAAAAACACTCAGGCAGAGATTGTCTTCTCGCGAAAAGATGGCCAGATGTCTCATGGAACCGTGGAGCTGAGGGCATTTACCTCAGATGGTGAGCCGGTCAATCTTGGGATTCTCATTGATATTTCGCTTCAGAAGCATCTTGAAGAGATCCTCAGGGGTGAGATCGAGCGGAGATCCGACTTTGTTATGGTTGCCTCCCATGAATTGCGAACGCCTCTTCAGCCTGTGGTAGGGTATCTGGATCTGATCCTCTCAGACCCGGATGCCTTTACACTCTCGTCTGAAGTGGTGGATATGCTGACCCTCTGCCAGAAGCATATTGATCATGAACGGAAGATCATCGATCGGATGATCGCTTTATCACTTGTTGACTCCGGCAAGATCATGCCTCATGTACAGGAGATATCGCTTCGGAATATGATTGAGGATCTTATCATTGAGTATAATTGCCGTGCTGATGCTGTGGTGAGGAATGAAGTGCCGCCATCCATTATCCTGAAGGGCGATCCTGACCTTCTTTACCATGTCTTCAACAGCATGATCCTCAATGCAGTCAGGTACAATGAACCCCCCCGTGAAGTATCTGTTGAATATAAAAGTGATGAGACTGATCATTATATCAGAATTATCGATAATGGTGTGGGGATTGATGCTGCATCCCTGGAAAATATATTCAAACCATTTCATATAGCAGATCTCAAAAAATTAAAGAGAGAGTATAATCGTCTGGGGCTTGGCCTTTCAATTGCACAACGTTATGTCCAGGTTCATGGCGGTGAGATCACCGTCACAAGCGTCCCTGGTGAGGGGAGTATTTTTACCATACGAATACCCATGAGGATAGTACGATGACAAAGACGGTGATGGTGGTCGATGATGATATCCCCAACCTTACGGTGATGGGACTTCTCTTAAAGAAACTGGGATACACTCCGGTTACGTACAATAATGGGTGGGATGCTCTCGCGGCGATAAAGAATGAGAGGCCGGATCTTATCCTCCTCGATCTGATGATGACCCCGATAGATGGATGGCAGTTTCTTGATGAGGTACGGAAAGAAGGATTGCAGGGGCTTGCAGTGATGCTCTTTACCGCGAAATATATCAAGGATGAGGAGATTGAACCTTATAAGGGTGAGATAACCCTCATTCTTCAGAAACCTGTCTCCTTCAAGGAGCTCGAAGCGACTCTGAACGAGTTCTTCAGTGCCGTGTAATACTTCTGCTGTCTCTTCCATCTCCGTTAATTCATTTTTCCTGACAGGCAGTCCGGATTGTTTCCTCCTGATATTTTTCTCAGCAACCCTGCCGCTCCGTTTCATTTCATAAGGGCTAAATATGATCTTCAACGTAATCTCTATTTCATGAACGCTAAGGTGTGTGCCGCTCTCATTGCGGCAGTTGTGTTATCATTGCTAGCAGCCGGTTGCATGGGTGGGGAAACCCCCGCTCCAGCAGACCGGCCACAGTACATTGTTGGTATTGATGGTGATTACAAGCCATTCAGCTATATCGAATCTGACGGTTCGGCAGCTGGCTTTGATGTTGAGTCCATCCAGTGGATTGGAGAAGAGATGGGATTTGATGTGAAGATCCAGCCGATGGCATGGGACGGCATCATCACAAGCCTTGTCACAAAGAAGATTGACATGGTCTATTCAGGCATGACGATCACCCCGGAGCGGCAGGAGCGTGTCAGTTTCTCAAATCCCTACTGGATTGTAAACCAGGCAGTTGCAGCACGTGCAGATTCCAGTATGACTATCGAGGATGTGCTTGCAGGCAAGGTAATTATGGGTGCACAGCGTGGTAGCACTGCGGCAGATTATATCCAGACAAATCTGGTTGATAAAGGTCTCCTTTCTGAAAATGACTTCAAACTATATACCGGCTTCTCGCTTGCAGTAGCCGATCTTGAGAACGAGCGTGTCGATGCAGTAATGTTCGATGTACCGGTCGTCAATGAATTTATTCAGGAAAAAGGTCTCAGGAAAGTGGGTCTTGTTGAAACTGATGAAGAATATGGTGTAGCAATCCGGAAAGAGGATACCGAGCTCCTTGCCACGATCAACGAAGGTATCGATCGCCTTCAGGCATCACCAAAATGGGATGAGCTGAAACAGAAGTATGGTCTTGAGTAAACGGATCCGGATCAGTATTCCATCCGATACATTCATTCCCCTACCTTTTTCTGATCGCAGGAACAATACAATTGGTAACTGATCTCAAAATCCCCGAGATGCAGGCCGGCTTTCTGTGGTGATCCTGTTTGAGCATTCTCTCCCCCGCCATCATTGATTCTCTCCCCTACCTCTTCTCAGGTATCTTCATAACCCTCGGGCTTGTGATCCTGGCGCTAGGGCTTGGTCTTATGATGGGAATTCCTATGTCGCTCATCCAGGTCTATGGTCCGAGGCCGCTTGAGTATTGTATCCGGACATATATCTGGATCTTCCGCGGCCTTCCGATCCTTGTCCTTCTATTCCTCTTCTACTTCGGTATATTCCCGATGTTTGCACCAGATGTCGGTCCTTTCTGGATTGCTGCGGTTGTACTTGGATTCCGGACTGCAGCGTACCAGTCAGAGATCTTCCGCGGTGCTATCCAGTCTATCAGTGAGGGGCAGATGCTGGCGGCACGATCTCTTGGTATGTCACGTTTCTGCGCGATACGCACGGTGATCCTCCCGCAGGCACTGAGGCGGGCGCTCCCCGGCTGGACAAATGAATACCCTATCCTCCTCACAGACTCGTCAGTCTGTTATGCAATCGGGGTTGCCGAACTCCTGACAAGGGGCAACCAGATCGTGGCACGAATCGGAGATCCGATGACAGTATACATAATCGTCGCAATCCTTTTCATCCTCTTGAATTATGGTGGGCAGTGGATCTTCGGCAGGATCGAGAACCGGTATACAATACCTGGATATGGGCATGGTGATGCATGAGATGACAGATAGCGAGATCATTCTCAGGGTGGAGGATATCCACAAGTGTTATGGCGAGACCGAGGTGCTGAATGGCGTCTCATTCAATGTCCGCTGCGGTGAGACAAAGGTATTTATTGGCCCGTCCGGAACCGGCAAGAGCACGCTGCTCCGGTGCATTAACCAGCTGACCGTTCCAGATAGTGGATCCATATGGCTGAATGATGAGGAGGTGACCCATTCAGGTCCCCTGATCAACCAGTTCCGCCAGAAGATCGGGATGGTCTTCCAGAACTTCAACCTCTTCGATCATTTGACAGCCGTCGGGAATGTCGAGATTGCCCTTATCCGGGTGAAAGGGATGAACAAAGCTGATGCGAGGAAGAAGGCTCTTCTTGAACTAAGCCAGGTTGGTCTACTGGATAAGGCAAATGCCTATCCGGCTGAACTTTCCGGCGGCCAGGCCCAGCGCCTCTCAATAGCGCGTGCTCTTGCGATGGATCCCGAGGTGATACTCTTTGATGAACCGACCTCTTCGCTTGATCCCGAGCTGACCCGCGAAGTACTTGAGGTGATGAGGAGGCTGGCACGGGCTGGCATGACGATGCTTGTCGTCACGCATGAGATGGGATTTGCCCTCTCGGTGGCAAATGAGATCCTCTTTATGGAGCATGGGAAGATCGTGGAGCAGGGATCCCCGTCCGATATTCAGACGAGCCCCGCATTTGCCCGTACACGGCAGTTCCTTGGCACATTCCATGATGATTGAGTAGGCGCATATGATACAACTCCAGTTTGATTTCGATCTCCTGTTACCTGTCCTCTACCAGGGGGCGCTTGTAACACTTGCCCTCATCCTGGTTTCGGCACCCTTTGGTTTTTTAAACGGGATTGCAATTGCGCTTGGAAGGGTTTATGGAAACCGATTTGTATCAAAGCTTTGCCACGGGTACGTCCTCTTCTTTAAAGGATGTCCGCTCCTTCTCCTTCTCTTTATCATCTATTTCGGCCTCCCGTCTGTTGGGATCACATTCACTGCGTTTACTTCAGCTGTAATAGGCTTCATCCTCTGTAATGGTGCATACAACTCAGAGTACATCCGGGGCGGCATACAATCGGTATCAAGAGGGCAGATGACTGCCGCACTTTCACTCGGCATGTCGGGGATGCAGGCGATCAGGAGTATTATTCTCCCTCAGGCTTTGAGAAAATCGCTTCCAGGCCTTGCGAATGAGTTCATTTATCTGATCAAGTACTCGTCGCTTGCCTATATGATCACGGTGATTGAGATCACTGGTGCAGGGAAGATCTTTGCCGCGAAATACTTCGCATTCTTTGAGGTATTCATCATCATAGGTATCTTCTACCTGGCGCTTGTCACCATTGCCGGGCAGGTCATTGCGAGGATAGAGAAGAAGATAGCAATCCCCGGGTTCGGCGGAGTGTAATTATTCATCTTCCATTCCTGCAAAGAAGACCATTTTTGGGGGCCGCCTGAGGACTGCCCCGCAGCGGGGGCAGACAGCCGTATCCCTGCAGGCAGGTCCGCAGGTTGCACAGGTATCCAGTACAACAAAGGTGTTCTCACAATGGGGACAGAACCAGTCTTCCATCCTTAGTCCTCTTTCCCAAGTGTCTTCATCACCAGCAGGGTGATGTCATCAGACTGTGGATGGTCTCCTGCAAATGCACTGATGTCCTCGACGATTGAGGAAATGATTGCAGCTGCTGTTTTATTCTGGATGGTTTTAAGTACTGCCTCAAGCCGCTCCTCCCCGTAGAGCTCCTCGTTCTCATTCTCGGCTTCGGTGACACCGTCTGTATAGAGGACGAGGAGATCGTTCTCATGGAGGGGTAACTCAACGGTTTCAAGTTCAATATCCTCAATCACGCCGAGTGCAATTCCTTCTGCCTTGAGGAGTGTGATGGAATGATCGTCCCCACGCAGAAAGACCGGGGGGTTATGTCCGGCGTTTACATAGGTGAGCGTCTTCTCGTTTGCATCCAGGATCGCGTAGAAGAGGGTTACAAACATGCTTGTCTTTGAGTCCTCACAGATCAGCCTGTTTGCCTGGGTGATCGCCACAGCGGGTGATGGTTCATCTGCTGTGCTTGCCCTCACAAGGGTTCGCGAGAGTGCCATGAAGAGTGCGGCTGAGACGCCTTTTCCAGAAACATCTGCAATCACAAGGCCGAAACGGCCTTCGCCGATTGGAATGAAGTCATAGAAGTCCCCCCCGACAAAGAGAGCTGGTATGCTCTTTGCTGCAAGATCGAATCCCTTAATGATCGGGGCACGGTCCGGAAGGAAGCTTTCCTGGATGCTGCGTGCGATCTCAAGCTCGCGTGAGAGCCGCTCCCGCTCAGCAGTCGTCTTCTCCAGATCGGCTATCATCGCGCTGAGATCCTCTGCCATCTTATTAAAATTGCCTGCAAGTTCGCCAAACTCATCCTCTGTTCCAGTATGGACACGGAATGCCAGATCGCCTCTCCCGATGGCATCTGCCCCTTCGGAGAGCCTTTTCAGGGGACGGGTTATCACCTGTGAAAAGAGTGCGGAACCGGCGATTGCACCTCCAATGAGGATGAGCATCGTAACGATGAAGAGATGCATTGACTGGGTGATCTGCTGGTCGATCTGATCCGCAGTAACTGCCGTCTGGTGGCTGAGTTTCTCACCAGTCAGTACAGCGGGTTCGATGACCGTTTCGACCGGCATGACAATCGCGATGCTCCATCCTGTCGTTTTCACAGGGGCATATGCGACGAAGACATCCTTTCTGTCAAGAGAGATCCTGCTGATACCGGTCTCGCCTCGTACCATTTTCTGCGCGACATATTTGATCTCACGGTTTGGCGCTTCAAGGAGGTTTTCGGTGGTAAAAGACTCATCCCAGAGCTGATCCTCGGCAGTGAGTCCGGGGCGCGTGATGATATGGCCATCTGATCCAATCAGCATGCCATACCCGTCTCCCCCAAATGATGTATCGAGGATCATCTGGTTTATCGTCTCGATGGTGACATCCGCACCGATAACCCATTCCTTTGTCGGATCAGGTATCTGGTAAGAACAGGTGACGGTAAGGCCTGTTTTCCCTGCATCGACATAGGGGCGTGACCAGACAATCCCATCCTGGTTGAGTGCGTTTTGGTACCATTCCCGGATCCTGGGATCAAATTCAGGTGGCAGATCATCTGCGTGCGGGTACAATCTGAAGATCCCGGATCCGGTTCCTATATAGATCCAGGTGATGTCTGTATGTGCGGTCTGTGCAGGGATCATGATCCTTTCAAGGGCTGCAAGCTCCCTCCGTTCCTGTATGTCGGGGCTGGCGCCAGGTGCGATCACCTCTTTTGTTCTGGTAGAGGCGATGGAGATGGTATCTGGTTGAATGTCTTCTGTATAGATGGCAACTGCCCGGATCGCCTTTTCAGTATCCTCAAAATAAAGAGAGGTGTATTCTGCCTGATCGACTGCCATTTTGAGGAGGTACTCTTCGGCATCCTCGATGAGTGCCGCAGTGCTCTCTTCAACCGCCTGGCTGCCGAGTTTCTCGCTTTGCTCGATGGCTGTTCCGCCGAGGGTGGTGATTGCCGAGGATGCAATTCCCCCGGCGATAAGGAGAGATATAACTGAAATGGTGAGGAATGCCAGGAGAATCTTTGTTCTGACGGCCATCGGCGGGATCGGCAGGTTCATCCTCATAAGAGTCATCTGGATGGAATATAAGTGCTTTCTTCGCAGTGCACTGAATTTATCATCTTCTGATACCACTTCTCTTTCATATGGGTCAGAGTATCTATGATGAGGCCCTCCTTCTCCACGAGCTGCATCGGGGAAAGATCGAGGTGCGTGGCAAGGTGCCGGTGAAGAACCGGCATGATCTAAGCGTTGCCTATACTCCAGGTGTTGCTGAGGTGGCCCGGAAGATAGCTGCCGACCCGGAATCTGCGTACCGGTATACACTGAAAGCAAATACCGTGGCTGTTGTCAGCGATGGATCAGCGGTGCTCGGTCTTGGAGATGTTGGAGGTTATGCGGCGATTCCTGTGATGGAGGGAAAAGCCCTCCTATTTAGAGAATTTGCAGGGATCGATGCGTTTCCGATCTGTTTTGATTCCAAAAACGTTGATCTCGTGGCGCATATCAGGAATATCGCTCCGGTTTTTGGCGGGATCAACCTGGAGGATATCGCAGCCCCCCGTTGTTTTGCGATTGAGGCTGCCCTCCAGGATATCGGCATACCTGTGATGCATGATGACCAGCATGGGACTGCGGTTGTTGTGCTTGCTGCATTGATCAATGCATGCAGGGTGCAGAAGAAGAGCCTTGCCGAATTGAGGATCGTGATCAGCGGAGCCGGTGCTGCAGGTACCGCCATCGCCCGCCTTCTCAAATGTGTCGGTGTAAGCGATACCACCTGTATCTCAGTCCGGGATATCATCGTCTGCGATCGGCAGGGGATCATCCACAGGGGACGGCGTGATATCCTTTCTATTCCGCATAAGTATCTCATTGCCCATGAGACAAACGAGGGCAACCGTACAGGGGGGCTTGCCGAGGCGCTGGCTGGTGCCGATGCGTTCATCGGGGTATCCGGACCTGCTCTCGTCACGCAGGAGATGGTCAAATCGATGGCGAAGCATCCAATCATCTTTGCGATGGCAAATCCTGTGCCGGAGATCATGCCCGGGGAGGCGAAGGCTGCGGGTGCGGGGATCATCGGGACAGGCAGGAGCGATTATCATAACCAGATTAATAATGTCCTGGCATTTCCGGGCATCTTCCGTGGGGCACTGGACGTCCGGGCAGCTCGGATCACCGACGAGATGAAAATAGCAGCCGCCCATGCAATAGCTGCATATATTCCGCATCCTACAAGGGAGTACATCCTCCCCTCGGTCATTGATCGTGGTGTGAGCCGGGCTGTGGCAGCGGCGGTTGCTGAAGCCTGGACTGTCTCCTGTACGAGGGAAGCTTTTATCTAATCAGAACCATTTTTCTATAGCATGAAAACCGGCAATAAACAGTTCCCTCTGAATCTTCTGGTTCTGGTGCTGGTATTCATCATCGGATCTGTCGGCCTTGCAATCCTTGAAGGCCTCTCATTTGTTGATGCAATCTACTTCATCATCGTAACGGTGGCAACAGTCGGGTATGGTGATATTGTCCCCACAACAGATGGGGGCCGTTTTCTGGTGATGGTGATCATCCTTGCGGGGGTTGGGACATTTCTAACGGTTGTTGCCTACATAATTGAGCAGATGATCGCAAGAAATGATCTCAGATCCAGGCAGAGGAAGGTTAGGATGATCATTGGGGTCTTCTTCTCGGAAGTCGGTGTTCCGATGATTCAACTCTTCAAACCGGGTGCTCCATCTTTTCTGCATAATGACGAGCTCCTTGTGAAGGATGGCTGGGACAAAAAACAGTTTCTTGCCGCACGGAAGAGCCTTTCCGGCTGTTCCTGTAACGTTGATCTGATGAAGATTGATCGGGTTGCCCTGGGTTGTTTCCTTTCAGAAAAGCGTGGCTTTATGATACAGCTCCTCCAGCATCCGATGCTCTTTGATGATGAGCCATTCTCGGATATGATCGCCGCGATCTCGCATCTTCAGGAGGAACTCTCGGCACGGCGGGATCTGGTGCATCTCTCCAAAAACGATGCCGCTCATCTGTCACGCGATTGCGAACGGGCATATTGCCAGCTCTTGACCGGGTGGCTTGAGCATATGGAGTACCTAAAGGATCATTATCCATATCTCTTCTCACTCTCAGTAAGGACAAATCCGTTTGATCCGGATGCATCTGCCGAGATTGAATGAGTATTCAGGGATGATAGCGGTACGCGTTCTTTGGGATCATAATCTCAAAGCGTGCCCCTTCCTTGTAGGTACCGGTTTCGCTGATCGTCATTCCTGTAATTGAGAGTATCTCGCGGATCAGATAGAGCCCAAGCCCCATCTTGCTTCCCCTAATATGCGAGAAGATCCGTTCTTTCATATCATCTGGAATACCAATACCGTCATCCTCAACAGTCAGCACTCCGTATTCTTGAGCCTCGTGAAATGAGATGGTTATTCGTGTTGCCCTCTCCCCGTGAATAATAGTATTATGGAAGAGGTTTGAAAAGACCTTCAGGAGAAGAGGATCTGCATAGATCTCAAGATCGCCGGTCCCCACCACAAGAGTGATCTCCCCGGTAATAATGTCCTGTTCGGCCCACCGTGCTGTCGTTTCAACATGTTGCCAGGCAGGTTCCTGGGCACCGAGATTCTGATAATCTGCTGTGAAGGTGATCTGTCTCTGAATAGTCCTGACAGCATCAGTTAGTTTTCCCATGTAGGTCAGAATCTCAGGATCATTGGAAATCTCCTCCTGAATAATGGATCCATAGCCGAGGATGGCGGTGATCTGGTTTAAGATATCATGCCTTGTGATCGAAGAGAGGAGATTGAGCTTTTTGTTTGCTGCCTCAAGGCTCCTGCGTGCCCTGTATAAGTCCGTTATATCCCTGATGAAGATGGTGGTGCCGATTGTTGTCCCATTCTTACTGGTAAGTGGCTCTGTTCGTACCTCATATATCTCGTCCCCATCATCACGATGGATGAGGTGGGAATGTTCCATATCATGCATCCCCCACCGCTTGAGAATATTCATGCCATCAGTTCCTTCAATCTCTGCTAATGTACTGCCGACGACGATTGTGGCAGCACGGTTCATATCAACAACCCGGTTGTTCCCGTCAAGGACAATTAAACCGTCACTCATCGTTTCGATGACCGTTTTCCGTGCAAGAGGAACGATTCTGAAGAGGCCCAGGTTTGTATTGCCACTGATAATGAGCAGGGAGATTGTGAGAAGGAGTGCAAACGGCGTCAGATCAATGCCGGGAAACGGGTCGAGCCGAAAAAGGTACAGCAGATTGAACACAATGGGGACGATGATTCCGATGAACAGGAGAAATAGCTGCTCGCGGACCCGGGGCGTGCTTGCGGTGTACCGGTAGATCAGGATGCAGATTGAGCATGCGATCAGAAAGTAGGAGTATAGGGTATGCAGCGGATAGAGCGGGCCGTATGTGACTTCCCAGACGATTGTACCAAGCTCAAACTGTTCAGTAACTCCGGAGTAGAAGAGGCCGTGGATGCTGTTTGTACCGACGAGGATGATGTTTATGATCGGGATGATGAAGAGTATCGCGGCCCTCTGTGTGGTTGCAAACCACCGGATGCCGGTAAAGGCGCAGGCTATGAGGAAGAATGTGACCGGGATCCCTGATAATCCGATGAATGAGATGGTGGTGATCACAAGCTGTGATCCCGGATCAGCTGCCATATAGATGCAGGCATCCCCAAAGGCCCAGATGGATGCAAGTACCATAAAAAGCGTAACAGGTCCTCTCAGCTGCTCGTTCCATGTCAGACGAAGATGATATGCCGATATGGCACATATGATGGCAATGATCAGGAGAACCGGGGTGAGGATGGAGAACTGGAGGATCATAACTCTGTTTTGTCTGATTGATGTTTATAAATAAAAAGGTTCTTCGTATTTCCTTCTTTGCAGTTGAATGAGAAGGGGATTTTAGCGATTCCTGAGAAAAGATGAATTCAGTATAGTAAGATTAATATTACTTTTATTAAATAAATTTAATGGTGGAATAGATATATATTCCTGCTGTGTTAAGTAGGGAGTGGTGAACGCTATGTCCTGTTCTGAATATGCCCGCCTGGAACCGGCAAAGGTTGCAAAGATTGAACAGCTTGAAGATGAACTCGGGGTTATCCTCCTTGCCCACGAGAAGCAGACGCCAGTTGCGTCACTCTGACCAGCGGATCTGGAAGAACTCCGTGCAATCGAAAAGAAGATGGGTGTCGTGCTCGTCGCGTATGCATAATGTGAACGACCAACCATCTGTTATCCGGGAGAGAAGATCCATCCTCTCTCTTTGATATCTGGTACTACCAGTAATAGATCCCGACCGTTCCTTCTGTGGAGAGCCGTTTCTGCTGACCATATGGCTCAATGACGAATGCAATCCCCTCATCCGCTGGGAAATGTCTATCTTGAGACCGGAATGAACGACTACGGTCTCTTCATCGAACTGAATAATGGAGTGCATTCGAATCCGACTGATTATATGGATCGCCAGAACACAGCCTCTGTGCTTATAGATGTATTGAGAGAATACCGTGATGTCGACGAAGTGGTTCTGATGCTGCAGGGTATCCCGGCGGATCTGTCGTACACCTCCATATTGCAGATCACGCAAAAGCAGTCTCGCTTGAGCGGGGACTTTCGATGCCAGAGTCTTGGATCCGGATGACGAGGGGCTCATTATTGCGGTCAACCATTTCATTCCTCCCTATCCGCCGGAATGGAGCACCTGGATTCGGCCGCCACGAACCGCAGAAGATGATCCGAGATACGGCAATATGCTTGCTCTTGCAGAGTCCACAGCGTTTAGGGGCCATTTCACTCAGTAACTGATGCAGGAATACCTGGTGGTTCCGATAGAAGAAGGCGGTGCATATCATGCCGGAACCGTGTTTCAGGTTGTTGCGGTTCCAAAGACAAAAGACTATCTGGCTGCATGCCTGTGAGTAGGCGGACTGGGAAGAGGTGCCTCTGGCCTCCCTTCCCGGATAATGTTCACCCTGCAATAACAGGTACATTCATCCTCTCAGGGGAGAAGAGGAGTATATCCAGGTTTTCGTATGTTCTGGTTCCTCTTCGCACTCGGGGGTGCCGTCTCCCAGGCAGCCTATGCCGGCATGGTGAAACGTCTGCTCACAGAGAAGCAGATCTATCCGCTGGCAGGCTATTCGTTCCTCTCTGCCTCTTTTTTTCTCTTCGCAATCGTCCTTTTTGTGGGCATTCCGGTAACGGGGGCGGGTCTTGCTCCTGCGGTCCTTGGAACCGTATTCATCAACATCATCGCAACCATTCTGCTCTACCGGGCACTCACCAGAAGCGATCTCTCTCTCTGTGTCCCTATGCTGGCATTCACCCCGGTTTTCCTCCTCGTAACATCTTTTTTGATCCTTGGGGAAGTCCCACAACCTGCTGGTGCCATCGGGATGGTACTCGTTGCAGCCGGGGCATATATCCTTCATCTCGATCCGGTTGAGAGAGGACCTGCTGCGCTTGCAACACCATTTCGCAGGCTCTTTTCGGACCGGGGGGTGCAGTCGATGCTCGGTGTCGCCTTCCTCTTCTCAATCTCGGTGAACTTTGACAAGCAGGTTGTCGAGAACTCCGATCCCTTCTTCGGATCGGTGCTCGTCTTCCTCCTGCTTGCTCTGGCGTTTTTATCTCTTTCCGCCCTTGACAGGAGAAGGAGGAAGGATGCTGTACCTGCAACGCCTCTTCGTCTCCTCCTCGCCTATCCGGCGGTAGGGTTTGTGCTTGTATGGGAGATTGTCTTAATCAACCTCGCCTACACAATGGCAATTGTTCCGTATGTGATCAGTGTCAAGCGGCTTGCGATTGTCTTCTCGGTACTGTTTGGTCTCCTGATCTTTCATGAAGAATTCAGCTGGGGAAGAATACTGGGGGCGATCATCATGGTAGCCGGTGCCGGAATGATCGCAGTGTTTGGATAAATCGAGAAAAAAATTTGCTCAAGTGATATGCATATTCCTATGGCAGATCACCTTCTTGCGCAGATCAGAGCCAGAGCAAGCCCTGTGATGACCAGAATCCACCCAAATCCCGGTGCACCAGGTGTCTTTTGAACTTCCTCATCTCTTGATGAAAGGGGAATGGAAGAAGGGATTTTCGTGGATGTATCAGGGATTATCTGTGCCTCTTCCAGGAGCAAAAACTGCATCTGCATCTGCTGGCCGGTCTCTACCGACTCGATTGTGACCAGGTACTCATCAGGCATAAATCCGGATGAGTCAAAGGTAAATGACCAGATATTTCTGCCCCCCTCTTCGACGACGGTCGCCACACCGGAGGTTCCGGAGAACCCGGATGGTCTTTCTTTGGCAGTTGGTTGGAATGAGAGGGATACAATTGTGATGGTCAGTTCATTCCCGGCAGCCAGATTTGTCGTCCCGGAGATCTGGATCATCTCTCCCGTCGTGTAGGTATCCATTTGAGTACCATTGTCGGCTGCTGAGCCTGTGGATGCCAGAAAGAGGCAGATGAACATAAGGATAAGCGCATCTCTTCTCCCTATGCATGTCTTTTGGGAGAGTACCGGGGAAGTCATCTTACATCCAGTCTCTCTCTGTCTCTGCATGCATAAAAAAAGTGCTGGTAATTTGTGAATTGAGTCAGTTCCCATCCTGCCTGCTCACAGGCCGGGGGTATACAACCCGCTCACAACGATGTACTGGTTGCCATCGCTCCCCTCAACAAGCCTGAAGTACGCTGATTTTTGGTATATGCCTGTTTTTTCGGGGATCATCCAGATGTAATCCACCCAGCCTGAACCATCTGTAAGGGCGATTTGTTGGATCTGATCACGGTACGGTGTGCCTGCAATGTCGGTCTTTCCTTTTCTGTTCACCCCGATAAGGAGCGGGTTATCTGCTTCAGCAACAATTGTAAGACCGGTATCATAGACAAAGACATAGAGTGCCCTGTTCTCACTGTCCCAGAACGGGTGTTCACCAGCATTGATCCGGGTGATTGTGCCGGGCGTATCCCTCTCTATCTCGCCAGCAGTAAACTCCACCAGTTCTGTCACTTCTTCTGTAGTTACAGGTGGATCCTGTATGGATGAAACTCCGGCATATCTGTACAGTATACGCTGGTATTCGGTTACACCAGTCTCATCTGGTGCATACCTGACGGTGTCAAGCGCAGCCTGGAATGCATCCACGACAGTATCGGGTGTCTCTTTATTGAAGGCATAGTAGAGGTCATGGGAGTTGAGTGTGTATATGGCTTTATATGAGTCCGTGCTGCCGGTTATCTCCTGGATGAAGTGTCGCCCGGCAAGCTCACCATAACACCAGAAGTCAATTATCCCTTCCTGTGTCATCAGAATAAGGCCTTCTACATCTCCTGTGGGATAGATATTATCCGGATTTACACCAATTGCAAGAAGCTGTTCATATGCTGCATCTCCCTGAATAACTCCAATCTGATAGTTGTTCAAATCCTCTGGAGCGGAGATCGTACGCGTTTCTCCCTGCACAGCAAAGATCACTTTCTGTTCTGAGATAATTGGTCCTGCCCATTTGAAATCATCTTCCCTCTCTGGAAGACGGATTGTGCCGAAGATGACGGTATTCTTCTCTGATAACGCTTTATCATAGGCATATGCCCATAACCGTACCTCGATCTGGTCTGATCGGATAGGATCTTTCATCTCCTCATATGCTGCGTACAGCAGATCTACTGAGATGCCCTTTGCCACGCCGTCCTCCAAATAATTGAAGGGGGGATAGTTTTCTGTCACCTAAGTTTGCCACTTTGGGTTCAGCCACCCAGTGACAGCATTCACTACCGTGATCTATTTTTTCCAGAATTTCATCAGGAAACAGTATTTGACAGTTGATGATTTTCCTATCAAAAATTCATGTA
>NZ_VOTZ01000006.1 GCF_024372745.1 Methanocalculus taiwanensis
ATATCCGGGAATATCAGGCTGAACATGGGGTTATCCTGCCCTATCGTGGGACAATCCATGATATCGGTCCATCGCTCACGCATAAGAAAGTGATTATCGAGAAGTTCCTCCAGAACATTCCAACACCCGATATTGCACGGATGACTCAACACACTGAGGAGGCCTGTGACCGATATATCAAGTCATTTAAGAAGGTGAGGATGTTGTATGGGAAGATGAAACAGGTAGAAATTGCTCGAACACTGGAAATGAGCGAGCGATTGGTTCAAGAGTACGTCCATCTCATTGAAGAGCAAGAGCATAAAAAGGAGGAAGTTAATCATGTTAGTTGAACAGATTTCAAGAGCCTCTGACATATGTCGTCATTTTTATTTGTGAATACCTCTTTTTATCATATCAACCCGCCCAAACCCCACCTCTCCCAAAAAAACCTTACCCAACAGAAAAAGATCTCTTGTACTAGTACTGCTCACAACAATAACACGATAACACCCGGATCGGAAAATCACTCACACCCTGCCGCTCTTACTTATATTCCCCTAAATCAAACAGAAGAGGCAGAAACGGAAAGAATGAAAGGACGGGGTTCTTTCCGGATGAGGGAGTGGAACCTCTTTTTCTATAACCTGCTGAATAACACTAATATCACGATAGGACCTGTTGTCCGGCAGTTCCATCCCCCCTCACCCCTTTTTTCCGGCAAACCCCATCAAACCCCATTCACCCAAAAGAACTATCGTATCTTTTCACCAATCCCCTGACATCTGATACTACTCACGAAAAAAAGCAATATGAAAACCCACAAAAAATAGCCAAAACCCGAGAATAACCACATGACCCGAAACCTCCTCACTACTTTCATCCTCATCCTCCTCACAGCCGCCTGCCTGCTGTCAGCGGGGTGCACCGTGCCTGCGGGGCACACTTCCGGAGACACCGCACCGGCAAATGTCCCCAACACACCAGATAACGGCACCGGGGCGGAGATCTCCCCCACCCCCACGGGACCCAATTTCAGGATCACACCGCTCTTCTTCACCTCCCTGCATACCATGCAGAGAACACTCGATCCTGAGATCTGCCTTTCCCTCCCCGGCTATCTCCCGGAGGGGTATCTCTTTTCAGACGGTGCCTGGGCGCCAACATCAGATACGGGCTGGCGCATCGTGGGGTACCAGCGTGGCAATGAAAGAATCGTGCTGAACCAGCAGCCTCTTGATAAGGGAACATTTCCGATTGGAAGCGCCTGGGCTTCCAGGGCTCCGGCAGAGATAACAATCGGCGGCGAACCAGCCACCCTGGTTGAAGGGAAGATGACGGAGATAATCTGGAGCCGGGATGATCTGGCATTCCGGCTGGTTGGAACACTTTCCGCAGAAGAGATGATCAGAATCGCAGAATCCATCCATCCTGCTCCCTATGATCCGGACACCCCGCCTCCCTACGAGTTCCTGCCTCCGGCAAACCCGATGGAGAAGAGATTTGAGATCGGCCAGACGGTCTCAGCGGATAACCGCACCGTCACCTTCGTATCGCTGGAATGCAACCAGAGAAAATGCGAGGCGGTATTCTTCGTCGATCTTGTCGCCTCGCCCACCTTCGATCCGCCTCCCGGTGGAACCAGCCCAACCGGATCACCCGATCCGGTCGCCGGGTTCCGGGTGGATAATGGTTTGTTCCTCAGGACAACGGAATCATATAGCTATCGGGATGAGGGAGACGGCACCCTCATCTTCTGGAAAACCGACCCCATCCCGGCTGATGCAGGCGTATTCCATGCAACCTTTACGCAGTTTAGGGAGCAGAAGGGGCTCTGGGAATTTAATGTGAGCCTGTAGGGAGAGAGAAAGAAAGAGGGAGGGGGATATCCGGACAGGTACCGGCGGATACGTGCAGTACCCATTGTATCAGGTTCCTGCTGTCATAAGTCCTTTATTTAATAAGCATCAATATCACGTCCATGGCAGAAGAACCATATGATTCGCTGTTCGCAACTGATTTCGATGCATGGGTAAAAGCAGAGGTCGCCCACCAGGACGAAATAGTCGCTAACCCCCACATTGCCAAGACCGCAAAAGGACCAATAGAGTACGCCCGTATCGGGGAAGGCCCGGTAGTGCTGGCTATCCATGGAGGGCCCGGGGGATACGACCAGGGTCTTCTCCTCTTCGAATGGGTGACAAAGTCCGGTTTCTCGCTCATCGCCCCAAGCCGTCCGGGATATCTGGGAACCCCCGTCACAAGCGGAAAATCACCCGCAGAACAGGCGGATCTCTATGCCGCACTCCTTGACACGCTCGGTATCGAAAAGGTCGCCATCATCTGCGGTTCAGCCGGCGGAGCCTCAAGTTACGAATTTGCAATCCGGCATCCAAAACGTGTCACCGCACTTGTTGCTGCCGATGCCGTTGTCTCAAAATACCTCATGCCGGCCAATGCCGGGCCAGTGGCCCAGGCTCTCTTCCTGAGCGGCCCGGGAGAGAAGCTCATCAACTACTTCACGAAACACTACCCCAGACAATCCATGCACGAGTTCCTCCAGCAGGAGTCCATGCTCCGGCCCGAACAGATCGATCTCCAGGTGGAGGCGGCATTAAAGGATCCCCTCCAGATCCGCCTCCTCCTGCGGTTTTCCCGTTCCATGTCGGAATACCCGAAACGGAAAGCCGGCGTCGACAACGACCTTGACGAGCTTTCAAAGCTTGATGATCTCCCGGTTGGGAAGATACAGTGCCCGGCCCTTGTCATCCACGGAACCCATGACAGTGACGTCCTCTTCTACCACGGTGTATACGCGTGGGAGAACATCCCGGGTGCCGGGAAGATGTGGGTGAGGGAGGGATCGCACCTCTGTGCCTGGATCTCGCCGCAGGTTCACGAGATACATGCAAAGATCCTCTCGTTCTTAAAGCAGCATACATAGGGCAATAAGACTTCATTTATATTTTGGTTCTTCTCCCCTTTTCTGAAGAGAAATATCATTTAAAAGAAATAATACAACCCCACCAATGAAACAATCAGGAGAGATATGCCTTCAGTCTCCAGATGAGGTAGAGCGGAATCTCCAGAACCTCACCATATTCATCTGAATGCCGGGCAATATTCCTGTAACTATCTATTATGTGTGCTCTGTACACATTTTTCCAACGTATTTTGTGGTAGAGGTACACATTTTCCTAACTTAACATCTGAAGAGCCATACTTTGAAAGATCCCGGGGAAAAGAGCCAAACACCCAGCCTGCTGGACACCGATACAGGAGTCTCAAGGGATCCATTTGGGAAACCGGGCGCCAATCGACGATAAACAGAGCATCGACGCAGGCGAAGAACGGAAAATATGAGAAAGAAGGTATTTTCCCAAATCAAAGAAGAAGAATAACAACGGAGAGAATGTATGAAGATACAAACGATTACAGCAGTAACCCTCGTGCTTGCACTCTGTCTCCTCTTCACGTGCGGATGCACCACGACGACGGAGACAAAACAGCTGCCGGCAGTAACAGCGCCCACGGCCATCTCGTATAATGATATCCCGGTTCAGTACGCCGAGGTGAACGGCATCACAATCGGGTATCGTGAATTCGGGGTGCAAAACACCGAACCGCTTCTCATGCTTGTAGGCTTTGGCGAGACGATGAATACCTGGAATGCAACGTTCATCAATATCCTTGCTGAAGACTTCCATGTGTATACCTATGACCACCGTGGCATGGGGGAGAGCACCGATGTCGACGCCCAGTATACCATTGCACAGCTTGGAGACGATGCAGCAGGGCTGATAATCGCACTCGGGTACGACAGCATGAACATCTACGGCGTCTCGATGGGATCGACCGTTTCGCAGCAGCTCCTGATCGATCACCCGGAGAAGGTGAGAAAGGCCATCCTCTCCTCTGCCACGTACAGCGCTTCAATACCGGAGACCAGTCTGCTGCACCAATTACTCGAGGCAAATGCGGGAGATATGAGTAAGCCTGACGGTGTCCGAAAGGAGGCCGTGGCAAACCTCGCATGGGAGGGTAGTTATGCCAATCTGTCGGAGATCACAAACCACGTCATGCTCATCACCGGAACCGCTGATATCCTGACTCCGCCAGCAGTCGCAATCGAGATGGCAGGCCAGATTGATGGATCATGGCTCATCCGTTTCAAAGATATCCCTCACGTAGGATCAAGGTATGCTCCCCTCGAATACGGGACTATCACGACGACATTCCTGAAGCTGGACGAATCTCCAGAATATTCTATTCGGGACATTCTCAACTCCACCAAAAACGCAGAATAGAAATTCAAATCAGATACGTATTCAGAGATCGATAGAAAGAACAAACTCCACTTCCCAATACACGGAAATACTGCTACTGAACTGATAGAGAATCGTGCAAGAATTCAGGGTCATACAGGACAGGCTGTATGAAAGCGATTTTGATCAAATGATTCAGGAAGCAGAAATAAAAGCTCCAAAGAAAAATCCATAAATAAGCGCTGGAGAGAAGAGGAATCAGGAGTAAACACGATGATCCACCCCCACAGAAACATCATCCTTATCGGCATGCCGGGTGCCGGGAAGAGCACTGTTGGCGTCCTCCTTGCAAAGGCGCTCGGCATGCAGTTCATCGACTGCGATATCCTGATCCAGCAGCAGACCGGGAGGAAGCTCCAGCAGATCCTCGACGAAGATGGCCCCGATGCATTCCGGCAGATCGAGGAGGAGGCAGTCCTCTCCCTTCATCCCCGCCATTGTGTGATCGCAACAGGCGGGAGCGTCGTCTGGAGCAGGGCGGCGATGGAGCACCTGAAATCACTTGGGTTGGTTGTGTACCTGGAGATCTTGTATCCAGAGATGGAGAAGAGGATCAGAAACATCACCACACGGGGAATCGTCCTCATGCCGGGCCAGACGCTACGGGGGATGTACAATCAGAGGGTGCCGCTCTATGAGCAGTATGCCGACCACACCATTCCGTGTTCCGGTAAAGACCTTGAGTCTGTTGTCGGGAGCATTCTGAGAATCAGCGAGGAAGCGTATATTCACCGCTGACATACTCCCACGACAAAAGTCGTGGGCTTTCTGCTGCTATGATCGAATAAAAGACGTGAAAA
Source organism: Methanocalculus taiwanensis (assembly GCF_024372745.1). Lineage (GTDB taxonomy): Archaea > Halobacteriota > Methanomicrobia > Methanomicrobiales > Methanocorpusculaceae > Methanocalculus > Methanocalculus taiwanensis. The sequence goes on from NZ_VOTZ01000006.1 coordinate 5,105, forward strand.
GACCGCACCATTGCGATCATAGTCTAAAGATTGGAATCAGAAGATCAGAAAACCGGAAGAAAGACGCTACTCAAAGTCGATTTCTGCCAGCAGAACCCACTCTCCCTCCTGTTCTTCCAGGCGGACCGTAAGCACCTCTCCTTCATGCACGCCATAATCAGAATACGGCTCATTTAAGAGGGTTCCCTGAAATGACATCCCATCCTCTGACTGGCTATTGAGGCGAACCCAGACCAGCTCGGGTTCGATGGCCATGTCGGTGGTGAAAAGCAGAAGCGATACATCATCGAAATACACAGGGGCCCTGAACCTGTCGATATCCACTCTCTTTCTCAATGCGTGTAGCATTTCCGGATCATAATAGAGCATCCATCTCTGCTCCTCATCAATTGAGAGGGCCAGTAATTCCTCTCCGGAGAGGATTGTATATGCCTCAACGTCTTCTGAAATAACGGTCAATCCCTCACCGTGATTATCAAAATGGCGAATAATCCCGGGCAGCGTATCAGGAACGCGCCGGCAGAGCGAATGGATACGGAAGTTTATCCCCTCCTCATGATCCACATAAAAATAGCCGATACAGCTGTCGGCATCCGGATGCAGCAATCCCTTCCCGGAGAGAAGATCGGAGATGACGGAGTTCATCTCCGCAACTGCCCACCTGTTGATGATCTTCCGATCCATTGTGCGTGAATGTGTCGTGTCCATAGTATCTGGTACATGCTCTTTATCCAAAGAGGTAAAGCGGTTTCGAATTGTTCAGGCAATTATATTGACTATTTGATTTGGATAACAAGAACCATCTGATGACAGGAACAATGGTGATAGATTTTCCCCGACAGATGCATCACCTGGTGCACTATCCCATGCCCCGGATAACGTAGGCAGATAATTATTCCAGTGAAGACTATGATATGCAGATAGAACAGGGCACCGGATCATCGGGTGCCGATTGATCATGTATACCAGATAGGGGGGTGGAGTTGATGAATGTCCGGAACCAGATTATTGTTATTATCGTCCTCGTGATCGCCTCTCTTGTGGTAGGACTTGGTTTTGCCACCCACACACTCATTCTTCAGGATTTTGCCGATCTTGAGGATAAACACCTCGAAGACACGATGGATAGAACCATCAGGTCAATTGAGAGGGAGCAGCAGTTCCTCTCTATAAGTGTCATGGACTGGTCAGACTGGGATGATACATACCTGTTTGTGCAGGGAATGGATCCGGAGTATGTGCAGAAGAACCTTGATGATTCGGTATTTCATTATTTCAATCTCAATGCAATGATCTTCACCGGACCGGATGGAGACGTAGTCTATGCACGTGGTTTTGACCCCGGTGTCGGTGAAGATAAAGAAATTCCCCCGCAATTGTATACACTCCACGACTCCCTCCTCAAATCTGATGCAAAAGAGCTCTCAGGGATCTATGAGACCAAAGGCGGACTGATGCTCGTTGCGGTACGGCCGATCCGAATGAGCTGGGGAGAGGGGCCAGTCATGGGCACTCTCCTCTTTGCACGAGTAATGGATGAAAGATGGGTTTTGGATCTCTCGGATCTCGCCGGAGTTCCGATCCGGATCACCGACATCCCGGAAGCGCCCCTTCCAGCCGTTGAACCATCTCTCGCCATTTCCAAGGACGGAGATACCATCACCGGATCGACTGTCATCTATGATCTCTTTGGAGAGCCGGTTATGATGCTCTCGATCACCCAGGAACGAACTATCTACAGGAAGGGGCTTCTCGCCTACGAGTCGGGAATGGTTGCGATTCTGATCTTCTCAGGCATCACTGCAATCCTCTTCTATCTGCTTGTTAACCATATCTTCCTCAGGAGAATTACCCGCCTGAACCGGGAGGTGCAGGATATCACCGGCAGCACTTCCACCACTGCATCTGTTGGAATCGACGGTGATGACGAGGTAGCCGAACTTGCAGCCTCGATAAACGGAATGCTCGATTCTCTCGAAAAAGATCAGCAGGTGATCCGTGAAAGCGAGGAGAAATACCGCCTTATTGCCGAGAATACCGCAGATATCATCTATATATGTGACATGAACCTCAATCTCACCTATGTCAGTCCTTCGGTTACAAAGGTGAAGGGTTTCACCATTGAGGAGGCGCTTGCAATGCCGATTGAAGAGAGGAATACTCCCGCTTCCATTAAAGAGATCATGGCGCTTTTTACTCTGGAGATGGAGAATGAAGCCACTGGTTCTGCTGATTCAGATAGAACCATCACGTTTGAGAGCGAAGAGTACTGCAAAAATGGATCTATCATTCTGGTAGAGAACTCTGTACGGTTCCTGAGGGATACTGAGGGTAAGCCGGTTGCGATTCTGGGTATCGGCCATGATTATACCGAACGCAAAAGAGCAGAAGATGCACTCCAGCTCACAAACGCAAAACTCCAGCTCCTCTCCTCCATTACCCGCCATGATATCCTGAATAAGGTGATGATTGCGAAGGGATACCTCGAGCTCGCAGAAGAGGCACAGGGCGAGGATGTGCAGGCAGATTACCTGAAAGAGGCACAAAAAGCCACCGAAGCAATCCAGAAACAGATCGAGTTCACGCGTGAGTACCAGCAGCTCGGGATACAAAGCCCGGCATGGCAGACCATCAGCAGCCTGATTGAATCGATTGATGATAGTGAACTCCCGCTCACCTCCGTATGCACAGGCATCCAAATCTATGCAGACCCGATGATCGAGCGAGCCTTCTTCAACCTCTATGAGAACACCCTCCGCCATGCAAAAGGGGCAACCCGGGTGCTGGTTTCGTGTGAAGAGACCGATTCCGGCCTCTTAATCACCTGGGAGGATGATGGATGCGGCATTCCTGATAATGAAAAGGAACATATTTTTCAGCGCGGGTTTGGCAAAAACACCGGTTTTGGATTATTCCTTGTCCGTGAGATCCTCGATATCACCAGGATTTCTATAACAGAGGATGGTCTGCCAGGAAAAGGTGCCCGTTTCAGGATGCTCGTGCGGGAAGGCGGGTACCGGATGGCTTAGAGCCGACACCAGAACTCTTCAGAGGCTATCCTGGCACTTTATTTTATATAAAAGAGCAGAACCGGCATCCTTCGATCCCAAAGCCCTTATATACATAACTATCTTTTAAGCATTATGAGAATTGCAATACAACTACCCGCACTCATCATCCTGATGTGTGCTCTGCTCGCTTTTGCAGGCTGCGTCTCCGATCACCCGGTGTACCAGGAATCAGGCATCGGCGAGATGGAATATAACAAAGGGCTTGCCGAATATGAAGCCGGGAACTACCGGGCCGCAGAAGCTGCGTTTGAAGGATCGGCGGCCTGGTATTTCGCCAATGGTTTCCCGGATGCCGGGATTGTCTCGCGGAATGCGATGTTTTCCGCAATCAGAACCTATGGTGAGTTTTCTCTGGATGATGCCGCTGCACGGGATGCCCTGAAAGAGGCAGTACCCGGCATCACCGAAGAAGAGATAGACGCATGGCTTGCAGATGAAGCCCAGATACTTGTCTCAGATGGCCAGACCCTCTATTTCTCTGATACCGCAAAGAACTACCTCTATGCCCATCAGGAAATCCTTCAGAAACAGAAGCTGGAATTCACCTTCGCCTTTATGTCGCGGTACGCACTGGCAGATGATGTCCGGGCAGGCAACCTGAAGGCAGAGGATCTCCCCTACAGAAACCCAATCCACTATGAAGGGACGATGCGTCTTGAGATCGCAGAAGCAGATCTCCCTGCAGGAGGTACCCTGAAGATATGGTACCCGCATCCCATAGAGACCGATATCCAGCGTGATGTCTCGGTCACAAACATGACATTCCCTGAGTATATCGTGAAGGGGCCGGATGTCAATCACGAGATAGGGATCATCTACTACGAGATTCCGGTTGAAGCAATACAAGGCGATCTGGTCATCACTGCTGATATCAGGTTCACCTCCTATGAGGGGATCTTTATTGTTGACCCTGAAAAAGTCGGCGAATATGATACAAGCGATCCCGAGTATATCCTCTATACCAGATCCGAGCGGAACATCGAGGTAAACGACGCGATCAGAAACAAAGCCCGTGAGATCGTCGGCAGCGAGACAAATCCGCACAAGCAGGCGCAGATGATCTATGAGCATATCATAACAACCTACCCCTACAGCCATGTCCCGCACATGTCACTTGATACGAAAACCCCGAAGGTTGCTGAGTCAACCCACATGTTCACCACCGGCCATGGCGACTGCGGCACGCAGAGTATGCTCTTCTCTGCATTCTGCCGCTCGCTCGGCATCCCCGCCCGGGCCACCGGCGGGTATCAGATGCTCCTCAAGGATGCGCCAAGCCCCCATTTCTGGGCTGAATACTATCTGCCAGAATACGGGTGGGTACCGGTTGACCCGACCGTTGCCGACGGAGGCGACTGGTTCGATATCCCAGAAGATGACCGGATAGCCTTTAGGAGATATTATGGAACCAATATCGACCCGACCCGGCTTGTGATCCAGAAGAATGTCGATGCAACAGTGATACCCGATTATCCCAAAGGCGCCGTGATCTTCAGGCTCTGCAGGCAGTATCCCGCGATTGTAAGCGATACATCCATGCAGGATATGGAGTTAATCGCAATGGGAAGCTTCAGAATCGATCTGGTGGAGAAGGACTGATTCTTCTTTTTTTAACCTTTCCAACCACCTAATGCCCGCCTTCCTCGCCCTCAAGCCCTTCGAGAAAAGCAACAAGGAATGCATGCCTCTCTTCGGCTATTTCACGGGCTGTATCTGTATACATCCGATCCTTCAGCTTCAGCAGCTTCTCATGAAAGTGAGCGACAGCACCGGGAATGCCGGTGCCATCCTCCCCCGCCTGCATGAAGGTACGTGCAATGCCGACTGCTCCCATCGCATCCAGCTTATCTGCATCCGAGAGGATCTCAGCTTCCAGTGTCGCAGGCGCAATCCCCGAGCTGTACCGATGGGAACGGATTGCGTGGCAGATTGAATGGATCATATCACCGGGATATCCGGCAGACCGGAGATACGCTTCTGCCATTTCTGCCCCCTGCTCTTCATGGCGAATACCGGTCTCCTCTTCAAGGGGGCGGGCGATATCATGGAAGAGGGCGGCAGGGATGATAACCGCCATATCTGCACCTTCGCTGAGGCCGATTCTCCGGCAGAGGCGGGTAACACGGGCAGTGTGATCGAACCCGTGGGAACCGGACTCCTGAAGAAATGCCTGTACATGCTGTCTGATCAGATCTATCCCGCCATCCATGGGATATGGTTCACTGTACAGCGGGAAAAGGATCGCCTTTTATCACTGTTCCAGAAAGAGAGAGGGGAGAGATCAGTTCTCTTCACGGGGGAGGATCCCCCGATCTTCAACCAACTACCTGCTCGATTCATTCTCAATCACCCGGATCACACTCGCCTTGATAGCGGCAACCACATCCATACCGGGGGACAGAGCAAGATCTTCTGCCGAGCGGCTCGTGACAAGGGCAATGATCGGAAAGCCTGCGTTCAGATGCACCTGGGTAAGGGGGCCGCCAAGAGGGATAACAGCAGTGATTGTTGCTGTGAAACGATTTTGCGCTGAACTTGCATGGCCATCACCAACATGGAGCGTCACATCAGCTGCCCGGAAGGCAATCGAGACATCTTTTCCGGGAGAAACCTTTGAAACGGCAATTACACTCATCCCTTCAATTTCAATTGAGGCAAGACTCGATGTCCCTGCTCCCACAACACCAGAGAGAATATTCTCCATACCGATAAAACGGGCAACAGCTGTACTCTCTGGTGTTTCAAATACCGAATCAACCGGCCCTTCCTGCATCCGGACACCATCAATAATCACCGCACAACGATTTGCCATCCGAAGGATCTCTTCCCGGGCATGTGTCACCTGAACAATCGTGAGATGCTCTTCCCGGTGGATCCTGAGGAGATCAGCAATGATCTGTTCGCGGGTAATTGGATCAAGTGCAGCAAAGGGTTCATCAAGCAGGAGAATTTCCGGATCTGAGGCAAGAGCACGTGCAATAGCCACGCGTTGCTGCTCCCCTCCACTCAGGGTTCCCGGATACCGGTTTCTCAGATGGGAGATCCCAAACTGCATGAGAAGCTCATCAACCCGGCGATCAATCTCATCACGGGGACGTTTCTGCATCTTCATGCCAAACCCGATATTCTTCTCAACCACCATATGAGGGAAGAGAGAGTAATCCTGGTATACAAGAGAGATACGGCGTTTCTCCGGTGGTATCAACGTTGTATTCGAGCCATTTATCAGAACTTCCCCTTTATCCGGGAAGTGTAGCCCCGCAATCGCCTCCAGGATAACGGTCTTGCCTGCACCGGATGGACCGATGATAAAATAATAATCTCCCCTGTTGATCGTGAGACTCACATCACGGAGGGCAAACTCTCCAAGTGTAAGGGATAAATGCCTAAACTCGATCATCGTGCCTCCCGATAAAGTGTGACAGGTACCGGAGTACCAGAAAGACGGAAAAGCACGCGATTATCATAATAAACGCAATGGTGCTGCTCTCTTTGAGACCTCCGGTTGTGAAACGGTAATAGAGCAATGTTGAGATCACCATCGGATAATAGGCGATCATAATGATAGCTGCAAATTCCCCGATCGCCCGCCCCCAGGAAAATATTGCCCCATTATAGATGTATCGTGCAGAGAGCGGGAGGACAACATGCAGGAATGCCGAAAACCGGGATGCACCAAGAGTTCTCGCGACGTTCTCAAGATGCACCGGAACCTTCTCAAAACCTTCCCGTGCCGAATTGATGAAATACGGGGAGGAGACAAAGAGCATCGCAACAACAATCCCGGGATACGCATCCTCGAATGAAAACCCGATATCATAGAGTGGTCCCCCGATTAAACCCCGTTTCATAAAGAGGATATACACAAGAATTCCCGCAACCGTGTGGGGAAGCATCAGGGGGATATCAACAATCGTCTCGACAATTCTTTTTCCCCGGAAATCTGTCCTGGCAAGCACATAGGCAAGCGGAATACCAAGGATCATCAGAATGACAATAGCGTTTGCACCTGCTGCCATGGTGAGTATGATCGAGTCGATCACCTTTGAGTCGGCTGCCACCCGCAGCAGGTGTGGAATATCCGAGAGTTCCCGGACCGTCATATTCATGAGGGCAAGTACGGTGAGCGCAAGAATGAGACCCCCGAGGAGGGAGAAAGATATGAGGCAGCGATCACGGAGAACTGGGATTTGAGCCATAGGAATCAGGCAGAAAAAGAGTTTGGGGGTTTCAGGCTGTAAGCGCCTTTATTGCTGAAGGTACAGTCCCGAATCCACCTGCGGGGACAACCGGAGGCTGGCCCTGGCCATCCATAATAGCCTGCCCGGTTGGGCCGATTAACAACTCGACAAATGCAAGACCCGCATCAGGATTCTCTGCATTCTTCGGAACAGTCGCACCATAGACAATTGGCAGGCCCTTCATCATGCCGCCTTCAGTTTCAATGAGAACAGTGGCATAGTCAGATTCATACTGGATGGATGAGAGGTCGATTGCCTCGGGGAGTACGATGAATTTGAGATCGTGCTGGACTGCAACCGACTGGTATTCCCACGCATAGTCAAGGCCGCCACTCTGGAGCATCTGGACGAGTTCAACAGATTTCGGACGGATCTGGATGTTGCCTTTTGGCTCGGGCGATTTTGCATGGACGGTAAAGATGCCATTCTCCTCTGTCACTGTGATCGCAGAGTTTGCTCCAACGAGCCGGTCAAAGATGGTATCATCGCCATAGTGTGCTTCTGCGAGCTGTACGGTCATCAGAGAGCGGTATCCACAGGGGTCGAGATTGGGGTCAGAGAATGCCCATGCCACATCGGATTTCTCAAGGATGGTGTACCAGTTATCGGCATTGATCTCATCCACATACAGGCTGTCATCTGTATAGCAGAGCACCATCCGGTTCTTGGCAAATGTAACATACCAGTCGGCATGCGATGGAACCAGCAGTCCCGGGATGAGCGTGTAGTCTGCTGAAGCAAAGACATCGGCGCTCTTATCGAGGTCGGAAATATCCTTGGCAAGTTTCGTTGACCCGGCAGGAACGAGCTGTACAGTGGTACCGGGATACTTCGCTTCAAATGCAGCCGCAAGCTCCTCGAAGGGAACCGTCAGGCTTCCGGCATGGAAGACCGTTACAATACCGGAGATTTCCGGAGCAGTTACTGTCGGTGCAGGTTCATTCTGGCCTACGCACCCGCAGAGGAATACTGCGGCCACAACAAGAGCCAGAGCGATGAGAATACTCTTCATCTCTTTCATATCAGGAGATTGATGATTATATACATTAAATATACCCATTTGTTTTTGGATTAATTGGGTTTACTTAACTTTATTGATGAAGATCGATAAGGATGAATATATTTCCATCTACAATGAGCAGAATGAACACGGGCATTTCAATAGAAGATGAGAGATAAATCAAATTCTGAAAAGAAATGATAAAGTTTGATGAAAGTCGCAGATCATCTCCAAAGATTCTTCAGTATAATGAGTTAATTTAATTTAGTTAATTAAGTTGAAAAAAGTTATTTATTTTCTTCTATCAACCTCATATCATCTGGTCTTTTCCGGAGATACAACCCCATTACTCGCTTAATGGGAAAATGGTGATGTTTTGTGACCTTATTGAAGAAGACTGCAGTATTATTGTGCATGCTGATGGCGCTCCTGCTCCTCATCATGCCAGCAGCAGGAGCCACTACTGAGCTCCATATTGTAAAGTATGCATCAGACGGTGAAACCGTTCTGAATGAAACAACAAAAGAGTATACCTGGCTTGAAACAAACCTGGACGTCCTTGGAGACGGGACAACGCATTATTCTCTCCAGGGTCCGGTCTTTGAGGGAGATCCATGGAATCCCGAAGAAGATACAAATCTCAAAGATCAGGGTGCTGTAAAAGGGACTGATCTGGCGGATATCTGCGATCTGGTCGGCGGAATGTCAGCTGGTGAAACGGTAAAAGTCATCGCTGACGATACATTTTCAAAGACGTTCCCCTATTCAGTTGTGTATAATCCGGCGACCAGACAGGGGCCAATCGGAATCACATGGTACCTCGCAGGTGACGGATATGTCCCGGACTATTCCAGCGGAATGAAAGTGATCTTTTTTGCAGATGACGGCGTCTTTGGCGTCAATGATATGAAACAGACTTTCCCGGAGGAGTACTGGTACTACTATGAGCCAGGCATCCCGACCACAACAGGCCTCTCAGTCAAATACATTGAAAAGATTGCTATCATGAGCAATGAAGATGCACCAGAAGACGAGAAGGAGACACTCTTTGATGACACCCTTGAGCTTCAGGATGAGACCTTCCCACTTGAGGCAACATCCGAAACCTCATACGATGTCGGTCGCCTCACCCCCCTTGGTGCACTCGATGCAGCAGGCCTCAACCTCACTGTAAACGACAAGTCATTTGCCACAAAGGGAATTCTTCTGCTGGATGGAATCGAGGAATACCTCTTTAGCAAAGCGGACGGTACAACATGGATCTGCAATGTCAATGGACAGACCCTTGATGACTTTGGCAACTATGAAACTGAGGGACTCAATGTCTATCAGCTGAATGATGGAGATGTCGTCGAATGTTTCTTTGGTGTAAAACCAGTCACAGCTGAGAATGCAACCGCCTATGTCCGCATTGAAGTATCAGTTGGTGCTGGAGCATCTGACACACTCTTTGATGACACCCTTGAGCTTCAGAATGAGACCTTCCCACTTGAGGCAACATCCGAAACCTCATACGATGTCGAACGTCTTACCCCCCTTGGTGCACTCGATGCAGCAGGCCTCAACCTCACTGTAAACGACAAGTCATTTGCCACAAAGGGAATCCTTCTGCTGGATGGGATCGAGGAATACCTCTATGATAAAACCGCTGGGACAACATGGATCTGCAATGTCAATGGACAGACCCTCGATGACTTTGGCAACTATGAAACTGAGGGACTCAATATCTATCAGCTGAATGATGGGGATGTCGTCGAATGTTTCTTTGGTGTAAAACCGATCACCCCCGAGACTGCAACCGCTTATGTCCGCATTGAAGTATCAGTTGACGGTGGATCTGCTCCCGGAGACTGGACCCTTGAGCTGGATGGTGCATTAAATGAACTGATTCATCAATCCTACTTCGAACAGGGGATAAAATGCGGCCATGGTGCAACCTATGAAGATGATGATGGAAATGTCTGGAGCGGAATGCCGCTCTGGTGGCTTGTCGGCTATGTGGATGACGGCAACAAACATGGCAGCGAAGCATTCAATGACGCACTTGCAGAACAGGGTTATTCAATAAAGGTAACCGCCGGAGATGGGTACAGCATTAATTTCCAGAGTGCGGCAGTAGCTCGAAATGACAACATCATTGTTGCAAACACACTCAACGGAGAACCACTTCCGGCAACCATCGGGGAGAAGGAGAAACCCTGTTTCCCGCTCCAGATGATCGGATCAGATGTTTCCAGCGGACAGAAGGTTGGAAATGTTGTGAAAATTGAACTCATCGGGCTTCCAGAACCACAGACAGAGTGGGCTATCTCACTCGATGGTGCATTCAAAAGGACTTTCACACAATCTGAATTTGAAGAGGGGGTTGGATGTGGCCATTCCAATCACTGGACAGACGCTGATGACAATGTCTGGACCGGCATGCCGCTTTGGTACCTGATCGCTGTTGTTGATGATATCAATGCAGACAATCACTGGAAATTCAATAACACACGGGCAGCGGACGGCTATACCGTTTCTGTTACTGCTGAGGATGGTTACACAAGAAGCTTTGCAAGTGCCGATATCGCCAGAAATAACGATTATATCATCGCAAACAAGATGAATTCAGCCCCACTGGATGATAACTATCCACTCAGGCTGGTTGGATCTGCACTAACAAGTGGAGGCCAGCGTGTTGGTAATATTGCATCAATTTCGATCTCCGGTCTTCCGGAGGAGCCACAGGAAGGCGAATGGATACTTACGCTGAAAGGCAGACAGATCACTGCCAATATCAGCCAGAGCCTCTTTGAAGAGGAAGCTGCCCGGAATGCTGTAACCTACGACGATGGCGTCAGCGTCTGGACCGGGATACCTCTCTGGCGTCTTGCAGGGCTTGTCGATGATGACAGGATGATAGGGCCGGACTTCTTCAATGAAGAGCTTGCCGGGATCGGATACACGGTTATCGTCTCATCAGGCGGCGACTCACCCTATAGCAAGGATTTCACCAGCCAGGAGATGGCAGAATCCAAAAACAACTATATTGTTGCAAACACAGTCAATGGAACAGCAATACCTGGCGATGCGTTCCCACTCCGTCTTGTTGGAGATGGAGCAAAGGGGAGCAAGAGCGTCGGTAATATCGAGACCATTGAACTGACTGAATTCGATACACCTACCGAAGCACCAGCTATACGGGTTGTCAAATACGCAGCCGATGGAGTAACGATCATCCAGGAAGTGACAAAGGACTACCTCTGGATGAAGGAGAATCTCCCCGTCATTGGTGGCGAAAACGGAGTCCGGCTCCGCTTCCAGGGACCAACCTTCGACCCGGATGATCTCTGGAACCCTGATGAGACGAAAAATCCAAACAAAGTCGATGAGGTAGTAAGGGGCACAGCGATAAAAGACCTCTGTGATCTGGTCGGCGGAGCCCCCGAAGGCAGTGAGATCATCCTGAAAGCAAAAGATGGATTTAAAACAACACTCAACTATACCAACCTGTATTCACCACTGGATCGCCAGGGTGAAGCGATTGTCGCATGGTGGACCGAACGCCAGGGATACGTCCCTGAATACTCAGATGGATACCGCAACTTCTTTAATACGCCTGATGGGATCTTCGGTGCCGATGATATGCGTACCACAATGAAGCAGGATTACTGGCACTACTATTGGGCAGATGGCATACAGTATCCCTCAGCTGCCGGTGTCTCCACAAAAACCATCGCTACAATCGAAATTCGAACAGGAACCCGGGAGAACTGGGAATTACTGTTGACTGGTGCTATATCAGATACCATTGACAGGGCATACTTTGAATCTGCGAAATCCTGTGCAATGGCCGGGCAAAGCCATCATGCCACATGGACTGATGGAGATGATGAATGGTCAGGATTGCCGCTCTGGACACTTGTCGGGTGGGTTGACGATGAGAACAAACATGATTTCGGCAGCAACCCCTTCAGAGATGATCTGGCAGAACTTGGCTATAATATCACTGTCATCGATTATGGCCCTGATGGAACCAAGGGAACAGATGACGATTTCTCAGCCACATTCCACAGTACAGTCGTTGCACGGAACCAGAATATCATCGTGGCCAATGAATTAAATGGCCAGCCACTTCCATCAGATGGTGAGAAACCAACATGGCCACTCAGGCTGGTTGGATCTGATCTCACCTCTGGTAAACAGCGTGTCGGCAGTATTGATGAGATTGCGTTAACCGACCTCCCCGCAGAGATCGATGCAGATGATATCATTCAGCTCAAAGAAGGCTGGAACTTCATATCAGTACCAAAGAGACTTTCAATTGGAAATAATACCGCTCAGATCTTCTCTTCCGTCGACACAATGGACCGAAGTATCTGGGAGTATAATTCTGCACTGAAGCTCTGGAAAGCGCTCAAACTCACTGATGTTGTACTACCCCTCAACGGGTTCTGGATCTACTCGGCCGAGGATTGTGAGATCGCTCTTCAATACGATGATAACCCTGTTCAGACCCCACCAACCAGGGAACTCAACAAAGGATGGAATGCAATCGGCTTCTCAGGACTGGAACCTGCATCAGCACGGGACACACTCCTTTCACTTGGAGATCTATGGACGCAGGCCATTGGCTATGATCCTGTGAACCAGAAGTATGAGACTGCTATCATCCGGGGCGGATCAGGCAGTTTCAGTGATACACAGGAGATGTATCCAACACATGGATATTGGATCTACCTGACCGGGAATGGAGAGCTTGCAAGCCTCTGAAAGGTGATAGGTGTAGTATGAAATCCAGAAAACTCATTTTTTTACTTCTTTTCAGTATTATCATCGGAGCAGCATCAGCAATTCCTCCTCTTCCAGCTGAGTTTTATGGAAGCGTAACAATCGATGGAATTGGTGCACCGCCGGGAACTGTCATCACGGCCAAGGTCAATTTCAATGAACGTGGTTCATTTACCCTTACCAGATACGGATTCTACGGAGATACAGGTATAGCGGGCTCCAGGCTGGCAGTACAGGCAACTGAAGAGGATATGGTATCAGGTTCACCGATGGTCAGCTTCTGGATTGGAAACCAAAAAGCCGATCAGGAAATCCCGTTTGAAAGCGGGACCTCACAACAGCTTGATCTTACATTTTCAGGTTCGGGAGAGCCGGATGATCAAACACCGGTTGCATCAGGTGAATCATCGTTTGCTTCAGGTGGCATTGTGGTTAATGAATTTGGAGATGAACAACAGATAACCATCAACCTGCAGGAGACAAATGCGAATGTTACGATCGATGGTAACAGCATCAGAATGCAGAATGTCGGAAATGGCTGGGAGCAGATAACAGTCAGGACAAACAGCACCCCAACAGGCGGAGCTCAATCAGTCACCGGGCTTGTTACAGGAATAACTGCAACCACGACTCCACTCACCGCATCGATAGATAATACCGTTGGAACAGTCGAAGCTGAGATCGAGATGGAGCTCGGCAGAATGCCAGAGTCCGATGCAAAAATATCCTCCACCATCACAAAGGAGCCTGATTTAAATGCACGAAGTGGCTTTCTCCTGACAGCCCAGCAATCCGGACATGGAATCCTTGATGTCGCATATGTCCTGAACATTCAGAAGACCAATGTAGCAAATGCCGGAGATGGTGGACTTATTCAATCCGCAAAGATACGAATGGCGGTAAGCCCTGCCTGGGTTACTGCAATGGGAGGTATTGATCGTGTCGTTATCATGCGCCGGGCTGATGATGGAAGTACCACGTCACTCGCAACCACCATGATCGGCACCAATAGTGCCGGGGATTTGATCTTTGAAGCCGATTCTCCGGTAGGTCTCTCTTCATTTGCCCTTATGGGCCTTTCCGTTCCTGGAGGGGGGGGGAGTTCAGGTGGTGGAGGTAGCAAATCATCAACGCCTTCTTCTTCATTTGTATATGAAACACAACCTGTAACACCGACACCAACGGAGCCGGTGAGTACTCAGGCGCCGGTAAGTGAGCAGCCCTCAGGGCAGGTAAACCCGGCACTATCAGAGCAAACAGCAGCTCCGACACAAACCTCTGGATCAACCCCCGCACACTACCTGCCAGTATCCCCTCTCATCCCGATAATGGCCCTGGGATTGCTCTTTCTTGTACGGAGGAGGTAAGGATTCATTCATCCTTTTTTAAACTGCCAGGTACCTGGCATACGTTACAGGTGTTTTCATGACAAAAACCATTAAAACACTATTATTCTGCCTGATTCTTATAACCGGGCTTTGTATTTCGGTTTGTTCTGCCTCCACCACCGAGGTTCGACTCGTCAGATATGCAGCAGATGGAGTGACAATTCTCAATGAAAGACTGGTGGATTACAAATGGATGGAATCAAATCTCCCGGTTCTCGGGGACGGATCTACACACTATTTCCATCAGGGGCCAATATTTGAAGGAGATATCTGGAATCCTGCTGAAGATGAAAATCTAAGAGACATGGGTGCTGTGAAAGGAACAGATCTGCGGGATCTCTGTGAACTTGTCGGAGGGATGTCGGAAGGAGAGACCGTTACACTACGGGCATCTGATGGGATGAGACGGACATTCCCCTATGGAAATGTGTATCATCCGGAATCCCGCCAGGGACCGATGGGAATTACATGGTATCACCACGAGGACGGATATGTGCCTGATTATCAGACGGGTATGCGTCTGATCTTTTTTGCAGACACCTCAACCAACCCGGAAGGAAAGAATGTTTTTGGTGTCTCAGATAAAAAGGCAACCTTCCCCGAGGAATACTGGTATTTTTATAATGGACAATACCCAACAACAACCGGGCTTTCGGTTCAGTTCGTCCGTGAGATAATCATCAACAGCGAAGCCGAGCCAACCGGATCCATTCAGATTGATAGTGATCCAATAGGAGCATCAGTCTATCTTGATGATCAGGATACAGGGCGATACACTCCCTGTACACTGACAGATATTGAGACAGGAATGTATACCATTTCTGTTCGTCTCAAGGGATATGAGATCCCGGATGAGAAATGGATAACGATCAAACATAAAGAAGTTGAAATGGTGAATTTCAACCTGACAAAGATTGGCGGTACTGTTGAAATATCATCGATTCCAACCGGCGCACAGATCTTTCTTGATGATGAAGATACGACTCTCCTTACAGATGCAGTGTTGGAATTGGTTGATCCTGGCGAGCGAACCATCACTCTTGTCATGGAAGGGTATGAAAACGAAACCATCATTATCGATGTAATGGAAGATGAAACGGTTTTCATCGATGCTATCTTCATCCCACGATCCGAAAAAAAAGAAAAAGATACTGCCATCACTTCAAATGAAACCGCGATCCAGAAACCACCTATTACGGGTATTTCCGGCGAGGAATCTGATATAACCAGTCAGAAAAATGGCAGTCAGGAGACTGAAGATAGCATAGCAAAAGAGCAGATAGAAGATCAGGGTTTTTTCGGCCCGATAATGTCATTTTTGGATTCATTGTGGAGCAGCATACTCTCCATTATTGGTTTTGAAACAGGGACTGAAGAAAAAACTGTTACAAATCCCCGGATAGAAGTTGAGGAGGTCACAATCGAAACTGAAAAGGAGACGGAATCTGATTCAATTGAAAAAGTCAACCGGAACCGTTCCGGAGGTCTCTCTATAGAATCGTATCCTCAGGGCAGAGAGATTGTACTTGATAATCGCAATACGGTATACAATACACCCAGCGTCCTCTATGGTATCCGTGAAGGATTGCACAGCATCCGGTTTGAAGCAAACAGCAAGTACGATGCCACTCCAAACCAGAGAGTATGGGTTCATGCTGATGCCATAATGCCTGTCAGGATCGACACGATCGGACACAGGCATCTGAGGAGCATTATGATAGAATCCAATGATTTTGCCGGGGAGAAATTCACGGTAAACGGCATATATCCTTTATATACCCTACCCGAAACTGTTGAATCTGAAGGAGATGGCGGATGGATTACCATTCATTGCGATAATGCATACTACTCCTTTTCCATACCTGATCGGATACGGGACGGTGAGACACTTACAATTCAGATGGATGAGAGAGCAGAGGCATATCTGCTGATTGAATCGGATCCCCCGGATGCTTCTGTCTTCATCAATGGCTTCCCTGTTGAGGGGGATACTCCTGTAATTATTGAAAATGTCAGCCCGGGAAAACACCGTATCGTGGTTTCAAAGCCAGGATACCTTCCGGCAAGTGATGAGATTACCATTCTCCCCAAAACCACTGGATCTGCTGGCACGATCAGAACACGCCTCACTCCATATGAGAGCGGTTCACTCCTGGTAAATAGCACCCCAACAGGACAGAGAATCTACCTTTACGAGAGATATACCGGAGAGACGACTCCGCATGTCTTTGAGCATATGCGGATTGGAACCTATGAAGTTAAGATTCAGGGTCCGGATGAAACGATATCACGAATGATGACTGTTATTCCAGACGGATTAACAGAATGTATGGTATAAAACCAAGTGAGTGATTTTTTATGATACAACACCTAAAAAAAGCAACTCTGCTCATAGTGCTCCTGCTTTTAACGGCTGGAGTAGTTCATGCAGCCCCCACAACAAGTGTGTATGTGGCAAAGATTGCCCCCGATCAGACGACGATACTTGATGATACAACCATTGATTATCAATGGATGGAAGCACATCTACCGGTTCTTGGCGATGGAGAGACTCGATACTATCACCAGGGCCCTGTCTTTGATGGAGATAAATGGGATCCTGAAGAGACGACAAACTTCAAGGATCGTGGAGCTGTGAAAGGAACCAATGTCCGTGATCTCTGTGACCTTGTCGGGGGTGCAGAATCCGGGGACGACATTATGATCCGGGCAACCGATGGTTACCATGTGGTGTATCCATATGCCAACATCTATACACCGGATCCCCGTCAGGGACCAATTGGTATCTGCTGGTATAATGGAGCTGATTCCGGAGCTGGTGAAAGGCAGGGGACAGGATACGTTCCTGACTACTATATGGGGATGCGGGTTGTCTTCTTTGCGGACAATTCAACAAATGACGAGGGACTGCATGTGTATGGAAATTATGATATGCATGAGACTCTCCCTGATTCAGCACAGCATTTCTATGATCTCCTCCCGTCAACCAGTGGGCTTTCTATCAAATGGGTCGATGAAATCCGGGTGTACCAGGGAGGTTTCACCGGCGATCGCGGGAGCCTTGCATCATCGCTGATTGAGAAGCCGGTTCCAATAGCGGCAACTCCCGCCCCGACAGAGACTCCCCTCTCAATGATTGTGGTCTTTGGAGGAGTCTGTATCGGACTCTGCATTGCATTGCGCAGGACGTGAAACAATGCAAAATCGCACTTTTTTCATGTGTGCCGTACTGATCGCAGCATTGTTCATCTGTGGTTGCGTGAGCGCACCGGGTGAACAGACCGATGATCGAATCTGGAATCTGACCCTCATTGGCGATACTGAAGAGGTGCTCACTCTTCAGGAGCTTAGATCGCTTCTATCTGTCGAAGGATATGGATATGGCATCTCCACCGTAGGGATCAAAGTGGGTCCAAATACCTATCGTGGAGTGTTAATCTCTGATCTTATCGAGAGGGTTGGAGGCATGGGACAAAATGATCTCGTCTATATTTCAGCAGATGATGGGTACCTCTGGGTATTTGGTGCAGACCAGATCAATGGAGAAGGTTTCATGACCCTGAATGAAGATCTCAAAGAGATCCCGTCCCCCGGTCTTTCAGTGATCTGTGCATATGAGAGGGATGGCGAGATCATTGATGAAGAGTGGGGAGGTCCCCTCAGGGTGATTATCATCTCGAATCAGGAGAATACCATCGTCGAGGCAAGTTCATGGGTAAAATGGGTTGATACCATTGAGGTTAAGCGGCGGTGAATAATGCGGGTCCTGCTGGTTTTTACTGTGTTTCTCCTGCTTTGTGCCGGATGTATGGATAGATCAGAGGAACAGATGACTGTCAGGGTTGTATCAGCAGGCAGTATGCTTGTTCCTCTTGAGGCTATTGAAGAGGCATACGAGGATCTACACCCTGATGTTGACATTCAGGTTGAAGGTCATGGGAGCATCCAGGCAATCAGGCAGGTAACCGATTTAAACCGCAGGTTTGATCTGGTGTTAGTAGCGGACCAGGCTCTCATCCCGGATATGATGTATAGGAAGAGGGATAGTGGAGAAGGACAGTATGCAGATTCATTTGTTCCTTTTGCGACCAATCAGATCGTGATCGCATATACTGACAAGAGCAGGTATGCCGATGAGATTACCGCGGATAACTGGTACCAGATTCTTGCAAGGCCGGAGGTTCACATCGGTTTTTCAAATCCCATGCTCGATGCGTGCGGATACCGGGCGCTGATGGTAACAGCGCTTGCCGGGGAGTATTATGGAGATGATGAACTCTTTGACACGATGATCGGAGACCATATTAATCCCAGGGCATCTGTAGAGAGATCGGAGAATGGTATCTCAATCGTTCTTCCGGAACTCCTGCTCCCGGAGGGTGACAAAGTAAGCATACGATCAGGAAGCATCTACCTCTTGGCACTCCTTGATGCAGGAGGTATCGATTATGCATTTGAATACAGGAGTGTGGCACGCGATCACGGCCTTCACTGGATAGATCTGCCTCCTGAAATCGATCTCTCGGATCCAGACTTTCAGGATAATTATAAAAGAGTCCAGGTAAATCTCGGATATCAACGTTTTGAATCGATTGACAATATCCGGGTTGGGGAGCTGATCGTCTATGCTGCGACAATTCCAAATAATGCAGAGAATCCAGAGCACGCTGAACAGTTTATGGATTTCATGCTCAAAGCCATTCAAAACAGGGAGTATGGCGGTCCGGAACCGGTGTGAGGAGGAGGGTTTTCATAGGATCGCGTTACCTGCACGCCGGCATGGGCATGTTATTTTGTCCCCATACTTTCTCTTTGATGACGGGGAACACGAGTATTTTTTCCGGGTAATACTCTGAAGATGGCATCAGGCAGATACAAAGCCATCGCCATTACCCAGAACAAGAGTTCTGGTTATTTAATAAAGGAAAGATTTCTTCTGAACGACACTACAGGTCTTTTAAGGAGATATAGGGGATCAAAGAGAGGACATCCTGTTTTATTGCATCAAAACCGACACGCTCAACAAATCGCGCCGTTCGCTCACCCGGCTTCCCATTTGACCTGTAATACTGAACAAGCCTCTGCACAAGGTCGATCACCTCCCCTTTTGAAAGGTTTTTTGCGACCACGTTCCCGATTCGCGGGCGACCACCGGAATTTCCACCGAAGATGACTGTCCATCCTTTGGAATCTCCAACAACCCCGACATCCCGGAGATAGCTCTCACCGCAACACCGTGGACACCCGGAAACCCCCATCTTCAGTTTCGCCGGGAGCTGCTGATCCAGGTACAGCCCTTCAAGCTCAATTCCAAGTCCGAGAGAATCCTGCTTTCCGTACCTGCATACAGCGGTTCCGGGACAGGCCTGAACATAATGGACACAAGGTGCTGTCGCCTGCCCGACCGTCATCCCAAGCTCATTCCAGACACCCTCGACATTCTCTTCCTCTATCCCGACAAGCACCATCCGCTGGCCTGAAGTCATTGTGAACTACCCCACCCTGAAGGATGGGGCTTCCTGCTTCATGGACAATACTTGCATCACAGAGATGTGACGTAGAGGTATCGACTCCACAGGCTCAAAGGGATGTTCCATCCCCACGCGGTGAATATTCACCGCAGCATTGTAATCTCTATCGGCAACATACCCACAGTACGGGCATTCATGGACTCTCTCAGAAAGGGTCTTTTTCACGATGCTTCCACAATTCGCGCAAATTTGTGATGTATTTCGGGGATCGACTTTGATCACTTGTGTACCAGCACTCTCAGCCTTGTAACCAAGATATAAATAGAATCGTCCCCATGAAACATCGTGAATGCTCCTGTGCAGCCCTTTCGAACTCCTTTTCTCCTTCAGACCTTTGATATCCAGGTCTTCGATGCAGATCGTTGTATACCTGTCAACGTAGCTCCGGGAGAGTTTGTGAAGAAAATCTCTCTTCTGGTTCGTGACATGATCATACGCCTTCTCCAGTTTACTTTTTGCCTTCGTCCAGTTCTTCGAGAATCGCTGTTTTCGCGCAACGCTTCTTTGTAACTTCCTGATTGTATTCAGCGAGCGCTCATAGAACCGGGGATTCTCGATCACTGTACCATCACTATCAACGGCAAACGAGTTCAGACCAACATCAATGCCAACAGATCGCCCTTCACGCATTGACTCGGAGACTGCCTCTGCTTCTGCCTGCTCTGCCTGGATGATCACAAACCACTTATCACCGGACCGGGTGATGAGGACACCTTTCACCGATCCGGTGTATGGCCGGTACATCGTAAAGGGAACGGTTCCGATCTTAGAGAACGTGATCGTGCTCTGCTCTGAGTCGATCCAAAACCCGGACTGATTATAGTTGAGGGTCCGAAATCGAGATGCGCTCTTGAATCGAAGTTTCCCAATCTTTCGTCCTCTCTTTTTCATCTGCGAGAGTGCGGCGATGTTACTCCAGAGAGAATAGTTCACCATCTGAAGCACTTTCGAGTACACACCTTTGAGAAACGGATGCTCCTGTTTCAGCGTGACGATCCGTGCCTGCGTTCCTCGCATGGTTGGCCGGATCCCGTTCTCCCGCATGGCATTACATTCTTCGAGAAGTCTGTTATAGAGCCACCTGCACGTATCGAGTGCGGCATTCAGCTCTGCCTCAGTGGCCGCATCAGGATATGCCCGATACTTGTAGGAGATAATCATTCACTTCTCCAGTTGAGAGTCAACATACTCTTTCAGAGCATCAAGGCTTACCTGTCCCGATGTTGCAAGGAAATACGACGGGGACCAGAATGAGTCGCCCCATAGAAGATTCTTTGTTTCAGGGAACTCCTGACGTAGTCTTCGGGATGATACGCCCTTGATCACGTTCGCAACATTGACGAGGTTTGTTTTCGGGGTTGCCCTGAACAGAAGGTGATAGTGATCTTCTGCGGGTTCATGAGCAACCACCTCTATACCCAATTCTTCCGACAGGTTCCACACAATATCTTTCAAACGTTCCCGAATATCGTCTGAATATAACGCTTTTTGGCGATACTTCACGACCATCACCAGATGATAGTAGAGAGCATAGACAGAATGTGCAGATTTATCGAGTTTATACTTCATATGGGATATGAAATAATAGTACATCCAAGATGATATATCTATCGTAGAGAGGAAGGGCGGCTCCGCTTTCATCCCCGGCCTGAAGACCGGGGACTTCCCGCTCCACCCCCTTCACCCCCGCGAGTTAAAAAAAAAGGAGAGAAATCCGTTATTATCGCGGACTATAGCGTGATTCCCCATGCCCCCAGATCGGATCATGTCCGTACTGATCCATCCAGTCGCGATCATATCCTTTATCTGCCCCAGGCACCTGTTCTTCATCAGATAACGGAATCTCATACCGCATACAGTACTCAATCAGTACCTCATATGCCTCATTCAGGCGGACCATGCCATTATGTGTCTCTTCAGATTCATATTCCGAGACATCCGGATGCCACTGCCGAACCAGGGTATGATACCGGATGCGTATCTGGCTGATACTCGCCGCATCACCGATACCCAGAATATCGGCAGCCTCCCTGAGGGAAAGGGACTTCCGTGCTGCCATACGATACCATGTGACCAGAGGACAATTAAATGAACCCATTGCAACAGGCCTTTACAGACCATGCGGATGATTATGACCGCTGGTTCGACGATCATCCCAAAATCTATTCCGCCCAGCTCTCTATACTGCGGGATGCGGTGCCGGCAGAAGGGCTGATGCTCGAGATAGGCGTTGGTTCAGGGCGGTTTGCAGCGCCTCTCTGCATAACCCTGGGAATCGATCCCTCGCATTCTCTTGCGAAAATTGCGAAAAGAAGGGGGATTGAGACTGTTATCGGCGTTGGAGAGCATACCCCGTTTCGTGACAATACCTGTGATGCCATCCTGATGATGACCGTCATCTGCTTTCTGGATGATCCCCTGCCCGTCTTTTGGGAGGCACACCGGCTCCTGAAACCAGACGGAACCCTCGTGCTGGGCTTCATTGAGAAGGATGGGGAGATCGCACGCAGATACCAGGGTGAGAAGGTAAAAGGGCGATTTCTCCGGTATGTCACCTATTACTCAGTCGATGAGATCGCCGCATTCTTTCAGGATGCAGGGTTTTTGGAGGTTGCAATCGCACATAGGAGAAAAGGGTTTACAATAATGACCGGAAAGAAGCGGTAAGGGGAAAAATCTCCCTCCGGCTACTCACAATCTTTATCTCTGCAGATCCGCCTGAATGCATAGAAAACAGCTCCGGCAGCAAGCAGCAACAGAACTCCTGCGAGATAATAGAGAAGAGACGGGTGATATGCCACTGAAAAGGTGGATCCTGCTCCCGGTCCGATATAGGGAACCGTATCTCCGGTTTCTGGTACGTCAGGCAGATGCCCACGTTCATTCTCTTCAGTAATTCCTCTCTCAGATCCATCGGTTTCCATTTCTAGTATATCCCCGGCACTCTGCGAGGCGCCGGCACCCATACAACAGGCGATACCGCACAGAAGGAGGGTGAACCAGAAGATACTGTTTCTTTGTAGAGTCATGTCAGATCATCCCTCATTCCACCCAACCGATCAGTTCACACCTGCAGGTACCCATCCATATACTCCAGGAAACGCTCCACTGTCTCGGTTGAGTACGGCCCCTCCTCATATGCTGTTATCAGGGTAAGCGCTCCCCTGAATGTGTAGGCCGTGA
Source organism: Methanocalculus taiwanensis (assembly GCF_024372745.1). GTDB lineage: Archaea > Halobacteriota > Methanomicrobia > Methanomicrobiales > Methanocorpusculaceae > Methanocalculus > Methanocalculus taiwanensis. Next base: position 28,289 of record NZ_VOTZ01000006.1, read on the forward strand.
CCAGGAACCCGTACGGCCAGCAGATGCAGGGGATGAAATTGAACCGTTCAAGGGAGAGAGCAGTTCCGTCTTTTCCAGGCATCGGAAGATAATCATCCGGATTGATAACACCCAGGTTGGCAAAGACCGGGTTCTTCTCGCCATCTGTTCTATATCGCTCGATCATCCCGTCAAAGAAGGCATTCACGGCCTCCATCCCGCCTGCATAGATCTCCTCATAGAAGTGAATGCAGCCGGGCCCGATTCTGCCGTCCTTTTTGCTTTTCATGAATGCCGTCACTTCAGGGAGGATATCAGGAAGTGTTGCACGAAAATCCACTGAAAGCGTCAGTTCAAAGGCAACCGAGAGGTTCATCGGCGGCAGGCGTTCATTCCCCGGCAGGAGCCGCCGCATATCAGCGGATGTCAGAATGCCACGGGGAGCGCCACGATCTGCGGGATCATCCCGGATCGCTAAAAACGCCAAAAAGAACGCGGCAATCAGGACATCATTGACGGTGGCTCCATACTCCTTCCCAATTGCCTTCATCCTGGCAAGCCGCTCCTCCGGAAGTGTCCGGTATGCGGCCTTTTGGATGCCATACCCAAACCTCTCAGCCGGGAAATGCCAGCGGTCGACGAACGGCTCTTCTTCTGCAATCGCCAGCCTGCACTCCTCATCGGTATAGAGAGAGAGGATGCGGTCTGTTGTCCGGTCATAGAGGCCGGTGGAGGGGGGGCGGCACCCTGGATCCTGCATGACCCCCCGATATGCCGAACAGAGATCCTCAGCCATCGTGAGGAGACCCTTTGCATCGCAGAAGCCATGGTGGCATGTGACACATACGGTATCACCACCCGATCCGCGGTACACCGTTACGCGGATCTGCGGGCCTGCCCGGACATCGGGTGCTGGAGGAAGAACGGCAGGCGGAGGAGCGTCATCCTCCCCGGAATGAAGAAGAGCAAATGCCCTCTCCCACTCATCTTCCGGAATCTCCTCCCAGACCGGCTGTCCATCCACAACCGCAAATTTCGATCTGATATAGGGATTTGATCCGATCAGCCTCATCGTCGCCGTCTTCAGCACATCCTCATAGACATGCCCCCCAAAGGAGAGGACGACCGTCATCGCCGGGTCATAGATCTGCTCGAAGAGGACATTGAAGAGATCAAATGCGGGCACGGGATAGCGGTGGGGAGGAGCAGTCATCACCTGAATACTTCTCCCCTAAATGTTATTGCTCTTTTCACCGGGGCAGCTTATGATAGAACACCCGGGAAACGCCATCAATAAACGACCGGATCATTTTTCACCATTCAATTCCATCCCTTGCAGATGAAGAATGGCATGGAGATTACTGAGGAGATAGTCGGGCATGCACTCATGCTCGGAGCAGATGTGGGAGGCAGCCTCCCGGCAGCCCTGCTCACAGACTGCCCCTCTGCGAGGGCAGACAACGGCCAGGGATCAGTGAGAGATCAGGGAACCTACATCATCATCGGCCTCTTCCATGATCCCGCCACGCCTGAAATGGATTACTGGGAAGAGGGGCGTGGCACACCGGGGGATCGGCAGCTTGGAGCGATCGGCAGACGGCTCGCCGGATGGCTCCACGAAACATACGCGATCAACGCAGAACTTATCCCCTACCAGCTCTATGACGGCGGGATCTACCTCAAGGATGCAGCAGTATTGGCCAAAATCGGTAGCATCGGAAGAAACAACCTTGTGCTGGTGCCGGGCTATGGGCCCAGAATCAGGTTCCGGGCAGTCTGGGCGGATATCGAATCCGTTTTGCCAGCACCGGTCGATCACACAAATCCCTGCATGAAATGCCCGGGGTACTGCCAAAACGCCTGCCCGATGAGGGCATTTGAAACCGGAATATACAGCCGGGAGCGGTGTCTGGAGCGGATGGATGCAGATAAAATGAGAGGAAAAGAGAGAATCGATTACTGCCGGAGATGCGAGCTTGCCTGCCCCTAACGTCCCTGTGCTCTCAGCTCTTCAAGCCGTGCGAGTACTTCATCCACATGCCCCTTCACCTTCACCTTACGCCAGATATGAGCGATCATCCCTTCGGGATCGATGATGAAGGTGCTCCGTTCAACCCCCATATACTCCCTGCCGTACATCTTCTTCTGTTTCCAGACGCCATACGCCTCGATCGCCTGAAGTGTGGGATCTGAGAGGAGATTGACAGTGAGGTGCTGCTTCTCAGAGAAACGCCTGTGGCTTGCGATCGAATCCGGGCTTATCCCATAGACGGGCGTATTATCACGGGCAAACGTCTCTATTGCATCCGAGAAAGCTCGTGCCTCATGGGTACATCCTGAAGAGTTGTCTTTTGGATAGAAATAGACCACCACATAGATGCCCCGCTGCTCAGCAAGGCAGATTAGCTGTTCATCACTATCAGGGAGGCAGAAATCCGGTGCTTTCATTCCGACAGTAAGTTCAGTCATAAGAGAATCTGGCATCGTTCAGACGATAAGAATATCGCCGGATCATCCACAGGGTCATATATTTCATCCATCCAGCCCAATGTATACCCACGATGAGAGATCCGCCCGAATTTGCCTGGAAACAGTGCCTGATCATCAGGGACGATGTGAAGATGAGCTGCGGGAAAAAATGCGCCCAGATCGCCCATGCAGCCGTTGGAGCCTATGAGAAGGCCAGTGCTGCATCGAAACGTGCCTGGATGGATGAGGGGCAGAAGAAGGTCGCACTGAAGGTGAGCGGGGAGCGGGCGCTCTATGAGCTGAAGGTGGTTGCTGAGGCAAACGGTATCCCCGCATGCATCATCCAGGATGCCGGGCTCACCGAGATCCCCCCGGGAACCGTCACCGCCCTTGGACTTGGACCCGCCAAATCCGAACTCCTTGACCGGGTCACCTCGGACCTCAAACTCCTATGATCCCAAGTCCCTATCCCCTGGAACACGAGTTGCAGATGCGGTACTATGGAGATGATCATCCCGGTATCGGCGGAAAGCTGAGGACGGTTCCAGAAGACTTTGTTGTCGAAGAGCTCCCAAAGCCGTTCACCGGGAGCGGGCCGTTTCTGATCTGCAGAGTCACCCGCCGCTCATGGGAGCACCAGCACGCGATCCAGGAGATCGCTAAAAGGCTTGGGATCAGCAGGAAACGGATCGGCTGGGCTGGCACAAAGGACAGAAACGCTGTTGCTACCCACTACATCTCGCTGTATAAGGTCGAAGCAGACCAGGTCAGGGCGCTCTCATTTAAGGATATGGCGGTCGAGCCGGTCGGGCAGCACCAGTTCGGCCTCTCGCTTGGAGATCTTGAAGGAAACAGGTTTGGAATCAGGATTCGGGGATGTGAGAGAGAGAACCTCGCCTCGCTTCAGGAGATTGCCGAAACCGTGAAGGAAGGTATCCCGAACTATTTCGGCCTCCAGCGGTTTGGCGCCCAGAAGCCGGTAACCCACAGGGTCGGAGCAGCAATTCTTCGGGGAGAATACCAGGAGGCGGTTACTATCTACATCGGCGATCCCTTCCCGAATGAAGATGAGGAGGTAAAGGCGGCTCGGGCGGCATTCAGGGATACAGGCGATGCAGCAGCGGCATTGTATGCACTCCCGGTAAGGCTTGGATTTGAGCGGGCGATGCTCGATTTCCTCTCAAAACACAAAGGCGATTACAGGGGGGCGCTCAAAGCCCTGGCCCCGAAACTCCTCACCATGTTCGTCTCAGGATGGCAGTCCTACCTCTTCAATGCCGCCATCTCAGATCGCTTCGACCGAGGCATCCCACTGGATGAACCGGAAGCGGGAGACACGCTCATCTACTTAAACGGCAGAACCGACCGGGCCACAGAGAAGAACCTCCCGACAGCCCGCCAGCATATCAGACGGGGCAGGGCAATGATCGCTGCATGCATGCCTGGAGCAACCCCCCTTCCAAACCCCGGCCCGATGGAGGAGCATATGATCCGCCTCTCATCTGAAGCCGGGATCACCCATGAAGCGTTCCGGAATGCGGCACAGTACCTGGAGAGCGCATTTGACGGAGCGAACCGGCCGATTGTCCTGAGAACAGAGATAGTGGCAGAGATCGAAGACGATGCTGCCCTGCTGAATTTTACCCTGCCTCCCGGCCACTATGCAACATCAGTCTGCCGGGAATGTATGAAGGGAGATCCAATCTCCCTCGTCTGATTCTCTATGCGCGGTGTAGAGGAGTAGCCCATACACTGCAATCAGCGTAGCCTGGCCATCTCCCGTGCCCCGTCGATTGCATCCTGGAGATTGCCGATCTCGTCAACAAGCCCGATCAGAAGAGCCTGTTCACCCCGGATCAGGCGGGCATCTTCGATCAACTCCCTGCTGACATTCCGCTGGGTGCTGATATCTGTATAGAACCGGTTAAAGCTCGCATCAACCAGATCCTGGGCCATACCTTCCTCTTCTGAAGTGAGCCCGCGATAGGAATAGGTCATATCCTTCATCTCACCGGATTTTACGACATCGATCGCAAGGCCATCTTTTTCAAGCTGATCGCTTGTATCATAGAAGATCCATATCACCCCGAGGCCCCCGGTCATGGTGTCATAGCTCGAATAGATCCGATCGGCATACGCGGCGACATAGTATGCGCCCGATGTCGCAGTATCGCCCATCGAGACCACAACCGGCTTCTTCATTTTCGCATAGAGGATATCCCTGATGATCTCCTGCGCAGCTGCCGGGGTGCCGCCGCCTGAATCTATCCTGAGCACAATGGCCCGCGTCAGGGGGTCGTCTGCGGCTTTCCTGATCCGGGCGCCAACATATTCACTCCCGATATAGCCGCCTGAGTGTGCTTCTCCGGTGATTATCGTCCCTTCAATCCGGATCACGGAGACATCGGCTCCGGCAATCGGGTCGAAGAGGCTGAAGATTCCGAGGATAGCAAAGCCAAGAAGAACAATGAGGAGAAGTACAAAAGCTCCTTTTTTAATCAGCTTTTTCCTCCTCTGCTGCGTTATCTGGCGTTCAATATAATTCATAATGTCGCGGGATAGAGTACATCGTATTCAGTGACAAGGTTTGTGCCGCAGAGGTAATGGGTGCGGAGCTCAAGCCTGATCATCTCGTCTTCGCTCTCTATATGCATGCCACCGACAAGCGAAGGGGTATCATCACCCCCGACGATGAACGGAAGGTGGATGAGCCGTATCTCATCGACAAGCCGGTGATGCAGCATATGGTAGTTCAGGGTCGGGCCCCCTTCCACCATCATCTTACGGACTCCGTACTGTTCGTACAGTGTTTCAAGGAGAAGAGGGAGATCCACATCCTCTTCTCCACACACGACCACCCCGGCACCGGTTGCACGGATCGCCTCAACGCGGTCGCGAGAGGCGATCTCAGAGACCGCAATCACCGTCTTTGCATCAGGTCTGAAGATATTGGCTGTAAGAGGGAGATCTCCCCTGCTGTTTGGAATCACACGGATCGGGCTTTTCCCAGGGACTTTCCTGACAGTCAGAAACGAGTTGTCGATCCTGATGGTGCGGGAGCCGACCATGATCGCATCGCACTCTGCCCTTGTGGTATGGAGAAGGGTCTCGGTCTCTTCCGCCATATATTTCATCAGGATCTTGCTTGATGCATCCTTCTTTAATGTCAGCTTACCATCTGCTGTAATCTCGGACATCATCAAAACATGGGGTTTCTTCGGATGCGTTCTCATACTGATCCTCTCGATTGATATATCTCTTTGAATACCTTAAGAATATAGGGTTTATACAAAGCCGGGTTGAGGAGATTATGAATATAACTGCACTACGTCCACACTGCATCAGGTATCTTGAACCAATTGCAGACCTCTGTGTTCGTCTTGGCTTATCTCCCAACCAGATCACCATCCTCTCCCTCGTCTTCGGGATCGGGTGTGCGGTCTCATTCACCTTCCAGCAGTTCCTTCTTGGCTCACTGCTCCTTTTCATATCCGCAATCCTCGATCTCGTAGACGGGAGCGTCGCGCGTAAGACTGACAGAGACAGCAATTTCGGCGCGGTTCTCGACTGGATTATTGACAAGTATATCGATGTACTTGCCCTTCTCGGCGTCGGCCTCTCCGGGATCGCCATCATCTCAGGAATTGCAGCCCTCCCGCCGATAGCCGACTTCGGGGTTGTTGCGCTCGCCATCATCGGCTCCATGATGAACACCTTCATTAAGCCGGTCGTCTATGCCGAGGTCGGTTATTCAGACCGGGTATGCGGCAAGATCGACGATCCGCTCGAAGGAGTGGGATTTTTTGGAAGGCCCGAAACCCTCCTTGTGCTGATCCTCGGCGGCGTAACCGGATTCATATGGGCCTCGGTCATCATCATCGCGATCTGCACGAACCTCTCTGCAATCCAGCGGATCATCTATCTCTCAGGAAGACTTGCCTGAAATCCCCTATATACTGGCTGACCAGCTTCTCTGCCAGCAGCCCGAGATCGGGGATCAGCCGGAAGAGGCCATAGGCAATTGCGATTAAAATAGCAAGTGCCAGCAGTTCGCAGAAGACATTGTGCGCCCAGAAGAAGCTTGCATACCCGTAGTTTCCATTATCGACAAGATCCGGGAACCAGGGATACCACTGGCCGGTATATGCCATGATCACGTAGGCATTCCTGAATATATTCAGAATATAAATGGAGGGTGCGATCAGGAGGAATGAGAGGATCTTCTGTTTTGTTGTGGTCGGTACCATATTCGCAACCGCAAGCATGATCGCGATACTGGTGATGCCGGTGCAGCCGAGGATGATCTCGACACGGAACCCCATATCAATTCCGGGGATCGAGCCGCCCATGATGGTATTCCATTCATACAGGGTCACCGGATACCCAAACATCTCCAGCACCCAGACGGTCTGGCTAACGACAACGCCGATCAGCCAGTTCTTCAGAGGCTCAAAAAAGCCAAATGGTGCATAGATCAGGAAAGAGAATGCAGCCGCCCTCGTCAGGCTGCCTGTAACAGTATCCTCTTCGATCAGCCTCCGGGCTGTTACATAGACAAATGGAACAGAAAGAACCCCGATGATCGGATAGAGGAAATTACCAATCTCCAGGTATCCCGGCAAACCTACGAGGAGAATTAAGGATATTGATGCCCATCCGACAATACCGGCATACCAGCGAAACCTGTTTGGCACTAAAAAAAGGAGAAAGCCAATGCAGGAGATGAGTACCAGATATTCACTCATTGTACTGAGTATTGATCTTTTGATCTGAAAAAGGATGAGGGAGCCGCCATTTACGGGTACTGGATGGCGGAGTCTTTAAAGATCCACAACATATAGTATGGTCATGCGTTTCTGCCCTGAATGTAAGAGCCTTATGATCGCCAGATCCGGACGTATGCACTGCCGGAGATGTGACTATTCTGAAGAGATAATCGACTCTGAATCCCTCAAAGTGACAAATGCACGAGTTGAGAAAGAGATTGTCATTGTGGATGAAGAGGATGCAGTTGCAACCAAGCCGACCTGTGCTGTCCGATGCCCTGAGTGCGGTCACAACCTTGCATACTGGTGGCTCAGGCAGCTGCGATCCGCTGATGAGAGTGAAGTCCGGTTCTTCAGGTGTGTTGCCTGCTCGCACACCTGGAGAGAATATGACTGATTAACATCCATCGCTTCCCCTTTTGCCCGGGAAGAATCAAACCCGATTTATCATTTTGATTTCTGTTGGATATCAAAATACCATGTTTTTATACGATTACGGAGAAACCGATCTATCATTCTACACAATTAATCATGTCAATTTGGAGGAACCACATGTCCAATAAGCAGGTGACATTGAGCACAAAGAAATACATGCCCGATCCAAACTATCGGAAAGAGGCGTGGTGCAAAGATGCAGAACACGCCTACCAGGGATATATCACCGATCCAGATGGATTCTGGGCACGAATTAGCCATGAGCTCGAATGGTTCCAGCCCTGGGAGACGGTGAAGGAGTGGCAGTACCCCTTTGCCCGATGGTTTATCAACGGAAAGACCAATGTCAGCTATAACTGCCTTGATCGGCATATCGCCGGACACCGCAGGAATAAGGTAGCCATCTTCTGGCAGGGCGACGATGGTTCGACACGAAGCCTGACATACTGGCAGCTGCTCCGTGAGGTTGAGCGGTTTGCAAACGGCTTAAAAAGCCTCGGTGTTGGAAAGGGCGATACCGTCTGTATCTATATGCCGAATGTTCCCGAGCAGATCATCGCAATGCTTGCCTGTGCACGTATCGGGGCTGTTCATTCCGTTGTCTTTGCAGGATTTGGATCCGATGCCCTCCATGCACGGATCACCGGTGCCGGCGCCAAGGTCGTAATCACCGCCGATGCAAGTATCAGGCGTGGAAAGACAATCCCTCTCAAACCGATCCTTGAAGAGGCGCTGATCAATGCGACAAGTGTTGATCATGTCGTTGTGCTCAGGACCCAGACTCCAAAAATCAGCCTCCTCTCAGACTTTGAGAGAGATTTCTATGAGCTGATGGAGGAGAGCGATAAGAACTGTGCACCCGAATCGATGGATGCAGAAGATCCGCTCTTCATCCTCTATACCTCCGGGACAACCGGACAGCCAAAGGGAATTGTCCATACAACCGGCGGGTACATGGTCGGAACCTACTACACAAGCAAGTATGTCCTCGACATAAAAGACTCCGATGTCTACTGGTGTACAGCTGATCCGGGCTGGATCACCGGCCATTCCTATATCGTCTATGGGCCGCTCCTGATGGGTGCAACCATCTTCATCACCGAAGGGACCCCGGACTACCCGGATGCAGGGATCTGGTGGAAGTATATTGAAAAATTCGGGATATCCATCATGTACACCGCCCCGACCGCTATCCGGATGTTCATGCGTTTTGGAGAGGAGTACCCGAACAGATATGACCTTTCCAGCCTCCGGCTCCTTGGTTCGGTCGGCGAGCCATTAAATCCCGAGGCATTTGAGTGGTTCTACCATACAATCGGGAAAGGCAAACTCCCGATTGTGGATACCTGGTGGCAGACCGAGACCGGGATGCATATGATCACCACGATGATCGGCGAGCCGATGAAGCCCGGATTTGCCGGGAAGCCGATCCCGGGCATTCTCATCGATATCGTTGACAAAGAAGGAAAACCAGTACCGCCGGGGATATCCGGGCAGCTGATCATCAAAGAGCCATGGCCATCGATGGTGCGTATGGTGCACCAGAACGAGGAGCGCTACCGGCTATACTGGAGCGGCCCTGAGAACAGCTTCACTGCAAGCGATCTCGCGGTCCGTGACGAAGAGGGGTATGTCATGATCCTGGGCAGATCTGATGACCTGATCATCGTCTCCGGGCATAATATCGGAACAGCTGAGGTCGAGAGCGCCCTTGTGGCTCACAAAGCTGTTGCCGAAGCAGCGGTCGTCGGCATCCCTGATGAGATGAAAGGCAACAGGATACTGGCATTTGTGCTTCTGAGAGAAGGGTTCATCGAGACACCGAAACTAAAGCAGGATCTTCTCTACCATGTGAGGATCACACTTGGCCCGATTGCGGTCCCCTCCGAGATCAGGGTAGTCGACTCACTCCCAAAGACCCGTTCTGGCAAAATTATGAGAAGGGTGCTCCGTGCAACTGAGCTCGGCGAAGATCCAGGCGATCTCTCGACCATCGAAGAGTAAGCAGATCACCCTACTTTTTTCAGAATAGTTTATATAGTGAATAGTAATAGTTATAAACATGACATTCAATCCCGAGGATTCGCTCAAGATTGAAAATATCGTAGCATCAGCCAAGGTGACTGAATCTCTTGATCTTCCCTCACTCGCAGCCGAGATAAAGGGTGCCGAATACAATAAGAAACGGTTCCCCGGAGTTGTGCTCAGGATGCAGGATCCAAAGATCGCCGCCCTCGTCTTTGGATCAGGAAAAGTGGTTCTGACAGGTGCAAAAAGTATCGAGAGCTTAAACCGTGGCCTTGAGATCCTCGGAGGCCTTCTCAGGGACCTCAAAATCGATATACCTGACGAGCTGACCTATAAGATCCAGAATATCGTCACCTCCGCTGATCTTGGAACACCGATCAACTTAAACAAGATTGCTGTCGGTTTTAATCTCGACCGGATCGAGTATGAGCCTGAGCAGTTTCCAGGTCTTGTGTACCGGCTTGAGGAGCCAAAAGTCGTTGTCCTCCTCTTTGGATCGGGGAAACTGATCATCACCGGCGGAAAACAACCAGAAGATGCAAAAGGCGCAGTGAAGAAGATCCTAAACGATCTCTCGAATCTCGGGATGCTCTGAATCCTAAAATCCTTATTTTTCACATTGCTCACCAGCTATAAGCGGGAGAGTATTAGGAGATCTTTTATATTATCAATAATAAATAATGATGTATACGGAGTTATTACAATGGAACCTGGAGTATTCGGAACGCTTACACCAAAACAGGAAGAGCTCGTCAACCTGCTGAATGGGATCGGGATGAAGAGAAATGTGGCAAAAGTCCTCGTTTTTCTCTCAGATCTGCCTGAGGCAAGCTCACGGGAGATCGAACGCGGCACTGATCTCAGGCAGCCAGAAGTAAGTATCGCTATGCGTGACTTAAAAGAGCATGAATGGGTGAACTGCCGGGAGAGCAAGACTGAAAATAAGGGGCGGCCGGTTAAGATCTATTCCATTGCCCTTGGGTTAAATGAGATAACCAATATCCTGGAAGAGAAGAAACGGCAGGAAGCCGAATCCCAGATAACAATGATCAACCGGATGCGCGAATGCATCGAATCCTAATATTCCTTTTTACCGACAATCAGTTTTGTCTTTTTGATATACCGGGTGAATAGTCCGGATTCGACGATCCCGGGAATACATGCGAGTGTTCTTTCGAGCTTTGCAGGCGACGGGATCTCCCTGAAGGTGCAGTCAATGATGATGTTCCCGTTATCAGAGATGACCGGGCCGTCTTTTCCGGATCCTGTCCTGATCTCCCCTTTGCCACCAATATCGGTCAGCCTCCGGAGAACCGGCATACATGCAAACGGCAGCACCTCGACTGGAACCGCACCGCTGAGGGCCTGGACGCACTTTGACTCATCAACAATCACGATGAAGGTATCTGCTGCATCTGCAACGCACTTCTCCCTGAGATGAGCACCGCCACGGCCTTTGATCATCATCAGCCCGGGATCGACCTGATCAGCGCCATCGATCGCCAGATTGAGGCGTGGATGTGCATCAAGAGTGGTGAGAGGTATATCCATTTCGACTGCCCTGTATGCAGCCTGGTGGGATGTCGGGACTCCCAGGATATTCAGGCCTTCTTCTACAATCCGTTCCTGGATGCGTTCCATCGCATACAGTACAGTGGAGCCGGTTCCGATACCGATCACATCACCGTCACGGACACAGTCTGCTGCCCTGTATCCTGCTTCCTGCTTGGCTCTATCCATATGAACAGGTATGATGTGCGTGGGGTATCTATCTTGTTATGTACGGGAACTGTTTCTGTACCTGATCGAATGCGGCAGGTGCGGTGCAGTCCAGTGTCACGGGAGTCAGCGAGATCCTGCCCTGCCGGACCGCATGGACATCGGTTCCCTCTTCGGCATCCTCGACAAAAGGACCATCGATCCAGTAGTACGGCCTCCCCCTCGGGTCGAACCGCTCCTCGACCCCGGTATGGAAGAGCTTATGTGCAAGCCGGGTCACCTCGTACCCGCCACGGATTTCGGACGGAATGTTGACGTTTAAGACATTGCACTCTTGCGGGAATCCCTGATCCAGGATTCGGGAACAGACATCCGTGACGATATGACCGATCGATTCATCTTCAAGAAGAGCTGATCGCGGATCATCGAACTTTCTCCCCTGATCGCTCACCTGGAGGGAGAAGGCAACCGCGGGCGTTCCCTGGTTTGCAGCCTCAAGTGCAGCACCGACGGTGCCCGAGGTCATGATCGACTCAAAACTGAGGTTCTCCCCGATATTGATCCCGGAGACGACGAGATCGGGTTTCAGCTTCAGGGCATACAGCCCGATGATCACAGCATCGGTCGGCTTTCCATCGACCGCGTAAGCAGGGGAGCCATTAATATTCACCTTATGCACCCGGATCGGCTCAAAGATGGAGATCGATCTCCCCACCGCGCTCTGCTGGGTGGAGGGGGCGACAACCGCCACATCAGCAATATCCGAGAGGGCTGTATATGCAGCCCATAACCCGGCTGATGAGACGCCATCGTCGTTTGTCAGCAGGACAGTCGGTTTCATGTTTATGAGTCGTCATCAGGGGGAGAAATACTCTCGTATCGGGAAACCTCTTCTCCGTATGGGATCAACCTTTTCCGCATGAAGGTACTCCTCGCAGAGTATACGCTGCACCATGATCCAGAGCTCGCACCAGAAGGCGAAGCGATGCTGAAGACGCTGAAGCGTAGTTTCGAACACCTGGGATACGAGGTTGTCTCTCCGGGAGATGGAGATTTCGGGAATGAGATCGAACGCCTTGCTCCCGACTGCCGGTATGGGCTCGTGATCGCACCCGATCATCTCCTTGCAGAATTCACCCGCAGAATGGAAGGATCCACCCATAATGTAGGAACAGACAGCACCAATGCAGCCGTCTGTGCCAATAAGCGGCTTACCGGGCGGCTTCTTGCCGAGCATGGCATCGATGTGCCACAGGAGGTATCATCCGGGATGAGGGTGATCAAGCCGATCAGGGGATCGGGATCGGTGAATGTCCGTATTGCTGATGAAGAGCCGTGTGAGGGAGAGTTTGGCCAGGAGATCCTCACAGGCGATCTTCTCTCCGTCTCGGTGATCGGATCCCGCGTTGTCGGTGATGCATGCAGCTTCTATTCCGGAGCGCCTCCATTTATTTTGGCGATCAACCGGCAGATGATCGGGAAGAATGGCAGCAGGATCATCTACTGCGGCGGAGAGACCCCGGTGGATCACCCCCGGGCAGAGGAGATTAAAGAGATAGCAAAGAAAGTGCTCACAACTCTCGGCTGCCAGGGATACATCGGCATCGATATGATTGTCGGGGACAGGATCACCGTGATCGATGTCAATCCCCGGATCACCACAAGCATGATCGGGATAGCCGAGGTGATGGAGGAGGAGATCGCTGATCTCCTGATCAAGGCATCCGAAGGCGTAGAGCTCGAGCCTGTCCATCTGAAGGGAACGGTCACTTTCGATACCCACGGAGGGATCACCAGGCAATGATCGGGATCGATATCGGAGGGGCAAACACCAAGATCGTAAACGGCGATGAGGTGATCATCCGGTACTGTCCGCTCTGGAAAGAGGCGCCTATCACTGAGATCCTCTCTGATTTTGATGGCGAGGCAGCTGTTGTGATGAGCGGAGAGCTTGCGGACTGTTTCCATTCGAAGGCTGAGGGGATTTCTTTCATCGTCAACGCGGTTCTCGATGTTCTTCCTGAGGCGCGGTTTTATGGTACAGACGGGCGGTTCCATACACATCCGGTGCCCGAACTTGCCGCTGCAAACTGGCTCGCGTCTGCCGATCTCCTCAGGGAGCGGTATGCCGGCTATGTGCTGATAGATTTTGGAAGTACAACTGCCGATATTATACCGCTCTCTCCCTTCGACGAGCTGCTGGGACAGACCGATCTCTCCCGCCTCAGGAAGGGCTATCTCATCTACTGCGGGATGCTCAGGACACCGGTTGCCTCGCTTCTTCGTTCGGTTGTAATCGAGGGGGAGGATACTCCCCTCTCGACCGAGTACTTTGCATCTGCTGGTGATGCACATCTGGCTCTCGGCCATATCACCCCTCTGGAGTATACGGTTCCGACACCGGATGGAAAAGAGGCGACCCGTGAGCTGAGCCTTGCACGCCTCGCCCGCTCCGTCTGTGCAGACCCCGACGAGATCGGTGAGGCAGGGGCAGTGGCGATTGCAGAGGCTTTCTGGAAGGCTGAGCAAAGCCTTATTGAAAAGTCGCTGAAGAGGATCGGGAAGCGGCCGCTGCTTGCCGGGGGGATCGGATCACGCCTTATACGCGATACATTCGGGGGTATTGATCTCTTCGATGAGATGGGACACTTTGCAGACGCACTCCCGGCATATGCGGTGAGAGAAGTGGCAGAACGAAAGGGCACCTGATCCCGCTCCTCCTCCCTGCCGGATTGGCTGCGATCACGGCACCCTCATCTCTCCTCAGGTATCAGTTCTTCTTCTATTCTTTCCCTATCATCTTTTTTCAGGGGGCGGGGAAATGCCCCCTTTGCGTATGGAAGGCCAAGGGCGGCGAGCAGTTCTGCCCCTTTGACAGAACGCCCCTCTGCGATGAGGCCTGAGAGGGAGAGGATCCGGGTTGGAACCGGGATACCATACATTTCTGTAGAATGGACAGAGAAGCGTGGCGCATAATTCCTGACAGTGCCCCGGTCGATCCTGATGCCAAGCGCCTGAAGCAGGCGGGCGGTTTTATTGTAGGGGTGTTTTTGGGCGATAGCAACAGCCAGATCGACGATTACAACTCCATGGCGGGTATCGGGATAGAACGGCTCATCCGCATACCAGAGTCTCCCGCACCCGGTGCAGCGGTACCGTGCCACCTTCACATATACCGGTTTTAAGGCTTCATTTTCAAGAAGGGTTGCAAACCGTTTCTGTTTGAGATCGTGCCGCCGGAGAGGGGAGGCACATACCCTGCATTGTGGGGATATGTGGGTGAATTCAACTCCATCAAAGAGGGTTATTGCCGACTGCACCATCTGTGACAGAAAGGGGGGAATCATCTGTTTCCGGACCATCAGCAGCTCACGTACCAAAGCATAGGGCACAGGGGTAGATAATCTGTGTTATAGAAAGGAGGTATTCTGCGCGCAAGCGGAAATATGCCTGAAATGGCGATCGGAATGATCGAAATCGGGGAGGCTAACTGTACGCAATATAAACAAAATGGTTAAGGTTTTCAATACAACTCACGGAACTATTTATAGTTTGCCTAAAACAGCCATTATCATTCGTCTGAATACAAACTGCTACCAGAAACTATTTAGAAATGTTTTAATATCTTACCTTAAAATCATCAACTATGCCTATTCCGAAATGATCAGTTCGTTTCGGGGGATAGGTAGGACATTTAAAAGAGGTGTGTAGAAATATGGTATTTCATCCTCCAGTGCAGATTGTTGCAAAGGCGGGAGATGCAGGCAAGTATAAGGTAGGCCTGCCCGCCTGGAACATGATCATGCGTGGATTTATGTCCGGGGCATATATCGCTATGGGAGCAGGTCTTGCTACAGTCACTAGCACAGGCGTTGCAGATTTCCTTGGCCCCGGCTTTGCAGCACTCGTTCGTGGTGCTGTCTTCCCTGTCGGACTTATTATCACAATCCTGACAGGTGCAGAGCTGTTTACCGGCGACGCAATGCTCGCTCCAATGGCTGCCTTTATCCATAAGATCAGCTGGATGCAGGTTCTGAATCTCTGGGTCTGGGTCTATATTGGAAACTTTATTGGATCTGTCGTTTATGCGTATATTATGGCATACGGCCCGTACACAAGCTGGGATGCAGCTGGTGCAGTCACCGTAAACGCCTTTGGTATGACGGCGTTAGGAATAGCCAAAGGAAAGGTATCCTATGTCGGTGGAGCCGCGATGTGGTCACTCTTCCTGAAGGCTATCGGTTGTAACTGGCTTGTCAACCTGGCTGTTCTGCTCGGTATATGCGCAGACGACGCTGTCGGCAAGTTCTTCGGAATCTGGTTCCCGATCATGGCTTTCGTCTCCAGCGGACTCGAACACAGTATCGCGAATATGATGTTCATCCCTGCAGGGATATTCGTGAATGGGCTCTTAGGTCCCGAACACGCATCCTATGTCGCTAATCTGTCCTGGGTCACCATGTGGACGAACAACGTCATACTTGTCACAATAGGCAACATTGTTGGCGGTTTATTATTCGTTGGTGTCATCTACTGGGTAGCATTCCGCAAAGAGATCGCGGCACTGAAGTAAGTAGCTGGTAGTGTTATCACATGAAGATTGGAAATATAACGGTTAGAGTGACGATCGTCCATCTGGGCGTCTTCCTCTTCTTCACCGCTATTTTCCTCTTCTCAATTTTTACATCAGGTGACTTTCGGATGCTCCTCTGGGGCATCCCGACACTGATACTCATTCTCACCATTCCAATGGCAATGAATTACATGAGCCAGAGCCATTACCGAAGCCTGCGGCCAATGTATGAGGCAGAAGCAAAGCCGATCCGGGCAAACCAGATCAGCGAGGCGATGATGGGGAAGGTCGTTCGGTATGAAGGTCTCATTGAACATGTTCACTTCAAATTCCTCAACAGACCACAGTACGTCATTGCAGATCGGACCGGAGAGGCATCTGTGAAGATGTTCACGTCCCCTGAGGAAGATGTTGGGAAGGGGGATGTGGTGGAAGTGCTTGGGTCAATTATGCGCAGGTACATCATCACCGGTGATCCGGTCATCAATTGCGTTTCCATTCGAAAGAAAGTGAAGGAAACACAGGCTGAACCGGAGAAGAAAGAGAAGAAGAAGAGATAATCTACGAAAAACTATTCTTCAGCCCTTTTCGTATCAGGTCAGTCTTCTTCATATCAGGCTGTCTGATATACCGATCAAACGCATGGATGCGGCAGCTGATCGGGAACGGGACCGAGAGGGTGCTGATCACCGCTTCTCCCCGTTCCAGGGTCTGAATCTCGCCATCCAGAGGGGTTAGATCCTGTTTGGCGCTTGATGCGATCATCTGCCGATCTGTTTTATCTGAGAGTCCGAGGACGACATAGGTGTTGATCTGGGCAAGAATCCGTGGATCGATATTCTTCGGCTGCTGGGTGATCACACAGAGGCCGATCCCAAACTTCCTGCCTTCCATCGCACATTCCCGGAAGACGGCGGTTCCCCTGCCCGGCCCAAGCACACGCTGTGCCTCCTCGATTGCAATTAAGATCTGGCCTGCCGGCTCGGTTTCATCAGCCCCAAACCCGTCATTTCTCCGCTCATTTAAGAATGTCCGCGTGAGGAGGGAGAGGATAAAGAGTTCAGACTGTTCACGCATGCCTGGGATGTCGATTAAGACCACCTTCTGTTCCTCAAGGGCTCGCCTGATCTCATTGATGGTTGATCCCGATCTCCTGAAGAAGGTGTTGTGCCGGGTCAGGATCTCAAGTTTCCGCTTGATGGACCTGAGGGAAGCCTCATGGAACTCCTTTAAGCGGCGGGCGAGCTGAGTGTTTGTACCGCTATAGCTGTCATACCAGTCTTCGGTAAAGTCGGTTGCCTGGAAAAAATCGATCATGGATGACCCTTTGATATCGCTCACCGTTTCGAGGATCTCGCTCTGCGCCTCCGAGAACTCAAAGATGGGATACAGATCGGATGGCCTGAAATCATCATATGCAATGCTAAGGGAGGAAGCCCCATACCGCCTGATCGATTCTTCGTTTCGTGTGGAGAAGATGGCAAGGCCATCTCTTCCTTCTTTGTAATGCGTGAGGCCGGGATTCTCCCCACCACCCGGTGCCGGGCGGCCCTTGAGGTATTCGCCATGCGGATCGACCATCAGGAGTCCAAATGGCCGCTCTTTCATGCAGGATGCTGAGAAGACCTTCATGAAGTTGCTCTTTCCCATCCCGGTGGTTGCAAAGACACCCATATGCTGGTTTAAGTCATGCGGATGAAGCCCGACTTTCGCAGTTGCAATGGTGCCGGTTCCGTTCCTGACCAGCCCGACCTCAATCTTCCCCATATACTGCTCCAGGAAGGCAAAATCCTCCTCTTCTGCAATCCTGACACCGGAAAACTTGGTGGGAACGGTCTTTGGGCGGCGGAAGTTGCCGTTTGGATCGAGATAGCCAAGCGGGGTTGCTTCGAGGAGGAGGAAGACATCTTCGCCGAGGTTATAGAAATGGGAAGTATGGGGGCGGGTATCCCAGTTGGCATCGGCAAAGTTGCTTGCATGCTGCATGCCGGTCACTTTTGCATAGAAGGTAAATTGCTTCTGGTGATCATGGATTGCCAGCAGATCGCCTAAGAAGATCTCGCTTGTGTAGGGGACCGCACATCGGTAGCTTGAGTGCGTCTGGCCAATCAGGCGGAATTTTGCTGCATCGGCTGTATCAATATCGATTAAGTTCGTCATGGTAATCTCCAAGGATCTCTTCGTATCCAACAGAATTGATCGACTGGGTCGAACATCCGGCGATGATATCGTGCCTGATCCGCTGCACCTGGTCAGAGCGGATCACCGCCTGGCGATGGGCATCCATCAGGGGGTAGGGATACCCGACCACCCGCCCGTCACCTGCATAGGAGGCGAGTGCCGAAAAGACGGCGGCAACCTCTTGTTCTGAATAGTCATCCGGGACCGTCACCAGGAACGCCCGCTTTGCACGGGGATGGAGGCAGGCGACATAGCCCTCCTCTACCTTCAGGTACCAGGGCGGCCTGATGCCAAGCTCTCCTGCAGCTCTCATCGCCGAAGGGACAATCGGATGCACCCCGTCCCAGGTGGCGCCTGCGTTCTTCGTCACGGCGGCAAGGAGGAGGCCGCGTTCCCGGCAGGTCTGTTGAATCTCCGCAAGGATCGCGGTGTGTGAGGGGTGTTCCGCATAGAGGGCGCCATCAAGGAGGAGGAGGGTGCCGGGCTCGGATGTGCGGGCGGCGATTGCGGCGAGTCCGTACTCGATGGTGTCACGGAATGCCGCCTCTGCTGCCAGGGTGTTTCCTTTTTCAAGAGATGCATCCGGGATTCTCCCGAAATATTCCGAATAGAGCTCGGCATAATCCTCATCCTGCCCCTCGCCGATCCTAAAGATCCGCCAGGAGGTGAGTTTCAGACTATGCCTCTCCTGGTTTTCATAAGCGGGCATTGCTCCCCGGCATGCGATCAGGTTGAAGAAAGGGGTTGAATAGACGGTTGCATTGCTCCCGTCAATTGCGGTAATGGGGCGATCTCCGGCGGGTTCGATCGGGATGAAGTCAGTTCTCAGGATATGTTTTTCAGAGAGAAACGATTCGCCATCACTCTCTCCACCCCGCCGCCTGATCTCGGCAACTACCCGGATTAGATCCTGGATATAGCTGCCGTTCACTGCTCAACCTCCACTGCAAGACTGGTAAGATCGGGCTGTTCTTCCACCCTGATAACGGTCTGGCACTCTTCCTGCACCCCTTCGATATGGGAGATCAACAGGATCTGTGGGAAGTATGGCTCCTGTTTCCTGAGGGCTGTCACCAGGTTCCTCCTCCGCTCCTCGTCCTGGCTCCCGAAGATCTCATCAAAGATCAGGACAGTCGCATCCCGGATACGATGGGTTGCCGCGATATGGCGCGAGAGGGCGATCCTGAGTG
This sequence comes from Methanocalculus taiwanensis, assembly GCF_024372745.1. Taxonomy (GTDB): domain Archaea; phylum Halobacteriota; class Methanomicrobia; order Methanomicrobiales; family Methanocorpusculaceae; genus Methanocalculus; species Methanocalculus taiwanensis. The sequence goes on from NZ_VOTZ01000006.1 coordinate 47,629, forward strand.
CAACGGCGATATCATCCTGTTCTCCACCTGAGAACCGGGATGCAGGATAATCTTCGCCTGCCTCATGTACCCGGATTGAGAAGTCGTCATCGATGGTGACATACTCGTACCTCCCGTCTGTGATGAGGGAGAGGATCTCCCCCACCTCGCCTTCGATCCTGCCCCGGACAGAGCCGATCAGGTGCTCGGCAAACTGTTTCATGATCGTGCCTGTTGTTTCGAGGAGGGCTTTTTCAGAGAGGAGCCGGGACTGTTCCTTCTCATATGCTGCTGCTTTTGCGATTGATTCCCTGATCCTCTCCCTTTTCACCCGGACACCACCCAGAAGACCGGTGATCTCGCGTATCCGAAGATTGCACCCCTTCTTCTCTTCCTGAAGCGATTCCAATCTCCGCCTTATCGCCTCAAGCTCCTGCGGGGCAGATCCATACCCTGCAATCTTCTCTTCGATTGTGGCGATCGCGGTCTCCTGAAGCGACTTCTCTTCCGAGATCCGCCGTATATCAGCTTCAATGAATGGTATCCTCTCGATCCTCCCTTTCAGGGAGAGGTACCGCTCATGGTTTTCGGTTGCGCATTCCAGCTCATCCTCGGCTTTCCGATACCCCGGTTCATCAAAACCGATGCCGTTGATCTCCTCCTGGATTGCAGCAGACTGCCGTTGTATCTTCCCGATCGCTTCTGCATCAGCTGTGAGGTTCTCTTCAAGCGCCTCTCTCCCCCGGGCAATAACCGAGGCTTCCCGGAACTCCTCATAGAGTGGTTCAAGCGCCTTCTGAAGAGAGTCGATCTCCCGGAGAGCATCTTCTGAATATCCGGATTGTGTGCGGAGGAGAGAGACCTCTTCCATCCGTCCGAAGAGGCACTCAGCACGGACCGCAAGCGCTTTCTGTTCTGCCTCAATCTCAGGTACCCGCCTGAGTACGCCTGCGATCTCATCCCTTTTGCGGGTGAGTGACTGATACTCCTCAACCAGGCTGTTGATCTCATCGGCACTGATTTCAGCAACATTCAGTGCGGCGATCGCCTCACGTTTTTCAAGGACGAGCGAGTCGAGGCGTTCCATCTCCTTTGTGCGCTCCTGTATCTGCGCCTCGATCCCGGCAAGGGTTCGTTCCGCTTCGATACAGCGGGTGATCTGATCGTCCTTCTCTTTGATTGCCAGATCGGTCTCTTTGATCCGGAGTTCGCATGAGGCGAGTGTGGTTCTCTTCGATTCCAGATCAGCTGCACATCCCGCTATCTGATCGAGGAGGCGGGTGCGGGCATCGCCATACCGTTCCTTTAATGGCTGGCCGCAGGTCGGGCAGCTGCTCTCCTCCCCGGCAGCGTCGAGTTCCGTAAGATGCCGTTCTGATTCGCAGTAGGCGGCCTCTGTATGCTGAATTCCTGATCTGAGTGTGGCAATCTCGCCGCGGATCAGTTCAGCGGTCTTCCGTGCTGCTGCCAGATCCCCGGCTGCTGCCTCCTTCTGCTCTACGCGAAAGAGAAGGGGGGCGGCTTTCTCTCGCAGAACTCGTATATCCGTATCAATTCCCTGGATCTGATCCTGCAGGAGCAGACACTCCTTCTTCAACCGCTCACCCTCATTGAAACGCTCAGATAGCGCCAGGACTCCGTTTTTGGATCTGATCTCATCATTGATCCGGGTGCATTCGGCTTCGAGTGCTGCGAGCTTCTCCTGCTCTGCCTTCAGCGCCTGCACCTGCTCCTTCAGCACACGGATCTCTGATTCAATCGATGCAAGCTCCTCTCCTGTTCTGTGATATGCTGCCTGTGCCTCTTCAAGTGACCGGCGGCGGGCAAGCAGCTGCTCCCGCTCTGCCGGGACATGGGCATGGCGTGAGAGAACTTCTTCTGCATCCCTGGCACGGGCAAGCTGCTCTTTTAGCCGGGACTGTGAACGCGAGAGCTCCAGAAGCCGTGCACTGGCTTCATTGAGGCGGGTTATGGCATCCCGGTGCGCCTCCCGTGCCTTCCGAAACGCAAGAGCACGGGTTTTGATCTCTTCATAGTGGCCCTCCTGCACCCTGGCTGCCTCGAAATGCACCAGATCATCCCTAAGCAACAAGAGTTCTTTCTCAGCTTCTGCCAGCTGGCGGCAGAGTTTCAGAAGCGCCTCCTCTCTCCCAGCTCTATCTGAAGTGAGTGTGGAGAGCTCCTGCATCTTCTTCTGGAGCATCTCTTTTTCTGCGGCATCTGCCATCTCAGCCGACTGGAGCGCCTCGAGTGCGGCAGTTGCGTCTGCAAGGGCAGCAGTATACTTCTTCTCCTTCTCCTCCTCCAAAACATCAGTCTCCTGGAGGTGATCGGAGTCGATCTCCTCAAGCCTCCCGGAGAGGGTTGCAATCCGATCTTCGAGTCCCCGGATCTCTGTCCGGATAATCTCCCATGATGTCTCACGGATCCGCTCGATCCCAAGCGCCCGCATGAACCAGCGTTTCCGTTCGACAGGATTCTTATCGAGAAGCGCGAGCAGATCCCGCTGCGGGGCATAGATGGTGGTCCTGAAGTCAGAGGGGCCCATCCTCAGGATCTGCTGCACAGCTTCCCGCACAGGGCTGACGCCGGTTGCGATCAGCCGCCCGTCCCCGAAATGGAGCTGCGCATCATGGTGGGTCGTCTGCCCTTTCCGGAAAGACCGGACGATCGTATAGGCATCCCCCCCTGTCTGGAAGGAGAGCCGGACCTCGCACTTCTCTTTGGGTCCGGCACCGGCGCTCACCACATAGTCGGCATCAATCCCTGAGCCGGAGATCCCGTAGAGTGCAAAGACGATCGCCTCCATGATCGTACTTTTTCCGGCTCCGTTGCTCCCGACGATGGCAGTGATCCCATCCCTGAAGGTGAAGGCCTGGTGCAGGTACCGCTTGAAGTTCTTCAGTGTCAGCTCGTCGAGGATCATTCGGTATCTGCCTCCTCAACAATCGAGGAGAGGATGCCCAATCCCTTCCCCAGGATGAATGACTCGGTCTTCTCAGAAAGCCCCCGGCCTTTCACAAATGCCCTGAATTCTTCCTGGATATTAAACGCCGAATCGCTCTGCCTCCGTTCCGGGACAATCTCGCCGGGGGAGAGGGTTTTGATCCTGAGATCGAGGACGGTCTCCCGGATGCGTGCCATCTCCCGGCCTGACAGGGCGCGGGCTGTTTCCTTTCTTATCCCCTCAATGGTGATCTGTGCCATCGGGGGGGTGTGTGAGGTGATTGCTTCTATACGCGCCTCGATCTCCCCGATGATCTCACCGGCGGAGAGCTCTTCTGCCTGCAGGGAACCGAGATCGATCATCGGGGTCTTTGGGAGAGGGAGAGGGTCTACTGTCCTGCGTCCGGTATTGACAATGAGCCCGCCTTTCTTCTCATGGATCTCGCCGTAGGTTACGTGCTCGATTGATCCCGAGTACCAGGCATAGGGCCCCACCTGGCACTGGTTATGGTAATGTCCAAGGGCGATATAGTCGAAATCGGCTGTCGTCATGGTGGCATCGATCTCATGCTCGGCTACTGTTGCCAGCCTTTTTTCGCTGATGCTGCTTGCAAGGCCATGGGTGACCAGCACGTTATTGTGAGCAGGGGAGCGTTTTACCTCATTGTATGCCTCCCGGTACTGATCCGGGTTGAGCATGTTCGGGATTAAGTGAAAGATCGTATCCCCGCACTCGACGGACTCATACCGGAACCGGTATGCCATATGGACGGTGCCGGGATGGTACTCAAAGAGGGAGAATGGCGCGCGGGTATACCGGGTCTTTGGGATACTGTGGTTCCCTGCGATCATGATCAGGGGGATGCCGGCATCCGAGAGGAGTTCCAGCGCCTCGAAGGCGGTGACATAGGCCTGTGTCCGCGGCTTCACCGAGTCGAAGAGATCGCCTGCGTGGAGGAGGGCATCGGGGCGTTTTTTGCAGATCTCCTCGATTGACTGGAGAAAATTATCATAAATCTGCGTCTCCCGGAGGTTCATGCCGGTCTCTGGATCAACACGGGAGAAGGCGGCGACACCGAGATGGGTATCGGCGATATGGATGATCTTCATTGATCGTATCTTGAACCTCCAGAGAATTAAGTGCTGGGAGTGGAGGGTGAAAGTAAAAGGGAAGGCGGCACAATGATCCTGTACCATGTCACAACGTGCAACAGATGCACTCTTTCAGTCACTCTTTCTCCTGACCGATATCAGGGTGATGCTCCGGGAGACAGCACCCCTCCATCAGCTGAGTGCTGAAGAGAAGGAAAAAGCCGGGAAACTGCTGAAAAGCGTAACCCGCCAGATCGAGATCCTTAAAGAGGAGCTGATCTGAGATGCGGTGTGCAGGTGATATCGATGCCCGGCAGGTGGATGAGACCGCAATCAACATCGATCCGATCCAGGTGGGCGGGCGGCTCACGGCAGATGCAATGAAGGCGGTGATCGCCTATGGCGATGGCTATTCGGTCTGTGATAACTGCCGCAAGCCTTTCCGGCTCGACTATATCAAAAAACCGCCGATTGCAGATTTCCATGCCGATCTCGCCTCCTGGCTTGGGATGGATGCCTGCCGGGTTGTTCCCGGTGCACGGCGCGGGTTCCAGGCGGTCTGCCAGGGGTTGGTGCAGAAGGGCGATCCGGTGATCCTGACCGCACTCTCCCACTATACCGAGTTCATTGCAGCCGAGTCTGTGGGAGCAGTACCGCGTGAGATACCAAAGGATGGGAAGAACCATATCACTGCGGATGCTGCCGCAGAGACGATCGAGCGGGTTATAAAAACGGAGGGGAAGACCCCTGCACTCCTCTTTGTCGAGGGGGTGGACTACCAGTTCGGGAACCACCATGATATCCGGGGTATCGCCAAAGTTGCCCACAGCTATGATATCCCCGTCCTCTATAACGGCGCCTATACCGTCGGTATCCTGCCGGTGTCAGGCAAAGAGCTCGGGGTGGATTTTGTGATCGGTTCAGGCCACAAGTCGATGGCAGCACCCGCACCCTCCGGTCTCGTTGCGACGAATGCAGAGTATGCGGAGAGGATCTTTGCCACAACCGCGGTGAAGGGGGATCAGACCGGCAGGACATTTGGGATCAAGGAGGTCGCAATGATGGGCTGCACCTTAATGGGCGTCACCGTGATGGGTATGATGGCGTCCTTCCCCCATGTGAAGGAGCGGGTGCTCGCCTGGGATGAGGAGCTCCGGAAGGGGAAGATTGTGATAGATTCCCTCCTCTCAATCGAAGGGACAAAAATCCTCTCGGATATGCCACGGGAGCATACCCTGACCAGAATCGATACGCGGGAGTCATTTGACAGGGTGGCAGAGACCCATAAGAAGCGCGGGTTCTATTTTACGAGTGCGCTTGGAAAGAGGGGGATTGCCGGAGTGATTCCGGGGGCGACAAAGATCTGGAAGTTCAACACCTACGGGATGACAGAGAGCCAGGCAGACTATACTGCGAACGCCTTCCTCGATATCGCACGCGAGAACGGCTTAGCCGTCAATGACTGAGCCGGAGAGCGCGGTCCTTCTGACTGCGCTTTCCACTGCTTTTTGTATCAGATCAGCTATCGGAAGTTTTGCCTCCTCTTCTTCGATCTGGCGGATGGTTGCGGCAGTGGCGGGCTTCTTCGGTACCATCCGGCAGGCGTGATCGCCAGGGCGGGGGATGAAGGTCTGAATCTTCTTTGCGAGGGTGACGATCTCCTCCTTGTCATAGGTGATGAGAGGACGAAGTACGGGGAGCGTGGCAGCCGGGGTTACGGTAGCCAGGTTCTCAAGTGTCTGGGATGCAACCTGCCCGAGATTATCCCCGTTTACAATGGCAGAGCATCTGTGTTCTTCCCCGATCCGGCTCGCTACACGGTGCATGAACCGCTTGCAGAGGATACAGCGAAACCGGGATTCCTTTAATGTGAGCAGTGCAGAGAAGAAGGGCTCCATATCGACCTCGATGATTCCGATCTCTGTTCCCATGCAGTGTGTCGAGAGGGTTTCTGCATGGGCAAAGGCATCATCCCGCGTGGCGGCGCCTGCGTGCCTCCCGCCATTCATATGGAGGAGGAGGAGATCAGTCCCCCTGCGCATCATCAGCCACGCGGCAACCGGCGAGTCAATTCCTGCTGAGATGAGGCAGACTGCCCGTCCCTGTGTGCCGAGCGGGAGTCCGCCCGGACCAGGATAGAAGGAGTCGGTGACAAATCCTCCGTAATGGCGGGCCTCGACAAAGACCTCGTACTCCGGGTTCGTGAGATCGACCGTAAAGTCCGGGTACCGGTCAAGGATCGCTGATCCGACAAATGCCCCGAGCTCCTGGCTGGTGAAGCCCTTCACCGCCTCCCGCCGTGCCCGTACCGCAAATGAACCGTTGTTTTTGCCTGATCCGGCTACTATCTCCACTGCGGCAGCTGCAATCGCCTCCATCGTGGGTTCTGTACGGGTGACGACTGACGTGTCCACGACACCAAAGACACGGGCGGCAACTGCTGCTTGTTTTGGATCATCGCAGTTGATATAGAGCCGCCCCCGGTGCTCCTCGATTGTATGGGCAAGACCTTCTGCTTCAAGTGCCCGTCCGATGTTCCGGGTGAGAATCCTGATGTAGTGGTGCATCACCGATTCGCTCTTCAGGAAGAGTTCTCCGTACCGCACCATCACCTGCTGCTGCATGGGGTACTAGTGGAACGCAATAGGAGATGGGTTCTTCTACAATTTTCTGAAAGGGGGGGGGCGTTGAGGAGAGGGGTCACAGGCCAGCAGATGTTTTCAGGACGATAGAAGTGGCCGGTAAGCGCTTGTGGCTGCATGACAATCCTGCCTGAAGATTTCAGGTATTGACCCCTCGTTCCTCCGGGGGGGCACTCCTCAATCCCCCTCCGGTTCTCGGGGTGGGCGGCCTTCGGCCACCGAGCGGGGCTGATCGCCCCGCCGAGAGGATGGGAGCGCTTTCAGCGCTTATGTGGTTGTACTGGTTCTCAGAAGATGCACACAACACTCTGTTGTGCCGCGCCCTGCCGCGCCCATTTGAAAAAAGGAACATAAGCTACCTGCTGGTCGCGTCCGTACTATCCCGTGCACCGCATCTCCATGGGCTTACCCTCCACCCGAACCGGGTACCGGAGCTCCCCGCGATTGCCCGGACCCCCCTGCTATCCTTACACCCCCCTTCAGGTGAAGGGGGGGCAGGGGGGATTGCCTAAAGGAGGGGTGTCACAGTACAGCAGATACATACCTGAAATGCATCTGTCTGTAAGCGCTTGTGGCTACATGACAATCCTGCCTGCTGATTTCAGGTATTGACCCCTCGTTCCCGAGGGTAGGGAGTCTCCCTGCCCATCTTTGATGAACGGATCCTTCCATCTCCTATGGGGCACAACTCCGGTTCCAGGAGACCGCCAAACCTGTACTTTATCGTAGGTTAGAGAGTAACCATAGAGGTAATCAGGGATAAGATCATGAGGAAAATACAATTAACTGTTATGATCTGGGAGGAAGAGGGATTATATGTCTCAAAGTGCCCTGAAATCGAGGTTAGCAGTTGCGGAAATTCTCCACAGGAAGCCCTTGACAATATCCATGAAGCGATCACTCTTTACCTGGATAATGCCCGGGCTCTTGACATGATGGAAGAGATTGAATTAGCTCTACGAGCTCGCCATAAATTTACCTCGATGATCGAGGTCGAGGCATGAGAAAACTCCCCCTTCTTTCTTCAGAGGTAATAATCAAAAAGTTGAAGAAAGCAGGGTTTACAGATGCGCCATTTCAGGGGAAAGGGAGCCATTCTGCACTATACAAAGTACGGGATGATGGTAGAAAACTATTGGTTATTATCCCAAAGAACAATCCGGTTCCTCGTGGCACCCTCATATCTATTATAAAACAGGCCGATCTTACAAAAGAAGAATTCAATGTACTTTGAATTTCAACGACCGAACACGATTCTCTTCTTTCTTCCTTCCTTTCAGATTACACAAAATGATCGGGGAACTTCTGTGTCTGCCGCGCCCATTAGAAAAGAGGAACTAAAGCAGCCTGCAATCGCGTCCGTACTATCCCGTGCACCGCATCTCCATGGGCTTACCCCCGCCCGGTGCGGCTGCCGGCGCTCCCCGCGATTGCTCAGACCCCTCTGCTATCCTCACTCCCCCCTTCAGGTGAAGGGGGGCAGGGGGGATTGCCTGTGAGGAGAATGTCACAATACAGCAGATGCTTTCAGGAAGATAGAGTGGCCTGTAAGCGCTTGTCGAAAAAGGTCGATGAGGTATGCTACCTTGAACGTGACCCCTCGCCCCTCCGGGGGGGCACCCCTCAATCTACCTCAATCTCCCTCCGGTTCTCGAGGTGGGCGATCTATCGGCCACCGAGCGGGGCTGATCGCCCCGCCGAGAGGAGGGAGGGGGGCTCCCGTGCCCACCTCTTGTCACTGGTCTCTCCTTCCTTCTCAACTACGTTTCTCATTCGCTGTCACTTATGTAGAAAGGGATCTTCAGTGAGGATGACACCACACTATCCAGCTGGTATTTGCTCAGGAATCAGGGTATGTATCAATTAGAAATTTGGAGAAGAGTCTTATGTGTATTTTTTGGAAAACATAATCTGCTTAAAAGACACACATCAGGATAAAAGGGGTGCAACAATGAGTGTACAGTATATCTATGATTCTGCAGGAAAGAAGACAGGAGTTATCATTCCCATTGATCTCTGGGAGACGCTGCAAGATAAGCGGTTAGCAGAAGAGCCGGTTGGCATTTCAGATCCAGGGAAATACAGGGGTATATACCGGGATCTGAAGGTTGATCTGAAGACAGAAATCCGGAAACTGCGTGATGAATGGACGCGAATATGAAGCGGTATCTCCTTGATACAAATATTCTCATCTACTATCTTGCTGATGAGATTCCCTTATTACAGCTACCTGAGATAGAAAAAATGCTCAATCACTCTTTTCGAATATCTATAATCACAAAGATTGAGTTACTTGGCTGGAAGAAACAATCTCCGGAAGAATATATAAAAGCAGATGAATTTATTCATTCTGCTGAAGTTTATCCCCTTAATGACAGTATTGCTGATTGCGCAATTAACATCCGGCGATCATATGGGGTATCTCTTCCAGATGCTGTCATTGCAGGAACCGCTCTTGTTCACGACTGTATACTGGTCACCCGAAATGTACGTGACTTTTCAAAAATCCATTCACTCAGCCTGCTGAATCCATTTGATAATGACAGGATGGTATAGTACACTGACCCCTCACGCCTCCCGGTTCTCGGGGTGGGCGATCTATCAGCCACCGAGCGGGGCTGATCGCCTCGCCGAGAGGATGAGTAGCTTTTTTTCAAATATCTCTTGTGACCGAGAATCTGGAGAATAGTCACCTTTTTTCGTCATCTATTGAGAACATTGTGCTCTCTGATCTGTCAATTGGATTGTGGAGAGAGATCAGCATCATGTCTACCTGGCAATCGTCTATCCTGACGAATGTGACGCTGCCAGGTAACGGGATCATCAATCTCGCCAAATACATTCATTTTTGACAATGTATTCAGCGCAGCAGCCATTCGCTTACCCCGTTGTGCATGACTATCTTCAACAGAAGGAATCTGATCATCCACTATTGTGATCAAAACAGGGACCGGTGAATGCGTTGGAATGAGCCTCTCTGTATCATTATCCCATTCGACATGATTATCTTTGATCAATGCTCTGAATGTCCGAAGCATGCTCTCTTCACCCGTGAAAAACTGTTATTGACTTAAGCCCGAAATAGCACTACGTGATGTAGACGTACACTCTTCTATGAACTATATAATTTCAGGAATATAAATTTCTTCTGCCATTCTATAATGAGGAAATACCAAAAAATGGAATCTCGGTTCCTCTCATATTTCCATTGCCAGCCCTCTCGTTTTCACTCAGTAAATACAGGTGTAGTATCCCCCTGCTATCCTCACCCCCCCTTCAGGTGAAAGGGGGCAGGGGGGTTTGCCTAAAGGAGGGGTGTCACAGTACAGCAGATGTATAATTGAAATGCATCTGTCTGTAAGCGCTTGTGATTGTATGGCAATCCTGCCTGCAGATTTCAGGTATTGACCCCTCGCCCCTCCGGGGGGGCACTGCCATCCCCTCCGGTTCTCGGAGTGGGCGGCCTTCGGCCACCGAGCGGGGCTGATCGCCCCGCCGAGAGGATGGAAGCGCTTTCAGCGCTTATTGTGTTGTAACAGCTTTCTGTCAGATAACAGATGTATATTTTGCCGTGCCCTGCCGCGCCCATTTGAAAAGAGGAACATAAGCTACCTGCTGGTCGCGTCCGTACTATCCCGTGCACCGCATCTCCATGGGCTTACCCCCGCCCGGTGCGGCTGCCGGCGCTCCCCGCGATTGCTCAGACCCCCCTGCTATCCTCACTCCCCCCTTCAGGTGAAGGGGGGCAGGGGGGATTGCCTAAAGGAGGAGTGTCACAGTACAGCAGATACATACCTGAAAAGTGCCTGCCTGTAAGCGCTTGTGGCTGCATAACAATCCTGCCTGCTGATTTCAAGTATTGACCCCTCGTTCCTCCGGGGGGGGCACTCCTCAATCCCCCTCCGGTTCCCGGCGGGGCGATCCGGCAGCTACCGGGATGTAGCCGAAGAACCCCGCAGTCAGGATGATGGCGCTCTCGCTCAGACCATTTGTACTGGCCTCTCTTCTCTTCAACCACGGTTTTTCATCCACTGTCGCCTGGAAAGGATCTCCTGTGAGGATGATACCACACCATCGATCTGATAGCTGCTTATGAATCGGGAATTCTGGCGATCAGATATGAGCAGAAGAGTCGGTTGATGAGAGAAGCGGTAACCTCTTTAAAGATCTGAGTAGGATGGTACAATGAAATGGCGCGGAAGAAGAGTGAAGCAAAAAAGGAAGAGCCGATGAAACTCTTCTATATCTTCTATAATCAGGAACGATGGGATAACTGGCTTGCAACGCTTGCTGACGCAGACTTTGAGGGCGATGGCGAGGAGATGCCGGAAGGATTCCGGATGCTTGAGAACTTCAGCGAGGATATCACGCTTGCGGTCCTGAAGATCATCAGGCTCTGGCAGAACGAGCGGATCAGCCTTGAGGATGCCAGCCAGAAGCTCGCTGAAGTAGAGGCGATCGTGATGGGGCCGGTTCCCGAGGATGAGCTTGGCGAGATCATCGGATCTGTCCAGATCGCGATGATGGTCGTCTTTGCCTCATGCAGGAACTTCCTTGCAGGCATGAGTGAGGCGGATATCAAGGCGCTTGTAAAAGACGGGAAGAAAGCAGCAGACAAGGATCCCGAAGAGGCGCTCCGGATTGCCGCTGAGATCGGATCTGCCGTCATCGGCGGTGCCGCCTGCTGTGCCCGGTACGTGAAGGATACCGATGATCCGACGATCTTTGATGAGTGGCTTGCGGCTGTCGAGAAGATGGGCGAGGCGATGAAGTCCCTAAAGAAGTTCGATGAGGAGCCAGGAGAAGCATAAGTGATCGCAAGCAAGGCCCGGCTCCGTGCAGTCCGTAAGATCCAGCGCGTCGCCGGGTACCGCCTGCCTGATTTCGCCTTCCATGGTGCGAACCTGGAGATGATCGATGGCGGGATCAACTATGAGCAGCTCGATTCCACACTCCGGGAACAGCTCCTCCGGTTCCAGAAGGATTTTCTGGACTGCAACTGCAAAGGGAGGCCGCTCTGCGGATGCCCGGAGCGAAGGTTCGTCCTCATGCTCATCGAGCTCCGGACGCTGGGCCTCGACCACCGCGAGATCCATGCCCATCTCCTCGATGAGTACGGGATCGACCTCTTCCCCGCTGATATCCTCTCATTTCTTGAAGACGCCGTCCACCGGCTCGAGGCGATCCGGAGGGTCGCCGAGCTCGAGGGGCAGCTGGAGCTTGCGAAGAAGACGGAAGCGGCGATTGCGGGGATAGAGCAGTAATAGTAGAGACTCTTCTCCAAAATTCTGATCTTTTGGGTTTTTCACCATTCATGGGAATGGGAGATATATCCCGTTGCCACATTCGGGTAATGGGGCGTTTGAAGCATCTTCGGACGGGGGCGGGGGAGAATGAATGTTTTTCACCCAGCAAAGCCCTTCTCCAAAATAATTCCAAGCCTGTCATTCGACTGGTTGAAACCAAAAATCTTAAAATCCACTTATTCAGCCATTGACATGAATGCAGAAATCCGACGCTATTGGGGATTTCCGGACCCCCGTTGACAAGGTATTTAGACAGTCCCTTCTCGCAGGTGGATACGGTGTAAATTGGGTATTCTTTTGAAGTCTTTCACATTATCTGTAATGATTCCGTCAAGCCTGAGATCAAGGCAATGTTGTGCGATGAGTGCGTCATTTATCCGTACATTTGATACATGACTGAGATCAACTGCGCTCATGACTGTGGTCTTCTCAATAGGATAGTAATCAAAATACCGTGATTTCAGGATTTTTATTGTTCTGCTATGCGATTGTTCATTATTGAGTAATCTCTGAAGTTTGTATTGTACTTCTGATATGATGATTGTATTGACCACGAAAGTACACCCTTGATCAATCAATGTCAGCAATCTCTCCCTGGCCAGGGGGTATTCGGGCATATCCGCGATATTCGCAAAGATCAGGATGTTTGAATCGACCATCACCTTCATGATGACCACAGTTCATCTTCCAGCTGATCAAGGTTATCGTGGGACTTATTATGACTATGTGCTGGTGAATTGATCGCTTCAATAAATGGATCATCATCGCCGGTCTTCTTCAGGATGATGGTATGTGAGTTCTCCTGTTGTATAACAAATGTATCGTTGGGCTTGATCTTCAATATGTCTTTCACACTTTTTAAAGACACATTAAATTGTTCATCAACATTTACCACGATTTCCATCACGAACCTCCGGTACCTATCAATGTTTCCATACTTTTATAATACTTCATGCTGCATCCCACTTCTTCAGGACTGTCTATACTTCTCGTGATACCATATCAGCGGGCATAATGAAAATGACTCTTCTCCAAAATTCTGATCTTTTGGGTTTTCCTGAATTCTTAGGGCCATGGGATTGATCCTATTGGAGATCCCGATGTAACCGGATCATTGGGAGTGATTGACGCAGGTGCGGTGCGGGGAAGGGCGAGAATGCTTCGGGGCTGCCAGAGCAGATAAAAACCCGATTCGATAGAATCGCCTTTCAGGTAGCTCTCTTAAGCAAGTGTGTATCGCCTCTGCCATCCTTCTCCCTCCACTTGCCCCGCCCCCGATACCCACGTCGCACATGCTTTGAGCTACCCACATGAAATAACGAGAAGGCTTTTTATTAGCCATTCCCGGGAGTGAAGGGTACTATCCCCCTCTCTGCTCCACCATATCTTTCACAGTCACATCCGGGTGATGGTACCGGCGCCTCCCCTTTGTCCTCCCCCCTATTTCGACTGCCTCCTGCGGGCACCAGTGGATACAGGCATAGCACCAGGTGCAGTTACTCCCCCAGGTGACGGTTTCATCGGTGACGGTGATGTTCCTGGTCGGGCAGATCCGGGCGCAGAGTCCGCACCGGTTGCAGCGATCGGTTGCGTGGAGCCGCCGGGGGGTGCCATAAACGGATGTGATGAGGTATCTGAAGAAGGATGCGACTACCCGGTAGGGTGTTGAGTCCGATCCTTCGAGTGGGATATCCTTCCTGCTTCTGATTGATTCAGCAATCTCCGGGATCCGCTCCCGTGCAGCTGTAAGTATTCCTTCGACCTTCTCCTCCGGCTCCATCAGGTTCATCGGCCCGATGAAGTTCTCGGGCATCGTGATGGCTGCGCCAAGGGAGAGATGGGCGCCTTTTGCCTTGAGGAGAGCATCGAGATTGTAGAGGGCGCCCCCGGGGCTCCCGCCGCAGGTCGCGACCCCAAAAAGATAGGGGTTGCCGTGTATCTGAAGCCCTTGTACACATTCCTTCACAACAGGAGGCATATCCACATAGTAGACGGGAAATGCAAACCCGATTGCATCTGCCGTCTCTGCCTCCGGCAGGAGGGGGGCGCCTTTCATCGCCTGCGTGATCGGGATGATGGTCGTATCGCCAAGAGCATCAGCAAGCTGGCGGGCAACCGCGAGGGTGTTGCCGGTGCCGGTGAAGGTATAGATGATGGTTGTCATAGTATCATCAGAAGGGGTTTTATTTTAGGCATTCCGGGGAGGTTCTGTCCGGGGTATTCCGGATGCAGGGAGTGGTTCTCCTGCATTCACTCTCCCTTTTGTACAATTCAGGATAAAGATATCCACACAGGAATCTAAACAACGGTTCTTCTCCATATTTCTGATGGGCATTGTTATCCACAAGCTATAATAATAAATGAATGCCCTCAAATCACTATTGTTTGACCAATAACAATAAGAAAAGGACATACTATATTTCTATATTCATATCAACTGCGAAATCTTCAGGCTTTATAATTATTGGTGTTAACGAGTATGAAACAATCCTCATATTACTTTAGAGAGGGGCTCATTGTATCGAGTATAAGAAACCCCCCACCGCCCCTGCCCCGTCCGCACATGCTCCGCAAGGGGATCCTGGTTTGGGTATCCGCAGATACAGCGCGGGTGGGGCGGGAATGCTACGCAGGCTGCCAGAAGCAGATACATCCCCGATTCTTACGAATCGCCTTTCAGGTTGCTCTGATGAGCAAGGGTTTATCAGCTCTGTCAGCCAGCTCTCTCGCTATCCCGCCCCCCGATACCCGCGCCGCACCTGCTTCAATCACTCCCAATGATCCGTTTGTTGCATCGGGATCTCAAATGGGATCACTCCCTTGTTCCAAAGAATTCAGGAGAAACCTGTGGATCAGAATGTTGGAGAAGAGTCCAAACAATTAATCGGATGAAAAATGACAAAACCAGACGACGCACTCACGGCATTCAATAACGGCTTCACCTGCTCTTCGGCAGTATTCTCGGCATTCTCAGACGACCTCGGGCTCTCCGGCGATCTGGCAAAGAAGATCAGTTGCGGATTTGGCGCCGGAATCTCCCGTACCGGCAATATCTGCGGCGCCGTCTCAGGTGCCATCCTTGCAATCGGCCTGAAATACGGGAAAGCCGAAGAGGGCGATAATGCGGCAAACGAGAAGACGCGGGCGCTTGTGCGGCAGTTCATCGATGAGTTCTGCGAAAAGAACGGATCGATCAACTGCTCAGAGCTCCTCGGATATAATCTGGGCAGCCAGGATGAATATGAACAGGCGCGGGCAGAGAACCTCTTTGCGACGAAATGTCCGCAGTATGTGAGGGATGCGGCGCTGATTCTTGAGCAAATTTTATAAAGAGAAAATCACATAAAAACTCTTTTAATCGCATTTAGAGCCCGTTCAACAGAGATTGGCTACACGATCAGATACCCACAAATCCATCTGGTTTATCGTGAATTACACGCAACATGTAATGGATTGTTACTATGGATGGATCGTTCTTACCACAGTTCAATGTGCTTTTGCAGCTCATATGCGTCATCATTGTTGCTGCATATCTCCTCACGCAGAGCCGGATATTCCCCGAGATCCTTGATGGAAACCCGACCATAAAAACCCGCATCATTCTCATCCTCTTCTTCGGCGGGCTCTCAGTCTATGGATCGATCTCCGGCATCGAGTTCCTCGGATCGGTCATTAACGTCCGTGATCTCGGGCCGATGGTTGCAGGGCTCCTTGCCGGTCCCTGGGTTGGCATCGGGGCAGGGCTGATCGGTGCTGCCTACCGCCTGAGTATGGGCGGTATCACCATGTATGCCTGTTCGGTTACCGCCATCTTCGCCGGACTCTTTGGCGGGCTCATCTGGATCTATTATAAGAAGAGATTTGCCGGAACCACAGTAGCCGTTGCATTTGCTGTCCTGATGGAGGTCTTCCATATGGCACTCACGCTTATCATGGTGAGACCCTATGATGAGGCAGTTGCCATCGTCAGCAGAGTGTATCTGCCGATGGTTCTTGCCAATGCCGCCGGAATGTTCGTCTTTGCCATGATGGTGAAGAATATCCGGAAAGAGCGGAAGATACAGGCAGAGCGTGATGCACTCCTGGGCAGGATGAAGCAGAACGTGGCAGGAGTACCCTGTACTGATGATATCAGAAGCAGTTAACCCAGGTCTTTTCAACACACAATGCTGAACCGTGGCTGGTTAATTGGAGACTCACATCTCCTCAACCCCCGGAAACCACTATATCTTTTCACGGTTAATATATTGAGAATCTTCTCACTCCCGTAGTGTAGGGGTCAATCATGCAGGACTTTGGATCCGGCGACGGCGGTTCGAATCCGCCCGGGAGTATTGATGCAGACGCAGCGGTGATCACACAGTTCATCGCCCGGCTGCCTGGCGGCCGATCATCTATGGCGGCCGGACCCGCGGAGTCACGTTCATCAGGGATGTTCAGCCAGGCGAATGGAAAGGCAATGGAGAGCGATGCAACCGGCATCTATACTATCGCCTGCAGGAAGCATATCAGCTAAAATGAACTCTCTGCGATCCAGATGGAGAACACCGGCACGAGTACTGAGCCGATCTGTGAGCCGGTCTGCGAAGGCGATATCCGGGACTCGCCTGCGGATATTCCTCGTGCCAGAGCGGCATCTGGGCATGAGCCTGAGTATACGCTGGAAGAGAGGCTTTTCTGCGACTGTTGCATGGTTGATGGAGCAGCGTACGCGATAGCAGGGTACGCAGGAGCAAGGGAAGCGGGAGCAATAGCCGCTCAGGAAGTAAGATTCAAGGGTGGGGGCGCTGCCCCCGGATATCGTGTATCCCCGGGTTATTCTGACGGAAAAGATTGGCCGGGTTTTGAGAGAGAGAGAGGAGAAGAGATCTACCAGTCCGGGATAAACCGTCTCAGCTACGGAATACCTATATCTCTTCAGGTATACATTAGTATATGACAGGAGAAGTAACTACCATCAAGATTACTCCCGGTGTGAAACAAAGACTTGATAGGTTAAGACGATTTCCCCGTGAGTCATATAACGAGATAATCTCACGGCTTACAATGGAAAATGAGGAAGAAGGAATAACTGAAGAAGATATTGTGGATATTGAGGAAGCGCTGGAGGACATCAAGGCAGGCCGGGTATATTCGACTGCCCAGTTGAAAGAGAAACTCGGTATTGATTGAATGGAATACACCATTATATGGACCGACAAATCCCGAAAAAACCTTGAAAAATTACCAAAAGATATCGCAGCCCGGATCATTGAACGTGTCGAGATCATTCGTGATGATCCATTTCTGCACATTGACCGGTTGGCGGGATCAGCCTGGTATACATACCGGGTGGGCAAATACAGAATTATTCTTGATATAAAACGAAAAAACCTGATAATATATGTAATTAAGGTCGGCCCAAGGAAGGCTGTCTACAAAAACCTGGAATAATGGGATCTGCCTTTTGGAGGCGAGGGAAGGGAAAAGGGTTAACGAAAAGACCTCCCTTTACATTGCAGCCTTGTGGTCTCCAGACCCCGGTTGCAAGCCCCCTCCGTTAGGCGGGGGTAGTTGACCGAGATTTTCAATGATCAGTGAAAGCATATCTTTGTCAGAACAATGATACAGTAATTGAAGAGTTGGGCGACACATTCAGTGCTAGATACCAGGATATGATGGAAAAAACGACTTGGGATTTCATCTCATCAAATCAGGAGGGGGTGTTGTTTTGATTCTCCTCTGCACACGCCTGTAGACACCCGGTATTTGAGAGAAAAGCCTATGATTTATGAAAGCGAATAGCTCACTATGGATTCCCATACCTTCTCCAGATATTCAATACACGTTTCAGGAACGGTACAGAGGGTTGGCTATCGGCATATTGTTCAGAATATTGCAAGAAAATTAAAAATTACCGGCTATATCGAGAACCTTGAAGGATATGATGTGCATATCATAGCAGAGGGGCGTGTAGACGACCTTGATGCATTTATCCTGGCTATCAGGAATGTGGAATATCCGGTGGAGGTTGAAGAGATTTGTACCGTAGAAGAAGAATATAAGGGAGAATTTTCTTATTTCACTGTAATCAGAGGATCTCCGGAAGAAGAACTTGCAGAGAGGTTTGATACTGCAATTGCTATCTTTTCACGGATGGAGAAGAAACAGGATATCGCCCTTGAAAAGCACGATACATCCATTTCATTACAGGAGAAGACGATTGGCCTGCAGGAGAAGACGATCGGTCTGCAGGAGAAGACGATTGGCCTGCAGGAGAAGACTGTCGGTCTGCAGGAGAAGACGATTGGCCTGCAGGAGAAGACGATTGGCCTGCAGGAGAAGACGATTGGCCTGCAGGAGAAGACGATCGGTCTGCAGGAGAAGACTGTCGGTCTGCAGGAGAAGACTGTCGATCTACAGATAGAGACGCTTACTGAAGTAAAAGGAATGAGAAGTGATCTCGATAACCATCTCAATAAGGAGATCTCTGAGATGCGTATGGAATTAAAGGAGATCAGGACGGCATTGATAAACTATGGAATTATGAATGCGGTAAAGTCCTGAGAATACTTCCTGTATCTCCACCGTATCCTTCCGGGCGGAACACTCCTCAATGCCCCTCTATGCTCCGGGAAAGGGGATCCGGAGTGCCGGCCGGACGGGGATATTCGTCTTCACTGAGGTGAAATAAGCGCTCCCGGGCTTATGCTGTTGTACCGGGCCCCCATCAGATACAGAGTATCGATGTGTAACACGCCCTGCCGCTCCCATTTGAGAAGAGGAACAACGCCCGCCTGCTGGCTGGTCACTGGCATACCATCTCCTGCACCCTATCAGCAACCTCATACCCTTTATAAAGCGAACTGGCGGTTTCTGGCAAAAAGGGGGATCAATCTGGATCGGCACACCATAGAAAGGGGGGATCAAAAGGAACCGGCGAAAGAATGGGTGTTGAATACCGTACTGTTCCCCGATAGAGTTGAAGAGAGAAAGGATGATGAGGTACATTATCTTAAAGAGATTCCAGATGCAAAGGGAAAAGTACTTCGAGTCATTATAAATCCCATCTTATCTCCTCATCGTGTGATAACAGTATTCTTTGACAGGAGGGAACGACCATGAAAGTGACCATCGATAAAGAGGCTGATGCAGTGTATATGCGGCTGTCTAATGCCCCCATTAAGGATTCAGAAGAGATCAAGCCGGGTGTCATCCTCGATTACGATGATGAGAATAATCTGATTGGAATTGAGATCCTCACTATCTCCAAGCGTGTGCCTTCCGCCGCATTGACCTCGGTTCAGCTTGAAACTGCATAATCTCCTCGACTCTTCTCTTTACCGGGAGTGGTTGGATGCCGGTAGACGTTGAATCCAGGTAGACGTTGAATCCAGGTTGATAGATCACCTCTATTGTTCTCTGTCGTCTTCTGGATCCAACATCTCGAATAGTGGGGCTTTGTGACCATGCCGATCACGTTTGAGATCAACAATGATCGAGATTTCTCGTGAATTCAAGATTAAGGATGTGCACAACGGCCGGCTCTGTTTCAGAACTCTCACGGCAGGGTGCGGCAAAACAGAGTGTCGCAAGGGGTTGCAGGAGTTTTGGAATCAGGCGGCGAGATTCCTCACTTCGACGAGATGGTGAACCGAGATCCGGAGCTCATCAACCACCAGGTACGGTACTGACGGCTTGAACTTGAGCAGCAGCAGGGATCTATCTACCTCGAGTATACAAACGGATCTCCAGATCTACAACCTCTCCAATGGTGAGGAAATCCTTGTCGCGGGTTGCAATCGAGCCGGCCCCTTCTGCGACTGCAATACCGGCAATCAGGATGTCCAGAGCATTGACAGGTGTGCCATTGCGCCTCAGGCGGGCCGCAATGGTGCTGGATGCCTCGGCAGCTGCAAGCGTATATTCCAGTACCCGTGTCTCTTCGAAGAAATCTCTGAAGAAGTCCCCCTCCTTTCTTGCATTGGCTCTTTTCACACCTTCAAAAATCTCATGGTAGGAGAGCGTCGTCACTGCATAGATCTCATCTCCTATACAGGACTCTGTTTCAGGCACACCCCGGAAGAAATCTATCAGAAAGGAGTTGTCATGGATGATCATAGGCTTAAACGCTCCATAGTAGCAGGCAATCCCGATAATGAAATCTCGATACTACAGTGTGCGGAATTATAGTGTCCGGAAGGTAGCAGATCGCCGTGTCTCTTCGGCTGTTTCTTCTATCTCATCCAGCACAGTGCTCTTTGATAGCGCTCCAAACCGTCTTCGTAATCCTTCTCCTCTGGTTTCCAGGAGATGATCAATTGCATCTGAAAAACTCATACCGGGCTCTTTCAGCTTTTTAAGAACCGTATATGTTGAATCTCGGATGGTGATTGTTTTCATATAATGGTGTATACTCACACGATACTATACATAATGATCGTATTATGTTTTTGTACCCCTCTGACTCCGATCCACCCCTTAGCCTTTGCGGAGAAGGAAAATACCAATGGTTCCCGTAATCTGAAGATCAAATGCAAAACCATGAGGTTTATCTTAAAATAATCCCAATCACTCATTATTAGCATACCATCGATACGGAGCACCAGATTATGCAGCAGCAGAATACAAAAGGACAGGACTCTTCTTTCAACAGCGCTTCTGAAAAACCCTCTCAGAAAACCGCAGAAATACTCCCGGACATCCGCTCAAAGACACTCTGTGTTGTCGGCCTCGGCTATGTCGGCCTGCCGCTCGCAGAAGCCTTCTCGGCACACCAGAAGACTATCGGCTATCGGAGAAATCAGGCGGCAGTCGATGAGCTGAACAGGACGATGAAAGAGCGGGGCAATGAGAACTTTATCGCCACCACCGATCCCGCACGGATCAGGGAAGCCGATATTGTGATCATCTGTGTCCCGACACCGGTGATGAAGAATAAGCTCCCCGATCTACGGCCGATCCTTGACGCCACTGTGACCGTCGGCCTGAACCTGAAGCAGGGAGCGATTGTTGTCGGCGAGTCTACCGTCTGGCCTGGTCTTACCGAAGAGCTGATGATCCCGCTCCTCGAAGAAAAATCCGGGATGCGATGCGGCCGCGACTTCTTTGTCGGCTACTCGCCTGAGCGGGTGAACCCGGGCGACGACGATCATACCATTGATAAGATCACAAAAGTCGTCGCAGGTATGGATGATACAACCACACAGACGCTTGCTGCGCTCTATAGTCAGATCACCACTGTCCATGTCGCACCCAACATCCGGACGGCTGAGGCGGCGAAGGTGATCGAGAATGTCCAGCGGGATCTGAATATCGCCCTTATGAATGAACTATCGATCATCTTTGATAAGATGGGGCTTGAGACAAAAGCCGTCCTTGAAGCTGCCGCCACCAAATGGAACTTCCACCGATACCGTCCCGGCCTCGTCGGCGGCCACTGCATCCCGGTCGATCCCTACTATCTCGTGAACAAAGCCCAGGAGCTCGGCTACCACCCGCAGGTGATCCTGGCCGGCCGCGCCATCAACGATGCGATGCCCCGGCATGTGGCGCAGATGGCGATCCGTGGCTTAAATGATGCCGGGAAAGTGATCAAGGGCTCCAGGGTGCTGATCATGGGCCTCACCTACAAGGAGAATGTCCCCGACACCCGGGAATCGCCGGTTGAAGAGATGGTGAAGGAGTTTGAAGACTTCCATCTCAAGGTCTATGGGTTTGATCCGCTCCTCTCAGATGCCGAAATCGCCCATTTCGGTGCAGAACCGGTTGAAAGGCTGAACCCCGGCATGCAGGTGGACTGTATTTTGGTGAATGCACCCCATGATATCTTCAGGCAGATACCGGTTGCTGATCTCCTCTCGATCTGCAATGGTAAACCGGTACTCGTGGATGTCGCGGGCATCTTCCGCGATGTTACTCCGTTCAGGAATGGCTGTTATTACCGGACATTATAGGGTACATCTGTTCACAGAACGCAAATGCAGATCAAAGACCTTAACCTTTCTTTTGCCAATATTTCAGGAGAGGTTTAGTTCAATAGATGAACGCTCCAGATATCACCATTACCACCGTCTGCGTCGTCGGCCTCGGGTACGTCGGCTACCCGCTTGCCTGCGCTTTTGCCGAGCAGATCAGGACGATCGGCTATGATGTCGATGCGAAAAAGATCGCCACCATTAATACTAGTCCCGGCAACCGGATCGAGGGGACGACGGACCCGGCCCGGATCCGGGAGGCGGATGTTGTGATCATCGCGGTCCCGACCCCGGTTACAAAGGCAAAGGATCCCGATCTCTCGTATATCGTCTCTGCCGGTGAGACGGTAGGGAAACATATGAAGCCGGGAGCGATTGTGGTACTCGAGTCGACGGTGTATCCGGGTCTCACCGAGGAGGTCTTTGTCCCGGTGCTTGAGCAGGTATCAGGGATGGCCTGCGGCCGGGACTTCTTCGTCGGGTACTCGCCTGAGCGGATCAATCCCGGCGACGACGAGCATACACTCGAGAAGATCACCAAGATCGTCTCCGGCATGGATGAGGCGACCGCCGCCACCCTTGCCAAGCTCTACGGACGGATCACCACCGTCCATCTAGCACCTGACATCCGGACGGCCGAGGCGGCGAAGGTGATCGAGAATGTCCAGCGGGATCTGAACATCGCCCTGATGAATGAGCTCTCGATCATCTTCGGCCGGATGGGCATCGACACCAAAGCCGTCCTTGATGCGGCCGGCACCAAATGGAACTTCCACCACTACCGCCCCGGCCTCGTCGGCGGCCACTGTATCCCGGTCGACCCCTACTACCTGGTGATGAAGGCCGAGGAGCTCGGCTACCACCCGCAGGTGATCCTGGCGGGCCGCGCCATCAACGACTCGATGCCCCGGCACGTCGCCGGTATCGCAATCAAAGAGCTGAACCGGTCCGGCAAGGTGATCAAAGGCTCCAAAGTCCTGATCATGGGCCTCACCTACAAGGAGAATGTCCCCGACACCCGGGAGTCGCCGGTTGAAGAGATGGTGAAGGAGTTTGAAGACTTCCATCTTAAGGTCTATGGGTTTGATCCGCTCCTCTCCCCCGATCAGATCGAGCATTTCGGGGCAAAGGCGGTTGAGCAGCTGGACTCCGGCATGCAGGTGGACTGCATCGTGGTGAATGCCCCGCACGACGCCTTCAGGAAGCTTGCGGTAGAGGATCTGCTTGCAATCTGCAATGGCAAGCCGGTTGTGGTGGATGTCGCGGGTGTGTTTCGGGAGTGTGGGGAGATGAGGGATGGGTGTTATTATCGGGTGTTATAACATTTTGTTACACCACCTTTCCTCTGATGCAGATCTTCATAGCGGGGACGGAGGCTACACATCCCTGGTATATCGAAATAGAATGAAAGGTGATATTACGTGAAAATCTCAATACTTGGAACCGGCTATGTCGGTGCAGTAACAGGAGCCTGTTTTGTAGAGATTGGGAATGATGTTGTCTTTGTCGATATCGATCCTGCCAAGCTTGATATGATCCGAACCGGCCGCTCCCCCATCTTTGAACCCGGCCTTGACGAGCTGCTGAAAAAGAATCTGGATCGGATCTCTGCAACAACTGATACCGGCGAGGCGATCCGGGAGACTGACGCCACCTTCATCTGTGTTGGCACTCCGTCGAATCTGGACGGCTCGATCGATCTTCAGTACATTGAGGCTGCCAGCCAGACGATCGGGGGGGAGCTCCGGGAGAAGGAGGGCTGGCACACAGTTGTGATGAAGAGCACCGTTGTCTCAGGGACAACCACTGGAATCGTCCGCAGAAGACTTGAAGAAGCATCCGGGAAAGAGGCATTCCGTGACTTCGGGCTTGCATCGAATCCTGAGTTTCTTAAGGAAGGATCGGCTCTGACAGATGTCTTCTCCCCTGATAGGATCGTGATCGGTGCGGAAGATCCCCGTTCACGGAAGGTTCTGGAGACCCTCTATGCCACCTTTGACTGCCCGAAGCTGGTGACGGCAATACCGGTTGCCGAGATGATCAAGTATGTCAGCAACGCATTCCTTGCAACCAAGATCAGTTTTGCAAACGAGATCGGCAACCTCTGCAAGACGATGGGGCTTGATACCGCAGAGGTCTTTGCCGGGGTGGGGCTCGATGCCCGGATCAACCCTGCCTTCTTCAGATCCGGCATCGGGTTTGGGGGCTCCTGCTTCCCAAAGGATGTCCGGGCCCTGATCGCCCAGGCCTTGGCTGCCGGTGTTCCTCCGAAGATTCTTACGAGCGTGGTGGCGGTAAACGAGGACCAGCCCCTGCGGCTTGTTACATTACTGAAGAAGCATCTCCCGGATCTGAAGGGGAAGAGGATCGGTCTCCTCGGGTTAGCCTTCAAGCCGGATACCGACGATATCCGGGAGAGCCGGGCGATCCCGATCACAGAAGAGCTTCTGAAGGAGGGGGCGAGCGTGATTGCCTATGATCCACTGGCAATGGAATCATTCGGGAGACTCTTTCCCGGTATCTCATATGCCGCTTCAGCAGAGGATCTGGTTCAGGTTGTAGATGCGGTTCTTCTCACGACAGAATGGAAAGAATTTGAAACACTCGACTATACCGGGAAACTGGTGATTGACGGTCGGCGTGTTCCAAAGGCAGCGGTTGGATCTATTTATGAGGGGGTCTGCTGGTAGGGAGTCTCATGGAATTATTCGATCATGATTCGATCGTCCTCTGGTGTCTGCCCGAAGCCGGTGGGAAAGAATCGAAAAGCGGTTATCCAAAGGATTATCTGGTTTCTCAGGAATATAAATACTAAAGGAGCAGAAGGAGCATGACAGAGAAGAAATACAATCCCGAGGATGTCATCGGGAAACCCTACAGAAGAGGTCTGCTACCCTACGGTGGATCTGTAACAAAGGGCCGGATATCCTATGCTGTCAGTGAGGAAGAGTACCTCGAGGGTATGAGGCGCCTTCGATCGATTTTGAATACACCCTCTGATCGCTGAAGAGCATCACCTGCAGGAATACATGAACCATCCAACCATTTTTCTGGATACGCCAATCTTCTTTACCTGCGCTGAAGATACAAAATCCAGAACCACTCTGCAGCATGCCAGAAATGCAGGATATTTAATTCAAACTTCAATCTCAGTCCTTGGTGAAGCTTTCATCCAGATGCATGAGCATAAAAAAGCGCTGGATTATATAACAAGTATGAATCAACTCCTTGATGACTGGAATGTCGCAGTCCATTTTCCCAATGATCATGTCCGAATTCTCTGTTTTAAAATGGGGGAGGAAGAGGTTGACACCCGGATGATCCGTGAGCCGACCGATCGCACCCACCTTGCCTATGCGATGGCATATCACTCAGACTATTTCCTGACGTCTGACCGGAACCTAATCAGGTACAGGATTCCATCCTCTCTCGAAGCGATCGGGTTCTCAAAACCCACCTGCCTGCTACTCGAAGAATTCAAAAATGAGATCTCCATGAAGGTCCGTGAATTCTCTTATGAATGGGATACAACAAGAAGTACAATGGGAGGATTTAATGATAAAAATGATGCTTAATAGTTGTATATCTGCTCCTGCACCATCAGCTCCTGCATCCACTCCTGCACCGGAGACCTGCCGCTCATGACCGTCAAAAAAGCCGTCATCCCGGCAGCTGGCCTCGGCACCCGGTTCCTGCCGGTCACGAAATCGATGCCAAAAGAGATGCTCCCGATCATCGATGTGCCGGTGATTCATTATGTTGTGAAAGAAGCACTTTCCTCCGGGATTGATGATATCATCATCATCACCGGCAGGAGCAAGCGGGCGATCGAGGATTACTTTGATGATGCGCCGGAACTTGAGATGCATCTTGCAAAGAATCCGAAGAATGCCGAGCTCCTTTCCATGGTACAGGACATCTCAAAACTTGCAGATATCCACTATGTCCGGCAGAAGGAGCCCCTCGGCCTCGGCGATGCTGTTCTCCGGACCGAGAAGCATATCAGCGGCGAGCCATTTGCCGTGCTCCTCGGCGATGATATCATCAGGAATACCACTCCCTGCACCAGGCAGCTGATCGATACCTACAACCGGTACCGCTGCTCGGTGCTCGCGGTTGAGGAGGTGTCAGATGCGATGGTCTCAAGCTACGGGATCATCAAAGGAAAACCCCTTGAGGACTCGCTCTCCCTCTTAGAGGATATCATCGAGAAGCCATCCCTCGCCGAAGCACCATCCCGGATGGGTGCCATCGGCCGGTATGTCTTCACCCAGGAGATCTTTGAATGCCTTCATTCGACCGAGAGGGGCGTCGGCGGCGAGATCCAGCTGACCGACGCGATCCGGCTCCTGAACGGCAGGCAGAATATCTATGCGTACGAGTTCTCGGGCCGCCGGTATGACACAGGGGACCGCATGGGGTACCTGGAGGCTATTATTGATATGGCGCTTGAGCAGGAGGAGCTGCGGGAGGAGTTGATGGCGTATATGAAGGAGGTTGTGGGGAGGTGAGAGGTTTTTCCATAAATCTCTCGATATTCTCAAGATTATTGGGTTGTACAGGTCTCGATGTTTTGAAAGAAGTCACCTCCGTCCTCCAGGGGGGGCACCCCTCAACCCCCTTTCCGGTCTCCGGTGAAGGCGATCCTCCTGGTCACCGAGCGGGGCTATCCGCCCCGCCAAGAGGATATCAGCGCTTCGCGCTCATGAGGTTTGATTGGGTATTTCAAAATACAGGTTATTGTCTTGTGGCTTGTGTTCAACCAACGAAACCCTTGGAGAAGTTGAATTGAAACTGGGATAAAAACTGAAAGAAAGATATGGGTGGAACGTTAAAGTGGATATACACATGGGAATTCTCACCAAAGGAGAAGGGGCTGATTCAGATAAATTCAGATAATAGTCAAAAAGCCCTCGTCACCGGGTGTGCTGGGTTCATCGGGAGCACCCTGACCGATCGGCTGCTGGCAGACGGGTTTGAGGTGATCGGGATCGATCGGTTCTCGGACTACTATGCCCGTAATCTCAAGGAACAGAACCTTGCCGCTGCCATCCAGCACCCCCGGTTCACCCTCATCGAAGCGGATATTGTCGAGATGGATGCATTTCCGGCAGTCGACTATGTCTTCCACCTCGCCGCCCAGGCCGGTGTCCGGGCATCCTGGGGCAGGAGCTTTGATATCTATACCCGCGACAACATCCAGACGACCCAGCGGCTGCTTGACTTCTATGCAACACATGCAGCCCCTGCCCCTGATGCCGATTCCGCTCCTGATGCTGAATCCACACCACCATCTTCTCGGCTGAGGCGCTTCGTCTACTCCTCCTCATCCTCAGTCTACGGCGACATCGAGCTCCCGATGCGTGAGGACCGGATGGTGCAGCCGGTCTCCCCCTATGGCGTCTCGAAGCTCGCCGCCGAGCACCTCTGCTACCTGTACTGGAAGAATTATGGGGTGCCGACCGTCTCGCTCCGCTACTTCACCGTCTATGGGCCCCGGCAGCGGCCCGACATGGGGATTAACAAGTTCGTCCGGGCCATTCTGGCAGGAGATTCGATCACCATTTATGACGATGGCGCCCAGACCCGCGACTTCACCTATATCGATGATGCGGTGGAGGCGAATGTGGCGGCTGCTCTCTGTGATACTAACGAAAGCAGCGTCTGCGGAGAGGCTTTCAACATCGGCGGCGGGAACCGGATCAGTGTCATCGATCTCATCCATGTGATCGAAGACGCCACCGGCAAGGCCGCCGTCCTTCACCATGTTGAGAAACAGAAGGGCGATGTCCAGGACACCTGGGCTGATGCTGTGAAAGCGAAGGAGCGCTTTGGATGGCAGGCCAATGTACGGATTGAGGAAGGGCTGGCGCGGTATGTTGCGTGGATTACTGAGAGGAAGATGAAAGTATGGAAGAAAGGAACCAGTTCTAATGACTGAACAGATACTCCATGCCGGGTATGTAGCCCAGATGATGCATAGCATGAAATACCGCCTGAGCAGGGAGCTGAAGCGTTACAAACGGACCTATACAATCCTTGAATATTATTCCCGTGGCCTGAAACTCCACCTCCTCGCCCTCGTTATCTTCAGCATGCTGCTTGGGTTAATGGAGACCTTCCAGATCGTCCTCCTCTACCCGATATTGAATGCTTCCTTTGATCTGACAGAGGCGGGGCTCCCGTTCTTTGAGCCGATGTATGATTTGGTGCGAACGTACATCAATCTCCCCGAGGTCATCGCGTTCTGTCTGCTCTTCATCGGTTTTGTGATTCTGACGTTTTTTGCAACAATAATCTATAAAATCACCTCATTGCAGTTCACAAAAGCAGTTATCGTCAAAACGAAGGGATCTATTTTTGATAAACTCAAAGAAAACGACTACCGGTATTTCGTAGAGAACAAGCAGGGCGATGTGCTATATAATGTGGTAAGTGCTCCGGGAAAGATCAGAATTTTCCTAGATTACGCAACACGGATATTCTCAGATATGGTTGTTGCCCTCACAGTTCTTGTCACACTTTTCTTTATGAGTCCGGTTGCAATGGGAATTCTGCTTGCTGGGGGCATCGGATTTATCATTGTTGTCCGTTTTGTTGGAAACAGAGTTTCATACCTCATCGGTAAAGTGCAGATGCAATCAATATCATCAGAAAATGCGGTTATTTCGCAGTATATCCAAGGTCTACGACAGATTCGATCTGTCCATGCTGATAGTTATTGGCAGAAGCAGTATACCAAAGCCCTTCGAACGTACTGGGATAAGTATACACGCTATCGGTTTACTGAAACACTTCCGGCGGTCCTTTTACAGATGCTCTTCTTCATCGGGATAGCGGGAGTTGTGATTGCCCTCTTTTATATCCATGCCGATCGATTCATCTATGTCCTCCCTCTCATCGGGACATTTGCTTTCTCTGCACTCAAGATCCTGCCTCGTCTTTCAAACATCGGGCAGCATAATATGCAGATGATGGATGCGTATCCCGATCTGGAGCGGATCCACGCCTTTCTCAATGACAGACGATACAACACCATCCAGAACGGGACTGTTCCCTTCGAGGAACTTACCTCTGATATCGTCTACGAGGATGTCGGGTTCCGGTACTACAAAGCCCAGGATCTCATTGAGAATCTGAACCTCACCATCCATAAGAACAAGGTGACCGCCCTCGTCGGCCACTCGGGATCAGGGAAGTCGACGATCATCTCGCTTCTCCTCCGATATTATGATGTCACCAGCGGCAGAATCCTCCTCAACGGGATCGATCTCCGGGAGTTTGATATTGCGACATTCCTTGAAAAGATCGGGTACGTGAGCCAGGACACCTTCATCTACAATGCCTCAGTCCGCGAGAATATCGCCTTTGGCGGCGACTACACGAATGAGCAGATCATTGCCGCCGCAGAGCGTGCCAATATCCACGCTTTCATTACCTCCCTCCGCGATGACTACGACTCAATCGTTGGCGATCAGGGGCTAAAGCTCTCCGGCGGCGAGAAGCAGCGGATCGCAATCGCCAGAGCGCTCATTCGCGAGCCCGAGATCCTGGTGCTGGACGAAGCGACAAGCAACCTTGACAATGAGTCGGAGGCGATCGTTCAAGAGTCCATCAACCAGATATCAAAGACAGTAACGACCTTTATCGTGGCGCACCGGCTATCGACGATCCGGCGGGCAGATATAATCTATGTAATGAGTAAGGGGAGGGTTGTGGAGAGCGGCTCACACGAGAATTTAATGGAGAAGCAGGGGCGGTATTATGAGTTATATAAGAGGAGCGGGTGATATGCTCTCAAAATTCATAAATTCAATTGCAAATGATAAATACACTCTAAATCTGTAATTATGTATTAGGAGATAGCAAATCATGTTTAACAACAAATCAATCCTCATCACCGGGGGCACCGGCTCATTCGGCAAACAGTTCACAAAGACCATTCTGGAGCGATATGATCCAAAGAAAGTGATCATCTTCTCCCGCGATGAGCTGAAACAGTTCGAGATGTCGCAGATCTACAACCAGAACTGTATGCGCTACTTCATCGGGGATGTCCGCGACCGCGATCGCCTGACGATGGCAATGCGGGGTGTGGATTATGTGATCCATGCCGCTGCACTGAAGCAGGTGCCGGCGGCTGAATATAATCCGATGGAATGTATCAAGACGAATGTCTATGGTGCTGAGAATGTTATCCATGCGGCGCTTGCCAATAAGGTTCAGAAGGTGATCGCACTCTCAACCGATAAGGCGGCAAATCCGATTAATCTCTATGGTGCAAGTAAACTCGCCTCTGACAAGCTCTTTATCGCGGCGAACAATATCGCCGGGCAGGATCCGACCCGATTCTCGGTGGTGCGGTATGGTAATGTGGTCGGATCACGGGGGTCAGTTGTTCCCTTCTTTAATAAACTTATAGCCGAAGGCTGTGAACATCTCCCTATCACCGATCCTCGTATGACCCGTTTCTGGATTACACTTCAGCAGGGGGTTGATTTCGTCCTAAAAAACTTTGAGCGGATGCAAGGGGGAGAGCTCTTCGTCCCAAAGATACCTTCCATCAGGGTGGTTGACCTGGCAACTGCGATGGCACCTGATCTGCCTCAGAAGACCATCGGCATTCGTCCGGGCGAGAAACTCCATGAGGTTATGTGTCCTGGTGATGACTCTCACCTGACGTTAGAATTTGGTGATCATTATGTGATCCGGCCCACGATCCAGTATGTATATCATGTCGATTTCAATGTCAATAAGTTAGGTGAGAAGGGTCTGGCTGTTGAACAGGAATTTGAGTATCATTCCGGACGAAATCCTCATTTCCTCACCATTGAAGAGATCAAAGAGATCAATCATATTGCAGGGATAGAATGATCCCATACGGACGGCAGGATGTCACAGAAGCAGATATTGATGCGGTGGTCGAGGTTCTGCGATCGGATTTCATTACCCAGGGGCCTGCCGTCCCCAGATTCGAGGATGCAGTGGCGGCTAAGGTGGGTGCTGAGCATTCTGTTGCCGTGAATAGCGGGACATCAGCACTGCATGTGGCATGTCTTGCGCTTGGGCTTGGACCGGGGGATCGGCTCTGGACGAGCCCAAATACCTTTGTAGCCTCCGCTAACTGCGGGAGATACTGTAGGGCTGATGTGGATTTTGTTGATATCGATCCTCTTACCTGGAATATGGATCTTTCAGAGTTAGAAAGGAAACTGATGCAGGCTAAAAAGGATGGGCAGCTTCCGAAGGTGTTGGTGCCGGTGCATTTCGCCGGTCAACCCACTGATCAGAAAGAGATCTGGGAGCTTGCAGAAGAGTATGGGTTCTGGGTGATTGAAGATGCCTCCCATGCAATTGGTGCTTCCCGGAATGGGGAGCCTGTTGGAAGCTGCCGCTGGTCTGATATCACGGTTTTCAGCTTTCACCCGGTGAAGATCATCACTACCGCTGAAGGTGGGATGGCACTCACCAATGATGAGGAGCTTGCAGAGCAGATGTCTCTCTTCCGGACACATGGCATCACCCGTGAAGCAGCCCGTTTGCAGCAGATGGCTCCCGGCCCCTGGTACTATGAACAGCAGCAGCTTGGATTCAACTACCGGATGACCGACATCCAGGCGGCGTTGGGCTTGAGCCAGCTGCCCCGATTAGAAGAGTATGTCTCCCGTCGCAATGTGCTGGCAGATCGATACAATGCTGCTTTCAAGGATCTTCCTTTGCAGCTCCCAATCGTATTACCGGAGAACCGTTCCGCATATCATCTCTATGTTATCAGGCTCAAACTGAATGAGATACAGAAGACGCACCGGGAGGTATTTGAGGAGCTACGGCAGAAGGGGATAGGGGTGAACCTACATTATATGCCGGTGCACCTGCAACCCTATTACCGTGAGCTGGGATTTGTAGCGGGGCAGTTCCCTGAGGCAGAGAGGCATGGAGACGAGGCGATGACGTTGCCGTTGTACCCGAAGATGATGGATGATGAGCAGGAACGGGTGATTGTTGCAGTGCGCGAGATTACGGAAAGATGAAACGAGGTATATTGAGAGGGATGGATGAATGTTTATGAGTGATATACTGATCAGCCTGAGGACAGAGAAGGGAGTTTGTATCAAATGATGCCTCAATTTGTTGCCGAGGTTTCAAGTAATCATTATAGAGATCTTGAACGGTGCCACCAGTTCATTGATACTGCTGCAAAGATCGGGTGCAGTGCGATAAAATTCCAGCTCTTCAAAATTGATGAACTCTTTGTACCGGATATTGTTGCAGCGAGGCCAGATATTCAGCGACGGAAGAACTGGGAGCTTCCGGTTTCTTTTATCCCTCACCTTGCAGAGCGATGCAGAGAAAGGGGCATCCAGTTTTCATGTACACCTTTTTACCTTGATGCTGTTGCAGAACTCCTGCCCTACGTTGACTTCTACAAGATTGCTTCCTATGAACTGCTCTGGAATGATCTTCTCACTGCCTGTGCAATGACAGGAAAGCCGGTTGTTCTCTCAACAGGCATGGCTACACTTGAGGAGGTTCGAAATGCCGTTACAGTTCTCCAAAAATCCGGCTGCTTAGATCTGACACTGCTTCATTGCGCATCTGTCTATCCGACTCCGGCTGAAAAATGTAATCTAGCAGCTATCGAAACTCTCAGATCAGAAACCGGATGTACGACCGGATGGTCCGATCACAGTGTCTCACCTCCGGTGATCTATCGCGCAGTTCACCGATGGAGATCCTCGATGATAGAGTTCCACCTTGATCTGGATGGTAAGGGTGAGGAGTATTCAGGAGGACATTGCTGGCTTCCTGAAGAGATGAAAGAGGTAATTGAGACGGTCAGACTCGGGTATACAGCAGATGGAAATGGTCTCAAAGAGCCTGATCAAAGTGAAATGAGAGAGCGCGAGTGGCGAGCCGATCCAACTGATGGACTGCGTCCACTTCGGTCAACACGTAGACTTAAGGAATAAAAATCTAACTTGATTATTTCTTCGACAATGAAAAGGCGTGTTAATAGGATGATCAGATGACAAATGGCAACGACAATAATAAACTGAGAATAGCATTTCTAGGAACTTATCATCCTGCTGTACCTACATTTCGAGCATTGGCGAAAAAAGGCTGGATTTGCATAGCGGTGTTGCCTGAGGAGTCTGGGTATAAAAATAACGAGTTGCTTGATTGTATTCTAGAATTCAACATTCCTTGGACCTATAATATAAATGAAATAGTTAATTACTCCCCAAATATTCTTATTGCAGCGAATTATCCAAAGATCGTGCCAAGTTGTTATCTCGATATGTTTCCCTGTATTAATACTCACTGGAGTTTATTGCCCAGATGGCGGGGTGTTCATCCAACTGCATGGGCACTTATTAACGGAGATGAAAATATTGGTTTGTCTGTGCATTTGATGGGAAATGAATTTGATACAGGAGCTATTCTCACTCAGGACTCAATGAGAATTACACCTGATTTAACTATCAATGAAATCCATGTAAAACTTGCACAAATGCAAGCATCCAGTGTTATTGCTGTTCTTGAGGATTACTTACAAAATGGTCATTTCACCGGATATGAACAAGATCACAAATGTGCCACTTATGTCCCCCAAAGAGTGCCAATTGATGGAATTATTAATTGGGGGAATTCCACCTCGCGTATTGAAGGGTTAGTTCGGGCACTCCCCCTGCCCAAATATCCTGGAGCATTTACGTATCTCGACTCTCAAAAAATTATTATCGTATCTGCAAAAGCGGCTGATTGCCCTCCCTATCATTGCACTCCCGGACAGGTTGTAAGAGTACTTGGAGACGGTTCTGTCTGGATAAAAACCGGGGATACCTGTTTAATTGTTGAAAGAATTGCTATTGAAGGGGAGGAAGAAATAAAAGAGGCGTCAAAATTATTAAAAAGGGGTATGAAATTAGGTTATAATCCTCAAATCGAAATTGCCAAATTAAAAAATAAAGTTAAATTTTTAGAAGAAAAAATCAGTGAGATTGAAGACAAAATTAGGAAATAAGATGTCAACGACAATTGCAGTTGTGCAGGCTCGAATGGGGTCGTCCCGCCTTCCCGGAAAGATGCTGAAAAAAATATCCGGAACGCCACTTATCGATTACGTGTTCTGCCGCTTGACAAAAGCCACCAAACCGGGAGGATTACTGGATCAGATCATATTAGCCACATCGGTTAATCCAGAGAATGATCCTCTTGTGAAGCATGTATCGGAGGTATGGCCACAGGTAATTATCATCAGGGGTTCCGAAGAAGATGTCCTGTCGAGATTCATATTGGCCATCGAAAAGACCGGGGCAACGAGTGTTGTGCGGGTTACCGGCGATTGCCCATTCATAAATCTTGATGCTATGGGTAAGATGATCGACGCTCTCCGTTCAGCTGGTGCAGACGTTGTAAACTATCAGGCAGGGCACGAGTACGTCGATAAGGGCCTTGAGACTATTTCAGCCAGCGCTCTCAGCAGGCTTGCTGAAGATCCTTATCTCACCTCTCAGGGAAGTGAGCACGTCACCAGCTTGATGTACAAGCATCCCTCACGATACAAGGTATGTTATATCGAAAGCGAACCATATCTGCGCAGGAATGATATCCGGTTAACTGTCGATACAGTAGAAGATATCCAATTCTTTGAAGCGTTACTGCCATTATTGCCAAAAGAAATTCATAATGTCAAAATATCGGAGATCATAACTCTTCTGGATCAACGTCCGGATATTGTCGCTCTCAATACGTATGCCGGAAGAAAAAGTACAAAACACGAAAGGGCCAGATTGGGTTTTCGCTGTGATGGTAATACAGATATTGGTCTTGGCCATATCGTTGGCTCTCTTCGTCTTGCCGAATTGCTTCGGAGAGGACTGAATATCGGAGCGGAATTTGTTGTACGCAGAGATCCTGCAGCATTATCTCTGGTGAAACAAACGAACATCCCCGTAGAGGTATTACCCATCGATATTTCGCCTGAAAGCGATATCAGACGGATAATAGAAAAAGTTCATGAGTCTGACTGGGATGGGGTTGTACTTAACTTTTCAAAGACAGACTTAGAACGATATGCCCCATTCTTTGGTTTGTTGAAAGAGGCAGAAATTTGCCTGATCTTTATGGACAATCCCCTTCCTCCAAGTTGTTATCTTGGTGATCTTTTGATAAATTCCCTCCCGCATCCGGATTATGAAGGATATACTCCTCAGGATCTGCCACACTGTTATGATGGTTTGGAGTATTTCATTCCCGGATTTACACGTTCGGAATCTGAAAGGGTAATTAAACAGCAGGTTGAAAGGGTACTTATCAGTATGGGGGGGGGTGATGCATCAAATCTCACCTCACTGGTAATAAAGGGACTGTCCATTGCTGCGTTTCGGGGTTACGTAGACGTCATCCTTGGAGCAGCATGCCCTCACCGTAACGAGGTTGAAAGAGAATTTAATACCAGCAATTTACAGGGTAAGATTAGTTATAATGTATCGGATATGCCGGAAAGGATGAGTCAGGCAGATATTGGGTTTTCATCATTGGGGCTGACAACATATGAGATGGGATATTCGGGCCTTCCAACATGTATTATAGCGAATAACGAGTTTAATGGTCATGTAGCTGAAGCGTATTCGAAACGCTATGGTGCGGCACGATATATAGGTTCTAGCCCTGACGTCACGCCGGATATGGTCGCGAACACGTTTATCAAACTGATGGAGAATTTGGAGGAAAGGAAAAGAATGTCCGATGCCGGAAGAATAATTGGGCAGAGGAATGATGTTATCACACCATTAATTGATAATATGTTAATTAGATAGCCATAGATAGTATTGCTTTTTACATTTGCTAGAAACTATATAGCTAAAATTCTAAACTAATTTATAATGAAGAGAGTGAAAAAATGCCTGCTAAACTACAGTGGAATCAGCACTCTGGTTACAGAGTGGAGTCAGCCAAAGGTTTTGATGTAATTGAGTGTGAACGGTGCGGTTTCAAGCATATCATCCCAATACCTAGCACAAAGGAACTGGAAGAAGCTTATCAGCATGAATACTACACGCGCGAAAAACCACTTTATCTAGAGAGACATCGGGAAGATCTTGACTGGTGGAACCTCGTATATGCAGAGAGATACGAAGTTCTGGAAAATTTCTTAAGTGAAGATCGGCGCCGGATGCTTGATGTTGGCTCCGGTCCCGGATTCTTTCTTCTCCATGGGAAAAATAGAGGGTGGCAGGTAAAGGGGATTGAACCATCAGTGCAGGCAGCAGAGCACAGTTATGGGTTGGGACTTGATGTTATCAATGACTTCTTTTCAGAAGAGAGTGCAGCACTATTTGGTAGGTTTGATGCAGTTAATATGAGTGATGTGCTTGAACATATCCCTGAACCAGCTTCAATCCTGTCTTTGGTGTATGACCAGCTCGATGAGGGCGGACTTGTATGCATATCGGTTCCGAATGATTTTAATCCATTTCAACTTGTTTTACGTGACCAGATGGGATTTAAGCCTTGGTGGGTTGCGCCACCACATCATATTAATTATTTTGATTTTGAATCACTTTCGAAATTGATCCAGAGATGTGGATTTGAGGTTGTACATACGGAGGCAACATTCCCGATTGATATGTTCCTGCTAATGGGTGATAACTACATTGGGGATGATGGAATAGGACGAATCTGTCATGCGAGGCGTAAACAGTTTGAGATGAATCTATATCGTGGGGGTATGAGTAAAGTAAAGAGTGAACTGTATGAAAAAATAGCATGTGTGGGTCTTGGCCGGGAAGTTGTTATATTTGGGAGAAAGAGATAATAATGCAATACTTTTATTGAAAAATTCTAGTTAATGTTGTATTGCTTTCAAGAGGATAAACAAGAATAGCTGGAGATATTTGATGAGGAAAGCAGTTATTGTTATTGGCGCAGGTAAAAGTCAGGTTCTTGTCATAAAAAAAGCGAAATCTATGGGTTTTGCTGTCATAGGGGTTGATAGGGATAGAAATGCTCCTGGTTTCACTCTATGTGATGAGAAGGTTTATTTGAGTACGTATGAGTCACAACCGATTATTGAGCGAATAAAAGACCTTATGACCGTATACGATCTAAGGGGTGTGATAAATCGTTCATCTGGCGTTCCTGTTGTAACCTGTGCAGATATCTGCTCTGCATTTCACCTTCCTGGCGTTGCTACCCAAGCAGTAAAAAAAATCATCGATAAATCCCAATTGATATCTTTTTGCAATAAAAACAATATTTCAGCTCCGCATTGCATAGCAGTTAATTCATTCAAAGAATTGAATCAATATACAGTGCGGTATCCGTGTATTGTAAAGCCTGCTTTGTCAACCGTAGGGAAATGTGGAGTTACTCATGTTGAAAGAGAAAAGGAACTTGAACAAGCTTTTAAGAAAGCAAAAAAAATTTCAGTGACCGGTTTCGTTAACATTGAGGAGTATATCGAGGGTCGTGACGTTTCGTTAATATCTGTGGTTAGAGATGGTGTAGTTTATCCTATAACCCTTCTTGATGAAATAAATACTAGAGATCAAAGCGGAGAAATTGTTGGAGTTGGTTTCGCTGTCCCCTCAATATTTACAAATCAAAACGAGGAATTAAAGATCCATGCTCTTGCTGCAGATGTAGTCACAACCTTCAACCTTGGCACAACAATATTTATAATGTCATGTCGATGTAATTTCAAGGATAATCCTAGGCTCATAGAGATACATCTGGATTTAGGAGGAGATTTAGTTTTGGATCAGTTAATTCCGGCCAGCACAGACTTTGATATTGTATCGTTCTTTATCAGGGTTTTAACCGGAGATGAGCCGAAAGTCTTTAAAAATGATTTCACTCCTGCAGCTATAATTTATGGGAGGGAGGATGGTCTTATTTCGGAGAGAGGATGTACCTTAATTCAACGTAATTCAAGAGAAGAATTATCAAAAGTATTAGATTCTTTATTATGAGGGGATTACCGTGCAACGACAAAAAGCACTTATTCACATTGGTGCGGGAGCCATGCAAACTCCTGCTATTAAATATGCAAAGCATCTCGGGTTATACCTTGCAGTCACGGATAAAAATAAAAATGCACCCGGCATTCAGTATTCTGATCGCTATGAACAGATTGATGGAACTGACATTGACTCACTTGTGAATCTTGCTCATACTCTCTCTAATGATTATGAGTTAATTGGGGTCTATGCAAGTAGCGATTTTGGTTTGCCTGCAGTTGCAAAAATCTCGGATATTTTTGATCTTCCAGGTGTATCGGAGGAAGTTGTTTCAATTTCTCTAAATAAGATAAAAGCAAAAAAAGTTTGGAAAAAGTTTGATCTTCCCGTACCTATTGGCGACGAAGTACATAGTCTCGATGAGATGCTAACATCGGTTAAACAAATTGGTTTCCCCCTGATTTTAAAACCTGTTGATAGTTGTGGAAGCCAAGGAGTTCGTTCTGCATCTGATCAATCAGAGTTAGACCAAGCATACAGTGAAACGTCATCTCTGGCTCGGACGATAATGATAGAACAGTTAGTACAAGGCCATCATTGTGATGTAAATGGTTTGTTTATTGAGGGGGTCTTTCACCCCTGTGGAATCTTCGAGAGGTTTTTTTCCGAACCGCCATTACATTATTCACTGATGGGGATACAACCATCTTTACTAACTGAACTACAGGAAAGTGAGGTCTATGCTATACTCGAATCCGCTGCAAGAACGTTGGGGATTGTTGAAGGACCCGTAAAGGGTGATTTTATTGTCACAGATCATGGCCCTGTTATTCTCGAGGTTACTCCTCGTTTTCATGGTGATGTCTTCACCCAGTGGGTCACCCCTAATGCTGTAGGAGTTAACCCGGTTGAAGCTTGGTTTGCTTACTTGGCAAAGAAACCTTTTACTCTAACAATGAAAAGGGGGCAACATGCTGGGTGGAGAAGTCTGTTTCCAATCCAAAGTGGGCAATTGAAAGGTGTTGAGGGTATTGAGGAATCTTTGAAAGTGCAGGGTGTGACCAATATCTTAATTTCGAAAAAGATTGGCGATATGTTGAAAGATCCAAAGGACAATACGGCGTTGTGCGGTTTTATCTGGGCAAAAGCCACAAATAGAGAAGAACTTGTGAACATACTTGATGAGGCATCTGCTAAAATAAAATTTATTGTTTGAGGAGGTAAGCTTATGTCATTTATTCTTGGAAATGGACGATCCCTTTCGAAGAAAGTATAAGGCAACAGGCAGGTCGATACTCACAGATTGCAATTGACTTGTTAGAATCTAAAACATTGAAAAATCCAAGAAAACAATGGATTTTAGAAAAGGTAAGTAAATCGGATTGCTGAATGACCATGATTAGGGTGCGATATAATGATCAGCAAAAACCCTATATATCTTTCCCAACTATGATGAGCAGTATTCTTATCATTGGCGCAGGTCCAAATCAACTCCCTGCCATCCGTATGGCCAGGGAGCGCGGGTATCGTGTGGTGGCTACGGATATGGATCCGGACGCAGAGGGTTTTGCCCTGGCCGATGAATTCGGCATCGTCAGT
This sequence comes from Methanocalculus taiwanensis, assembly GCF_024372745.1. Classification (GTDB taxonomy): domain Archaea; phylum Halobacteriota; class Methanomicrobia; order Methanomicrobiales; family Methanocorpusculaceae; genus Methanocalculus; species Methanocalculus taiwanensis. The sequence continues at coordinate 87,114 of NZ_VOTZ01000006.1, forward strand.
ACGCGAGACGTAGCAGCGACCGTTGAGTTTGCACGACATTCAGCTATGAAGCACCCCATATCAGGTGTCATGACCATGGCGTCCGAGTCTGCCATGACCGTCGCTGCGGTGGCTGACGCTCTTGGACTGCCCGGTCTACCCCCCGTGGCTGCAGAAAATGCAACCAACAAGGTAAAACGACAGTTATTATTTAAAAAACATGGTATCCTGTCACCAAGATTTGCAATAGCACATGATGCACACGATGCATGTAAAAAGTCGGAAGAACTAGGATATCCTGTTGTTGTAAAGCCTGCTGATAGCGCGGGTTCACGAGGAGTGCAGAAAGTTGAGAATTCTAAACAGATGGAAGATGCTGTTGTTGAAATACGAACAATATCTACAATCACTGAAATATTAATTGAAGAATTCCTGACAGGAACAGAACATAGTATTGAAGGCGTTGTTCTTAATGGAAACGTAATCTGGGCCGGATTATCTGATCGCAACTATGATAAAAAAGAGATTTATCCTCCATACTTTTTAGAGGATGGTGATACCATGCCGACTTCACTCGATCCCGACATCGTTCGTGCTGTCGAAGAAGCAGCAACAAAAGCGGTTCATGCACTTGGAATCACCTGGGGTCCGGTCAAAGGAGATATTCTGATTGATGATACAAAAGGAATCCGTATCCTTGAGATGGCGGCCCGTCTCTCGGGCGATTATTTCTGCTATGAAACCATTCCTTTGCATAATGGCATTAATTTACTAGAAATTGTAATGGATATGTCCATGGGTTACCCGATTGAGAGAGAGAAACTCACTCCAAAATATAATCAAGGGGTTGCTTTACGGTATGTCTGGCCAAAGCCTGGACGAGTCTGCTCAATCAAAGGTATTGAGGAAGCCAGATCACTTCCCGGGGTTCACTTTGTAAAATTTGAACCCCGATGGCGTGACATTGCAATTGGTACAGATATTCAGCCAGCAAAATCCATGGGAGAGAGGGTGGCTTCTGTTATGGCGTCTGCCGAAACCCGTGAAAAAGCTATTGAGATTGCGGAAAAAGCAGTATCTTTGATTAAAATTGAAACAATACCTGGTGATAACAATGGGTAGACAATTTTCAAAAAAACCAAGAGAGATTCAGTCAATACAAACAGAAAACAGGGTGATTCAAGGAAAATTACCTGTGCCAGATTCATTAGCATATCTCGATCAAATTGCAAAATTCCAACCTATTGCTGTCGATTGCCAACCTCCAATCCTGTGGGATCACGCTCAAGGAGTCCATGTATTCGATCCCTATGGAAATAAATGGCTTGATTTTTCTTCGGGAGTCTTAGTCGCAAATGTGGGTCATTCTCACCCTCAGATTCAGCAGGCTGCGGTTAACGAGATCGAACGGGGAAATATGTTCTCATACTGCTTTCCTTCTGCAACTGGTGCTATTCTTGCGAAAAAAATTGTAGATCTTGCACCATCAACACTGAACAAAATATTTCTCCTTACTACCGGATCAGAAACAACCGAATGTGCAATCAAGTTGTGTAAAACCTATGGCCAGTCGATTGATCCCAACAAAAAAATAATTGTCACCTTCATAAATGCATTCCATGGCAGAACTATGGGTGCACAAATGGCTGGTGGTGCACCTCAGGCTAAAAAATGGATTGGAACAATAAATACGGATTTCATACAGGTTCCTTTTCCTGATGGATATCATTGTAAAGAACGGAGTTTTCATGTATTTGAGAAGACACTTGCTGAAATGAACATCACTCCCAAACAGATAGCCGGGGTGATGATGGAAAGTTATCAGGGTGGTGGTGCGAGTTTTGCACCTGAAGAATATGTCAGAAAGCTAAGAGACTTTTGTGATAACCACGATATTCTTCTGGTCTTCGATGAAGTGCAATCAGGTTTTGGCAGAACAGGAAAGTTATTTGCTTTTGAACATTATGGTGTTATCCCGGATATGGTCTGTCTTGGGAAAGGAATCTCCAGTTCACTCCCATTGGCAGCTATACTTGGACGATCAGATATATTAGATCAATATGGACCAGGGGACATGACAAGTACGCACGGGGGTAATCCTGTAAGTTGTGCTGCTGCCATAGCAAATATTGATATATTGATTCGGGAGAATCTGGTTGAAAAAGCCGATGAGATCGGTAGATTCCTCTTTACCGGACTGAAACACATATGCGATAAATATTCTTTATTTATTGGTGAAGTGCGTGGTCGAGGCATGGTATATGGTATCGATATCATCCATGACGAGACTAAAGAACCTTATGCAGACCTTGCGTTTCAGATAGTCCAAGAATGCTTTTATCAAGGCCTGTTACTCTTTGCTCCTGTTGGATATGGAGGTGCAACAATTAAGATCTGCCCGCCATTGATTATAAACGATCTTCAGGTTGCTGAAGGACTTCAGGTGTTTGAAGAGTCCTTTCATAGGGCTATAATCAGTTTGCGGTGATTTAATGGGAAATGATTTACTCTACCATGGTATGACTGCCGAACACGATATTATAGATATTGTTTCTCCCGATAATGCACCCCTTACTTATATTAGGTTTGGAGTCTCCAAAATTCGTCAGTATCAGGAATTTCGAATCAAGGAGGACAGAAATGAATGTATCATAGTTCTTCTCTCCGGGACGATCAGAATCACACATTCTGGGACTCAAACAGTTGAGTTATCAAGAACCTCTGTCTTTTCCGAAAGAGCCTCTGCACTTTATATCCCTCCAACAAGAAGTGCATCCCTTTTTGCAATGCAGGATAGTGAGATGGCTGTTATTCGCACCGATCCAAAGGACAGAATGGTTGCTGACAATACCATCGTTATTAAACCTGAAAATGTAAAAACACGCATTGTCGGTAAAAAAAGTTGGTGTAGAACAGTCCAGGATATCATCCCTGTTGATTTCCCTGCTGGAGTTCCCGTTATTGGAGAAACAATAAATGAGCCCGGAAAATGGTCTAGTAGTCCTCCTCATAAACATGATATGGCGAACCCTCCGAATGAGAGCAGACACGAAGAGATCTATTATTATCGTTTGGAACCAGAGCAGGGATTTGGACTTCAGAGGATATATTCTTTAGATGGAGATCTTGACCACACCTATACTGTTAAGCAGGGTGATGTTGTGGTAATTCCAAAAGGGTACCATCCTGTTGTAGCTGGACCTGGATATCAGCTCTATTATCTATGGGTTTTGGCGGGGGAACAACGTCAGACACTATTGTCTGAGGATCCTGCACACAACTGGATACATAATGCATAAGATCCTTAAATGATAAGAAAGACCATTGTTCACAACTTGAAATGTTTCATAATAAGAGTGGTTCTATGACGCACCCCCCCCTTCAATTCATTGTTGACCCGCTACACCTCTACTCCATCTTCCACCTCAACCTTGCCTACTCGTCCATCGAAGAAGAGCAGCGCCCAGAGGTCATTGAGAAATGCTACTGGCCGTTGTTGAAACTTGCGCGGCGATATAATCTGCCTTTTGGTATCGAAATCCCGGCATATACCCTGGAGTCGATCGCTTCCATTGATCCTGCATGGATTGGGGAGCTGCGCCGCCTCACCACAGATGGACCCTGTGAATTCATCGGCAGCGGTTACTCGCAGCTGATCGGTCCGATTGTTCCGGCAGAAGTGAATGCAGCAAATCTCAGGATAGGTAATGCCGTTTATAAGGAACTGCTTGGATTTGTTCCAGGGTTGGCATACATCAATGAACAGGCATACTCCTCAGGAATTCTGCAGCATTATTGTGACGCAGGGTACCATGCGATAGTGATGGAATGGGAGAACCCTTATAGATGTCACCGGGAATGGAATCCAGAGTGGCGGTACCATCCTCAAGTTGCCTGTGATGAGCACGGGAATAACATTCCACTTATTTGGAATATGTCCATTCCCTTCCAGAAATTGCAGAGATATGCACATGGGGAGATGGAGCTATCGGAATTTATTGAATATATTGTTACTCATCATCATGCACCAATGCGGTTCTTTTCCCTCTATGGGAATGATATTGAAGTATTTAATTTCCGTCCCGGACGCTATCATACCGAGGCAGACCTTGAATATGACGAGTGGGGCCGAGTCAATGATCTTTATGCCGCGCTGAAGAAGGATCCAAGGTTTACTTTTATATCGCCTGGCAGGCTCCTGGAAGGACTTTCCTCTCAAAATGCAGGAAACATGCTCCATCTGGAGTCTCCGGAAGAGCCGATACCTGTCAAGAAACAGGGGAAATACAATATCAGCAGGTGGGCGGTAACCGGCAGAAATGATCTGTATGTGAACACTGCATGCCATCAAATTTATTCTCACTACATTCAGTCGGACTGCCAGGATGATGATACCTGGCGTGAACTCTGTTACCTCTGGAGCAGTGACTTCAGAACGCATATCACCGAGAAACGATGGCAGAAGTATATCGAGCGGTTAACCCGCGCTCTTGAGGTGATTGGATACGAACGGGTATCTGGTCAGCGCTCAGGAGAACACAGTTGTGATATGTACGGGCAGAGTAAGCCAGGGAGAATTCACAAGACCGATCGCCACCTTCTAATTGAGGCGGGTGATATCAGGCTGAAACTAAACCTGAAGAGAGGTCTTGCAATTGAAGCCTTATGGAATACGTCACAGTCTGATAAGCCGTTGATATGCACATTGCCGCATGGATATTTTGAGGACATTCGGTTTGGTGCTGACTTTTACTCAGGCCATATGGTTATTGATGCTCCAGGGCAACCAAAGATCACCGATCTTGTTCCGACGACTCCCCGGATAGAAGAGAGTGAGGCAGCTATCAGAATAGAAGGAAACATCTCCACCCCGGTAGGGGAGATTGAAAAAGCAGTCACCATCTCAAAGTATGATGGAACTATAGAGTTAGAATATACGTTTGGGGATGTACGGATCCCAAAAGGCTCCTTCCGGCTTGGATATATCACTCTCAACCCCACTATATTCGATGCCGAAACTCTCTATTATTCATGTTGTAATGGGGGGTATGAACCTAAAACATTCTATATAAACAAAAAAGAGATAGATCATGGAGATCCGGTATCTTTCCTCGTCTCCGCATCTCAGGGTATAGGGATGACGAATGGAATGGTGACAATTGGAGATGCTGAAGAGTCAATTATATTGGATGTTGATATGACGTGTTCCGCTCCGATTGGACTTGTTTCTCACCATTGTGTAGATGATCAGTACTTCTTCAGAATTGGTTTTTCACTGGGTGAGATGGATGAGACCATCCGCCATGAGTGCCGGTTGGAGGGCTGGTCGCCTAAGTTTCGGATGCGGATACGGACGGGGTGAGGGATATTGAGAATCGATGATCGGTATGGAAAAAATTTTGAGAGTTGTCAACCCCGAACTTTTCCACATATAGGGCATAATCTCTTCATATAGAACTCTTTTCATCAAACCAAGGCCACACGACCAAAAGATCTATAAAGTATTATTCCCTAATATTATTACAGCCTACCTTCGGCAGTAAAACTCACTTTGCGAAACCGCTCCCTTGACCAGTTGAATTTTCTCACTCCGAATCAACAATCAGCCGTCCCCAGCGACCTCTTGCCCATCGTCTCAAGTACTACTGGCACTTGTGGCAACACATTTCGTTGCGCCGATCCGAATTGATCCCCCCTCTCCTCTCTCAACCTCGGTTTTCAGGACAGAGTATCCACTCTCGTATTCCACGCACATACTGGCAAGAGCGAAGGATTACCCGATCACAAGTCAACCTCCAGCAGATGCAACCATGTCTTCAGATGTGGTCGATGCACCTTCGTCTTACAGATGTCAACGTCGGTCTAGAAATCCCCAATTGCGTCGGGATAAGACTCCCCACTTTCGTCGGTTTAAGATTCCCCAGTTTGGTTGAATCATCCGGAAGGATGCATACCGAAAAGCCATTCGTTTCGCCACTACCAGGCAGTATCTGGTTGATATCGAATGGTCAACGAGGAGGATTATTTCATGATTAGGGATCGTGCTCGTGAGCAGCAACAAGTGACAGGACGGGTCAACATAAGCGAACTCTCCCGGGAAACCGGATTTGATCGAAAGTAACTGGTCAGCTATACCTGTAAGCCACAGTGGGCATGAAGGGTTCTCTCCTGAATGCTCCTTTGATGGCGGCAAGTACTGACCCCTCATTCTTCTTCACAGTGGAGATATATCCTCGTACCCGGCAGAAGTTCGCCACTCCCTCAACACTCCTGAACGAGCCCGAGATCTTCTGCTGCACCTTCACCATCCTGATGTCGCGTTCTGCAAGATTGTTTGTAAACGGGACTCTGAAATCTGCCATGAACCGGAGGATCTCAGTCTGGTACTTCTGACACCGCTCAATTAGGTTCTGTGGCCGGGTATTTTTCTTCTTCCCACGTTTCCTTGGAACAGGTTCGGTGGAAAGAGGATTTTCAGCAATTCCTGTCTCGATGATCTCATCAAATCGTCTCTGGAACTCCTCTATCTCGATCTGGGAGAGAGAATCTGCTGATTCAGGGGCCTCCTGTACCGCAGTATGGATCTCAATCAGCAGATCCTGCATTACATCGCTCCAGTTCTTGCCGAAATTCTCCGATATTCCTTTGAGATCGCGGAGTATATAAGCATTACAGACGGCATGTTCACACGGGTATTTGAACCCAAACTATGCTCTCACTTAGGGAATAAATCAAGTTTCAACTTCTTCTCCAGCTCCCGGACCTTCTTCGGCACCTCAGTGATCTGATCAAATCCGTCATAGGAGATCCGCATCACCTTTGAAAAGATCAGGAGAACATCTTTCGGAGAATACTCTGACGTCAACCCGGCCCTCTTAATAACTGCCTGGAGCTTGCAATAGAGATACAGGCAGAGAAAACCTACAAACAAGTGTCCACAAACAGCGCTCCGATCGCCGAGATACAACACATCTGCCTGCACTTCATTTTTCAGCGTATCAAAGAACCGTTCAACAAGATCACGGGTTTTATAGAGTTCATAGATCTCTTGAGGAGGTTTATCGACATTTGAAACGAAGAGGATGCGTCCCGCCAGCTTCTCCCTGCTCTTCGCTTCATTCTCGGTAATATCTCCCTTCTTAACGTTCTTAAAGAGTGTCTTGAACTCCTCTAGTTCCAAGTCCTTGTCTTCGAACAAATAAAGGAACTTCCCTCTCATCTCTCGTTTGCCGCCACGAATCAGTCGTTTGTGGTACAGAAACTTCTCTTTAAGATGAATCCGCGTCTCGAAATACGTGCTATTCCGCCGTTGTGGAACAACAGCAGAACAATTTCGCTCAAATATCCCCTGCAACACCTCCTCTGAGACAAATCCCCGATCAACGATGAGGATCGCATCCTCGAGTTGCAACTCATCCATTGAGGGAAGAAGTGTTTTGACATCCTTCACAGATCCGGGAATGATAACGTACCTTTCTTTCTGTAAATTCTCTGACCCTGCTCTCCTTGGTTGATCATTCTCTCTCGTCCGACAAATATCTTCTGCCTGTAACCCACTCTTCGTTGATGTCCATTAGGATAGCTCCTATGAGTCTAAGGAGGGACTCGTCATTCGGGAATACCCCTGCAACCCTTGTTCTCCGTTTCAACTCTTTATTCATCCTCTCCATCATATTTGTCGTTCTGATTTTTGTCAATGGCGGTGTAAAAATGCTCACTTGTGGCGGCCTAAAAGTGCTCACCTGCTAACCTCTCTGTACCAACAGAGAGGGAGCAGCAATGGTGATCGCAGAGGAGGGATTTTTTATGATCCGTGACCTTCACAACCAAGGATACAACCACAGCGATATATCTCGCATAACCGGGTTCAATCGTCGAACCGTGCGAAAATATCTTGCAGCTGATGAATTGCCAAAGAAACAAAAGCGAACTGGGAAACACAGTAAGCTTGATCCTTTTAAAGACTATATCACAGAGCGAATCACCGCATATCCTCTCACTGCCAGGAGAATCCATCGGGAGATTCAGGAGAGGGGATATACTGGCGGGTACACCATCCTCAAAGACTACATCAGAACCATTCGCCCTCAGGATATAACACCAGCCATCCTCCGTTTCGAAACACCGCCTGGCAAACAAATGCAGGTAGATTGGGGTGAATGCGGGAGCCATGAGGTAGATGGCAGAAAGAGAAAGATCTACGCCTTCAGTGCCATCCTGGGATACTCACGAATGCGCTACATGGAGTTTACCCTTTCAACAGATGTGTACACACTGATCCAGTGCCATAAGAATGCATTTGACTACTTCGGAGGAATTCCTGATGAGATCCTCTACGATAACATCAAGACCGTCATCATCAAACGAGCCATTCGGGCACGGGATCACACCTGGAACGCGAAGTTTGAGGATTTCTTCACCCACCACGGGTTTATTCCCCGCGTCTGTAAACCCTATAACCCCCAGACAAAAGGAAAAGTCGAAAACTCCATCAAATTCATGAAGAAAGACTTTCTCCTTGGCAACAGGTTCACCTCATTCCCAGACATGAACCAGAAACTCCTTCACTGGTGTAACCGGGTGAACGGGGAGATCCATGGCAGCACCCATGAGATCCCCTATAACCGATTGAAAGAAGAGATACTTACCTCTCTGGGTTTGATCAAGCCGTATATCATTCGCCGTGAGGAACCACGGAAGATCCTAAGAGATGCTTACTTCTCTTATAATTCACAATCCGCACCCCCATAATAATTCATATTTAATTATAATTTCATTTAATTATGTACTAACTAGTACAACTATTCTTTAACTTAATGATTAACTATAAATTCATGCTCATTCTATATCCTTCATGCCGAAACAGAGGGAGAAGAACGGCCAGACCAAGATGGATCGCCTCTATCCGAAAACCAAAATGAGTGTTACCGATCCGATCAAAGAGATCAGGAATCTGGTGGATCGTATACCGGAATCACCCTCTCCAACACAGATAACCCCACTCATTGCCTTAGTTGTTCGGTCAATCCTCGACCAAATCGGGTTTGTTGACCTGGTAAATGAAACAGTATCCTGGGATCCACATCAGTGTTCGATCAGCCCGGGAAACCGAGCGCTCACACTTGTTCTACTGCCCTTTCTCTCCACCAAGCAGCGGGTTGCACTGGTTCATGTGAGACAGCAACTCGAAGATATCGATACAGAACTGATCTTTGGATCAGATATCCCTGCCACATCGTTCACTGACGATTGTCTCGGAAGGTTCCTTGACAAGTTCGCTGATGCCTGTCCCTCAAACTTCTTTCAACAGCTCTCTCTCCGGGCCTATGCCACCTATGATATCCCACAATCACTGATCCTCCATAGTGACGTAACATCACATGAGGTCTGTGGCGAGTATGATCTCGATGAAACACCAGATGCTCATGGCCCGACAGTCTGTTTTGGCCTCAACAAAACCGGTCGAAAGGATCGCAGGATCTTCCAGACAGGAGTCGTCTCAGATGGCAATGGACTGATCCGGTATTGCAGAACCATGAATGGAAATCATGCAGATTCCGTCTGGAATATGGAAGCGCTCACCGTTCTACAGGAGATCTTCGGGGAAGAGTTCAGAAACCATACCTATATTGCAGATTCAAAACTCCTCAACCGTCCCAATCTGGAGGTCTTAAACCGACAGGGATCTGAAGTGCGGTTTATATCCCATACTCCTGCAAATTTCGCAGGGAAACTTGCCGATACATACAGATCGATCGCCCGTGAACGGAATCAGTGGACAGACCTTGGGCAATGTTGTACCGATGAGGAGGCGCACGATAAACGGGCAACCTACCGTTCACAGAGATTTGAGGTTGATCTCTATGGATTGCCCTATACACTTGTCGTCTATGAAACATCGGCAGCAGATGAGAGGGTGCAGAGCCAGATAAAGAAAGATACGACTACGTTGGAGGAATTGATCCAGGAGAAGAAGTTCAAAACGCCATTTGCCTGTGAACCTGATGCACTGAGGGCAATTGAAGAACTGCATGAACAGTCCCGGAAACTGCTTGTCCAACCGTTAATCGAGATTGAATCCAAGACAAAACAACGATGGCCACGAGGGCGGAGGGGAGAGGAGACGAAACCTCTTGAAGAGTGGACGGTCTACCATGTCCGGGTGAAGGAGATCCGTGTGCACGAGGAACGCGTGAGAAAGTTCAGAGAGAAGAAGGAAACATTCGCTCTCCTGACAAATCATCACGAATCGGAGATGGATGACAGGTCAGTGCTCCGGCATTACAAACAGCAGCACATTGTCGAGAATATTTTCCGGACAATGAAATGGTCGGTTATGGCAGACCGGATCTATCTGAATAATCCAAAACGGATCGATGCCATGATGACGATACTGTATGTCTCGTATCTTGTGATGGGAATTATGCAGATGAACGCACGGATGAAGATAACGTACCTTTCTTTCTGTAAATTCTCTGACCCTGCTCTCCTTGGTTGATCATTCTCTCTCGTCCGACAAATATCTTCTGCCTGTAACCCACTCTTCGTTGATGTCCATTAGGATAGCTCCTAT
>NZ_VOTZ01000007.1 GCF_024372745.1 Methanocalculus taiwanensis
CTGACCCGATCAATATCCCAATTGGGATGACAATCGAACCTGGCAATCTCAATGATCAGACCCACTTCAAGAAGACCTATCGCCAGTCAAGGAATCGGCTCAGAGAGGGATCTCTGGTGATATTTGACAAAGGAGCGAACAGTGTCGCCAATACCCAGATGATCCGGGCAGATAATCTCCAGTACATCACCGGAAAGAAGCTCAACAAAAGCGACGACAAGATAATCGCCGAATTCGAGACATATAATCCTCAGATGGTTGATGAGGAATCAGGGATTAGTGGGATTAAAATCGAGAAGCCGAACAGTACGAACTATCTCTATTTCTCAGAAAAGCTGCAGAAAGAGCAGCTGGAATCCAGAGCCAGAAAAGTCGTTCGAGAGATAAAAGAAGCAAAGGCCATTCAGGAAAGTATTGACAAGAATAAGGCTCTTCCAAAACGATTCCGGATAAACAATCTTCTTGTTGATGTGGATTACTCCATCCAGACAAAGTTGATTGAACTCTCAGAAGATGATGCTGTCAGGCTTCTTGAAGAGAAGTTCATCACTGGGAGAGAGGGATTCTTCTGCCTGAAATCGAGTAAGAATTTGACACTTACTGAAGCCCTTCTGACCTATCGAAAAAAGGACTCGATCGAGAAGATATTCAATTCACTCAAGAACGAGATCGAGATCAAACCATTGCGCGTATGGACTGATAACAGCATTTATGGCGCTCTAATCATTGGGTTTATCGCACAATTGTTTGTCTCCCTGATCCGATTTGAGATCCCTGAACTGAAGCATACGTCAACGAAATTCATCAAAACGGCGCTATTGAATTTGACAGTAACCGTTGATTCGTGGATGAGGAAGACAAAAAGGTTCATTCACTCCAATTTTGATGCCATTAACACGATGGTTTTACGGCATAATTGGGCAGTTACATGAATTTTTGATAGGAAAATCATCAACTGTCAAATACTGTTTCCTGATGAAATTCTGGAAAAAATAGATCACGGTAGTGAATGCTGTCACTGGGTGGCTGAACCCAAAGTGGCAAACTTAGGTTGCAAAGACTTCCATCCTGATGACGATCGGGGGTTTCCCCATCGCAGAAGAACTAACAGAAGCAGCGATCTTTCCGATCTCGGTCTTTGTCCCGGTTCCCGTTACAATCCCGGTGCCCCTTCCTGACATGACAGTCGTGCCTGCATATGCCATGTTGGCACGATCCGCCACCGGAGTGTCTGAGGGAAGAATGGGCGTCTTCTTCTTTGCCGCCTCGGATTCACCGGTGAGGAGCGATTCGTCAATTGCGAGCGAGGATGCCGAGATGATCCTGAGATCCGCAGGCACCCTGCTTCCCGATTCAAGGAGAACCAGGTCGCCCGGGACGAGCGCTTCTGCCGGTAATTTTTCTTCCCGGCCCCCCCTCTTCACACGGGCATAGATCTTCAGCATCTGCTGGAGCGCTGCTGCACTCTTCTCTGCTTTCCACTCCTGGATTGATCCGATCCCCGAGTTTAAAAAAATCACAAGAAAGATGAAGATCGCATCCGTCCAGTCTTCAAATGCGATTGAGAGAATGCCTGCTGCGAGGAGAATATAGATGAGTGGGCTTGCAAACTGCCTCAGAACAATAATGAATGCCGGGGTCTTCTTCCTCTCGGGCAGGCTGTTTCTGCCATATGTCAGGGACCGGGACTCTGCCTCCTCCTCAGTAAGCCCCTCATCTCCGGTATCCAGCCTCCGGCGGATATCGCTGATTGTGAGTGTGTGCCATTCTGCAACATGCTCTTCATCCTCAGTCACCGGGGATGGTGGCATACACTCTACTTCTCTGTCCTGATTAATTCACCTTGCGATCAGAAGAAGGTGATCAGGTGGTCGATCCTGGTTCCGCCGGTTGCCTTCTGCCATTCCTGCAGACTTCTGAATGGGCGTTTTGCAAGGATCGTGGCTTGTGTTTTTTTCCCGATATCGGGAAGCGCTTTTATGGCAGATGCCGGTAGCCGGTTGACCGGAACCGGGCAGGGGAGGGCGGTCAGTGATCTGCTCCCGTACCCGACAACGGCGGCATTGGTGAGGCTCCGTTCTTCCAGTTCAAGAGGGAGGCCGATCAGGATCGGGTATGTTCCCATCTGGCGGGCAAATGAGGTTTTGCCTGGGATCTCAACGACTGCATCTCTCAGGATGGTGCCGATGGGAAAGACGCGGGCAAGCATAACGGGATCGAACTGCTTCCGCGTCCATTCCTTGAAAGACTTAAATGCGCTATGGTGCTGATCAAGGGTATTCTCATCATATGCCCGTGTCCCCTCAAATGGCATCAGCTGCCGGATGTTCACCCGCCGAACAGCAAGATCTGATCTGATGAGCTCTTCAAGGAATGATTGGTTCAGCTGGTAGGTTTCCCTGGTCTCGCCAGAGAGACCGCAGACGAAGTTTAATCCTGGAAGGAGATGGGGAACGCCGTTGTCGTCACGGATACCTCCTATTTCGTTGACAATCCGGATTGCATCCCTCATCTGATCGGGTGTTGCCTTGAGGTTATTTGCAGTAATCACAGCCGGATCGGCGGTCTCCATGCCGAATGCAGCGATATCCCCGGGTGTGTGGAGCTCGACGATAGCTGTGAGCGCTTCGCGGGCTGCCTCTTCATGCCTCACAATTGTTCCGGGATTCACATTGTCGATATGCAGGGTTAAGAGATCCGGAGCTGCCTGCCGGATTGCCGCGAATAGGGAGCGGATCTTTTCGGGATCGGGGCGTGGAAACTCGCTCCCGGAACTTCCATAGGCAAGGAGGTCAGGCTGGCGCCCGATCCGGAAATGCCGGACACCGTTTCCAGCAAGAGCAGCAACCTCCTCCTCGATCAGGTCAACCGGCCGGTACCTGGGGCTGCCGTGGAAGGGCTCGGTGCAGAAGGAACACCCCCCTGTAAGAGCACGGGAGCACCCTTTCGCCGTCTCAAGCTCCAGCATTACATACGGGAAAAGAGGGTGTTGCGGCACAATATCCGCCCCGAGGATACTCCAACGGCAGCTCTCACCGTAATCCTCCTCTCCGTGCGGCTCTTTGCCGGAAAGGAAATGGTTTAAGGCTGTTGCCGGATCGCCGATGAGGGGTGCAGTATATCCGGGTATAGGCTCTTTCACCGCCTTCTTTCCACCACCAGTTGAGATACCATAATTGATCGGTCCACCAAGAAGGAGTCTGCTCTTCTCGAAAAGAGATCCGATCTGCCTCAGTTCCGTTTGCGTGGCGGGTGTTCCGGTAAGGTATTTTCCGGGTACGGTCTGCCCGGCGATCACCACAACTAGTGAAACCGATCTGAGTGACTGGAGTTCGTGGGGTGCGGATCTGATCTGATCGATCGTCCTGTACTGCACCCGGTATCCGGCTTCAATGAGGACGCCTGCGACTGTCCGGATATAGGGTGATATATATGGCGGGACGCCGAGGCAGGCGGGTTCGTCAACATACCCGTCAATAAGTACGGCATCAGAGGTCATAGCCGATCATGCCAAGGAGCCTGCGTGCCCAGAAGAGTTTCCCTTTCTTCATCGGATCGACTGAGGTATCTGAGAGATCAAACCCGATGAATATGAGGCGAGCTGCCCCCAGCGCATCTGCGGCAAAGGCGGCACGGTCGCCATCGGTGAACCCGCCGAAGTTATGGATATGCGGGAGCGGGGCTGCCTGCGTTGTTCCGATCAGGTGGCCCGGAAACCGTGGCACCCATCTCCGGAGGAGCGGCATATTATCGCCATGGGCATGGATGGCAATGAGTGTCCCTCTCTCATTCATTGTGATGAAGGGATCGTCTGCCCCATCCAGATCTGTGAAGATGGCATCAGGGAGAATGCCTGCATTGTGAAGCACAAGTGCAGCGGCATCTGCTGCGATAACAACTCCTTCTATCCTGTCGAGTTCAGATGCAAGGCAGGGGGCATTGCCGCAGATTGTTGTAGTCTTCCCTGAGATGAGCGTTTGAAGTGTGTCAATATCATCACGTGGGAGGAGCTCTGCGAGCACGGCTCGCGCGTCTTCATCAACGGCGCGATCAAAACCGAAATAATCCAGGATCTCCGTATAATATGGTTCCCAGTCTTCAAACCTCATTTTTATCTCCATTATCATCGATGCCGACAATCTTGGTAAAGAGATTTAAAATGGGATCAATGATCATGTCAAGGAGTTCTTCCTTGTCACGGATGAGGGAGAAATAGTTCAGGGGGATGGTTGCGGCAGCCATGGTTCCGTGTCCCCCGGCATCCCCGAACGAGCCGAATGCCTCTTTGAGGACATTGCCGATATGCACCCTGATATCCTTGTTCCGTGCGGAGATGATGATATGCTGGTCGGTGATCCCATAGACGAGTGCGGTTGTTACGCCTTCGAGGTTCACCAGCATATCAGCTGCCTGCGGGATTGCGTCCCTGTTCCGGAGGTAGCCGACATTTGCAAAGAGAAAACCGTTCTTTATTTTTCGGCTTGTTATGGCGTTCCCCATCACATCAATTGTTTCCTGTGAATATGACGGGGACATGATCTTCTCGAGGAGATCTGCATCTGAGAGGGGGAGGAGGTATGCGGCATTATAAAGATCATTGGAGGTTACTCCACGCCGGAACTCCCGGGTGTCTGCCCGTATGCCATAGTAGAGTGCGGTTGCGATCTTAGTATCCACATTAATATCGAGTTCCTGGAGGTATTGGGCGAATATGCTGGCAGTTGCACCACTCTCAGGGCGGATATCCATGAATTTCGGCTTTTTCTTCAGCTCAACACCGTCTGAGCTGTGGTGATCGATGATGATGTCAACAGTAAGGCCCGGATCCAGATCATTATTGACGCCGGGTGCTGCGCAATCAACAAGGGCGAGATGGGTGCATTCCTTCAGCTTCTCAGGGGTGATCTTCTCCATCTGGATCTCAAGAAGGTTGACGAAGGCGCGGTTCTCCTGGTGTCCGACATTTCCGTCAAAAAGGATGACACATTTCAGTTCGCCTTTGGTGGCGCCCTGAGCTATGGCACAGAGTGCCATAGCACTGGAGATTGCATCCGGATCGGGGTTTCGGTGTGTGATGATGCCGAGCGTTCCGGTCATCCCTTCAAGCAGAGAATATAGCTGTTGTGCGCTCCGTGCGGCAATAAGTCGCTTCATGTGGTTGACAGCTGATCTCGCCACCACCTGCTGGGGATACAGCACGACATCCGCCCCTGCCTCGACGAGTTTGTCTACAGAGAAGAGATCAACCGCACGCGCAATACAGAATGCCTGCGGATGGCACTTCTTCGCCAGTGCAACTGCGCTCAGATTTGCCTCTTTATTGCTGGAGAGGATGAAGATAATCTCGGGGGTGGGAAGGTCTTTGAAGAGATCGGGGTCGGCTATGTCATGGGCTATCGCCTGATATTTATGGTCTTTTAAGTCCTCAACCCTTTTTTCGTCAGAGTCGACAACTACGATATTATCGGTTTCTTTGAGGAGTTCCTCTATGACATTGTAGCCGATGCTTCCGCACCCAAAGACCATGTATCTGACAATTGGTTTTGGGTCACCCTTCCCACCATCAGCCATACCGTACTCTGGAACCTCCAATATTATAATGGTGATTGGAGGTGCCGTTCAGGTCATTTTCATAAGGCATAAATAGTCCTGGCTATAACGATATTAAGTCAAAACACTGGGCCTGTGGCTTAGTCAGGCATAGCGACGGACTCTTAATCCGTCGGTCAGGGGTTCAAATCCCTTCAGGCCCGCTTTCTTTTCGTGTTTTAAGGTCGTATTGGTCGTTATTTGGATTGTTTTGTGTTCGGTATTCGTTTTAAGCGCATATATCGCACTATCGAAGAATCGAGAAGCGTTAAAGTCTGCTTTCTTGATAAATTCATCATGATCCGGGTCAATAGTGAGAGATAATCGTTTCCTGATTCTCACCTTTAAAGGGTAGATATCATATTTAGCCTTTGATTTCATTCTCTTTTCCCCTGTGCGAACATGTGCGTACACTCACGTCGTACACAATGGCAGTTATGGAGATTTGTTTCTCTCTCTCTCTCTCTCTCTCTAACCGGGAGGAGTGGCTCAGGGGGGTTTGGATCTGTATGCTTTGTTTTATAGGCTGGTGTATCTCTGGAATCAGGTGCATCATGCAGGCATGCTTCAAACCGCCATCAGCATCTCTTCAAGAGTCGGGTACCGTGATTCTATCCGCTCAACATTCCCGCCTGCGGCATCAATCTGTGACGTGATCCGATTGAGCTGATCGATATCCTTTGCAGTTGATACAAATCCTCCGTCATCCTGCGAGAAGAGGAGGTGCTCCCCAAGCGATTCAGGTTCCCGTATCCTGAAATGTATATAATAGGTGAGGGAGCCGAACTGCTCTCTTAGCTCGTCCATTGTCCCGAATGCAACTTTCTCACCTTCGGAGAGTATCATCACGATATCTGATATCTCCTCCACCTGGAAGAGGTTGTGTGCAGAGATGATGATCATCTTCCCTTCATCACGAAGCTTCCTGAAGTACCCGGTGATAAACCGTGAGCTCATCGGATCGAGGCCTGATGTTGCCTCGTCATAGACGAGTATCGTCGGGTCATGGAGGAGTGAGCGTGCGATAGCAACCTTCCGCCGCATCCCTTTTGAGAGCTCCCCGAGCTTTTTGCCTTCATCGTCAAGGTTCAGTGAGGAGAGGAGCTCCTCAGATCGCAGTTTAATCTCCCTCCGGGGCATGCCATAGATCTCCCCGAAGAATGACAGGTACGAGGATATCGTCATCGTATCATACAGGCGTGACTCTTCAGGCAGGTACCCGAGCCGTTCCTTCAGCGCATTTGGATCTGCAATGACATTGATCCCATCGATCTCCAGGGTGCCTGATGTGGGGGTGAGCAGCCCTGCACATATCTTCAGGAGTGTCGTCTTACCTGCCCCGTTATGCCCGATTATCCCGAAGATCCCGTTCTTATCAATATCAAAGTCAACTCCTTTCAGGGCGACAAACGAGTCAAACTCCTTTTGAATATTGCGGGCATGGATCATGTTGAAACGATCATCCTCCGGATATATTAAGAGTGCCGGAAGAATACCCTGGCTGCTGGCAGTGCAGATCCACTGTATCGGGAGAATGGATCGCAATTCCAGGTTCTGCCAATATCCTGATGCCGACTCTTTTATAGAAGAAATGTCCTATGTAGGCGTGCATGAGGATAGGGTATCTCCATCAGATCGCTGTTGTGGCACGGTGGGAGCTTTTGCGTACCCTCTCCACGATGGGCAGGGGTATCCTGCCCGCCGCAATTATCCTCTTTGTTCTCCTTATTGCTGCGTCGGGCCTTGCAGCCGAGCGTGGCATCCATATCCAGGATGGGATATACCGGCTTGGTACAGACAACGTACCTGCCGGGGAGGTGATCGCAGAGGATCCCAGGTTCATGGTCTTTATCGATTCCGGGGCATCTCTTTTGAATAACCGGCTCTTTTATGATATCATCATCCTTGGGAGCGAGGTCTATGTCCAGGATACTGAGAAGGGGCGTGCCGCGCTCACCTCGCTTGAACGGGTATTTGAGAGCTACTCTGCTTTCATGAACGTTCAGGAGCCCGATCTCTATGCAGCATATCCGCTCTGGATCGATCGCATCTATGAGAGGAGCGAGTTAGACTTTTCTGCAACACAGAGCGGACAGCGTATCTCCCCGCTCCCGCAGACGGATGCGCCGCAGCCGTCAGGCCCAATCCTTCCTATTGCTACACCACAAGCATCTGTTCCCTATGAGCCTGATCAGCTGAGATCCGGAATTTCACGGGCTGCTGCACAGGATGACACCGTGAGCAGGTACACTCAGCTTATCGCTTCTGATTCTGAGCTTGGCTCATTCAGGACACCAAATCAGCTTGCCCCGCCCCTCCCCTTCGACTCGATCATCCTGATCTTCGTCTTCATATTCCCACTTTACTTCACGTCCCAGTTTTTCATGATGAGTATCATGAACGAGCGGATCGAACGGAAAGGCGAGGTCCTTCTCTCAGCCCCATACCGTCCCTCAGCCATCATCCTCGGAAAGGCGCTCCCCTATTTCGTGATGATGCTGGCAATATCCATCCTTCTCATCATGATCAGCTCCCTCCCCCCAAAAACCATCCTTCCGCTCATCCCGGTGATCCTCTTCTTCCTCTCTGCGGCTCTCGTCATTGGCATGCTCGCTCGTAGCTTCAAGGAACTCTCCTTCCTCTCGATCTTCTTCTCAACCATCGCCACGTCATACCTCTTCTTCCCAAGCATCTTTGCCAATGTTCACATAGTCTCGCTTATATCTCCACTCACCCTGATCGTTCTTGAGATCCAGGGCGATCCATTTACCCTGACAGACTACTTCTATTCAACGAGCCTCTTCTACCTGACTAGCGGCATCCTCCTCTATGCTGGTGCCGTGAACTTCAATGAGGAGCGGCTCTTCTCCCTTCACCGCCTGATCCCCCGGACAATCGAGTTCATATCAGCGGGGATATCGAAGACATACCCGCTCATCTCACTCTTTCTGCTTGGGGGTCTTGTTATCCCGTTTGTCTTCATGGTGCAGCTGATGGGCCTCGTCCTCTTCTTCAACCTCCCGATGCCGCTCTCCCTCCTCCTCCTGATCGGATATGCCGCTGTCACAGAGGAGGTGGCAAAGTCAGTCGGAATCTATGCACTGGCAAAAATCCTCCCTGGCGGCCTCACCTGGCGTCATGCAATCTTCGGATCCGCCGCCACAGCAGTTGGTTTTCTTGCAGGAGAGAAGCTTCTCCTCTTTGCAACAATTGCACAGGTCTCGGAGTCTGTGTTTGGAAGTATCATGTTCCTCTCTCTCCAGGTGCTCTGGATGCCGTTCTTACTCCATGCAGGGTGTCTCGCAGTCGTCGCTGTCGCTCTTAAGGGTGGAGGATTCCGATGGTATCTGCCGGGCATTGCTCTTGCCACCATCATCCATGTGGTCTATAATCTTACTGTCATCGGGGTGATCACTGTATGAAGAGCAACAATGTCCTGATCGTCACAAAAAAAGAACTCTTTGGGATCTATGCAGAGAAGACGATCGTCTTTGCGATCCTCCTTCAGCTCTTCATTGCACTCTTCTCATCATTTTTGATGGTCGGGCTGACAACGATGTACGATCCAAATGCACTCTCCGGGTACCAGGGTGTTGAGTATGGAATCGGATATGTAGGGTCTGATGGCGATCTTTATTCGATCATCGATGGTCGGCGTGATCTCAGGGCATACGGGATGGATCTGAACACTGCAATTGCCTCTTTGAAAGAACGGCAGCTCTCGGCCGTGGTCTTTGTCCCGGATACTCCCCCTGACGCAGAAGGTCCCATTCTGGTAACCCTCTACATGCTCCAGAATGATATACAGTCGGCGATTGTTGAGGTGAAGATGAAAGAGGCGTTTCTTGCCTACGAGGAGGAACTCAGGACCCTACGTTCAGATAGGCTGACACTGAACCCCATACGGCTGAACTTCCCGGATTCCGGAGGGAGATCAAACTATTTCGAGTTCGTATTCGCTCTCTTAATTCCGCTCCTCGTCTTCATGCCCGCGATCATCTCGGCAGCGCTGATCATCGATCTCATCACCGAAGAATATCAGTCTGAAACACTTGAGACCCTTCTTTCGACGACTGTCACCTATGGGGAGATGCTCTGGGGGAAGATACTCGCCTGTATAGCGATCGTGCCTATCCAGTCAGGGGCATGGCTTGCACTTCTGGCGGCAAATGGTATTGTTGTGCAGCACCCGCTTGAGATTCTGCTTCATGTCATCTGCGGATCGCTTATCCTGATCATAATCGGGGCATTCTGTGCGCTCCATTATCGTGAGAGGACGAGCGCACAGTTCATCTTCTCAACCGCGGTTGTGGTGATGATCATCATTGCGATGTCGGTTCCCTACAATCCCTTAAATCTCATAGTCAGGCTGGCAGTCGGAACAATCGGATCTCTTCACTGGATTGTCCTCTCAGGCGTCCTTGCCCTTGCTCTCTTCCTCTCCATTCTGCTGACCCGCTATGCAGGCAGGATCAGCCGCCTGCCACGGTGAGCGGTTGAGGGGGGTGCGCCGCCGGATCCCTCTGGAAAGAACTATATCTGAGCACTGCAAGGTAAACATAATTATATGTACCTTTCATATAATCCTGATCTCATCGTGTATATACTTCTAACAGCGGCAATAGTTATTCTGCTCTTCTTTTTGTTCATCTCCCTGCGCATGATTTTATCACTGTCCAGGGTAAGGGATATGAGGCGAAAAAAAGAGATGGAGGCGTTTGTTACTCCTCTCTCCGAAACCCCGAAAAATCGGTTCCTTCAGGATATGGGAAAAAAATAGGTGATCCTAAATAGTCATATCTACTGAAGATAGTACTATGAATACCCGGAGGCAGGCATAGGTGCGATCGAGAAAGGAGGTTGTCTCCATTCTGAAAGGATTGAAAGCCGAGATGTCCTCCTCTTTCGGGGTGACGCAGCTTGGTGTCTTTACTCCGCCCATACCTGGCGATGACGCGCTCCACGTGGTCGCCGCGTTCTCCGAGGATCGTGATCTTCTTGATATGGCCGCCCTCAGCTGTTTTATTGAGAAGATGGCAGGCCAGAAGGTCTCCCTGATCTCCCTGAAGGGTTTGCGGGATGAACTCACACCCTGTATCATGCAGGCAGAACCTCTGACAGCTACGCAGGTGATCCTCTTTCAGAAGGAGATCGCCAGATCGATTGCTGATATCGAGCTTTTATGCCGCGGAATCATCTATGAAGTCTTCATCTCGGATGCAAAGACCAGTAACGCTGTCCTCTCGCATCTCAGGACAATCGGCATGCTCTCTGCATGTATCCCTAAAGAGAACAAGGCAATATCACCGACTGTGCCCTGGGATGCTCTGGAAGCGCTACCTGCTATGATCTCACCCTGCTATGGAACCGATCTCAGGCTCGTCTGGAACCTTATCCAGCGACGCCTCCCAGGAATCAGGCAGACAATTGATGGCCTGCCGGGGATGAAGGGTGATGTGGAGAGTAAAAGACGGCGTTTCTTCTGAGGTACATTCCCCTTCACTTTCCATCCTCATCTCTCAGAAGCAGTACTGCATCCCGTCTCTCTGGAGCCAGTCATGGAGTTCCTTGTATGCAGGGAGCAGGGATGCCACCAGATCCCAGAACCGCTCCTGATGGTTCCTTTCCACAAGGTGGCAGACCTCGTGGATGATGGTATATTCCAGGTATTGCGGTGGCGCCATTGCAATCCTGAGATTGATAATGATCCCGTTCCCTGGAGTGCATGATCCAAACCGCCGTTTCTGATAACCAAAACGCACCCGTGGGCAGGTGACACCTAACGCATCAGCCGATCGTTGTGCAATTTCTTTGGCAACCGGAAGGATTTCATCGGCATAGCAGTTCATCACCGCCTGACGGATCATGGGAAGCGACTCATGAGGTTTTTTTCCCTGAGGGAGGTTTATCCAGAGTTCATCTCCCCTGATCCATGCAGAAAACATACTGCCAGATTCCATCTGCCTGATCGAGAGTGCCTTTCCCTGAAATGGGATCGTCTCATCCTCCGCATACTGTCTGGAGAGCATATTCTCACGCCAGATCCTCTTCTTCGAACGGATCTTCTGAATCCATGCTGATACATCTTCGATCGATCTTCTGGCCTCTTCAGGGGTGAGCAGAACCGGGGATCGGATCTCGATTCCGAGATCATCCCGGATGGTGATGGCAATCCGCTTCCTCTTCCTGTTGATAGTGATGTAATAGGGTATCTCTTCCCCGTCAAGTGCCACGGCTCCATTACGGAATGTGCCGCTTTTATCATTCTTCTGAAAGACCGAGACAATCCAGGCTTCGTTTGCCTCCAGAAACCGTTTGGCTGCCTTTTCTGTCATAGGAACGGGAGCTTCCAGGAGGAGCCTTCCATCATCTTTTGAAATGATGCATGGGTATTTTCTCCGCCTGTTAACCAAAAAAGAATAGGTGATGGCAATGCCGTCGATCAGAAACTGCCTGTCCTGCTCTTCCCCTTCCGTACATTTGCTTCCCATCAGGGATTCATTTGTTGTGAAGTGGGAAGAAACCACTTTATCATCTCAATAGCTTTCATAGTGTCCTGTGAGAAAGAAATTAAGAGATGATGATCCATGCCATCAGCAGCGATACGCTCTCTACACTTATTGAGATGGCAAAGAGCCAGCACCCGCATGAGTTTGTGGCTCTCCTAGATGCAGAAAACGGGGTCTTATCCGGCATCAACCTCCTCCCCGGCACCCGCCTCGATGAGCGGAGCGCCTCAATTCTCACCGATATGGTCCCGCTTGGAATGTCCTTTTCAGGCAGCGCCCACAGCCATCCAAATGGTGTTATCGTACCCTCTGATGCTGATATCGGCTTCTTCCCCCGCTTTGGCTCCTGCCACCTTATCTTCGGATACCCATATGGCCCGGACGACTGGCAGGCTTTTTCACGGGATGGATTACGCCGCAGCCTTGAGGTGATCTGATTTGACACGGATTGTTGCAACCGGGACTTTTGATATCATCCATCCCGGCCATCTTTTCTATCTGGAGCAGTCACGGGCGCTTGGGGACGAGTTATATGTCATTGTTGCGCGCGAGCAGAATGTGAAACATAAGCCAAAGCCGATCATCCCTGAAGATCAGCGGCTTGCTATGGTGCTTGGATTGAAGCCTGTCGACCATGCTGTTCTTGGAGATCTGACAGATAAATTTCGTCCCATCAGGGAGATCAAACCCGATATCATCACCATAGGGTTCAACCAGCGGTTCACCTCCGAAGATCTTGAAGCAGAGCTGAAGAGAGAGGGGCTGGATATCCGGGTCGTACGGGTCGGAGAGTTCCGGACATGCAAACTCTGCTCATCACGGCAGATCATTGACAGGGCTCTGCTCCAGCGCGGGTATGTGCCTCTTGGAAACGAGCAGACTTGATAACAATATTTATCATCTTTTCCGCATAGTCCACCTCAGGTGAAGTGAGATGGCTGTACGTAGCCTTGACGATGAGATTAGCCTCCTCTCATCATATGCAGAAGAGATGGGAGTTCTTCCGGCGGTTATCCCGGTTGAGGATATCGTTGTTTCAGACTGGGTCAGGATGAAATGCCGTTTCGGGTGCAAAGGGTATGGAAAGCACCTGAGTTGTCCGCCATATACCCCGGATCCAGAAGATATGCGTCGTATTCTCCTTGGATACAGAACCGCACTCCTTCTCAGGTTTGATGGTGACCCCGCCCATCCCAAGATCCATCCTGAGGATATACCACTTGATTTCCATCCCTTCTACCGGGAGATGATACTCTGGATCTGGGATGCGGTCTGGAAGCTTGAGAAGATGGCATTTTATGACGGCTACTACAAGGCCTTTGGATTTGGGGCATATCCCTGCATCTTCTGTGATGAATGTGTTGTGGAGGAATGGGAGGGTCCGGTTGATGAGAGTATCAGGAGATCCTGCAGACAGATGGATCGTGTCCGGCCGAGTATGGAATCTGTCGGGATGGATGTCTTTGCCACGGCGAAAAAGGTGGGATGGGATATTCAGCCGATCCCCTGTGCGGGATATGAATATGGAAAGATTGAGCACGGAGATATCCGTTCGGTTGCCCTCCTCCTCATCGAGTGAGATACCCGGGTTCCTCAAAACTACCGATGTTGTAATGCCTTCTGAGGAATTTCCTAACGTTTTCCGAGTCGATCCAGCCACGATCGAGCTGTTTGATGATCTCATTGATCCTGTCCACCTGCTTCACAACCTCATCGGTTGTATCGTCCGTTGAAAGGGCGGAATAGCCGAGGATCACCTGGAGCGGATTCCTGATATGATCGGCTAGGATTGCAAACTGCTCGATATTCCGGTCAATCTGGAGAAAAGCCTGTATCTGGCTGCGTTCAAGTTCTTTCTTATCCGTGATATCATTACAGATAAAGATAGAACAGAGCGGCATACCCTGATTGTCCAGCACAAGGTTAGCAGAACAGAATATGGAGATTGTCGAACCATCCCGCCTCACAAGCTCCATCTCACCCGACCATCTTCCTTTCTGCATCACTTCGGAGAAGAGGACGCTAAAAGTGAGATTGTCATGTGTCAGTTCACCAATCTGTTTTTGGTACATCTCTTTCCAGGAGCCAAGATGAAACATTTCCAGGAAGGACCTGTTCATAAATGTGAGGTCCCCGGTGAGATTCGTGATGATGATGCCATTCATTGAAGAGACGATTGCTGCCTGCTTGATCCTCAGATCCCGCTCTGCTACCTTCCTCTCGGTGATATCCCTGATCACAGCCGAGACCGCATTGGGATAGCCTTTCATTGCTATCCGGCTTATGCTCACTTCTATTTCTCTCTCTTCTCCTTCTTTTCGCCGGATTGTACTTTCAATGCGATCAGCTGTTCCAGAGAGGATTAAGCAGCCAGGTAACAGATCATCGATAGACATCGATAAAATCTCATCCCCGGTATATCCAAGTATCCCTGAGACCATCTCATTAGACTCTATGATCGTTCCTGTACTCCTGTCAATAATGAGGATTCCCTCAGATATCTGCCTGACCAGGTTTCTGTACCGTTCCTCGGAATCTCTGAGATCTTCTTCTGCCCGCCTCCTCTCTTTTCGATCGATCGCCTCTTTTAATGCACGGGAGATGGATGGAGCAAGGCGGATGAGATTGTCCTTCATCACATAATCGTCTGCACCTGATTTCACGAGGGCGACTGCCGCCTCTTCACCGATGGCACCGGATACGATGATGATGGGTATGTCAAGCCCTTCCTTCCTGACGATTGATATCAGCTCCTCCCCGCCAAAACCCGGCATATGGTAATCTGAGAGGATGATATCCCACTCCCTGGTATGAAGCTCCTCATGCAATCTCTCCCTGGTCCATATTCTGACCATATCCGGGGCATATCCACCTTTTTTCAGTGCCCTGATGAGGAGGAGCGCATCATCCTCGGTGTCTTCGGCAATGAGCACACGGAGCGTAGATTCCATTATGGTGTCCCCGGCAACGGGTTTGTGTTCAGGAGCAGCCAGTAATTTCCGAGGGTTCTCACCGCCTCAACAAATTCGGTAAAATCAACAGGCTTCCGGATATAGCTATTGGCACCGAGCTTGTAGCTCCCGATCACATCTTCATCTTCAATCGATGTGGTGAGGATAATGACAGGAATAAGCTGTGTTTTCTCCTCACTCCTGATCTCCCTGAGTACCTCAAGCCCGTCAACTTTTGGGAGTTTGAGATCGAGGAGGATAATCACAGGAAGATCCTCCTGCCGCCTCTCTGCATATGAGCCACGGGCAAAGAGGTAGTCGAGCGCCTCCTGTCCATCGCGACATACAGCGATTGGGTTGGCAATCCTGTTTTTCGAAAAAGCCCTCAGGGTCAGAAGCTCGTCATCTCTGTTATCTTCAACGAGCAGAATGGTACCTTTTGAGATCACAGGTTCATTCATATTCTGTTACTTCTTTTGTGCCGAGAGTGAAATAAAAGGTTGCACCCACACCGATCTTTCCTTCGGCATGTATCTCGCCATGGTGTTTCTGAATGATCCTGGCTGTTGTGGCAAGGCCGATTCCTGTTCCGGGGAACTCATCAGTTGTGTGGAGCCGGGAGAAGGGCAGGAAGAGCTTCTTTTCATATGCCATATCAAAACCATCCCCGTTATCGGATATGATATAGGTGGTCTTCTCTCCATCCTTCTGCGAATAAAACGATATCTCCGGCGAATCCTTTCTGCTGGTAAACTTCCAGGCATTCGAGAGGAGGTTCCAGAGAACGCTCCGCATGAGCCCCCGGTCTGCGGAAACGACAATACCCTCTTCGATCGTCACCGTAGCGTGTTCACGCGGCTCCTGCTCTTGAATCTCATTTATCACCTCATGTGCCAGATCCGAGAGTGAGAACTCCTGGCGCCTGAGCTCTGCCCGTGAGATTCGTGAGAGGAGCAGGAGATCATCGATCAGAGTTCCCATTCTCTCTGATGCCGATCGAATCCGTCCAAGATATTCAACAGCCTCGCCAGATAATTCATCACCATAATCCTCCTGGATCGCGAGTGAAAATCCGTTGATACTCCTGAGGGGTGCTCGCAGGTCATGAGATACCGAGTAGGTGAAGGCTTCAAGTTCATTGTTCAGGGTGGCCAGTTCATGTGTCCGTTCGAACACCCGTTCCTCAAGCTGTTCATTTAGTTCCCGGAGCTTCTCTTCTGCCCGGCGGCGAAGGAGGATCTGCCAGAGCGACTCACCCAGGTAGGTGGCAACGCGGAGGTCAAATTCATCATATGGGCGTTCTTTGCCCTTCAGGGAGATGACCGCAACAACGCGCTCTCCTTCTGAGATTGGGAGGTACATACCTTCAGGGTTTTCACCGATGATCGGTATGCCCTCTCTGATTACACGCTCCCATGGGCCATTCTTATCTGCCCGGGACAATCTTTCCATTGCAGGGATCTCATCAAAGGATGAGGAGATGGAAAAGAAGCTCTCATCCGGCGAGAGGATTGCACAGTATGCATCACTGCTTTGTGTCAGTGCCGCTGCTTCCCTGAGGGCAGCAGAGAGGATATCGTCTTCAGGTGCATGCTGGATGGAGCTGATCCTAATAACCGATTCGAACATATCTTTTGTCCTAATCAATGTCCGCTCCGCTGACCGCTGCCTGGTGATGTCGCGGATGATCGCGATTCTGTATTCTTCTCCACCAAAGATCGCATGATGCATCGTTATCTCAAGTGCCATCGGCTCCCCGTTGTCTGACGGGAGATTATCGATGATTACCATGCCTTCATCAGACTCCTGCACCCTGGCATACCAGGCGACTGAATTGTCCGGGTTCCCACGAAGCTGCATGTTGCGGAGCTCTTTCTGCTGTTTTTTCAGCAGGTGGCAGGTTTCTTGATTCAGGTCGACGATGGTGTCGGTCTTTGGATCAATAATGATGATACCAACACTGATCTGATCAAGAATAAACCGAAAACGCTCAAGCTCAAGAAGACGGACGCGTAACTCCGGATAGTAGCTCTTTCTGAAGGAGGTTTCTCCCAGTCCGAGGATCTTTTCACGGAGCCTCAGCTGTTCTTCCAGCGTCTTCTCAGAGCGCCGATTCATAGAGCTGCCTTACCTCCTCACCTGTTGGCAGGTGCGGGTTTGTCACGATGCATCCATCCAAAACGGCATTATCCGAGAGTACCGGAATATCTTTCATGAGCACTCCCCGATCGCCAAGTGTTCCTGTTATGCCAACCTCTCCTGCAAGCTCCTTTAATCTGCTGATGATCGCGTCTGCTCCGAAGGGGTTCCGATCAGCAGATGATAATCCGAGGATCTCACCGATTGTGTCGTACCGCTCCTGTGCGAATGGATAATTATAACGGATGACCGCCGGGAGCAGAAGGGAGTTTGCCTCGCCATGCGGAAGATCATAGAGTCCGCTGATTGGGTGTGCCATCGCATGTATGAGCCCGAGGCTTGCATTTGAGAAGGCGAGTCCTGCATGAAGGCTTCCAAGCATCATCAGGCGTGCTGCCTCCCTGTTGTCCCTCTCCCTGTATGCAATGGGCAGCGCAGCAGTAATCATACGTATTGCCTCAAGGGAATGAAGATCGGTCAGGCTTGAGCTGCCGGTTGATACATATGCCTCAATCGCATGGGTTAGGGCATCAAATCCACAGTACGCAATGAATCTTTCCGGGAGTGTCGATAACAGATCGGGATCGACAAGAGAGACATCAGGTATAATCGTCTTGCTGATGATCCCGAATTTCCTCGCCTTCTCCTCTTCGGTGATGATAGCAAACTGAGACACATCGGCAGAACTGCCTGCGGTCGTCGGGATGCAGATGAGGGGGGGGCCCATGTGGCGGATCTGGTCAACCCCTTCATAGTGTTGAATAATACCGCCATTTGTAGAGAGGATGGCGATTCCTTTTGCACAATCCATCGGGCTGCCGCCGCCGATTGCAAGGATACCATCGCACCCGTTGTCACGATACATGCCTGTGCCTGCATCCACCTCTGTGGTGCGGGGATTCTCAGAAACCTGGCTGAAGATTGTGGCGGATATTCCTTCGGATTCTGCAGCAGATACAATCTCTGATGCCCATCCGGCCCGGATAACTCCGGGATCCGTAACGATGAGAACATGGGCAACCCCAAGATTATCGAGATAGTGGACTGCCTGCCTCCGTGCTCCTTCCCCGAAGATCACTTCCGGCATCACAAACTTTCTGAGTGTATCACCTGTCATCACTTCAACCTCCCCGATTCCTGCATCTCTATGTATCGCCGGGAATTGAAAACAGTTGTGGGAAAAAGGAATGGTGCCGGGTGCGTACATGCCGATGATGAGGAGATGACGGTACGCCTGGGTGCCGGCACCTCCCATTGCCAAGGTGTGGGACGTGCCATGAATTGACGCGCCCGGTCTGGATGGTGTGTCCTGATGGGACAAAATAGTATTGCAACTCGTATTAGTTAATACTTTTCATATTTTATGTAATACTAAACCAAGATCCTATCTCCTTTCAATGTAATATCTCTTGAGATGCATCCTCTGCACCTTATATGTATCTTTCATGGCCCTTTCGTCTTTGATAAAGGGGATGCGGCATGGATCTATCATGCGCTTGCCCCGATCAGGTGTATTGTTGCCGGGGTCATGGGAAGGACAGCTGCTGCTGAGAGCGGACTACCTGTTACCTATGCTGATGCCCCCCCTTCTGTTGTTATAAATGAAATAGATGGTATATGCGTACTTGTCAATCGCGGCAAGACTCCAGCCTCCGGTAGGCGGTTTGGCGAGATCGTTGCCTCAAGGATCAGAAATGGCCGTGGCTTGATACATATCGAATGTTCGGATCAGACCTGTTATCTCTGGGATGGCGGGGATCGCGCGGTTGCAGAAGCAATCAGCACCCGTCTCGGTTTTCCGGTTGTGAGAACCGTATCTTCCAGCCAGGATGAACCGTCAATGAGGAGGATCTGCGGTTGCATTCCCGGTGAGCCTGTGATGGTCGAGGGTATCACGATCGGATATGCGACTGCGGAAGAGGTGGTGATCTCCTGTGAGGATGGTATTCTTATGCCTGTGAGCGGCATCCGCCTGAAGCTCCATGGGATCGAGAAGCTGAACGCCATAGGCTGCCCGCCTCTGGATCGGGCATGGTGCAAGAGCGGCTGGATCAGGACTGCCTCTCCGGAAAATCCCGTGCGAACTGCTCCTCCCTGTGGCAGCGTGCAGACGATCGATCACGCAGGGATCACCATCTACAGGATAATCACCCCCGATACCTGCGGTATTCTGTCTATCGGGGACGATACCACTGCCGTCTGTGGGCATATCGGTGCTGTGATGGGTGTCCCGATCCTTGGAATCACCGACGGGGACGGTGATTGTGTTGTTCCCGAAGTCTATGCCCCGGGTTCTGTTATCACCTGCACTCTCTCTGGAACAGATGATCAGATTGGTCGCGAGATTGCTGCATCTCTCCCACAGGGGAACCAGATCTGCTGGGATGAGCTTGTTGCTTTCCTGCTTGAAGCATATTCGGATTCAATTCGTGTGGTGAGGGATCTCCGGTGATACGGTGTGCTGAATGCAAGGGAAAGGGGCTCTGCGGCCTCCCGAAATGTCCGATTATGCAGCGCTTCTATGCATTGACGGATGAAAAGCCACAATCCGAATACATGGGGCCGTCACCATCGATCTTTATTGGAAGCAGCGGGTATCCCCGTGTTGTCGGGGGGCCGCTCCTGCTCCGAGAATCTGACACACCTACCGACTGGATTGCCCGCGGCCTTGGTATGGATGAGATTGTCGGCATCAGGTCAAAGACGATCCGGGGTTCCCAGCCGGTAAAAAATGTCCTTCAGAAGGCACAGGAGGTCGCCCTCTCAAGCAGGCCTCTTGATGTGGAAGCAAGGTTTGAAAAACCGATCCGCTACGATCTCTCATTTGACGGAACTGTGGCACCGATTGGCCTTTGTGGCAAACTCTCACACGTCTCTGTCCTTGATAATGCCGTTGTTGAGCCTGCCGTTGACCGGTACACCTCAGACACGGAAGTGCTCGCGACTGAGGCTGCATCTGCACTCTTTCTGGATGGGATCGATGTCTACCGGATCACAAGCCTCCTTACAGCCGGGCTCCTTGGTTCGAAACGGAGGTTTGTGCCGACCCGGTGGGCGATCACTGCCGTCGATGACATGGTATCAAAAGACCTGAGGAAGCGGGTTGAGCGGCTGCTCCCTCTTCAGGAAATTTTTGTTCACTCTGCCCTCCTCTATGGCAACAGGATCGTGGTGCTTCTGCTCCCTTCCCCGGACTTTGCATTTGAGATGATCGAACGGTGGCAGACTAACTCGCTCTGGGGGGGTAAAGAGGATGTGGTCGTTGTTGATGGGGAGAAGAGGAAGAAGCAGCGGTATTCACCAATTGCAGGGGCTTATTACTCGGCACGCCTTGCTGTTCTCGAATATCTTGCCATGACAGGGAGGAGCGCACGTGTGGTTGTTATCCGGGATATCTCAGGTGATTACTGGGCGCCGCTTGGGACCTGGGTGATCCGGGAGGCAACCCGGGCTGCTCTGAAATCTCCTCCGGTTCCCTGTGCCGATCTTCAGGCCGGGGAGGCGATGGCCACAGCATTGCTCGGGTCGTCTTTCTGGCAGGGCCGCTCTGAATTGATCCGGGATCTCCGATCCCAGCGGACTTTTGCCGACTTTGTCTGAAGGTGGCACGGGAACAAAACAATACCTTGATTCACGATCAGAAAAGAGGTATACCTGATTCAATGCTCTTTTCTGAGTTTGCCCTCTGGTGTGAGAAGATAGAAGAGCTCGCAAGCCGGCTTGAGATGCGGGATCTCATCGCGGAACTCCTCCCCGGTCTTACAGCAGAGGATCTTCCGATTTTTGTCCGGTTCATCCGCGGACTGATCTTTCCTGACTGGAGTTCGGCCCATCTTGGGATCGGGCCAAACCTCCTCTATGATGCGGTTGCCTATGTGGCGGGGCGGAAACGGAACGATGTGATTAGCCTTGTAAACAGGACCGGAGATGCGGGGACAGCTGTTGAATTCCTTCTGAAAGAGAAGACCCAGACGAGTCTCTTTGCTGAAGAGCTCACTCTTGGAGATGTCTACGCAACATTCATAAGGATGGCTGATACCGCCGGTTCAAAATCCCAGAAGGAGAAACTGAGGAATGCCCGGCTTCTCTACTCGAATGCATCACCGCTTGAAGGGCGGTACCTCACACGGCTGATGCTTGAGGAGCTCCGTATTGGTGTTGGGGAAGGAAGTGTGAGGGATGCGATCGCGGTTGCATTCTCTGTCAGTCCCGATTCTGTCAACAGGGCGCACCAGGTGATGAATGATCTCGGTGAGGTTGCAAAGATCGCGTCCATTGACCCCGATGCCCTCCTGAATGTTAAGATCGAGCCTTTCCGCCCGGTGAAGATGATGCTCGCCCAGGCAGGATCGATTGAGGAGATGGTTGCCGTGTCAGGCGAGGTCTGTGCGGAGTACAAATATGATGGGAGCAGGTTCCAGTTTCACAGCTCCGGAGGCCGGATTGCCATATATTCCCGGAGACTTGAAGATCTCACCGCAGCGCTTCCTGATATCGCCGATCAGCTGAAAGAGGCAGTATCTGGCGATGTGATTCTTGATGGCGAGGTGGTTGCCATCGAGAATGGAAAGCCGATGCCCTTCCAGACGGTGCTCCGAAGGATACGGAGGAAACATGATGTTTCCGCCCATGTAGATCAGATACGTATGGTTCCCTTCGTCTTCGATATCCTCTATCGTGACGGCGTTGGGTTGATCGATCTCTCCCTCTCGGAACGGCGCATCCATCTCGAATCCGTGATGAGCGGGTACATCGCTCCACAAATCAAATCGGAAAACCCAGACGAACTCAGGGAGTTCTATCATGCTGCACTCCAGGAGGGGCATGAGGGGATCATGCTGAAAGTGCCCGGCTCTCCATATATCCCAGGAAACAGGGGGAAGCACTGGGTGAAATGCAAGCCCGAGGTCGAGACTATTGATCTGGCAGTGATCGGGGGTGAATGGGGCGAAGGGCGGCGTGCCCACCATTTCGGTTCGTTCCTCCTCGCCTGCCAGGATGATCAAGGGACTCTCCATCCGGTGAGCCGTGTTGCAACCGGGATCAATGATGAGATGCTCGGTATCCTCTATGATCTCTTCAAAGACAGGGTCATTAGTACAACTGGTAAGGAGGTGGTCTTCGAACCCGGGATCATCTTTGAGGTCGGGTATTCAGAGATCCAGAAGAGCCAGAATTATGCATCCGGGTATGCCCTCAGGTTTCCACGCTTTATCAGAATTCGTGATGATAAACGGATGGATGAGATTGAGATGCTTGCGCAGATTCAGGAGCGATACCTGCGATCCGGGCATCCGCAGGATTCTGGCATGCAGCAGGAAAAAGAGCAATAGTGATATAACAGAGTGAAGTGATCTCTCTTGTATGGAAGAGGGATTCGTTTCGGATCAGCTGCCGGATGGTGATCTGAAACTGATGAAAGAACGCTTCTTTGTATATATTGACGATAATATTGATGCGATAGATCGCTCTCTTCCGGTCTTCTTCAGCCATGTTGTTTCAGCTCTTGAAGAAGGTCCGATTCGTCTGCCGGATCCTGATTTTAACTTTTTTCTGGATGAGATTGCATGCCAGATCTTCCGGACGAGTCCGCATGAACCTGAGCCTTCCTATAATAAACTGCTTGGTGAGGTGCTTGCAGAACACAAACGAAATGGTGGAAGGGGGGGCCTTGATCTCATATCGGCACTTCACGCAATCGGGAGAGGCCAGTACCAGGATGCAGTAATGCTCCTGAAGAAGTACAGGAACACTGATCCCCTGATCGGTGTTGCCATAGCCTATTGCTATCTTCAGCTGGATCGATTGCAGCCTCGCAGTGAAGGGCAGATAGAGCCGGATTATTCGCCTTCGGAGATGCTCCTCTCTGCAAGGCAGCAGATACTCTCTCTTGCTGATCGCCGCCCCCCTCTCTCCGCTCACCAACTCCTGAATGAAGATGAAGAAGCCCTCCTCGACTCTGTCTTCTGGAATGTCTATGAACAGGTACGGGAATGGTTCCCTTATGAAGCCTGGTTTCCTGAGATTGCACTTGCCAAAGCGGAGCGGGATGCTGACAGCCTCCATTATGCCCGGGTATTGGATGATGCCCTGTCTGCATTCCCGGATGATATCAGGTTTCTCAGGCGGGCGTTTTCAAAGGCACTTGCAGAAGAATCAATTGAGTCTGCTGCTGCTATCCTCAGGAAGATGGTGAAAGTGATGCCTGATGGTATGGAACCTGTCTATTATGGTTTTAAACTGGCGGTTATCACCGGGAAGAGGCAGGTCTTCTACCGGTTTGGAAAACTTGCGATCATCCGGGGAATCCCCCCGTATCTCATACATCTTCTTGAGTATGCAAATGCATTCCTCCGGATGAATCATGATGAGGTGATCAGGAGCCGAGAACGCTTCTGTGAGCTGTATCCGAGGCTAGGCTATATTATGGAGTTGTTGTCATATCTTGAAGCAGATGCATTTTCTGGTGATCTGTTACGGCAGAAGAGGAGTATGCAGGCAATAATGCCGGTCATTGACAGATTTGCGATGCATGTCCTGAAAATTGGAGATGAGTGATCTCTATGCACGAAGATTTATGTATTCAATTGTTTATGCGTTCTCCCTGCGGTATGCTAGTATTCGAGAAGAGGACAGGGTCTGTTATTGCTATTAATGCTTCACTCTCAAAATTACTCGGATGCAGGAGTGGCCTGGATATGTCCATTCCTCTTGTATCCATTCTTCAGACTGGGGCCGATTCACAACAGTCACGAGGGATATTTGAACAGAAGATCAGGAATGCCGTTATGGAGGAGAGGGATGGCTTTACCCAGCTGCTCCGTGATGCTTCTGGTGTGAGTGCAGAGTACCTGATCCAGCCACGGCCGTTCGCTCTCGATTTCCGTGAATATATACTTATCAGCGTATCAAGGGTGTCTGATACCGTATCCTCCCGGCTTCTCGTGGAGGAGGCTCTTGCTGAGAAGGAGGTGCTGCTTCGTGAAGTCCACCATCGCGTCAAAAACAATCTTCAGGTGATCTCAAGCCTTCTTCAACTCCAGTCCCAGTTCGTTGACGATCCAAAGATCCTTGGCTATATGACAGACAGCCAGAACAGGGTCCGGGCACTTGCCTATGTCTATGAACATTTATATCGGTCAAAGGAGCTGGGACGGATCGATTTTTCAGAATATACGACACGGATCACCCAGAGCCTCCGAAGAGAGTATGGCTCACATGCAAAGAACGTGCAGGTTATATTTGATATCCGGGACGTGGTGTTAAATCCGGATACTTCGGTTCCACTCGGGCTTCTCCTGAATGAACTGGTATCAAATGCTTTCAGGCATGCGTTTCCTGATGAACGTGAAGGGCAGATTACAATCGTTATGCACCCGCTTGGTGATGGGGGCTATAGCCTGATGGTCTCTGATGATGGTATCGGAATGCCTGCGGGTATTGCTATTGACAAGATCCAGTCACTCGGCCTTCTCCTTGTCTCCTCACTGGTGACGCAACTGGATGGTGCAATTGAGCTGAAGCAGGATCATGGTACTGAATTCAATATCAGGTTTTATCCGTTGAATTATAAGGAGAGGAGGTGAAGGGATGGTAGAATATCAGATCTGGATCGTTGAGGATGAGTCGATAGTTGCAATAGATCTGAAGGGCCGGCTTCAGGCGATGGGATATCGTGTCCCCGGCATCTCAAACAATGCAGAGGATGCAATCGAAGAGATTCGCACTCACCGTCCGGATCTTGTCCTGATGGATATCGTCCTGAAAGGTGAGATGGATGGGATCGCAGCAGCGGCAATCATTAAGGAGGAAATGGATATCCCTGTTGTCTATCTGACAGCCTATTCTGAAGATTCTACGGTTTCACGGGCAAAATTAACCGAGCCGTTTGGGTACATCCTGAAGCCCTTCATGGAGCGCGATCTGAGAATTGCGATCGAGATAGCCCTCTATAAGTCCTCGATGGAGAAGAGGCTCCGGGAGAGTGAACGGTGGCTGAAGACAACGATCAGGAGTATGGGTGAAGGCATCATCGCAACAGATACCGGGGGTCTTATCAGGTTCATGAACCCGGTGGCAATCGATCTCACCGGTGTGAGCGAGGAGCAGGTGATCGGCAGGCCTTCACGGACTGCTTTTCAGATCGAGATCGGAAGTACTGGTGAGGATGCCCCCGATCCGGTTATGCGGGCTCTTATTGATCAGGAGGCAGTCAGATCAAATTCCCATGTGGTGCTGATATCTCTGGATGGAACCAGGCGTAATATTGAGTATACTGCAACCCCGATCCTTGATGAGAAGGGTCGTTTCACCGGGGCAGTGCTTATATTCAGGGATATAACTGATCGCATAAGGATTGAAGAGGAGCTGCGATGCCATCGCGAACACCTTGAGGAGCTTGTGGCTGAACGCACAACTGAGCTTAGAAAGGTGAATACACGGCTTGAACAGACCCTTCATTATATTGATATGGCAGAGAAGAAATGGGTGGAGGAGGCGCTTGTCTCCGAGGTCACCGACGGCTACAGTACAAAGCCGGTTCTGCCGGAAGGGCTGATCAGCATCGATTCCGGCTGCACGGTGCTCCTGATCAATTATGCCGCAGAAGAGATCACCGGATGGACACAGAAAGAGGCATCTGATCACCACCTCTCTTCAGTTCTGGTGCTTGAAGATCTAATGGGTTCATCCATCGACTGCCCCTTTGATACGCTCTTTGGGACTGCTCATAAATTGCCTTCTAAGAAAGACTGCATCTTAATAAGCCGTGATGGTTGCAGGCTCCCGGTTCTGATTGGGATCGAACCCTTCCGTGATCATTGTGGTGAAGTCACCGGTGCTACCGTCTCAATCAAACGGAAGTAATCGTCCTCCTTTATTTTTGAATAATAAGGAGATTGAATGAATCCACTTTCTCAGACAGCATGATTCAATGAATCCGTATTGCTCGTGAGATGCAGGAGCAGTCGATTCCAGCAGATGCCACCCGGAGATCGGTGTAGGCCATATCGAGGCCGAGCGCCTCCTGTGACGAGGCAAAAGCCCGGTAAGGGGAGTTGTTCACTTCGCTGAGATGCGACAGGATGACAGTGTGGGCTGAGCCATGCAGCTCGGTGAGACATTCTGCTGCCATTTTGTTTGAGAGATGCCCCTTCTTCCCCCTGATCCGGCGCTTCAGGTACTCAGGGTATGGCCCTTCATCAAGCATCTTTGGGCAATGGTTGGATTCAAGGACTATCCCGTCGCTCTGTGAGAGCAATTCCATCATTCGGGGTGTCACAATCCCGGTATCGGTCATGATCGAGAGTTTCAGGTCTCCGTCTGCAATAGAGTATCCGCAGGGTTCGATGGCATCATGAGAGACGGCAAATGGAGTAACCTCGAATGCTCCGACTCTCAGGGTGGTATTGTACCGGCAGGCGATATGGCATGGGGGGTTTTTGATCTGCTGGCGGGTCGAGGAGAAGGCTTGGAGTGTCCCACCAGTTGCGATCAGGGGGAGGTTAAGTGCCCGGGCAAGGGCATTGGCACTCCGGACATGATCGGTATGCTCATGAGTGAGCATGATCCCCTCGACAATTGAAGGGTCGCCGCCTGACTCTGTTATTCCTGTGATGATATCCCGTTTTGCGATGCCCGCATCAATGATCAGGGCACTAGTGCCGTTGCTGACGTAGATGCAGTTGCCACTGCTCCCGCTTGCAAGCACTGTGCATTCCATCAGGTACGTATTGGTTGCTCCTGTTAGATAACAGGCGGGGTTCTGCTGTCTCTCTCATTTTATTCTGTCATTCTTCCTTCTTGGAAAGATTCAATGGATCTCCGGGTGTATAGGTACACATGTGGAACCAACTTGATATTTCAGGCTGGAAGGAGAGGCGACGAGGTGATATCTCCGGGGTTCTTGGTGCAGTCCGGGATATCATCGATCTGATCGAGAGAGATGGTGATTTGGCTCTTCTTGATCTGACAAAAAGGTTTGATCGGATCGAGCTTGAAACCCCGGTCATCTTTCCTGAGGAGGTGGAAGAGGCATACGAAGAGGTGGATGAACGCCTCGTCGAAGCGCTCTGTGAAGCAGAAGCACGAATCACACGGTTCCATGAACTCCAGAAGTCCCGCTCCCTCTGGCTTGAGGAGGTTGAGCCGGGAGTCACGCTTGGTGTCCGGACACGCCCGCTTGACCGCGTTGGCTGCTATGTGCCCGGAGGAAGGGCCGCGTATCCTTCAACAGTCCTGATGACAGCCATTCCTGCACGGGTTGCGGGGGTTCCTGAGATCTGCTGCTGCACACCTCCTCCGGCTGATTCCCTGACCCTTGTTGCGATGGATATCGCCGGGGTGACGGAATGCTACCGGGTTGGTGGCGCCCAGGCGATTGCTTCAATGGCACTCGGCACCGAAACGATCCGGCCGGTCGATAAGATAGTGGGTCCGGGAAATGTCTATGTGACGGCGGCGAAGATGCTCCTCCGTGACCAGGTTGAGATCGATTTCCCGGCAGGCCCCTCTGAGATCGGGATCATCGCGGATATGACGGCTGATCCATCCTATATCGCAGCCGATGTCCTTGCCCAGGCAGAGCATGATCCACATTCCGCAAGTGTGCTGGTGACGACTGATGCGGGGGTCGCTGAGCGTGTCGGGAGTGAGATAGCCCGGATGCTTGCATCAGCCCCAAGGCGTGAGATCATCGAGCAGGCCCTTTCACAATCCGGGTATGTGATCGCATCCTCCCGTAGCGAGGCAGTTCGCCTGATGGAAGCAATAGCTCCTGAGCACCTTTCGCTCCAGGTGGCCGATCCGATGGCCCTTCTAAGCGAGGTCGGGCATGCAGGCTCGATCTTTGTTGGGCCCTACACCCCGGTTGCCTGCGGGGATTATGCATCAGGCACAAACCATGTCCTCCCCACAGCAGGGTATGCGAAGGTTCACTCAGGGCTCGATGTCCAGCACTTCTGCACCCGATCACAGGTTCAGATCCTGACCGAAGAGGGGCTTTCTGCGATCGGCGATGTGGTGGAGGCGCTCGCCGAGGCAGAAGGGTTGTATGGGCATGCGGAGTCTGTGAGGGTACGGCGGCGGGGGTAGGCTCCCCTGCCTTGAAACCTCACCTATATCCTATACACCGCTTTACCGCTTTTTCTCCCTTCCACTTCCCCGTCCTCACATGTTTCGCAGGGAGGTTGAACTGGTGACCGCAGATGCACCGCGGGAGGGGCGGGAATGTTTCGGGGGCTGCCTCACCACACGCCCCCCGATACCCGTGCCACATCTGCTTCAAAATACCCGCATAAAATAGCGAGGAGATATTTTATAGGCATCCAGACGGTATTTTGTCTCCGGCTGAAATTGAATCATAGGCACCATGTTATCCCATAGGGGGGTCCTGGGAGAAAGGTTTGCTGAAAGTGGATTTCTGTTTTTGATAAGCGAAAAACTCCTTCCCTGTCAGATCTTCCCATATTTCTTGTGCGCCTGTTCAATTGTCATGATCTTTTCTATCCATATGGTATCGGAATCGGCTGAAAAGAATATCGTATATTTCCATGCTATATGCATGCGCCAACGGGGTTTTTTTGTATGAAGCTTCTTGATATTGCCCCGGGCATGTGGATGGTTGATAAGCTGTTCGATATGTTCGCCAATGATACGTTGATCTTTTTGAGGAAGTTCCCGGATGAACTCCTTTGCACGATCCTCGATTTTGATCTGCACAAAGAACCTCGTTTACAGATTAAGTTCTTTTTTTGCTTCTTCCCATGAGGTGAAGGTGCCGGTTGCATCAATTTCATCGAGATCCAACTCAAGCTTTCGTCTCTGGTGTTCGGCAATAAGATCAGCAACTGTTTGACCAAGGGTCTTCCCCGGTTCTTTGATATTCGAGAGTGCCGCCCATGTACCCGGGGTGAGGGCTACCCGCTTCGTTGCTACATCAGCCTGTTTCTGTGCTGTCATTTTTCCCTTCTCCATAAGACAATTATTTTCTTTTACTTCTGCTTGTATTTCGGATTTTACCTTCGTGTATCAATACACACCAGTACATGTGTGTGGCGATATGTGTTTATACAGTTGTATAATCATATACAGCTGTACAATAATGTATCTTGATGCTATTAATCATTTTCAGGCTTTCAGATATTCGTGGTAACGAGTCAGAGACAGGTCTCGTGTTACTTTGGAGAAGAGTCCCATTTTTTAAATCGGATTGTAATGGTTGGCTAACAGAAAAAACGTGTATCCAGCAGGCGTCCCTTATGTACTACACGGAGAATGATCGCTTTTGAGCCGAACACTCTGAAGATGATACGGTAATTGCCATAGAGAAGATGGCGATACGCTGTTCCAAGAATTTCGTTTTCTGGTACGAGTGAACAACGCAAGGGAAGGGTACTGAGCCCCGCTATGCTCTTCTCAAGATCAAAGATGGATGCTGTTGCTCGTTCTGCGTTGTCCTGAGAAATATATTCCCATATCTCCTCAATATCCCGTTCAGCGACGGTGGTGATCTCAACCCGATATCTGCTTTTCACGTTTGAACTCACGTATAAATTCACTGGCTGAGCGTGTCTGTCCGTTCTCTACATCTTTTTCAGCCGGAATAAGCAGTCGTGCGAGATTCGCTGCTTCCAGATATTTTTCATATATCTTGATATCAAGCAGGATGGAGTCCGCCCTCCCATTGACAGTAAGTATGACAGGACGGCCGGTTGCATGGAGGTGATCAAGAATCTCACGTGTGTGACGTTTCAGATCCGTGACTGATCGAATATCTTCCAGGGGGCTCATGTATAATCATATGGTGTCTTTTGTCATATGAAATTTAGCATTGAATATGGTGCCTTCTATCATATCTTTCCATCTCACCTTTTATGTACGTTAATTTAAGCCTTCAGACTACTTGTCTATAAATTATTGACAGAATCCTCCCTTATATCCTATACACCGCTTTACCGCTCTTCTCCCCCTTC
Source organism: Methanocalculus taiwanensis (assembly GCF_024372745.1). GTDB lineage: Archaea > Halobacteriota > Methanomicrobia > Methanomicrobiales > Methanocorpusculaceae > Methanocalculus > Methanocalculus taiwanensis. The sequence continues at coordinate 30,160 of NZ_VOTZ01000007.1, forward strand.
CATTTCCCTTCTCCGGGTGCAAGCCCGGCGACATCATCTGCCACCTCCCTGAGGGTGGCGCTGGCGAGATCGGCGAGGTGCACCGCCCATGCTTCCGGTGTCCTGGGTTCCACATCGCCATAGTCTCCGTGGTGTGACTGGACGATATGGAGGAGGTGGAGGTAAGTGGCATCATCGAGATAGTCCTTAAACCGGGTGAGGAAGGTGATCCCAAGCGGGATGTGGCCGATCAGATCGTATTCGGGGCGGGCTGCATACCCGATCCCCTTCTCCTCAAAGCAGAGGGCTTTTCCGATATCATGGAGGAGTGCACCGGCGATCAGGATGTCGCGGTCGATCCCAAAGCTTTTCTTCGCATCAGCCATGGCAACGGCAATTGTTGCCGTCTCAAGGGTATGTTCTGCAAGGCCTCCCCGGTAGTTGTGGTGGCGTTTTTTGGCGGCAGGTTTCTCATAGAAGCCGCCCGCATCCATCAGGGCGAGGGAGACGACCATTTTGAGCTGGCCGTTTCTGATCGTTCCGGCGAGGTTCTGGATTGCGATTGCTGTCTCCCTGATATCAACAGGCGAGTAGATGAACTCTCCCTTCTCAGATGCCTGGATGGCAGCCGGAGCAGCGAGGTCTGCTATCCCTTCATTGATATTGATCTCGCACTCGCCATTGAAGACCTTTGCAAAGCCCCGGATCCGGTAGACCTCTCCGGGCTGAAGGTTTTTTCCGACTGCCTCGATCTCGTCGGCCGAGTGTGCCGGCAGGCCCCATATCTTGCAGGAGATCCGGCCGGTTCTGTTGGCGAGAGTTGCGAAGAGGTACTTTCCATCCTGTTTCTTTTTCCTGATGTCGATGCTTTCGAGGAGGAAGAGTGAGTCGACCTCGCATCCGTCGCTAATCTCGGTTATGGTCTGGGTTTTTGGCATTGGATCACCTGAAGGGGAATTTTGGGTATTCTGTCCGGACTGTTTGTATGAGGATCTGGTTGTTGAGAGGTATTTTGTGTATCGATTGGCCCCTCTATGGATACAGATCAGGGTAGAGCATATACTTCCATGCAGGGACGATGATGATATCCTTTCCTTCGATCTGCTCATGGCCATAACTATCCATTGTCAGGATATACCCTCGCGCCAGATTATATTCATGAAGAGCATCAAGGAGCCCGCTAATCTCCCTCTTTCTTGTCTCACTGTTTTTTAGATCAGCTGATACCTGGATGGCAGAGAGGACAGCTGGTTCTTTCATGATCAGAAAATCACACTCCTTCCCGGATGCGCCTGAGTGATAGAAGAGGGAATACGCTTTCTTTGCCTGCAATAAATAAAGGAAAACCAGATTTTCAAGCTTCTGTCCGGTATTTTCAGAAAACCGGAATGATATGGTATTTAAGAAGCTGTTGTCGCCCGTGTATACTTTTTTTGATGCCTGAACCTGTTTCTTCAGGGAATAATAAAAGGCAGGCAGCGTGTAGAAGAGGTATGAGTCCCTGAAGTACCTGATGTACTGGCTGATTGTGTTTGTGCTTTTCAGTCCGGTTACGCTCTTCAGTGTTGAATATGAAAATCTGGAGGCGGCATTCGAGGCGAGGTAGGTGGCAAGACGTGCCAGCCCTGTCTGCTCGCGTATCATATAGCGGGTTTCGATATCCCTCTTCAGGATGTCATTGAAGTAGTGTCCCGATAACTCCATGTTCGCCTCTTTTAATACCTCGGGAAATCCTCCGTATTCGAGATATTCCTTAAAATAATGAACAATTTCGGAAGCTCTATCTGAGGTGAGATGCTGCTCTGCCGGTATCTCTATCCCTTTGAGCCGTAAAAATTCACGGAAGCTGAATGGATGGAGATCCAAAACGACATTCCTCCCCGTAAGTGATGTTGCAATCTCTCCACCCAGGATCTTTGCATTCGATCCTGTGACGAAGACTTTATGGCCCTTGAAATGGAGGTTGTTTGCCCATCGCTCCCATTGTGGAGCATACTGTATCTCATCAAAGAAGAATACTGTCTTCTTCCTGCGGGAGAACAATTCTATTGCGATATTCTCGATATCATGATAGTTGTCTGTTGTGATGTCGAGGAGCCTGATATCTTCAAAATTGATAAAGAGGATATTCTCATCCGGTTGTTGGTATTGATCTGCAATGAGCTTGAGGACGGTGCTCTTTCCCGATCGCCTGATGCCTGTTATGATAACGATCTCTTTTCCACGCATGTATCTCTGCAGATCGATATCCCGCTCTATCGTATCTTCAGGTATTCCTGCAAAGATCTCCTGATGCTGCAGGATTACATCCATGAGCTGCGCTTTATCCATGTATATTCAACTCTGTTTCACTGTTGTCGCTTCCCTTATATAACCGTTCTTTCCTATTGACATGGTTCTTTATAAATGGTGTATCGTTGGCAAAGAAATGTTGTCGGTGGCATTCCATTCATATATTCAGATGCCTCAGAAATGAGCAGGCAGATATGCATTATGGTATGATGAGGGATGGAAAAGCAGGAGATGGATCTCTGGAGCCGCTGGCAATCGGGAAAATGAAGATTCTCATCATCGGAACACTCGGTGCGGGGAAGACGACACTCGCACGGACTCTCTCAGGCGAAACCGGTTTTCCATATATATCCATTGACGGCTGCCGGATCAGATATTCTGATGGCACAATTGTTGGTGAAGAGACGGCATGGGATTATTTCCTGGAGGCTTGTTCTGATCCATCCCCGGCAATCCTTGAGTTCTCAGGCATGGGCCCATATGCCAGCCAGGTTCGCGATGCACTTCTCAGCTCAAAGATGCCGGTAGCAATCATATGGATCGACTTTCCCCATGATCTCTGTATCGAGAGGGCTTCAAAACGGGAGAGTATCGTTCCTGCACCATATGTATGGGCACCAATCGGCTATTCTGTTCCTGCTATTCATTCCGGGATAGAGGTTGCCTGGGAGGGGATATGGAGTTTCGAGTCTTCGTTCCATGCGAGGAGAATGACGTTTTCCCGTGATGCGCTGTCGACTGAGGTCTATAAGAGGGTCGAATCATATCTTCCGGGTATCACTCCTGAAAGGGCTTATTAGTGGATCGTTCCTGTGATTGTCGATCCTCGCCTGCATAAGCGCCTGTGTCCTCATCTGACTGACTGCATGTTCAGATATGCGAAGATATATGATGATATATTTTCATATATATAAATATGCCTGCTATCACAACAATCCGGATCAGCGCTGATCTCCGGGACCGGCTGGCGTCGCTGAAGGTGCACCCGAAGGAACCATTCGAAGATGTCATCGAGCGGCTTATCAAGGTTGCAATCGACGATGAACCTCTCAGTGATGAAACGATCCGGGCAATAGGGGAGTCGCTTGCTGATATCAAAGCCGGCAGGGTCCAATCCCTTGAAGACGTTGCAGACGAACTTGGTCTTCTGGATGCCTGATTGAATGGCGTATAAAGTGCTGATCTCAGCCGTTGCAAAAAAAGATCTGAGTAGGCTCCCGGTACCTGTCGGAAAGGCAATATACCGGGAGCTAAGCACACTTGCCGGTGAACTGAATCCAAAAACCCATGTAAAAAAAGCCCAAGGGAAACAGCGATCCGCCGTTTTATTCTCTTCGGGTAGGGGATTATCGGATCATCCTCACTATCGACAATGCAGTGCTGATCATCCACGGTATTGAAGCAGACCATCGAAGCTCGATATACCGCCGGTATTGAAGGATACATGATGGGAAAAGCCTCTTTTAGCACTTCCACTGTCCGATCATGTATTCCCTGCTTCCCCTATCTCCTCATCAGAGGGATCAAGGATGCAGAGCGTTGCTGAGTCACGTGCCTTCTTAAAAGCCACGGCAGACTCATCCCTCCTGCCGAGCCTTGCGAGTGCCAGCCCCCGGTAGTACCATTGGAACCGGGCTTCTGCCATAAAACCGATCACTTTCTCCCATGCCAGGACTGCTTCATCGTGCCGACCGAGGGTATCAAGGGAACAGCCCCGGATATAGAATGGGATACAGAAATCAGGGTAGATGGTAATAGCCTGATCGCATGATTCGATCGCATCAGAATATCGTTCAAGGGAGTAGAGCGACGACGCCCGCAGTGCCCATGCATCCACGTACCGGGGCTCAACTGCAACTGCCCGGTCATATGACAGAATCGCCTCTTCATACCTGCCGAGGGCATGGAGGGCACGACCCTGGTTGACATATGCCGGTGCCAGCTTCTCATCATGCCGGACAGCTGTATTAAAGGCTTCAAGAGCCTCTTCATGGCGTCCAAGGGTGCAGAGGACCGATCCCCGGTCACTCCATGCGCCTGCATGTTTTGGGTTTATTGCGAGTGCCCGGTCATATGACAGAATCGCCTCTTCGTACCTGCCGAGCCCCTGGAGGGCACCTCCCCGGTTTATCCATGCGACGCAATGTCCCGGCTCGATTGTGAGTGCCATATCATAGGATCTGAGTGCCTCTTCGTGACGGCCGAGATTGCTCAGTGCTGCACCGCGATTGTTCCAGGTATCGACATGGCCGGGGTGGTGGGCGAGTGCCCGGTCAAAATAATCGAGGGCTTCGGCATAATGGCCGGCAACAGAGAGCTCGACACCTTTATTGAAGTCGCTTTTCCTGAGAAAGTCAAAGAGTGGCATTATGGTAATCCTTGTTGTTGGGTATGTTTTCTATTGAGTGGCTTTCATGTTTTGGGCTCATGCAAACATAGCTCCTCAATAAAGGTGTATCGAATCACAACTCTCCATGTGAGCTCTTCTTCATCGATCCAGCCAGATGTGCCTTCCCTTTATCAGTGAGGCGATATTGCTGCATCCTGCTGGAAGGCTTCTCAGGAATTGTCATCTCAATATAGCCTGCTTCCAGAGCAGGATGAATATAATTTTCCTGAAATTGTGCCTGTGTGTCATATTAAGCCCTGATCTCAGTTCCTTAGAGGATCTCTCACCATCAGCAAGGAGCGTCAGCAGCCTCTCAACCGGGTCGCCGACTGGGTCGGCAAACGTGTCGGTGAGCCTGCATCAACTTTCTCTGACACGAATAGCCCCTGTCCTTTCTGGTGAAGAAACACAGTGACCCGCACCCGCATGCCGACCTCAACCATAACCGGCTCGGGGAGTCCGAGTTCTTCGGCGTCACATTGCCGGGTTCAGTATCAATACAGGGTGAAGCCGATTCTTTTACGCTGATTGTTCTCTGGTATCATAATCTTTCTTCCTCAGCATTTTTTTAAGGCTCCGGATGTATCATATCCGGATCAACGTAACCTGAGAGAGGGAGTGCTTCATATTGTGATTTCCTCCCTCTTCTAATACGCATCGGAACGTGAAACAGAGAAAAGATCCTCTCCTCTTCACCACTCAACCTCCATCACTGCCCGCTCCTCCTCCTTCAGCTCAGGCATACCAGCTCCCTCGAACCGGTACTTCTCGATCGGATCGTAGGTGGCATGGAGTGTGCATTTGTCAAGAATATCCACAAACTCACGCAGGAATATCCGGGGGATCACATCAATCCGGCCGCCAAACCTGAGTGTGATCCGGTCGATCATCGCCCGTATGAACCTGAGGTTCACCCGTTCCGGGTCCACCTCGGCGTATGCCTCGCCATAGATCTCAACAACCCTCGAGGCCACCTCAAAGAGCCGCTTCTCGTCAAACCGGGAGAGGACGATCTGGGTCTGGAGAGGATTTGCAAACCCGTCATCCTCCATCACCTGCAACCGGTCATAGAGCGGGGGGAGTGACCTGATCCCTTTTGGCCCCTCGAAGAAGGATGGAGTTCCCGTGAAGAGGAGGAATGAGTAGGGCATCTCGTTTCTGTCGACAGTATCAATGATCCGCCTCAGGTTCACATACCCCTTCTCGCGGAGTGGGCGGGAAGAGCTCTGTGTAGTCTCCGCCTCGTCAAAGGCAATCGCAAGACCCCGGTACCCTGCCTGGACGATGATCCGGATCAGCCCACGGAGGAAGGGAAGTGTAGAGCCTTCATCCACTGCACCTTTCAGTCCAGCCTCTGATTTGAAGCTCCGACCAACCGTCTCCTCGCCGGATATCCAGCCAAGGGCTGCCTGTGCGATAGCAAAGTCGCCCCGGTTGTTTGCCAGGTAGTATGTCCTGACTGCTGCTGCAAGCCCTGAGTTCTCTTCGGATATCCTGAGCAAGGATGCTTCGATCTCTCGCGTAGCAGCCGCTGCCAGCCGTTCTTCATCCTCCTCGCCTACAGACTCGATCAGCCGCTCCTCAATCCGGTATATCCAGGTGTCGATGATGCTCTTTACAGCCGCCTCACCGGTTTCGGTCCTGAGATTCTGTGCTATGGCACGATAGAGAGCGGCAAGCTTGTGAAGCGGGGTGTCGGGCGAGATGACCACATGGGCCGTTGCAAACCCGCTGTTTCTCGCAATCTCAAGGGCACGACAGATTAGAAAGGTCTTCCCGCTCCCAAAATCGCCCCTGACAAACTTCAGGTCTGATCGGCCGGCTGCCACATACTGAAGCTGATCGGCGATCACCCGCTCCTCGTTAGCGATACCGACTGCGAGCCGTTCAAGCCCATCTGCTGGGACGGTGCCCCGCCGGAGGGCATTGATTATCCCGATACTCTGCAGTTTCCGGTCGTTCTGTGTATTATCTAAAGACCCAGGCATATATCTCCCCATTCTCTGAGATGCCACGCTTCCCGATGACGCTGATCCCTTCTTCGCCTGCCTTCCTGATAATCTCATTGATGATCCCGGCAACACGCCTCGTGCCGAGAAGAGATCTGAGTTCCATCTCATTTGCTTCCGAATGCTCCCGGATGAAGGCTAGAGCTTTCTCCTCCTTTTCGGTGAGCATCAGCCTCTCCGCGATCGGCACCTCTTCAGATACCTCCTCAACCTTCACCTGCTGTATCACCGGCTGCTCAGAGAGTGCATGATCCTTTGCCTGTGAGAGGAGGGGGATAAAATCCTCAATTCTGATCGACGAGGGATAACAGGGCATCATATCAAGTCCGATCAGGCAGTGTTCCTTGCATGCCTGGTAATCCCTTTTATGAAGAGCATCGGATGCCGCATAAAGGGAGGCGACTGCGAGGATCTCTCTCCCATTTGCACTCAGATCAGGGATCATTTCAATGAGCCGCTGAATAAGTGCATGGGTGATCTTCATAATCTGGTACAGCTTCTCCTCACCATGGACGATAGCCTCCGCAACCATCTCAAGATCGCCTGTTTTCCGGAGATGTGAGAGGATATAGAGGATCACCTTCGGAGCCTCACGCATCTCGTTGTTTCGTGCACAAAATGCGGCATAGGGGATCCCTCCGCGGAGAAAGTGGCTCCGGTATCCCCGGTAGAAGGCATCACGGGCTCGTGGCAGATCGCCATACCGCTCAAACATCTCTCCAAGCGAAACCAGGCATGCCCAGGACGGATGAGGCTCAAGCAGAGCTGAGATCTGCTCTATCACCTCATCCTGTTCTTTTCTGAGCTCAAGGAAGTCGATATATTTTCGGATGATAACTCCAAGTGTTTCAGGATGTTCCAGGGATCCAAGCTGACAGGAGAGGAGCTGTGAGTATTCTTCCTCCGCTGAATCCATATCACCCTGTACCCTGAGCAAATCACAGAGGAGGAGATGGTATATAGGCTCATTCTGCTGCTCCCTGAGCAAATGGAGCATCTCCATAGCCTCATAATAGTGCTGTAGCTGTTTGGCAAGTAGTGCCGCTGAGAAGAGGAGTTCGGTATCAGGATGCTCCCGGATATGAATTTTATACAATTCATATGCCGCATCTGGATCGGTTCGGGCAAGGGCTTCAAGCCAGAGATGGAGATAGATTGCCTCTCCCTTTTCCCTCCATGTCTCCTCAGCCGCTGTAGCCGCCTCTGCATATCGTTTTGAAGCGATCAGCGCTTCAATAAAACCTGGATTACTGGTTCGCACCCGCAGGCTCTCCTCATATAGGGCAATCGCTTCCTCAGCTTCCCCGATTGCAACCAGCGACCTGAGAAGTTGAAGCGTATCGGCCGGGTTCTGCGATCCTCTGGCAAGTGCCTTCTGAACTGGTATAGCCCCCCGGTGATCCCCTCTCTCAATCAGGAACCGGGAATAATGCCTCAATGCCGGGATGTTTGTCTCATCAAGCCGGACAGCTTCTGCGTACTCCGCCAGGGCCCGTTCATCCCCTCTCCTCCTGAGCACCTCTGCCAGCCCGAAGTGGGCCTTTGATGAGCCGGGTATCGTGCTGATAAGATCGCGGAATGCAGCCTCAGCTTCAGCGAGCCTCCCGAGTGCAAGCAGGTTTTCAGCAGCCAGGATCTCAAGCGCAATCTCCTTTGATCCAGAGCAGAGAGCAAAGGACTCTTCATAGGCTCCCGTCTCGTACAGCAGAAACGCCTGGTGAATCCGATCTTCGGGTGCAGTATCCTTCATCTAAAAAACCGTATCCGGATGAGGCCAGCGAACATCGCTAATGAATCTGTCATCCTCACGCTGGATCCACCCCGGTCGCTCCACCTGATTGGGACTTCTTTTATGAAAAAACCGGCATTCCGTGCTTTCCAGAGCAGCTCAACATCAAACTCAAAACCGGTGGATTGTATTGTATCCAGAATGGTATAGATCAACTCCCGGCGGAATGCTTTTGCGCCGCACTGGGTATCGGCATAGGAAAGGCCAAAGAGGATGCGAATGATTCCATTGAAGATTCTGCTCTGGATTATGCGCATCATCCCCTGCCTGACCGGAATGACTGAGCCTGGCACCCACCGCGATCCGATCACCCCGTCGCTCTGATCAAGATGCGAAAATACCTTTTTCATCTCTTCAATACCCGTTGAGCCATCGGCATCAATATAACCGATATATGCCCGTGTGGCACTTTTCATGCCTGATCTGATCCCGCCGCCTTTGCCGAGCCTCCTGGGGAAAGAGAGGCATCTGATGTCATGATCCGGGTGATCCCTGACAAATCCTGATACAATAGAGGCAGTTGCATCGGTCCCATCTGAAATAATGATGATTTCCCCGCCAAAATCGAGGAGATCGTCGAGGAGGCCCCCTATCCTCCCCTCCTCATTATAGGCAGGAATGATGAGGCTGCAATCCTTCTCAAGAACCTCTGCCATGGTGTTTATGCGTTCAGCACGTTGACGATTGCTTCACCGAATGCCCTGGCAGCGGTGGGTCCGTTGGCAGTTATGATCCGCTCATCGACGACAACCGGTTCGTTCTGGAGGGATGCGCCGCCGTTCTTCATTGCATAGGTTGATGCCGGGCTTGCAAAGACGGTTGCCTTCTTCCCCTTAAGGATACCCGCAAGCGCAAGAACTGCCGGGGAGAGGCAGATGGCAGCCACAACCTTTCCATTTTCATAAAACTCCTTCACAAGGCCGATCAGCTCCTGGCTGTTCCAGAAGAAGTCCTGTGACCCGATACCGCCGACGATAACGATACCATCGAAGTCAGAGGCTGCAACATTATCAAAGACAACTGTTGCCTCGATACGATCGCCAACCATTCCCATACATTCCCCGGTTTTCGTGGAGCCGATTACTGTCTCAATTCCTTTTTCTTTGAATATCTTCATCGGCTCGCTGAGCTCCTCATCACGGAATCGTTCCGGTGCAACTGCAACTAAGAGTTTCATGTATACTGGTATCGGAAACAATTGAATTAAGGGTTTTCACGGGGGCAGGCCATCAGCTATTGTGATCCCCTTGTTTTGTAGAGGCAAAAAATAATGGCTGCCCCGATGATGAGCAGGAGAATGGTGATGATTGCAATGAGATTGTGGCCAGTAAACTTATCTATGAGGGCAATACCCGAAGCAATCGCAAGGGCTGACAACCCGGATCCTGCAATAATGCAGAAGAATGCAGTTCGCGGGTTAATTCCCATCAGTCTGCTGAGGATAGTTCCGTTGATCGCCCCGGATCCCTGCAGGGGAAAAAAGATGAAGAGGAAGAGTCCGAAGATCGAGAGGCGCGATATCCATGGGTTCGTTGCTGAGATCCTCTTCATACTCTCTGTACATTTCATGAATATTTCTCCAAACCATGGGATTTTTGCTATATGGTGAAAATTCATTGTGATAAAGCATGCACTTGCACAATCAATAATAAAAACAGCCGAGGCGATCATCCACCATTCATATCCAAGAATAATGGCACATGGAATAACCGACTCTTTACCGGCTGGCGGGATGATATATGCTGCAAGAAGGGTGAGAAACTGAACCATTCTCCCCTCTGGAAGCATGAGGAGCAGAAGAAAAAGAATGGGTAGAAAAAAGAGGAAGGGAATGATGATATACGCAATTTCAGTCCATAATAAAGGCCTTTTGCTATTATGTATATTCTCTACTACCTCCGGAAGGGAAGAGATCTGCATATGATCTCTTCTCTGTCATGTCAGTGGATATACTATTGGTGTCCCATCATCCTTGGCCTGGTAATACACCGTCTTTTCTACGTGGGGGCTTCACCCTGAAACCAACGGGCGCATTCATCAGAGTTTTATTGCCATGATATACCGATCCCCGCCCGGACCGAAATACTCGGATTCAAATGAATGTTCAGTAAAGCCAAGTGAGCGATACAGGGGCAAAGCTGCATGGTTCTCGGGAGAGACCGAGAGGAGTGCCTTGGTAACACCCATCGCCTCGAAAGTTGCAAGGAGCTGCTCCATCAGCCGCCGGCCGATCCCGTTCCTCTTATAGCGATCTGCCACCTGGAGGCGGAGGATCCATCCCGTATCGGGGGATCTGCCTACGATGGATCCGATCGTATAGCCGGCAATACAATCATCTGCGACTGCTACAAAGAATGTGTCGCCTGAAATCGCCTGCATCTGCCTGATGAAGACATATGCGCCCGAAATTGAACCGGAACTTCGTTCCTCCATCCGGGCGACCGCTTCACAATCCCCGTTTTCAAATATGCGAATGATAACCATTGTTTAGAAAAAGAGAATTGGATTATTTCCGCCTGAAGGCGAGGAGAACTGCTGCCCCGAATGCGCCAGCAACAATCGTCAGGACTGATACCGGTGATGGCTGAGGCTGGGTTGGTGCAACCGGCTGCAGGTTTGCATGGAGTTTAATCGTCTCTCCGGCTGCGGGCCAGTCAGTGATCTGGCTGGTAAAGTCTGAGTACCCTGCCTTTGAAACCCGGAATGTCTGATATGGTGTGGCTGTTACATAAACCTGAACAGTCAGCTCACCGTTTGCAGTGGTGCCTTTTAAGTCATTGTCAAAGTAAACACTTGCACCGTCGACATTTGCATAGACGGTGTACCAGCCGATGCTTCCGCCGATCGGCGGGGGCATCGGGGTTGGCTCGGCAGGCTGCAGGGTGGCATACAGATCAACAACCTCACCCTTTGCGGGATAGTGGGTGATCTGGCCAGTATATGGTGAATAGCCATCCTTTGTCACCATGAAGTATGTAACTGGTGTGCCTGTCGTGAAGTACTCAACATAAAGCTCCCCGTTGGTGGTTACACCCTGATATTCTCCTCCAAAAAAGACGCTGGCTCCATCAACATTGCTGTGGATGAGGAACCATGCCTTGTCTCCTCCCACCATCGCCGAAGCGGCAGGTAGGATCACCGCAATTGCGATGATAAGTGCCAGGAAATGCTTAATTGTTACCATATGAATTTCCATCTTTTCAGAAGGTTTTGATTATATAAAAAATCTATCTTCGAAATGCTTATGCCGCGGTGAAGGTGACTCATACATGATGGAATATATCGAGCGCCTGAAGGTGGATTCTGATCAGGCAAACCCGTTTTTTAAGATGATGGGCGTCTCCGTCCTCTCATTTACCGATGGTCACGCAGAACTTTCAATGGAGATTTTGCCAGAAATGCATAACGGGGTCGGATGGCTTCAGGGAGGTCTATTTGTGGCGCTCGCCGATGAAGCGATGGCGCTTGCACTCTATACGGTACTCGCTGGCAATGAGGGGATCGCCACCATCTCTGAATCGACCAGTTTTCTGCGTGGTGCACGGGAGGGAACATTATTTGCGCGCGGATGGGTTATCAGGCGTGGACGAAGGGTGGCCTTCACAGAAGCCGAAGTGCGAAGAGGTGGCGGATCCGGGGAAGTCCTTGCCAGAACGACCGCATCTTTTGCGATCGTCTCAAAAACCTGACCTCTTCTGCATCCCCTCCATCACAGATCGATGCGAAGGATAATAGTTTGAGAAAAAGAGACGGATCTAAAGCGGGGGTCTCTCTTGAAATACATAGTTGTTACCGGAGGGGTGATGAGTGGCCTTGGAAAAGGTATCACTGCTGCCTCAATTGGACGTATCCTGAAGAACCGGGGTTATATCGTAACTGCTGTAAAGATCGATCCATACCTCAATATCGATGCGGGCACGATGAATCCTGCACAACATGGCGAGGTATTTGTCCTTCGTGACGGCGCGGAGGTTGATCTCGATCTCGGGAACTATGAGCGGTTCATGGATATCGAGCTCACCTCAGATCATAATATCACCACCGGAAAGATCTACCGTACTGTAATCGACAAGGAGCGCCACGGAGATTATCTCGGGGAGACCGTTCAGATCATCCCCCATATCACCGATATGATCAAGTGCCTCATCCGGAATGCAGCTGAAAACTGGAGGACAAACGGTGATCCGGCAGATGTCTGTATCGTCGAGGTGGGAGGAACAGTCGGTGATATCGAGAGCATGCCGTTTCTGGAAGCGGTCCGGCAGATGCATGGCGAGTCTGCACCCGGCGACTTTATCCTTGTCCATGTCACGCTCATACCGGCAGATTCGATGGGGGACCTGAAGACAAAGCCGACACAGCACTCGGTGAAGGCGCTCAGGGAGCTTGGGTTGTATCCGGATGTGATCGTCGGCAGAAGTGAGCTGCCGGTTGGGGGACATACGAAGCGAAAGATCTCAGCCTTCTGCGATGTGCCGGAACGGGCGGTGATCAGTGCAACAACTGCCCCCGATACCTACCATGTCCCTATGGAGCTTGAGAAAGAGGGGCTTGCAGATGTGCTCATGGACCTCCTCCGGCTTGGGGTGCATAACCTCTCAACAGACTGGTACCGGCTCGTAACCAGGGAATATACAAGCAGGATCACCGTTGCCATTGTCACAAAGTACGGGGTTGAGGATGTGTATATGAGCATCAAGGAGGCGCTGAAGCATGCTGGCCGCTCCCTCTCAACAGAAGTGAATATCAGGTGGATTGATGCCGAGGATTGTGATGATTCCGATTTCAACGAAGTTGATGGTGTCCTGATCCCCGGAGGATTCGGCACACGCGGCATCGAAGGGAAGATCGCTGCGATTCGGTGCGCTCGTGAGAAGAAGATCCCTCTCCTTGGCCTCTGCCTCGGGTTCCAGCTGGCAGTTGTTGAATATGCACGGCATATCGCAGGGATCAGTGATGCGATCAGCGCAGAGATGGGAGACGGCACTCATGTGATCATAATCCTCCCTGAACAGGAGGGTGAGATGGATCTTGGTGGAACGATGCGGCTTGGAGACTATCCGGTCGCAATCACCCCGGGTACCGTTGCAGATCGGATCTATGAGGCTGCTGAAGTGATCGAGAGGCACCGCCACCGGTATGAGGTGAACCCTGAATATATACCGTTGCTTGAAGAGCACGGTCTCATCTTCTCGGGAAGAAACGGGAACCGGATGGAGATACTGGAGCTCCCTGATCATCCGTTCTTCTTTGCGACCCAGTTCCATCCCGAGTTCAGATCACGGCCGACACGGCCGTCCCCTCCGTTCATAGGATTTGTAACAGCATGTAAGGCAGGTAAAAAGACAACATAGGTGACAACCATGGTAAATGCACAGAAATTCATCGAAGAAGCGGTTGAGGAGATCAAAGTAGCAGCAGCGGATGGCCATGTTGTCATGGCACTCTCAGGTGGAGTCGACAGCTCGGTCTGTGCAGCACTGGCAGCACGGGCAATCGGTGACCGGCTTATTCCTATCTATGTGGATACCGGCCTGATGAGGAAGAACGAGAGTGCACGGATAAAGCAGCTCTTCGGTTCAATCAACCTCAAGACCGTGGACGCCTCAGCCGGGTTCTTCGACTCACTCAAAGGGATCATTGATCCCGAAGAGAAGAGGAAGGCGATTGGAGAGCGTTTCATCCGTATATTCGAACATGAGGCAAAGGAGACCGGGGCTGTATATCTCCTCCAGGGAACTATCTACCCTGATCGGATCGAGAGTGAAGGCGGAATTAAAAGCCACCACAATGTCGGTGGGATGCCGCTCGATATCCGGTTCAAGGGTGTCATCGAGCCTCTCAGGGATTTATACAAGGATGAGGTGCGGGTCGTTGCCGGTGCTCTCGGCCTGCCGCCTGAGATCCAGCACAGGATGCCGTTCCCGGGACCCGGCCTCGCGGTCAGGGTGCTTGGTGAAGTGACCCCCGAGAAGGTTGCGATCGTGCGGGAGGCAAACCATATCGTTGAGGAGGAGCTGATCGAGATCTACTCCCCCTGGCAGTGTTTTGCCGCTCTCATCGGCCTTGGGACTGGTGTCAAGGGTGATGTCCGGCTCCACGGGTGGATCGTCTCGGTGCGTGCGGTGAACTCCCGTGATGGCATGACCGCAGATCCTCTCCGTCTACCCTATGAGACGCTTGATCGGATCGCATCCCGGATCACTTCGGAGATCCCAGGGGTGGCACGGGTTGTCTACGATGTAACCCCAAAACCCCCTGCAACAATAGAATATGAGTGAATGAATATGACTGATTACAAGAGCCTTGATGCTAAATACTATATGCCTGCTTTCTCCCGGACGATGATGATCCGGAGCGGGAAGGGATGTACTGTCTGGGATGCTGACGGACGCGAATATCTTGATTGTGTGGCAGGTATTGCCGTCTGTAGCACCGGCCATTGCCATGATCATGTTGTAGAGGCAATCTGCCGCCAGGCTAAGGAGCTGATCCACTGCTCAAACCTCTACTATGTCCCCGGCCAGGCAGAGTTTGCAGAGCGGCTGGCAACGGCTACACGGATGGCGCAGGTATTCTTCTCAAATTCCGGCGCAGAAGCAAATGATGGGGCGCTGAAACTTGCACGGCTTGCCACAAAACGAAAAGAAGCAGTAGCGTTCACCGATGGATTCCACGGGCGCACGATCGGATCACTTGCTGTTACACACAAGCCTGCAATCCGTGAACCCTTTGGACCCCTTGAGCCGAAATGCAGCTTTGTTGGGTATGGCGATCTCGATGCACTCAGGAAAGCCGTCACCACGGATACCGCGGCAGTCCTCCTCGAACCTGTTCAGGGTGAAGCCGGGATCATCATCCCGCCTGAAGGATTCATTGAGGGTGTAAGGGAGATCTGTGATGAGAAGGATGCCCTGCTCATTGCAGATGAGGTGCAGACCGGTATGGGCAGGACCGGTACCTGGCTTACGATGCACCAGACAAAAGTAATGCCGGATATCGTCTCGCTTGCGAAAGGAATCGCATCCGGATTCCCGATGGGGGCAATTGCAGCTCGTGAAGGTCTTGCATTCCAGAAGAGCGAGCATGGCAGCACCTTTGCCGGTGGCCCGCTTGCGATGGCAGCTGCTATGGCTACAATGGATGTGATCGAGCCGATCCTCCCTGATATTGCAGGGAAAGGAAAGCGGTTTGCTGAATTGCTGGCGAAGTGGAATCCCCGCGTACGCGGGCTGATGATCGGTATCACCGTCGGTGAACAGGAATGCCCAAAGGTCCAGCAGCTCTGCGCTGATCGCGGTGTGCTGGTCAATTGTGCCGGGCATGGCAATCTCCGGCTTGTTCCCCCGCTGATCATCTCGGATAGCGAGATCGATCGTGCTGCAGGAGTCGTCAATGAAGCCCTCACCGAGGTCCTTGGTTAGATCCTGCTTTCAGAACGGTGGCTATGTCTTTGCCGGAAAGGCAGAGGATATCGCAGCGAGGTACGGGTTTTCCGAGGTGGCACGCCTCGCCTCAAATGAGAACCCCTCCCCTCCTTCTGAAGCGGCGCAGGCAGCAGCAGCTAGAGCCATTCTCTCATGTAACCGCTACCCTGGAACTACACATGGAGAGCTGATCAAAAAATTACAGGAGATCAATGGTTCATATCCTGTTGTCGCCGGAGCGGGGATGGATGGCGTCATCGAGACGGTTGTCCGATCGCTTATTGCCTGTGGCGATAGAGTGGTTGTCTCCTCACCCACCTTCTCTTTCTATGGCCTTGCTGTTGGTGCACAGGGAGGTATTATTGATTATCTCCCCCGTGGTTCTTCCTATGAAGTTGATACAGAATCATTCATTACAGCTGCCAGGGATGCGAAACTCTCTTTCATCTGTTCTCCGAATAATCCCACCGGGACGGTGACAGCTCCTGAGGATATTGCGTGCATCCTTGAGAATATCAACGGTATCCTGTTCCTCGACAATGCATATGTCGAGTTTTCTGATGTTGATTATCTCCATCTTCTGGATCAGTATGACAACCTGATCATCGGGAGGACGATGTCAAAGGTCTATGGACTAGCCGGATTCCGTGTCGGGTATGCGTTTGTCCCGGAATGGTTCAGACCCTGTTATATCCGGGCTGAGACCCCCTTTGCTCTGAATGCCGTATCTGAAGCTGCCGCCATCGGGGCCCTCTCAGATCGCTCCTATGCAGATCGCTATATCTCTCATGTTACAGAGTGGCGAAAACGCTTCCGTGAAGAGATCCCCTACCCGGTTGCGCCGAGCGGTGCAAACTTCGTCATGATCGATCTTGCCCCCCGCACCGGGAAGGAGGCGATGGATGCACTGGCAAGGATGGGTGTGCTGGTCCGTTCATGCGAGAGCTTCCCCGGACTTGGAGAGACTTTTATCCGTGTCTCGATCGGCGCTGACTGGGAATGTGAACGCTTCCTCTCTGCTATTGTGTCATTATGATGATCGGCTTGACCGGTGTTCCCGGAACCGGAAAAACGACTGTTGCCAATATCCTTGAAGAGAGGGGGATCTGTGTTGTCCGGATCAACGACACCATTGCCCCATATGTGCTCGGGAAGGATCCTGACCGTGACACGACAATCATTGATGAAGAGCTCTGGGCAGCGGAGTTTGAGCCTGTTGATGGCGTGGTGGAAGGCCATCTTGCCCATCTCCTCCCCTGCGACCGGGTGGTGATCCTCAGGTGTGATCCGGATGTCCTTCTTGATCGGCTGATGAGCCGGGGGTATTCTCCTGAAAAAGCTGAAGAGAATGCCCTTGCAGAAGCGCTGGACAGCACACTTATCGAGGCCCTCGAGAACCATGATCCAGAAGTGATTTATGAGTTCGAGACGACAGATACAACGAGCGAGACAGTTGCTGACTTTGTTCTGGATGTCAGGGCGGGAGATGCCTCCCCCTCACATGGCACCTGTGACTGGTCTCTCTATCTCATGAACCGGATGCCATGACCCTGGACCAGCTCCGCCCCTACATGACCGGGATTGTAACCCCGGTTGCACGGCTCTCGATACGCCTCGGCCTCACCCCGAATACCTGCACGGTACTCGCACTTGTAGCGGCAATGGTTGCCGGAACTGCATTCTGGTACCGCGAGATTGGCCTCGGTGTCCTCTTTGTCGCAGTGAATGCTTTTTTTGATGCAATAGATGGAGCTATTGCCCGCGAATTGGGATCTGCCGGTGTAAAGGGTGATTTCCTGGATCACGTGCTTGACCGCTACGCTGATATCTTCATCATCATCGGTATCTTTGCCGGAGGGTTTGCCTCATGGGAGGTCGGCGTCTTTGCACTCACCGGTGTGCTGATGTCATCGTATCTTGGAACCCAGGCCCAGGCGGTTGGGGTTGGCCGGTACTATGGCGGGCTTCTCGGGAGAGCCGACCGGCTGGTGCTGATCCTGCTTGCGGGGATTGCGGATATCCTCTTCCCGTCAGGGCTCTTCTCCTGGACATTCCTGGGAATAATGCTCCTGCTCTTTGGCTTCCTCGGGCATATCACAGCAATCCAGCGGTTTATGTTTGTCTGGCGGGAGCTGAACCGTTTAGAGTGATCATAGCCTGGTAGATGGCAATGATCTGCTGCACCTCAGTGATGGTTCTTTGTTCAATTGCCTGTGTATCTCCTGCGTCCACCATATCCCAGACAACACCCCCACCGGCTTTTGTCTCATTTCCAATGAACCGTTTCAGGAGATCGGTATGGGTGACCGGGTGCGGGATCGGATGGCGTTCTCTCAGGTAACCGATCCCGGCAGATGCGAGGTCGAGCACCCGGCAGCAGCAGAAGGTCTCGTAGAGGTCTTCTGCGGGGGCGATGCTGTTGATAAGTGCACGCGAATAGAGGAAGGGGATGTCAAAGGTTCCGATTCCAACACCTGCTATGATCAGGTCAGCTTCATGCTTTTCCTTCCCTTTCAGTGTCTCCCATGCCTGTTGAAAGAGGGAATAGATTGCTGCCAGGAGATCCCGCTCGGATTCATATTCCCAGATCCAGTGCCCCTCTATCCCGGGTGAATCGATCTGAAACGGGTTGCAGCAGCTGAATGCACCTCCGATGAGATAGACTCCCGGAAGATGCGGGTTTGCGGCAAGTGAAGGGATTCTTGGCCTGCTTCGGAGCGGTCCCGGAACATACGCCTCAAGGTCGAAGAAGAGGATGGTAGTGTGTTGTGGGTTCAGTCGTGCCATGTCTGTGAAGAATCGAGTGTGTTATTCATTTCCATTGAGGAAACAGAAGGGATCTTCTGCATGGATATCTCCACGAAGCCGGAGCGCCCGTACCCTGCATCCGCCGCCGCAGAGGGTGAGATAGTGGCAGTCTCCACATCGTCCGGAAAATTTCGGTGACTTCTCCCTGAAAACAGAGAGGATCGGATGATCGCCCTCATCCCATATCCGGGAAAACGGCATATCCCGTACGGATCCGACACAGAGCTCTTCTGCCTGTGCAAACTGGCAGGGATAGACATTTCCCTCATGATCGATATTGGCAACCCGTGTCCCGGCACTGCATCCGCCCTTGAGGGATGCGACAAGCTCTTCTGCCTCGGCGATATCATCGGCATTGTCACGTTTCATCGCTGCAAGGAGGTGGATTGCATCCTGGGGCGAATCGACAGTGAGGAATTCCATCGTCTTTGGATCTGTCTCTTTTGCCCGGCTGTAGAGGAGTGTAAGCGCATTATGTACCTCATCGCCGGAGAGCTGGAGACGGTTATAGGCGTCTATTCCCCTCCCGCTTGGGACCAGCCAGTAGAGGCAGAACCGGGATGCCCCGATCTCTGCTGCGAGATCGATGAGTGCGGGGAGTTCAGCATAGTTCTCTCTTGTCAGCGTCACCCGGACACCGCACCTGATGCCTGCCTCCCTGCAATGTGCAAACGCAGCAATGGATCGTTCAAATGCGTCAGGCGATCCACGGAACCGGTTGTGGGTATCTGCGGTCGCACCATCAAGCGATATCCCGGCATAGCCTATCCCGGCTGCTTTGATCTTCGCTGCGATTTCCGGTGTGATCAGAGTACCGTTTGTCGAGAGGGCGGTCATGATGCCTTGTGTGCGGGCATGATCTGCGAGGGTGAAGATATCCTCCCTCATGAGCGGCTCGCCTCCGGTGAAGAGTATAAGGGGGACTCCCATCTCCGCAAGGTCGTCGATGAGTGCTTTTGCCTCGTCTGTTGTCAGCTCGCTATTTCTGCCGTTTCCCGGCCCCGATCGGTTATAGCAGTGGACGCAGTTCAGATTGCAGTGGTTTGTGAGGTTCCAGAAGATGACCGGCCGGAACTCGGCTGCATAGGCGAGGTATTCTCCACGGGATCCATTCCCTCCATTTTTTCTCTGATGCATCATGCCGCTGATTGTCCCTTTTCCATGGAGGCACTGGGTGATCCGGTTCATCTGATTCTCTCTCCTGTCTCATCGATCCGGACTGCCGGGACACGCTTTAACTCTTCGGTACTGAAGAGCACCTGGTAGTCAGTGATCCCTTCTTTCCCCGCAAACTGGCTCACAATGAAATATACTTCGCTTTCTGTACGGTTATGATGAACGGTATAGACAGAGTACTCCCATTTCCCGGGAACCGGCTTTCTCAGGTAGCAGTGCGATACTCCAGGAAGAGCCGCAAGCCTTGAGTACCCGTCCCATCCCTCATGTACATTCCATGCGACAAGTGCGTTTGCAGCAATTCCGATCTCCCGCTGGTTTATCCGTGCCCGGATCTTCCTGATGATCCCTGTATCTTTCATCCTCTGTATGCGGGATATGACCTCATCTTCTGTGATACCGGTCCGCTTTCCGATCTCTGCAAATGGTTGCTGTATCATCGGCATGCCGGGTTCGAGTTCTCGCAGGATCGATTGGTCAGTCTTATCCATCTGATCCCTCCGGGATGCACCTGAACCGGACATCGATCTTGTAGGATCGGATGGTGGGGAGGCTGATCATATCCTCATCCGGGATCCCGGCTTTCGTCTGAATCTCCTCTATTATTCTCTCGATCTCCCCATTGCTCCTCCCGGCGATGGTGAACCAGATGGAGTAGTGGTGATCCCGCCGGTAGTTATGGGAGACTTCAGGGTAGCTGTTGATGATTGCTGCAACCTCATCTATCCGCTCTTCCGGGATGTGAAAAGCGATGAGTGTTCCGGCATTGAGGCCGAATTTCCGGGATTCAAGGACTGGTGAGATATTCCTGATGACCCCGGATTCGCTCAGGCGTGAGATTCTTTGCAGGCATTCTTCTTCAGAAACGCCGATTTGTTCTCCTATTGCCTGCCAGGGGCGGGGAGTGAGGGGCAGATCGTCCTGCAGGGCATCAAGGAGAAGGAGGTCCGTTGTATCAATCCTGTTATCTTTTCTAATAGTCTCACCTCCCTGGCTGGTATGAACACCAGGGATCTTCTGCGAATATCTCATTTGTAGAGTGTTTTGGTGTGGCAAGACCATCGCACCAGCGGGGCGAGGAAGCCGGGCTCTGGTATGCCCGTGCCCGGCATCCGCCACACACTGTCTTATAGGTGCAGCGGCCACATTTTCCCGTGATATTGTCCAGGTTACGGAGTTTTGAAAAAAGGTCCGACCTGTACCAGATATCCATAAATGACGTTTTTTTCAGGTTTCCGGCAGATACCGGGAGGTAGGGGCAGGGTGTCACCTCGCCGGTTGCATAGATCCGGCAGTAGGTGATCCCGGCGAGGCATCCCCGACCCCACTGCGGGTTTTTGATTCCAAGATCATCTGCAATCCTCCTGAACTGCGGGGCACATGTCGGCCGGATATTCAGGCCGCTATGTTGGTATCTGATCAGGACGTCGCGGATGATCCCCTCATATTCCTCTGGTGTGCTGAGGCTGATTTCTTCGCCCCGGCCGGTCTGGACCGGGAAGAAGAGGTGATAGTCTTTCACTCCTTTGCTTTCGCCAAAGTTGATGAGAGATTCGATATCCCCGAGAACAGGCCTGGTCACCGTCATGTTGATCTGCACAGGAATATCTGCTGCATTACAGGAGTCGATTGCATGCACTGCCCGCTCCCATGCCCCATCCAAGCCACGGAATGCGTCATGGATGGCGGGGTCAGTCGAGTCAAGGCTGATTGCAACGGCCTTTATCCCAGCCATCTTCAGGCGGCGTACCATCTCTTTGTCAAGATAGTATCCTGAGGTGCCCATCACCATCCTGAGCCCTTTCTCTGTTCCGTAGGCTGCTATCTCGCAGATATCTTCCCGGAGCAGGGGTTCGCCCCCGCTCAGGACAAGGATCGGACTGCCAACGTCCGCGATCTGATCGATTACCTCCTTTGCCTCGTATGTGGAGAGGATGCCCTCCGGCTCGCTATTCCCTGCATCCACATAGCAGTGGGCGCATTTCAGCGGGCAGCGGAGGGTGATGTTCCATGATATAAGGCGGGGAGGGCCCGGCTCTCTCTTCTGAAGATTGTGGATGGACATTCAGCTCTTCTTCTCTATTTCTTCCAGGACTGATCTGATCCGGCGCAGCTCATCTATGACCGGATCCTTTGATCGTGGCACTACGGTTTCGCCTCCCGATTCGGTTGCAATGGCAGGGCCGGATCTGACATATCCCATGATCAGTTCCCGGAGCTCTTCTGCACCGGTGATGCCGTTTAAGCAGAGCTCTGCCATCTGCTGTGCCGAGTAGCCTGCTGTCTGGAGATGGAGGGAGGAGATCCCAAAGAACCGCATGACGGGACCCTGGTGGATATCGACGTTTGTGATCCTCGAATAGGGAACAATTGCGTTCTGCCGGAACCAGACGCCACGCCTCCAGCTGATCTCTGTTGGTGTCAGTTCGTAGATGATTGACCTGTAGTAAAGCCCAAGCCAGTAGAGGATGAAGAGGAGCACCGCTACAATCGGGATGGTGATGATCAGGCCGGTGATATCCGGCGTTACCGCGAGGATGCTGATGCAGAACCCTCCAAGAAGGATGAGGGAGATTACGTACATGAGATAGTAGTACTTCTTCAGGGCTGGATCGGGGTTGAAAGCCTCGCCGATCCGGTATGGCTGCGTGGTCATGAAAGAGTACTCGTGGTCTGAATATAAAGGGATTGCGTGGGAATGGGTGAGCCTTCTCTTGTATGGCTCCTTCATTCCATACAGTTAACACTGTGCTGTCAGTGCGTATGAGAGTCTTATAATGTGCTCATGTTATCTATAACCAATTCTTCATATTATAATGTTTGCAACCGAAATCTATAATATTCTATAGCGACTGTATGTCTATATGTCAATGACGTCAGTTCAGCTCCGGCCAGAGACAAAAGAAAAACTCAATGATCTGAAGATTCATCCAAGGGAAACATACGATGAACTCATAAATCGCCTTGCTGATGCAGCATATGATGATGAGCCTCTTTCCCCGGATGAAATTGAAAGTTTAAAAGTAAGTGAAGAGGACATCAAGGCAGGCCGTTACCGGACTCTCCGGGATATAATGTGTGATCTTGGTGATGATCAGATAATACGGCAACTCGGTGAGGAATAATGTTCAGGGTCCTCTTAACACCTTCTGCTGAGAAATCATTTGCTGCATTACCACGGGTCGCTCGTATAAGAATAGGTATCGCTCTGGAGAAGTATGCTGCCGATCCATCAATCCGTCACGATGTCAGAAAGGTGCGAGGATATCCTCCTGATAAACCACGTTATCGTTTGAGGGTGGGAGATTATAGAATATTATTTCAGATATTCCAGGATAAGTTGGTAATATGTGTGGTTGCACTTGGGAAGAAGGAGAATTTTCATTATTGATTTTTCGATACAAAAAACGAAGAAAAGAATAGTGCTATGTTTCAGCCCAACGAAATATCCGGGAAAAAGACATAATCACAGCTTTAATGATCACCTCAACACAACCAGCAGAATTACACCGATGACCGGTGCTGAAGCCCGTTCATCCAGATTTCCCATTCTATCGGTCCGCCCAGAGCAGATGGATGTTGCAGAACTCCCGTACTTTGACTGGCTCATCATCTGTTTCGAAGTATGCCGTTGGTGCCATCCCCGGCTTTAACTGGGCAAGACAGGTGCCATTCTTTGTCTGGAGCTCGATCCATTCGACGTAGTGGTTTGGCTCCATCGGGTGCGGAGTTGAGCCGACAGTGACAACATATCCTTTCCCTGACTTTTCTATGATCGGGACATGCTTCTCGGTGGTCTTATCTGCGGTCTGTTCGATCAAAAGCTCCATCTCCTTTCCGCAGCAGACGAGTTTTCCGTTTCCGCTGTGCATGACGCTGGTGATGTTTCCGCAGACGCTACATTTGTAGATCTGATGCAGTTCTGTCATAGTGAGATACTACACGGGTTTGGAATAATAAAATGATTGGTGTGGTGGTTTATTTAATCAACATGATGCTTATTTTGCATTTTTCGCTGCAATCGTCTTTGCGAGCTCTTTTAGCGCAGCAATGTCTTTTTCAGTGGGGTGGCCTTTGATGTAGACCGGCTCTATGACCTCGCATTTCAGCGGGGCGATGATTTCCGCGATCTGTTTTACGGCCTTTCCTCCCCAGCCAAATGAACCGATGACCGTTGCATACTGTGCTTTTGGTTTGATAGCTGCTGCGAGGTATGCTGCATAGATCGCAAGCGGGTGAGCACCGAAGAGAACTGTCGGGGTGGCAACGATGATTGTCTTTGCTTCAACGAGGCTCATTGCCAGAAGCCCGATGTCAGTTTCCGGGAGATTGAACCGTTCTATATCCACTCCCTCGGCGATAAGGGCGTTTGAAAGGATATCCACCATCTTCTTTGTGCTCCCGTGCATCGAGACATACGCGATCACTGCCGTGTTCTTCGGCTCCCCAGTTGCCCATTGCCGATAGTATCCCATGATCAGATCAGGGTTGTTATAGAGGGGGCCATGGCTTGGGGCGATGATCTCAACATTGAGGCTCTCGATTTTATCAAGGTATGCTGGTATGCTGCCTGCAAAGGGCATCATGATCTCGGCATAGTAGCGTTTTGCGGATTCATACAGCCGCTCGGGATCATTGATATAGAGATCTGAAGCCGCTATGTGAGAGCCGAGGAAGTCGCAGGTGAAGATGATCTGATCTTCTGCGATATAGGTAAACATGGTATCCGGCCAGTGGACCCAGGGGGCATGGAAGAACTGCATCGTCTTTCCGCCAAGATCAACAGTTTCATTGTCTTCAACAACCCTGATCCTCCCCTCATCAATGCCGAAAAACTCAATTAACAGCTCTTTTGCCTTGGGGCTTGTCAGGACGAGTGCAGACGGATACAGTTCAAGCAGGAGCGGGAGGCAGCCGGTGTGATCCTGTTCGGCATGGTGGACGACAATATAGTCGATCACATCAGCCTTGGCGGCCATCAGGTTTGTAACCAGCTCCATCTCCTTCGTCTCGCTCACGGCATCGAGAAGGGCAGTTTTATCGCTTCCTTTGACAAGGTACGAGTTGTAGCTTGTTCCTTTTGGCGTGGGAATCAGGGAGTCGAAGAGCCGCAGATCCCAGTCGATTGCTCCGACCCACGAGATTCCATCTTTGATGGTTCGGACTACCATTCTATTTCACTCCTGCTTTGCAAAGAGGGCTTTGCGTGCTGCACAGACCGGGCAGACCCAGTTTTCGGGGAGTTCCTCGAATTTTGTTGTTTCTTTCTCATCATTGTGAATATGTCCGCAGATTGTGCATTTCCATGTGCTCATTTGTGTATTCCTCCTTTGCTATCTCAATTGGCAAAACAGTGGATAATGGTTTTGATTGTATCATTCCCTCTTCTGTTTTAACAACCCTGCCATAATTCTCATGGCTTCCGGAAAAAGGCTCAATCATGAAGAAAGAACAACTTCGTATTGGGGCTTCCACCACGTATTTCTTTGATCAGGCACCATCTCCCTGTATGACTGCTCCAGATGATGCATACGAGTTCTTCAGGGGGGATCATTTCGCCCGGGAGAATGGTCTAGAACTCATAGATGCCGGGCCCGGCCGGGCTGTCGTATCCATGCAGATCCAGAAGCGGCATAAAAACAGCCATGGCACCGTCCACGGAGGTGCGCTCTTTACGCTTGCAGATTGTGCTTTTGCCCTTGCCTCCAATTCAGATGGCGTTTTGGCAGCAGCGATCAATGCCTCCATCTCCTATCTTACTGCTGCACGGGAAGGCACCCTTACCGCGGTTGCAGAGGAGTTTGCGAAAAATCCAAAGCTCGCTTCATACACCGTCATCATCACTGATGAGAACAATGCCCGGATAGCAATTTTCCAGGGAATGGTCTACCGGAAACAACCATGGGATAATGAAGATAACAAAAGGGTGAGAGCCTAATCGTAGGCCTTCCTTGTCTCCTCGTCTGATAATGCAAAAGCGATCAGCTCCTGCCAGAGCCTGGAATCCCAGGTCTTGAGCGATGTGTGGGTCGTGAGGTAATTCTCAGGTATTGGGTGTGTACCGACAACCACATCCATGTTGTACTTCTCCCTGATGAATTCAGAAAAGTACCTGATCCGGGGGCATGGCGGATAGCCGACAAGCATTCCTGTTGCAAGATGAATCACCGAAACGCCATTCTTCTTCATCTCCATTGGAGCATACTCGATATTTCCACCCGGACATCCTCCGCAGCTTGCATATCCGGCAATCTCCACGTCCTTATCTTCATACACAGAAAATGCCCCCTCCCTGTTATGAAGGGATCTCAGGCATTTCCCCCCCGGCACAACTCCGGTAGCGGTCGCAGATAATTATCCCGATTTTTATTGGGTCGGTCATAATACTCTAATAGTCACCCGCATATGCCAATAGGCTGACGGTGCAACCGGTTCCAAACCGGTATATCCCCTCTCATTATCAACCCCCCTGACAAGAAATCCAAATATAAAAAGTATCTCAATATCCGGATCCCGCCACTTGGGATCCTGTGTATCGCAGCAGTCTTCGAAGAGAACTCCTGGATCTTTGATGTGAATATGCCGATTGCAACGTGTTGCGAAGAACCGGCTACAGGCGGGATCCGATTACCATAACGATGATTCCCAAGGAGGCGAGGAGCAGGCCGTACCCCGGCATGAAATGGTTCCCGAGGATCCCGCCTGCAAAGCCAAGCAGGATCCCGGAGAGGACGATGAGCGTTCCGGCACCTGTTCTCCCCTCGTTTGCCCGGGTGCCTTCAGGCCCGACAATATCTGACCAGTACAGACCCCATGCCTTGATCCGGGGGTATAATACCAGGTATAATGGCAGGCTTAGCAGGAAGATGGGTAAGAGATTATTGACGAGAAGAACTGGCCCGAGGAGAGAGAAGGGCAGCAGGCCGAGGAGCTGAAAACCCCATGCAATGATAAGTGCACAGGCAATTGATCCAAGAACGGCGAGGAGAAAGAAATTCAGCGTTTTCCTCATCGAATTGATCTGGCAGGGAGCCGGATCATCTCCTCGCAGAAGCCATGTCCTCTTCCAGAGATGGTACATGATCCATGCCATTGCAAGATTCCCAAAGAATCCAAAGAACGTTCCGGGCCCAAATGTCCCGAAGAGATCACTGATCACCACTCCAAGGCCGACTCCCCATGCTCCAGCCGGCCCAAACAACAAGCCCAGTACGGGTACAAGGGCATTGGCCGGCCGCAGATCCACCACTCCCGGTATCAGGACCACACCCTTGAATGGAATGACCACTGCGGCATAGAGTGCAGCAGAGAACGCAGTCAGAACCACCATCCGGGTATTTCCCCAGAGGTACCTGCTGTTTCTTCCAAGTACTGACAATCGTGCCATCCCGATGAAGATCAGAAAGAGGATAGTAAGTGTCAGGAATACCCGGATATCGGTTGAGAAGGGTGCAGTATTGATGAGCAAAGCCCCGATGACGACAAGGATCGAAGCGATCAAAAATACGATATCCCCTGCCATGATCCTGGTTGTAAGGAATGAACTCCGGCTACTCTCCGGGTCATATCCCCTTGATTCGAGGGCCATGGCAAAATGGTGCGTATTCCGTATCATCGAGACGATGGCAGGAATTATGATCATGATCTGTTTTTTGATCCGCTCCCGAATTGAACCGCTTCTGAGATCGAGGCCCCGCGACTGCTGTGCCTGTGAGATGGTATGGGCATTATGAAGGACTAGGGGGAGCATCCGGACAGCTGTTGAGAATGAAAAGGCAATCGGCCGTGGAATGCCAAGCTTCTCCATCCCGATCACCATCTCCTCTGTCCGTGTCGTGCTTATCCAGATAATCCCGGAAAGGATCATGATCAGAAGCTTGATTCCTGTCAGAAATCCAAAGAGGAGTCCGGTGGAACTGATCATCCCATAAATGAGATCCTCCCGTGTGGCAATCCCCCACATGAGAGAGGACATGATGATTATGATCACGAGTACGGGAGCAAAACGGATCAGGTTTCTTCCGATTCCCGCACTCATTCCAACCAGCAGAAGAATCCCCACAAGAAAGAGGAGGGGAAGCAGTTCATCCTCGACAAGCGCGATGAAGACCATGCCGAAGACGCTGAAGATCTTCACCCTCGGATCGATCCGATGCATCCATGTATGCCTCTCAAGATAGAGGGAGATGTTCATGCCCCATCCCTCCGCCGCGTGCAGGCAGCCATCTCATCAACCGTGCAGATCGGATACCCTATTTTTGTTGAGAATTCGGTTATCTGTGGGGCTTTCATGGAGTTTTCCGCGAGCAGTGGTGGGTTCGATAAGATCGTCCGTGGCGTCCCGTCGGCGATGATCTCCCCGTCCCTGAGAAGAACAACCCGGTGCATATACTCTGCCAGAACCCACATCGCATGCGTGATGATGATGATCGTGTGCCCCTTTTGGTTCAGATCAGCAACAAGCTCCATCATCCTGACCTGATCCTGGTAGTCGAGCCCGGTTGTCGGCTCGTCAAGGATGATTATATCCGGCTGTATCGCCAGGACTGAGGCAACCGCAACCCGCTGCCTGTCTCCCCTGGGAAGCGAGAAGGGATCGTAATCCTCCTTTCCCTCCATGCCCACGGCAAGAAGGGCTTCTGCAACTCTCAGGGAGACCTGATCCGGTGAAAACCCGTGGAGCCTGACCCCGTATGCGACCTCCTCAAAGACTGTATCCGAGAAGATCTGGTGATCAGGATTCTGGAAGACATACCCGATCACCCTGCTGAGATCGTGGATTGAATGGTGTTGGGTATCCATGCCTGCAACCGTCACCGAGCCTGAATCCGGGTGGATCAGCCCGGCGAGCAGCCTCGATACCGTGGTCTTTCCGGAGCCGTTTGCCCCTGCTATCGCAAGGCACTCCTGCCGCCGGATGGTGAGATTGAGGTTTCGGATCACCAGGTTATCCTCATATCCGAAGCTCACTCCCCGGATCGAGATGATCTCGGGGCCATAGCGTTGGGTGCGTATGCTATCGGCCTTGATGATCTCCTGATAGCGGCTTGTATCGATCTCAAGATCGCTTGCATGAAAGAGTGATACTGCATCAGGGACCGAGAGGAGCTGTTTGCTGCTCTCGATCCCAAGTGCTGCAAAGTATTCGCAGACCGGGAGGGGCCGGAGCCCGAGCTGCTGAAAGAGCGATATATCCTTCATTACTGCCTTGGGTGGGCCGTCTGCGATGATTGTCCCTTTATCCATGAGAATGAGCCGATCGAGAGCGGCCATCTCCTCGGTCTCCTGCTCAATGATGATCCCGTTCTGAATGGCCTCTTCACCAGGGGCATGATGCTGGCTCCTGCAGAGCGATCGAATGAGTGAAAATACCTCCTCCTTTCCGGCAGGGTCGAGGTCGGTTGTCGGTTCGTCGAAACAGAGTATCTCCGGGTTCAGGGCAAGGACAGAACCGATCACCAGCCGCTGTTTCTGCCCTCCGGAGAGGGATCCCGGCGGCCGTTTTGAGAATCCTGAAAGGCCAATGATTGCTTCGATCTCCCGGACCCGCCTTCGCATGCTCTCCGGGTCAACTCCCCGGTTCTCCATTGCAAAGGCGATCTCAAGCTCTACGGTGGATGAGAAGAGCTGTGATTCAAAGTCCTGGAATACGATCCCGATGGTATCTGCCATGGTACGGGGAGAGGCCGTGATCGGGTTTTGTGCTCCGACGGTGATAGTCCCGGAATGCGTGCCGTGGATAAAATCGGGGATCAGGCCGCCCAGGGCAAAGACGAGTGTTGACTTTCCTGCCCCGGCGGGACCCATGATCCCGACGACCTCTCCCTTTGGGATCTCAAGGTGTATACCTTTGAGCACCGGTCCGGTTGAAGAAGGGTATCTGAATGAGAAATCAAAAAGGGTGATGGGGGTGCTCCTGTCCACATGATCTATCTCATGGGTGTTAATAATAAGCCTATCTGGTCACCCTTCGCCCTTCATATCGCAGAGTGCCCCATACGCACACCACTGGCACCGCTGGTAATCCGGTTGGGCCGGGAAGTCGCCTGCCTGGATCAGGTTGAGCATCTCCTCAAGGCTCTCGCTGAATGCCCGGATACTCTCTTCGGTTGGGTGGTAGTCGATGATCCGGTTGTCTGCGAGATAGAAGAGCGAGGCCCGTTTTGGCAGTTCTCCAAAGAGCTCCCTGATCGCCATTGCGTAAATGTTCAGCTGGATGTTCTCGGGAACGCTCTTCTTTGTCATGCCTGAAGGTGACTTCCCGGACTTGAAGTCGATCACCACGTAGCCGCCGTCCGGGGTCTGCTCGATCCGATCGATATAGCCGTGTATCTCTCGTCCGGCGAAGGAGAAGGCAAACCACTTCTCAGGGGCGATGATGGTATTCTTGTTTCTCTTCTGCCATTCCAGATAGGTCATGAGGAGATCCAGGGCTGATGCCTTATTCTGCTCCGCCTGCGTCTTTGACTCGAACTGATCAGGCGTCCAGTGCTTCTCAAGCAGCAATTCTACCTGCTCCTCTGCCGGCTGCTCCGGGTCGAGGTTCTCGATGACGGCATGGATGCCGATCCCTTTTGCAGCTGCCGGTGCCGGGCCGGGAGGCTCTGCAATCTTCAGGATGTGCCTGAACCTGAACTGGAGCGGGCAGTCTTTGTACTGTTGCAGCTTTGAGTACGAGAACGCCATCGTCTCCGGGACCACTGCCTGTTCCGGGGGTCTCCCGATGATCTCGGTGATCGGCATCTCGGTAGAGGCGGCCTGGATGAATGCGTACCGATCAAACTCCTCTCTTCCCTCTTCTGAATAGCTTCGGATCCTCTCGAGCGTCACCAGATCCTGGAGTGCGGTTCCAAGCCGCATCTCAGCAATCGCCCTGATCGCCTGCTCCTGGAGCCGGGTGCGTGCCTCTCCGGCAGGAGTTTCCTCAGGTAAGGGGAGATCGATATTCCGTGCCGGCGGCTCGACCAGCGTGATCAGCGGGTTCTCCCGGAACGAGAGCTCCTCAAGGAAAGGTGAGGGTTTTGTCTCCAGCTTGTTCTTCCCATACCATTTCGCATAGGTAAGGTACAGCCGCTCCTCGGCCCGTGTCATCGCGACAAAGAGGAGCCGCCGTTCCTCCTGGGTGAAGAGCGCTTTCTCGTCCTCGCCTGCCCGGAGCCCTTTGGCGAGATCTGATGGAACCACGAACTGCTTCTCCCGGTAATTTAGGGGGAACTTCCTCTGGGCGAGATCGACGACAAAGACGACCGGGAACTCTTTTCCCTTGCTCTTGTGGATGGTGAGGATCCTGACGGAATCGGCCTCCTCCCGCTCCTCGATCTCTACAGAGAAGTCAGAGAAGTACTGGAGGTACTCAAGGAACCCGCCGATAGTGGCATCACGGGTGATCTGGTCGTACTCCTGTGTGATCTCAAGGAATCTGGCAAGGTACTGCCGGGTCATGGCAGCCTCATCATAGAGGGCGGACCGGTAGAGCCCTGATGCCTGCATCATTACGAAATGGATGAGTGCCGGGAGCGCCTGCCTCTCTTTCTCCTCGATGAAGTGGCTGAGCATCCCGATGATCTCTCTGATCTTTTGGGCATGCTCCGGGACAACGGCTTGTGCATCCAGCATCGTTTCGAATACATGGTCATTGCCGGGATCGGATCTCCCTGCTGCCACGGTATTGATCGCCTGCACAACGGTCTCGGGGATGGAGCAGAGCTTCATGATCCGGTTGAGTGCG
Source organism: Methanocalculus taiwanensis (assembly GCF_024372745.1). Classification (GTDB taxonomy): domain Archaea; phylum Halobacteriota; class Methanomicrobia; order Methanomicrobiales; family Methanocorpusculaceae; genus Methanocalculus; species Methanocalculus taiwanensis. The sequence continues at coordinate 61,757 of NZ_VOTZ01000007.1, forward strand.
ATTCCTGCGATCAAGGGGTTGTTGATGATCTGCAGGTATGCGAGCATATCACGGATCACTGGCAGCCGCAGGAAATCGACATCTGCCTGGTAGATGCAGGGAATATTGTGCCGTTTCAGGGCAGCCTGGAACTTTGCCCCATCCTTCCTGCTCCGGCAGAGTATCGCACAATCCCGGTACCTAAGCGGCCGTGCCGGCTCGCCGCCCCGTGGAGGGAGCGGGGTTCCCACGAGCCGCCCGATCTCTGCCGCAACATATTCTGCTTCCCCCTCCTCGTTTCCGCAGGCTGCTGCCACAACCGGCTCTCCTGCCGGCTTCTTTGAGATGAGCTCCTTCTGCTGCCGGTTCGGCGCCCTCTGCATCAGCTGGAAGGCGAGCTGAAGGACTGCCGGAGGGTTTCTGTAGTTCTCGTCAAGCAGAACCTCCGCATGCTCCTTTGCCCACTCCCGGAAGTCCCGGATGTTTGTCAGGTATGCTCCCCTGAACCGGTAGATGGTCTGGTCATCGTCTCCGACGACGCAGAGGTGATCGCCTGCGAGGAGCTTGATGAGCTCGAGCTGGGCGAAGTTCGTATCCTGGAACTCGTCGACGAGGATGTAGGGGAAGCGGTTCTTATACAGGCTCTGGATTCCCGGATTGTTCCGGAGGAGACTCACAGCTCCGAAGATCATGTCATCGAAGTCGATGAGGTGCTCGTCCTGCTTGTACTGCTCATAGGCCCTGTAGACCTTCAGGAGGTCAGTGAGCTTGTTCAGGTAATCCCGCTCCTCGTCTGTCATTTCTGTCTGTTGTTTTCCCTTCAGGTACACATCAAGCATCTCAGGGGTGATCAGCTCGTCCCGGAATGCGCTGATGCCGTCGATGATCGCGGTGATGATGTCTGAAGAGTTGTTTCCGATCCGGATATACTCAAAGCCGAACGTATCGATGTTCCGGAGTCCCCAGACGAGCACATTGGTCCGGCTGATGATCCCGTTTGCAATAGAGATCCCGCTTGTGAGCATATTCTCACGGAGCATCTCAAGGCAGAAGGAGTGGAAGGTGTGGATCCCGATATCCTGGTGCGGCCGCAGCGCCTCGATCCGCTCGCTCATCTCGGCTGCAGCTTTCTCAGAGAAGGTGAGGGCAAGGATATTCTGAGGGGATACTCCCTGGTCAAGCAAATGGAGGATCTTCTCGACGATCACCTTCGTCTTGCCAGACCCGGGGCCGGCAAGCACGAGCTGGAAGCCGCTGCCGGTGACGGCTTTCTCCTGTGAGGGATTGAGGGGCATACTGATTCACTGATTGGTCTCTGGCAGGAAAAAGGTGGCGGGGGAACAGGGGATTCATCAGGGCGGTGGAGAGGTATGGGCAGTCCGGAGAAAAAGATCATCTGTGAATATGAGTCCGAAGAGATTGAGACTGATGGCAGAACCATGCATATCATCTCCCATATGACTGGTTCAACCGGACTGCTCTCTTCTCCGGGTGGCTATTCTATTGGCCATACATGTTCACAGGAAAAACCGATTTGGGTAATTAGAAACTTTTTTAAGCGATTAAGAATACCTCTCCCCATGCAAAATCCATTAAAAAATGTAGATCTCCGACTTTTTTTATCACTTCTTCTTCTCACCGCTCTTGTTATCCCGGCAACTGTTTCGGGATGCACAATCTTTGGAATAACACCCGGAGCATCTGAAGATGGCACAGTGTATCTTGGCCATACGAATGATGGTGTCGGGATGGATTGGAGAAAGAGGGATGACATCTTTGTGACATACATCCCCCCGGCAACGCATCAGCCCGGTGAAAAGCGGCCGGTCTTCTTTGATCCAAACAGCGGATCCGATGCTCCAGGAAGTAAGCAGGGTTCATCATCAAATCATGTTCTTGGTTATATCGATCAGGTTCCCTCGACATATGGCTATTACACCGGGGCGTATGGAATGATTAATGATCAGAACCTGATGAGTGCCGAATGCACAGATTATGCAAAGTACGAACCTCAGGCTGAAGAGAACAGGAGACTCTTCTACTCTTCAGAACTCTCAAATGTTGCTCTTGAGCGATGTACTGGTGCAGAGGAGGCAGTCCTCCTTGTTGGAGATCTGATTGATCGGTATGGATACTATGGCACCGGCGAGACTCTCATCTTTGCAGATGCAGAGGAGATCTGGGTGATCGAGATGTGCGGGAACCCGGACGGCGTTGGAGGACTCTGGGTTGCGCAGAAAGTAAAGGATGGAGAGATCTTTGTTGCTGCAAATACATTCAGGATCCGTGATGTCTCTCCCGGGATGCCTGACATGCACTACTCGGATAACCTCTTCTCTGTTGCAGAGCGTGCAGGCTGGTGGTCGCCATCAGATGGTCCGCTTGACTGGCTTGAAACGGTCAGTTATGGCGAATACTCGCATCCCTACTACTCACTGATGCGGGTCTGGAGGATCCAGGACACCCTCGCTCCGTCCCTCAAACTCAGCCCGTTTGTTGAGGATACCTATACGAGGGAGTATCCGTTTTCAATTGCTCCTGATGAAAAGGTGAATTTCAGTACCACTCTGAACCTGTTCCGGGATCATTACGAGGGAACAGAATTTGACAGGACTGCGGGACTGGCGGCAGGGCCGTTTGGAAATCCATACCGTGTGCTTGGGCCTGAAGATGCCCATACGAACTTCCAGAATGAAACCATGCTTGAAGTTCGTGCGGGAGCCTATCCACGGGCAATCTCTGAGATCTTCTGTAGTTACAGTTATATCACGATGATCCGTCCGGATCTCCCCGAAGAGGTTGCCGGTGTGCTCTGGTTTGGTCCGGCAGTGCCCTATGAGACGGTGTATACGCCAATCTATGCACGATCTGAACACCTCTCTTCCTCGTATACAAGCGGCAGCCGTCTTGTATATAATCCGGATACCGCATACTGGACATTCTGTCTCCTGACGAACTGGGCGGGGCTTGCGTATAATATGATGATTGTGGATATCCAGGAAGAACAACAGAGTCTTGAGGCTGAATCATTACGGCTCCTGATGCAGACTGATCAGCAGGCAGTTGATCGTCTTACTGCCGGTGATACTGCCGGTGCAACGGCTGTCATGACCAACTTCACGGTTGAGCGGGGAGATCTCATCATCAAGAGCTGGAAGAGCCTGACTGCAACAATGATCGTGAAATATTCAAATGGCCTGTTGACAGATCCAGAGACCGAAGCGGTGGAAGAGCCCGGGTACCCGGACTGGTGGTACAATGATACCGGATATCAGTACGGACCAAGAATCTACCAGTATAAAGAGCTCATGGATACTCCGGATCTCACCTATGCCGGCACGCGGGTTATTGTCTCAAAGGAGATGCCTTTTGATGGAATTTTAAAGTTGTTGTGAGAGCCGCCTGTATCATCATGGTTCCTGATGTGGTAGCCACACCGGACCCCCCCTCTCTTTTTAATCCTGAAGCTTTCTCTTCACGTTCCCAACTTCTTCACAGCCTCTTTTCGGATAATAAAAAAAATGATTTTTTTGGGATGTCAGATATTTCCGCCGGTGAATGTACCTGTAGTGCTGCCTTTCTTCTCAACAAAGGCGTCTTCGATGAGATCCCTGTCAACAAGCGGTGAGATCTCGCCGGTCTTTGCATAATGATACAGAAGAGCAACGAGGATACCCTGAAGTGCGGATATGAGAATGACAGAGATTGCAAAGATGATGATAGTCAGTATAAGCATGCCTCCGAATACCTCAAAGGGGAGGAAGATAGCCGATAAGAAGGTGCCGGCCATAAGCAGAAATGCCGGGATCATAACAACCACGAATGAAAAACCGGCAATGACCGTCTCGCCCCATGTCTGCTTAAACAGGCCCCAGGATTCCTTTATAGACGCAACTGCACCACAATCTTCATATAATATAACCGGAATTACAAAGAAGGTGACAAGATCCCAGGCAGCAGCGGCAATTCCGACCACAATTTCGGTGAGCATTCTGCCAAGAGGGTTGTCTGATTCACGCAGAAGGCTTAAAATAAGGCCGACTGTTGCCGCAATAAATGCCCAGGTAAATAGTGAAGCGATTTTTGGCATTGCTGCACTGATCCCGTCTTTGAATGCGGGATCATTGCCTTTTATCACTTCTGTTGCATTATACACAATTCCGGCTTTGAAGAATGACGATACAAATGCCGTAACTAAAAATATAGCAAAGAGCAACAGAATCCAGAGTGCATATCCGGTTACTCCCATCTTATCAGGGTCAATTCCGGTTATACTGAATATAAACAGGGCAGGAATGAATAACAGGCCGAGAATGAGCAGAATTATAATTCCTGAGATGATCGGATAGAATACAAGACTCTTCTCCCTTGAGAGAATGGCAAATGTCTGTTTAAACAGATGCCATCCCCGTGCAATTCTTTGAAACATATTTTCCTGTTTGCTTTTGGGATATAAATTAAATCTGGAAGAATAGCTGATTCACCTGGAAGAACTTCGAATAACCTCCCCCCATCGAAAGAACTCTATAGTGCGGGATCGGTCAATAATCAATGAGCACGTTCTTTAATTTCGTAATTAAGGATGAATATCGCGGCATTGCTCAATACGGAAACAATCCTGGTGCCTTGCCCTCCTAGATCGACTGGGAGCGGTTTCGTCCTCTTTTCTCTGATCTGTATACAAACACTGAAGGAAATGGCGGCCTGCTCAGCTTCGGTTGCCTCGAAGAACGAGGCCATGTTTTTTTCGGGATGCTGGATGAGTGGGTAAAGCCCTGTGAGGGGAATCCCTTCGGCCCGTTTGAGAAGATCAGGAAGACTGCATATCCCAAAAGAACCCGTTATGGGAAAAAAACTTTCAGAATTTCAGAATAACCTGCTGGTGTGTTGTACATGCTCTCCCGGTGGTGAAGATACCATCGCGACCGTTATGACAGCATTCTTATAATCTGCGGTTGACCTGGTTCATAGAGTCCATATGTATCATATGTATCATATGGTGCATATATCAAAAGTGATTGACATGGTTAGCCAGAGTACCTATAAGCGGATCCCTGTCTCCCCATCTACCTGGGAGAAGCTCTCGCTCATCAAGAAGCCGGGTGAAACATTCGACCATCTCATCTCAGATCTGGTTGCAGAACGGGAGAAACGGGATATTATCAGGCATGCCTTGCATGTCAGTGAGGAAGGAGAGTACCTCTCTCTGGAAGAAGCCCGGGAAGCCTGGGGTCTGAATGAGGATTGAATGAGGATCGAATGAGGATTGAAATCGAAAGGGCTGCCTGTGAGTTTGTTCTCGGGCTTCCTCTTAAAAGCAGGCGTGTCATCCTCCGCCATCTTCGCACACTTGAAGCTCTGGATACTCTCACTGGTGCCTCCGGCATTGAGCGGCTGGGTGGTGATAGAGATGTTGACGTACGTGGTGACATATATAGAATGCATGTCAGCCGCACCTACACTCTCATCTTTCGCATCTGCCCGGTTCAGAGCCGCATCCGGGTGGTTGAGATTCTCCCTATAGATCTCGCACATAAACGGTATTTCCGGTATAGGTGAGTGTGTACAAGCGTGAAGAGTTCGATCTGGAGGATATCAATTATTATGTCAATTGGGGGATGACAGATCCATGAATCGTTCTATGAACCATGCCATGAACAGTGACATGAACAGTGCCATGATCAACGATTATATAGCACAAGCCCTGTCACATGCTCGATATGAAGTAATCGAGGATGAGGAGCCGTATTACGGGGAGGTTCCGGGACTGGCAGGGGTGTACGCAACCGGCAGGAGCCTTGAAGAGTGCCGGGAAAACCTGAAGAATGTTATTGAGGGATGGATACTGGCCAGAAGAGAGCACAATCTGGATGTTCCATCCATCTGCCCTGCTACTGACGGGAATGGTTTGCATGGTGGAGGGGTGGATCAAAAATAAATGAGCGAAAACAGCAAAATATGCTCATATGGATCATAGGGATGTCAGATGAAGAAAACAATCAGTGAGATCCGGAAAGAGGGAATTTGCGCACTGAGAAAAGCTCTTGGACCCGTTGATATGGCTCGCTTTATTCAGAGCTATGAGTCTGGAAGTGGGGATTATACAAAAGAGCGGTATGAGTGGCCTCATGACGATACTGAAGCTTTGAATCAACGATTGCTTGAGAGAGAGAACCAGAGGAAGAAGGTCTAATCCTTAAGACGCTGTTTTACTTGAGATTTCAGGATTTTTCGAAAGATGCCCATGGTGGCACGTGGAGATTCGCTTGTCTCTCTTGTCTCAACTCGAACCGTAACTCAGGCCGCAACTAGGGCTGCAACCAGGGCCGTGATTCTTTACTTGTACGGTTACTTGTACGGTTACTTGTTCGGTTGGATATTCAATACTCTTCAATTGACTCCCCTTTTAGCGTATACCCTGTCCTTAACAGGCTAAGATAGAATGGGGTGTCTGTCTCCCTGAGGTCTGATAATCGGTTGGATGTCAGGATGAGGATATGGGTCAAAACTCCTACTTCCTCAGAGATTGACCTCTCCATCCTTGACGCCATCATCTCGAGATCGGCAAATACTCCTCTCCGAGCACAAGAAGATAGAGATCACGATTGTATTCGCTCTTCGAAAAAAATGTTTCCACTTTAGAAACTGATTGTTTCCGCTCCGGGAACAATCGCCTCCCATTGGGATGGAGAGATGATACTTTCTTCATGATGGAATACACAATCTACATCTGTTGAAGGCAATGCACACTGAAAAGGAAATCATATTCATTGCCTGGGAATCCCCGGAGGGAGGGTATGAGGCTCATTCACCTGGCCACTCTATCTATACCCAGGCTGATAATTTCGAAGAATTGAAGGCAATGGTTCATGATGCCGTCTGCTGCCATTTTGAGGAAGATGAACGGCCCCGCATTATCAGGCTCCATCAGGTTCTTCCTCCAGGGGATGAATGACTGAAATATCGAATATGGATGGCGACATATGTCAGCTGCATCAGAGATCTCCTCTTTCTCCTCTCTTTAATCTCCCTCTCCAGACCAGATAACCTCCTTTTCAACAGTACGGCGAAGATATTTGCTTAATCCCTGATCGGTGACAAGGTCCACATTGCGGCCAAGGAGATCTTCAAGATAATAGACTAACTCCATGAAGTTACGAAAGGTTGCTTCTCCAGGTGCAAACTCAACCAGCAGATCGATATCACTGTCCGGGCGATCGTCTCCCCGAATCACTGAGCCAAAGCATCCGATTCTGGCAACACTAAAACGCTTCTTAAGATGGGGAAGAACTGCTTCAAGCTGACGGATAATGGGATCGTTCTTTTGCCGGTTTCCCAGCATCTCCCTGTCCGCTTCCATTGACATTATACCCGGATCATCGTTCATAACGGAACCGCTTCCTGAAGAATCCGATCACGGACAGCCCAGTGGAGTCCCTTCTCGCTCAGGACATCTACTTTTCGTCCAAGGAGGTCTTCAAGATCATGGATGAGGGCAATATGATCAAGGAGGCTTGTTCCTGGTTCAAAATCGACGAGGATATCAAGATCACTTTCCGGGGTCTCTTCTCCCCGGATTACCGAGCTGAAGAGCCGGATATTCACCGCTCCACGTGCTGCTGCCAGTCGCTGGATCGCCTCCTTCTGCCTTACTACCTCGTCATAAAGGCTCATTGTATCGACTTGATCCTGATATTGTCGGGCGGAATGATAATCTCTATTGTCATGAAATCATGAGAGTTTCAATCTGAACCTCCCTCTCTCCTCTCCCCTCAATACCCCCTCTTCCCCGGGATCACCCCTCTCACCCCGCCCTTCGGATCATCCATATCCCCTACATACCTCGGAATAACATGCAGATGCAGGTGCATAACGCTCTGCCCGGCCGTCGACAGGCATCGCTTGCGATGGAGAGAGGGGGTGGATTACATTTCGATGTACCAGGTGGATCAAAATTACAGGAGCGAAAGCAATAGCAGGGAGGTATCTTATAATATGTAAAGAGAGATATTCACAACGGGGATGTGCTCATGATACAGGCCATACGAAAACAGGTGAAAATCCAATCTGATGGACTCATTCAGATTTATGTTCCTGAATTTAAACCCGGAACTATAGCCGAAGTGATAGTGCTTGAGCCATCAGAAAAGAAAAAGAAACGATCACTCACAAGCATTATTGGTAAAGGACAAGGGTGTTTTGGAAGTGCAGAGGAGGTTGACGCCTTTATAAGAAAAGAGCGTGAATCATGGGAATAATCGATGAGATTGAAGGAGATCTGATATATCTCGATACCAACATCGTTATTTATGCACTTGAAGGATATCCAGAGTATGTTTCTTTGCTAACTGATCTCTTCTCTGCCATTGATGAGGGAGATCTCACAGCAGCAACCAGTGAACTAACACTCGCAGAAGCTCTCATCAAACCTATGATGGACGGAAATTCATCACTTGAAAAACTCTATCTGGAGACACTATCACCTTCATCTACACTTTCTATCATCCCTATTGATCGTTCTATACTTATTGAGGCAGCAAGGCTCCGTTCCAGAATAGAGACCCTACATCTTCCTGATGCCATACACCTAGCAACAGCCAGAATACATCAATGCAATTCATTTCTCACAAATGATAGAAGATTACGAAATTTGCCGGATGTAAATGTCGTTCTTCTCTCAGAATCTGTTTCTGGTCATGGTATGAATCAGTGAACATTATCAAATGACTATGGATGTCGAATTCAACCGCATCTCCCTCCCTTCCTCTCTCCCCTTTTCTTTAATACCCCCTCTTTCCCAGGATCACCCCTCTCACCCCGCCCTTCGGCTCCTCCATATCCCCAACATACCTCGGAATAACATGCAGATGCAGGTGCATCACGCTCTGCCCGGCCGCCGCCCCGATGTTCACCCCGATATTGTAGCCGTCGGGGGCATAGTGCTCACCGGCTAGAGATCATACCGGGCGAAAGGTGAGATGAGTTCGCGAGGAGGAGGTTGGTCAGGGGTGATCAAAAACGAATGAGCCTTTCTTTATATGCTCTGGTCAAAAAGGAATGAGCGTATGTACCGGAGGTTAATCCATATCGTACCCTGGGTAGAAAGGATACATAATTTTATCTTTATCGGGTAGATTAATAGAATAGGATTAATGTGGGTGACTTACGAGGAATTCATGGATCTGATGCAATACAGGCGTTTATACGAGCAGGAGGTGTGATGCGGCAGGGTAGAGGTGATCATGTCAACATCAAAATGCCAAATGGTCAGTTAATAACCATCTCATGGTCAAAAGAGATCAAGATCGGGCTGTTGAAAGCATCTTTAAGAAAAGCAGGCCTCACAGAAGAAGAGTTTAAGGAATTATTATAATGGGTGTTTACAATGGAGTTTACCGTTATTATTCACAGCGCTGAGGAGGGGGGATTCTGGGTAGAAGTCCCAACGCTACCTGGGTGCTTCTCACAGGGGGAAACGTTTGAAGAGGCAATGGAGAATATTCGTGAAGCAATCGAACTACATCTTGAGGGATTACGAGAGGATGGATCTGATCTTCCTGGTGAGAATGATCTGATCATCAGTAGAGTCCGTATCGGTGAGGTTACTGGGTAATAAAAGGAATGTCTTTATCGCTTGTAAATAACGACAAATGTCAGCATTTTCTTTCATCCCTCCTCTCCTCTCCTCTCAATACCCCCTCTTCTCCGGAATAACCCCCCGGACCCCGCCCTTCGGATCATCCATATCCCCGGCGTACCGCGGAATAACATGCAGGTGCAGGTGCATGACGCTCTGCCCGGCCGCCGCCCCGATGTTCACGCCGATATTGTAGCCGTCGGGGGCATACCGCTCATCAAGCAGCCGACGGGCATCGTGGACGAGAGACAGAAGGGCGGCCTGCTCAGCTTCGGTTGCCTCGAAGAACGAGGCCACGTGCCGGAAGGGGATTGCGAGCTGGTGGCCGGGGCTGACCGGATAGAGGTCATACCGGGCGTAGGCGAGATCCCTTAATGTATTGTATCCATTTACTTGCAGAACGTGGGATCAGTTAGTATTATACGGTTTCTATCCAATTCTTATCAACGAGTAAGAGGTATGTCCGATATAACGATCACTATCCCACAGGAGATTGTATCTGCACTTCGCCTTCCCCCAGATAGCGTAGAGTCTGCCCTCCATCAGGAACTTGCTATTGCTCTCTATATGAGAGGTGTGCTCTCTTCAGGAAAGGCTGCCGCACTTGCCGGTCTGAAGCGCTGGCAATGGGAGGAGCTTCTCGGAGTACGGAAGGTTCCGCGTCATTATACGGACGAAGATCTCCAGATGGATATCGCCTATGGTTCGAGCGATTAGTAATTCATCACCTCTTATCCATCTTTCATTGATTGGGCGGATAGATCTTCTTCGAAGGTTTTCTTCAGTTATTATTCCTCCTGCCGTCTGGCATGAGGTTGTAGAAGATGGAGATGATCGACCGGGTGTTGCAGAAATCCTCCTCTTGCGTAAAGAGGGTTGTTTATCGGTGATTCAACCTAAAAATACAGATCTTCTCCATCTTCTTGAGAATGATCTTCATCGAGGTGAAGCGGAAAGCATCGTTTTGGCCCTAGAAATTGAGCATGATATACTTCTTCTTGACGAGAGTGAAGCACGACGTATAGCAGGATCATATAATCTGAACGTCACTGGAGTGATTGGATTGTTGCTACGGGCAAAAAGAGATGGTCATATCTCCTCACTAGAAGATGAGATGGCTCGGTTAAGGAATGAGGGTCACTTTTGGATTCGAGAAAGTCTCTACAATTATGTGATAGAATCTGAGAAGAAGATGGATGATGATTAATAATTAAATATACTATAAACGCATTCCAACCGTCGAAATCCTTCAAACCTCCTTGAATCCACTGTCTTCATAGGGTTTATGAAGGATTTTTCCGACCCTCAAAAAGTGATCCACTTTTCTCTAATACCCCCTCTTCCCCGGAATAACCCCCCGGACCCCGCCCTTCGGATCATCCATATCCCCAACATACCTCGGAATCACATGCAGATGGAGGTGCATCACGCTCTGCCCGGCCGCCGCCCCGATGTTCACGCCGATATTGTAGCCGTCGGGGGCATACCGCTCGTCGAGCAGCCGACGGGCATCATGCACGAGAGACAGAAGGGCGGCCTGCTCAGCTTCGGTTGCCTCAAAGAACGAGGCCACGTGCCGGAAGGGGATTGCGAGCAGGTGGCCGGGGCTCACCGGATAGAGGTCATAGCGGGCGTAGGCGAGATCGTTTGCGAGGACGATGACGGAGGGGCCGGGGGTGTGTGGGCATGTTTACACCATTGGCATGTATTTTGATCCCATCATTGGAACAGAGACATAACCCAATTGAAAAAGGGTAGACTGAGAGATTCCGGGAAGCAAAATACATATACTCTCGCTAACACCTATGATATACTATGGAAAAGGATTCAAGGATCATCCTTGATGCTTCAGTTCTTGCAGGCAAACCAATTATTCGGGGGACACGGATCTCGGTGGATCTGGTTCTTGACCTTCTTGCTTCGGGGTGGGATGACTCTCAAATAGTAGAAGAATATCCTGGATTATCTCGTGAAGATGTCCTTGCATGCATCAGATATGCACAGGAAATCGTCCGCTCAGAACGGGTTTACTGCACAGATCCCAGAGGAAAGATCACTGGATGAAAATTCTGGCCGATGAAAATGTACCCTTTTCGGTCATAAGAATGATCGAGCAAAGAGGGTATGATATCCGATGGATACGTAAGGATGCGCCAGGTGTCTCTGACATTGAGGTTATGCAGCTTGCATATCGGGATAACCGTGTCATTCTAACATTTGATCACGATTTTGGAGAACTTGCAGTTAAGGATACGGCTTATCCTTCGGTTGGAATTATTTTGTTACGCCTTCACCAGATGACACCAGGTGATATGGCAGAGTATATCACGAATATCATCTGCTCACGTGATGACTGGGAAGGTTATTTTTCTGTTCTGGAATATGACAGGATCAGGATGAGAAGTCTCCATTAATATGGTTACACAATAGCAATAGTCGGATATCAGAGGGATTTTTAGCCCAACAAAACCTGTTATATTTTCCTCTCAGTACCCCCTCTTCCCCGGAATAACCCCCCGTACCCCGCCCTTCGGCTCCTCCATATCCCCCTGATACCGGGGGATCACATGCAGATGGAGATGCATCACGCTCTGCCCGGCCGCCGCCCCGACATTCACCCCGATATTGTAGCCGTCGGGGGCATAGAGCTCGTCGAGCAGCCGACGGGCATCATGGACGAGGGAGAGGAGGGCGGCCTGCTCATCCTCGGTTGCCTCGAAGAATGAGGCCACGTGCCGGAAGGGGATGAGGAGGAGATGGCCGGGGCTGACCGGGTAGAGGTCGCATCGGGCGTAGGCGAGATCGTTTGCGAGGAGGATGGAGGAGGGGCCGGGGGTGCAGAAGGGGCAGGTCATCGTACTGATCTGATCGCTCATGGAATAAACACCTTTACCGGGAGTGTCATGTAACACTATGTTACATTACCGCCCATCCTGTCACCTGCCACACCGACATACTCTTTCACAATAAAACCACAAATCTTATCGCCATTCCCTCCTGAATGGATAGTATGCCCCCATCACCCGAAGGAACACCTCGCCCGCTCCGTTTTATCCATACCGCCGATCTCCACCTTGGAAGCAGGGTAATGGGTGTCACAGGGATGAATGACGATACCCGACGCGATCTGGCTCTTGCAACCTACCAGTCCTGGAAAAAAATCGTTGACCTCTGTATTCAGGAGAAGGTAGATTTCCTCCTCATCGCTGGCGATACCTATGACAGCACAGACAATAATATCCGGGCACAGCTTCAGTTCAGGGAGGGACTTGTCAGGCTTGGACAGAATGGCATCCCCGCATATATTGTCCACGGGAACCATGATCCCTACAATTCCTGGTCACGATCCATTGCCCTGCCTGAGAACGCAGTTGTCTTTTCACATACAGCACCAGAACACGTGATCCACCGGGATGGATCGGGAGTGCCGCTTGCCGCCATTGTCGGAATGAGTTTTCCAACCGCCCATGTGAAAGAGAACCTCGCCCGGAAGTTCCCCGATCGTGAGGCTGACTGGCCATACACAATCGGCCTTCTCCATTGCAGTGTCGGCAGCAGCATGGGCCATGAACCCTATGCCCCCTGTGCAGCAGAGGACTTAACCCGCTGCGGCTATGATTACTGGGCACTTGGCCATATCCATAAACCAACAGAGATCTCCTCATCAGACTGCCCGTTCATCTATCCCGGCAATCCCCAGGGGCGTGATAGTAGTGAGACCGGTGAGCGGGGTTGCCTGCTGGTGACTGTGGCAGCAGATGGTGAAACGGCCATGCAATTCCTTCCAACAGCCCAGTTCCAATGGAAAGAGATGGCCGTTGACATCTCCGGTACAGATGATATCGGGATGCTTGAAGAGCAGATCCGGGGTGAACTTCTCTCGGCTGTTGGGGAAACGGGCACCCCGGTCATTAGCCGGATAGTACTGACCGGTGCAACCACTCTCCATAGTGCCCTTGCGGCGGGGGACGGGGTTACTGCCATCATGGAACAGCTGAATGATGATCCACCCTCAGGCAGGCATCCGGCTTTTGCAGAGAGGATCATCTGTCAGACACTCCCCCGGATCGATCGGGGGGAGGTACAATCCCGTGAGGATATCCTCGGTGAGATCTGCCGGATCGGTGATAGGGCCAGAACAGAAGGGCAGATGCGGGAGGTCCTAAACGATATAATCAGCCCTCTCTATCTCCGTTCCGAGGCCAAATCCCATCTCAATCTTCCTGAAGAGGATGAGATCAAGGCGATCATGTCCGAAGCTGAATCTCTCCTCTTATCAAAGCTTATGGAAGGAGGGAGTGCATGAAGATCTCGTCGCTCTTCATTGATGGATTTGGGGTCTTCAACAAGTGGAAACCTCCGGAGGAGTTTGGGGATGGGCTGACCGCAGTCATCGGAGAGAATGAAGCAGGCAAGACCACGCTCCTCTCATTCATACGCCGGATGCTATATGGGTTTCCGGGAGGAAAGAAGCAGAAGATCAACCATTACCAACCCGTCAATGGCGGGACAATCGGCGGAAGACTGGAGATCCTTAGTGATGATGGCAGAGCATATCATCTCTCCCGTTCCGGAGTCCGGGGTGAGCCATCTGTTACGCTGGCAGATGGCACTGCCCTCTCAGGATCAACCCTTCCTTCCCTGCTTGGACCGGGGAACCAGGTCTTCTATGAGAATGTCTGTGCAATCGGGCTCGATGAGCTCCAGCAGTTCTCGACGCTTGACCAGGATGAGATACGCGACCGGCTGGCAGCTGCCGGTGCAGGAAACCTGCCGATGAGAAAGGTCGCATCGTTCCTGGATGAATCGGCTGATAAAATCTATGCTGTCAAGGGGAGAACAAAGCGGCTCAATGAGCTCATGTCCGGGATCAAAAAGCTCGATCAGGATATACGGGTTGCAAAAAAACAACAATCTGATTACGATCGGATCGCCGATGAGCTGGCACGGTTAACGGGGGTTTGTCTGGAGGAACAGGAGAGGAAGCAGGGTTTTTCAGGAGAGATCGAGTATTATAAGGCTCTTTCACAAGGGTGGGAGCCTTTCAGCGAGAGGAAGGATGCTCTTGACCAGATTCGTGACATACCGGAGACCGGGTCGTTTCCAGGCGATGCCCTCTCCCAGCTCAGCCGGATGCAGGAGGAGATTTCAAGGCTCGCTGAAGTGTGCCGGGATCTTCGGGAGTCGATTGGGACGACTGATCAGCAGTACAGGAGTTGCGAGGTCAGGGATGAGATCCTCGCTGAGAAGGATGCGATCCACGAGATAGAGCGGAATATCGAATGGTATCGCTCACAGGTCGCAGCCAGTGGAGACATTGCCAATAAAAGAACGCAGGAAGAGCAGAGGCTCAATGAAAAGCTCAGGTACCTTGGAGAAGGATGGGATGAAGAACGGATCTCCCTGTTTGATACATCTGTTCCTGTCCGGGATGAAGCAGACACGATCAGGGAGCGGCTGAGATCATCTGAACGTGCATCTGATAAGGCACAGTCAGAGGTTTCCGTTGCAGAACAGGCAGTAACAGAGAAGGAAGGGTCGGTTCGTTCCCTGCAGAAACGCCGTACAGAGATCGGTGATGTACCGGACATGGATACGGCAGGAAGACGGCTTTCCAATGCTCGTGAACTCAATAGAAGTATTCAGGAGCTCTTTGGTCATGAACAAAGAATCCAGGCAATCCAGCAGGAGGAGGCACGAAGAGACGAGATTCTTAGCGCGTTTTCACGGCCTGAGGAGCCCGGAACTCCCTCCTGGCCGGGTATACTGGTGCTGCTTGCAGCAGTGCTCTCCATTGCAGGCGGGGTGCTCATGGATGCACTTCTCCTCGGAGGTATCATCGGGCTGATCCTGATCATTGCAGCTGCTGGTCTCCTCCTCTCGATGCGGAAGGGGGATGAGGAGAAGAATACCTTTACAGAGGCTGGATCCTACCGGGCAGAGATCAAAAGACTGGCTGAGCAGCGGCAGGATGCCGAAGCGGAACGGGATCAGATCCGGCAGAAGGTGCAGCAGCTGGTAGATGCACTCGGTTTGAAAGGAACGATCACCCGGACAGCTGCTGAGGAATGTCTACATGCTTCAGAAGATCTCCTCAGAAAGGCAGAGAAGGCAGCGGCGATTGATCTCGATATTGAGGAGGCCATTTCCCATCTGCAAGCTGCTGATGACGTACTGAAGAAGGCTCAGAAGCAGCTCGCATATGCACATAAGGAGCGATCAGCAGCCCTGAAAATATGGCAGGCATGGTGCATTGCACGCGATCTCTCCCCTGATATGAACCCTGACCGGATGCCGGATCTCTTCAATGAAATTGAGGCCGCAGCCCATGCATATGCTCGAATAAGGGGGTATATCGCTGAAGAAGAGGGAGTTGCCGCAAATATCGAACGGTTCCAGGAGAAGGTTTCTGCGGTCGTTGCTGCCTGCGGGGAGGAGATGAACGGACCTCATGATTTCGTTGCCGAGGACCTGGCCCGGATGCTTGATGAGGAGGAGGCGCTGGACCGCACCCGTGCATCCCTGAAAGCGACGCTTGAGATGCAGAGAACCAAGCTGGAGAAGGAGACGGGGCGGCTTGCGGAGGCAGACGAGAAGCTGAATACATTCCTCAGCGAAGGTGGTGCAGAGACCGCAGACGAATACCGCACCCATGTGGCACAATCAGTTGAGAGGGAGAGGCTCCTTGAGATTATTCAGAATGCAGAGTCGACGATACGCCGGATCAGCGGTGATGAGCGGTATGACGGGTTTATGATCGCTCTGGAGAAGTACGATCCCCTCTCAATGGAGGTGCAGCGTGAAGAGAAGCAGGAGATAGTGAAGCATATTGAGGAGAGTATTGGTTCGATCAACCAGGAGATTGGCCAGCTGAATGCAGCGAAGAAACAGATCGAAGAAGATCATAACCTCCCCCTCCTCCTCTCACAGCAGGCGGCACTTGTCGAGGAACTGCAATCTGTATCCCGGCAATGGGCGGTCTACACGGTAGCATCCCATCTCCTCAACCAGGCCGTCTCCACCTTCGAGCGGGAACGCCAGCCGCAGATCGTCCGGGAAGCACAATCCTTCTTCTCGCGGTTCACCGGCGGCCGCTACACCCGTATCATCACGCCGCTTGACGGCGGCGAGATCTATGTCGAGGAGGCAAACGGCACCCGCAAGACGCTCCCGCAACTCTCCCGGGGCACCGCCGAACAGCTCTATCTTGCCCTCCGGTTCGGCTATATCCGCGATTATGCCACCTCCTCGGTGCCGGTCCCGATCATCTTCGATGACATCCTGGTGAACTTCGACCCCGCCCGGAGGAAGAATGCCTGTGATGCGATTGCAGACCTCGCTGAAACCTGCCAGGTGCTCTACTTCACCTGCCACCCGGAGACGGTGCGGGATCTGACGGAAGCGGTGCCGGGGGCGGTGGTGATGGGGTTGGGGAGGTGAACGATCAGAATCATTAAGTAAAACTCAGATTGCATATTGCACTAATTGCATGACATCAAAGAAACAGTTTGAACTGGGGGATATTGTTTATTTAATAGCAGATCCCTCCAGATCGGGTTCAATAATTAAAAAATTGCCAAATGTCCGAGATAAATACCGCTATGAAGTATATCACTCATCTCAAGATATTCGACAGTATTTTGAAGACCAGATATCTCTAGTAAAACAAGAAAACATACAACCAATAGAGAATGGATATCTTACACCCAAAGAATTTTTTGCTCGCCTAAATGCATTCAGGTTAAAAAACCCGATATCTGATTCAATATATGCGTTGCATGCCGCCAGGATTCAGTTCATACCATTTCAGTTTAAACCGATGTTGAAACTGGTACGTGCAGAACAACCACGTATTTTAATTGCTGACGAAGTGGGTGTCGGAAAAACTATAGAAGCAGGTTTGATTCTTAGAGAACTGGAAAGTCGCCAGAATATTTCCAATGTACTAATTGTATGTCCTAAGTCTCTTGTTACAAAGTGGCATGAAGAGATGAAAAGATTTGATGAAGATTTTCATATACTAGACAGTTCTTTATTGAAACATTGCTTGAAAGAAACACATCGTGATGGAATATGGCCAACTAAATTTTCAAAATCGATTATACATCTCGAATTATTAAGAAGAGATGAATATTTAAATGGGATTGAGGGAAAACGGCCAATAATTGGATTGCGGGATCTTGAACCCCCACCACAATTTGATCTTCTCATTGTTGATGAAGCTCACCATTTGAGAACCCCTGATACAAATACTCATTCGGTTGCACGTTTACTTTGTTCAAATGCTGAGGCAATTATTTTTTTATCTGCTACTCCCATTCAGACTTCATCGGATAATTTGTTTTCACTTCTAAATCTCTTATATCCAGAGACATTCATCGACAGGAGATTATTTCAGGAGATGATTGAACCTAATACATATCTAAATGCTGCTGTCCGACATATTCGAACAAAACGTCCCGATCTATCATGGCAAGAAGATGCTGGTTTACAACTAACTGAAGCCATAAAAACAGATTGGGGACTAAAAGGATTAATTAAAGACCCTCGTTTTGTCTTTTGGCTCAAAAGATTCCAGCAAAATAACACTCTTACAGATACGGAACGAATTCAATGTCTTCGTGATTTAGAGGAAATACACCCATTTGCATCTATCATTAATCGAACAAGACGGCGTGACATTGGAAAATTTACCATACGAGAGCCGCACACGATCATGATTCATTTTGATCGCAAACAACAGGATTTCTATGATAAACTCATTGATTTTCGTAGAGAATACTTGTCACAATATTACGATCCAGTTGTTATTAGATTAATAACAGATATCTTGGAACGTCAAGCAGAAAGCTGTTTATATGGGCTTATTCCTTTGTTAAAAGACTTTGTACAATCTGGAAGTTTGTACGAATCTTCGATCACCGACTCAAATGATTTTGATAATATAGAGTTACCACAAGTCATTCGTCAAAAAGCACAAGAAATTCTCGATATTGCAGTTGAGTTGCCGGAAGAAGATCCCAAATTAAAAAAGTTAGTTGAGATTGTTCAAAATACAATCAATAACGATGGTCCCGGGAAAATACTCATATTCTCTTATTTCCTCCATACCTTAGATTATCTTAAAAAACATCTTGATGAGTACTCAATCCGGGTGGAAGTTATTAACGGAAGTGTTCTAGATGAAGAGAGGGAATATATCCGAAATCGATTTAGATTAGAGAAAACAGATCCTGAGGCTATCGATGTTCTTTTGTCATCTGAAGTTGGATGTGAAGGTTTAGATTATGAGTTTTGTGATCGCCTGGTGAACTATGATATCCCATGGAATCCAATGCGTATCGAACAGAGAATTGGTAGAATCGACCGTTTTGGTCAGATGAGTGAGAAGGTATTAATCTACAATTTTGTTACATATGGAACTATTGCTGAGAGAATTTTTTACCGTTGTTTTGAAAGACTTGGAATATTTGCCGATACATTAGGTGATCTAGAAGAAAGTCTTGGTACATTAACTGAGGAGTTGACCCAGGCGGCATTTAATCCATCATTGACACCCGAACAACTGGAATCTAAGGTATCACAGTTGGCTGATAATGCATTACGGGAATTAGAAGAACAAAGAAGGATGGAGGAAGAAGGTAAAGAGATAATGAGTGTTGATCTTCTCTTACAAAATGAGATTCAACAGATCGAATCGGAAAATAAATTTGTTACTCCTGAAGATCTCTTCTCTTTAATTGAACTGTATTTAGAGATGAGATGTGCGAATGCAAAAATTAATGTTGAAGGAAACATGCACTCAATCGTAAAAATCCGTTTGAGTAAAGAAGACAAAGGATTCTTGTTAGAAGATATTCAAAAAATTAAGCAAAATGGTAAGCAATATATAGAATTTAAACGGTGGTTAGATAGTTCTGAAACCAGTCTTTCCGTTACTTTTAATCAAGAGAAAGCTTTAGAGAATCGAGCGATTCCATTTATAACCCCAATACATCCATTGACAAAAATGGCCACATATTATTGGACAACTGATAGAACGGAATTGGTAACTTCAATAGAAGTACAAGACACTCTGTACTCGTCAGGAACATATCAATTTGCTATTTATTTGTGGGAAACTGTTGCTGAGAGATCAGAACTCCTTCTTCTTCCGTTGGTAAGGGATTTAAGAAATAATACTGTTGAGTCAACCCTCTCTAAACAATTATTCCACCTTATAAAATATGGTGCGCAGAGTTCTGGTTCAAACCACTTAACAGAAGAAATGATACAGCAAGGATTGAACACCTTGGAAGAGATAGCTCACGATTACAGGATCGAAGAACTCGAGAAAATACGGGTAAGAAACAATCAATTAATCGAACAAAGACTGAGTAAACTAACATCCTATTATGAGCGGAGAATTCTGTCAACTCAAGATGATCTTTCAAGAATCGCAAACGAAAAAATTCGAAGAATGAAAAAATCAATGCTAGAACGGTTGGAACGGGAGTTAAAGAGAAAAACGGAGCAATTGGAGCTGAAGAAAGTGGCTGACATACTCAGTCAACGGATTGCTCACGGGGTCCTGGTGATCAAATGAATCAAAAAGGAAAAGAAACGCAGATGAACGAACAGCAGCAAATTCTATTTCAAAAACTATACGAAGATCGGAAAGATAGTGCAAAGACCTTCGAAAAACCTTCGATGGAAGGAGTGATGAATACCGTCGTTGAGAAATATTCTGAACAGGCACACTTTGTATATGAGCTTCTTCAAAATGCCGATGATGCGAAAGCAACAAAAGTGCGTTTAATTCTCTCCAAAGATGGTCTGCTCTTTGCCCATAATGGAAACATCCATTTCTCTCTCTCTGATGTTGATAATGAAAAAAATGACAAACAAAATGGAATTTTAGGGCATATCAATGCAATAACATCTGTCGCTCAGACCGGCAAAACTGAAGATACAATTGGTAAATTCGGTATTGGCTTTAAAGCCGTATTTCAGTATACTGAAACCCCAGAAATATTTGATCCGCCATTTTTTTTTAAAATTGAGCGATTCATTGTCCCGATTCTGTTGAAATCGGATCATGAAGAGAGGAGAAGTAATGAAAAGGAGACGTTATTTTATTTCTCATTCAATTTAAAACAAAAAAACCCTGAAGATGCCTATAAAGAAATAACAACAAGATTGAAAAACCTCAATCATCCTCTCCTTTTCTTGAAAAACTTAAAACGAATCGAGTGGAAGAATGAAGATATTCAATGGAATTACTACACAACAGAAAAAATAAAGGGAGAAGCAAGAATTGTATCTTCTATATACAAAGAAGGGGATAAAGCCTATGTTGAAAAGTTTTTAGTTTTCGATAAAGAAATTCCTTCCCGAATCAATCAACAAAAAAAACATCAGATTAACATTGCATTTAAATTATGTTCTACAGATAATAAAAAAATAGATTCATCCAAAGAATATTCTCCTTTTTGTTATTTTGAGACCCGTGAAAAGTCAGATCTTCATTTTATTATTCAGGCTCCGTTTAATTTGAATAACAGTCGAGAGGGTTTGCTAGAAAACGATCCTGATAACGAATACTTCATTCGTGAACTCGCAATATTGTTGGGAGATAGTCTTCCGACAATTCGAGATATTGGATATCTATCTATCGACTTTTTAAATGCTCTGCCACTTCCATCTCATTTGTCCTATAGTCAAAATTTAATGGGTCGGTATAAACCATTTTTTGATGTCATTTTCGAAAAAATGAGTGGTGAGGAACAATTCCTGCCTACACACCTAGGCCATTATACCAATAAGTATAACGCCATTATTGCTCGGGGAAGTATGGATTTTGTAAATTTATTTGGTAGTAAACAATTAGATGAATTGTTAGGAAAAAAGGATTGCCAATGGCTGAATACAGCAATTAATGAAAAAAATGAGAAGATTTGGCATTTCTTTACAACAGAGAAATATCTAAATATTGATATTATTCGACCTGAGAAATTCATTGAAAAAATTTCAAAACAATTCATTGAAAAACAAAGTGATGAGTGGGTTACAAAATTATATATTTTTTTATTCGGTCAGCCCAGCATAGTAAAAAAAATTAAACAAATGCCTTTTATTCGGATTATTAAGCCCAAGAAAGAATGTGAGGACATAATTGTCGATCACATGGCTCCATTTGATTTGAAAGGAGAGCCACAAGTATTTCTTCCTATAGAGAATGATAAAAATAATCAAATTAATAAATGTTTCCCAATTGTCAAAGAAACGATTATCTCGGATGATAATGTTCGGTCTTTTTTAAAAGATCTGGGACTAGCTCAACCAGATGAATTTGCAGCAATAAAACAGGTTTTTTTAAAAGGATTTCATGAAAATACATCTGTTATTTCTGATAAGGAATACGAATGGTGGCTTGTAAAAATCATTGGATTTCTCATAAACAATCAGAATGATATTAATTATGGAGAGAGGATTGAGAAATTAAAAGAACGTATGTTAAATACGCCATTTCTCTACACTAATAATTGTGAGGGACAAACAGAATTGAAAAATCCAAATACTATTTATCAATCACATCATTATTCTGGCAGCAAAGATTTAGAACTTTTTTTTGAAGGAAATCCAGATATTTGGTTTCTGGATCCAAGATATCAAAATATAACGGACTTTTCGATACTTATTGACTTTTTAGGAATTTCTGATAGACCAAAAATATTCACGGAACCTTTCAAAAATTATCATAGATATAAAAAAGGTTTCACACATGACTACGTAATGGATGGATTGGAGTACTTCCTTAAAAATAATTCTATGACTTTAGATAAATCACTCTACTTATATAAATTATTATTGCAGTCTCAAACAGATCCTAAATATCAAATTAAGTTGTCTGGAACATTGAATTACGCTAATGACATGAATTATACCGGTGCTGTTGTAGGTTCTGAAGAAAAAAACTCAACAATTTTTAAGCTTGTGACTAGCCACGCATGGATTCCCAATAAATCATCTGGTTTCGAGCGTCCATCAGAAGTAACTGAATTTCATGAAGAATTTGAGAAATTATCCAAGGATTGGGAACAAGAATACAATATATTACACAAGAAGTTAAAATTTCAATCTTCAAGTAAGTTTTATCAAAACGTAATTGATAATTTACTTGAGAATTTGGAACCTGGAGCTGAATTACTAGAAAAATGGAAGATTGTTTCCCAACTATCAATGGATGTCATTCTCAAAGCACAGAAGATCCAGGAAGAAGAAAAGAACAAAGCTCAACAAATCACCGAAACGGTTCAGGATGAAGTTCACCCACAAGATGAATTAAGAAAATTCTTCGATAGACCCGGAATTAAGGAACAAAAGGATCTCCATCATGAAGATAATCCAATCTCTGATCCTGATAGAAGAAGGGAAATAATAGCTGAAGAAATACAAGAAACACAAAAGAGCGAGCCCAAATCTTCTGATCGTATATCTTATTCACTACGGAAGAAATGGGATGGTAAAAACCCTGAAACTCGGGCTTTTCTATTACATGAGTATGGAGGAAAATGCCAAGTATGTTCTTCATCATTCAATAAAAAAGATGGAGACCCATATTTTGAAGGATTGTATCTGATTCCATACATAAAAGGTGCATGGCTTGATCGAGAGGGAAATGTCCTCTGTCTTTGTCCAAATTGTTGCGCGAAAATGTTACATGGATCAGTAAAATATGATGGAGATATCGTAGAATTCATCTTAGAGTATAAAATTGAAGATATTGATGATTCGAAAAAAAGGGATTTCAAAATTACATTATGTGGAGGAGAGGAGACAATTAAGTTTTCAAATAGACATATTATGGATTTACAAGAAATTTTAAGACTTGATAGCAAGAATCCTTGAAATCTATGCCTCCTTCTCAACTTAATACCCCCTCTTCCCCGGGATCACCCCTCTTACCCCTTCTTTTGGCTCCTCCATATCCCCATGTCAATGGCGGTGTAGAAATACACAAAAGTGGCGGTCTAAAAGTGCTCACCTGCTAACCTCTCTGTAGAAACAGAGGGGAGCAGCAATGGTGATCGCAACCGAGGGATTTTTCATGATCCGAGATCTCCACAACAAGGGATACAACCAGAGCGATATATCTCGCATAACCGGGTTCAATCGTCGAACCGTGCGAAAATATCTTGCAGCTGATGAATTGCCAAAGAAACAAAGTCGAACTGGAAAACCCAGTAAGCTTGATCCGTTTAAAGACTATATCACAGAGCGAATCACCGCATATCCCCTCACCGCAAAGAGAATCTATCGCGAGATTCGAGAGAGGGGATATACTGGCGGATACACCATCCTCAAAGACTACATCAGAACTATCCGTCCTCTGTATATAACGCCAGCCATCCTCCGTTTCGAAACAGCGCCGGGCAAACAAATGCAGGTGGACTGGGGCGAATGCGGGAGCCAGGAGATCGATGGCAGAAAGAGAAAGATCTACGCCTTCAGTGCCGTCCTCGGGTACTCACGAATGCGCTACATGGAGTTTACTCTTTCAACAGATGTGTACACACTGATCCAGTGCCATAAGAACGCATTCGACTACTTCGGAGGGATTCCTGAAGAAATCCTCTACGACAACATCAAGACGGTCATCATCAAACGAGCCATCCGGGCCAGGGATCATACCTGGAACACAAAATTTGAGGATTTCTTCACCCATCAGGGTTTTATCCCCCGTGTCTGTAAACCCTATAACCCTCAGACCAAAGGAAAAGTCGAGAATTCCATCAAATTCATGAAGAAAGACTTTCTCCTTGGCACCAGGTTCACCTCATTCCAAGACATGGACCAGAAGCTCCTCCGATGGTGTAACCGGGTCAACAGTGAGATCCATGGCGCCACCCATGAGATCCCCTATGACCGGTTGAAAGAAGAGACGCTTACCCCTCTGGGTCTGATCAAGCCGTATATCATTCGCCGTGAGGAAACACGGAAGATCCTCAGAGATGCCTACTTCTCGTATAACGGAACCCTGTACTCTGTCCCATACCAGTATGCGGGCCAGACAGCACTTCTCGAGCTTGAAGGTACAACAATAACCGTCAAAATTGGATCTGAGGTGATCTGCACTCACCAGGTGGCTCCCTCTTCCACAAAGAAGGTGAGAGTAAAAGAACATTTCACCGGCCTGCAGAAAGAGGTAATGGCGAATAACTCCCGAAAAACACAGTTTGCCCAGGATGCCCGGCATTCACAACCGCCTTTCGAGATTGTATATCCCGATGTCGAAGAGCGGCCACTATCGACCTACGATGCTTGTGCAGGGGAGGTAAGATCATGAGCGGTCTTGTGTATGAACGTGTCCATTACAACCTGGAGACGCTCAAACTGACAACGATCAAGGAGATGCTTGACAACAGCCTTGAACATGCGGCAAAAGAGGGTAAATCCACGCTGGAGATCCTTGACTACCTCCTTGAACAGGAAGTAAAAAGCAAACAGGATCACGCCCTTTCGATCAGAATGAGGATGGCAAGTTTCCCGGTTGAGAAGCGGCTCGATGATTTTGATGTGGCGTTTCAACCGTCTCTTGATCCGTTGATCATCAAGGATCTTGCCTCTCTCCGATTCATCCACAATGCGGAGAATGTTGTCTTCCTCGGACCCCCCGGCGTTGGAAAGACACATCTCGCGGTCGCATTGGGCTATGAAGCGGTAAAACAGGGTTTCCGGGTATATTATGCGAATGCATCACAGCTCATTGAACGGCTGATGAAAGCAAACCGGGAGAATAAACTGGAAGAGAAGATCAAGGCGCTAACGAAGTTTCATCTCCTCATTATCGATGAGATGGGATATCTTCCATTCACGAGTGAAGGCGCCCACTGTTTCTTCCAGCTGATATCCCGGCGATATGAGAAATCCTCGACGATCTTTACCTCGAACAAGTCATTCGGTGAATGGGGCGAGATATTCGGGGATCATGTGATTGCTGCTGCAGTACTGGATCGAATCCTCCATCACTGCACGACATTGAATATCAAGGGCGATAGTTACCGACTGAAAGAGCGGAGGCGACAGGGTCTGATCCCCCATGTCTGAAAGGTTTGTATAACAGAGGTTTTATGTTGTTGAAATGAGCATTTTTATTCCGCCATAATTGTGCACTTTGATCCCGCCATTTACACCGATACTCCATTCTGGTTTACAATGCGGCGAAATATGGGAAATGGCAACTGGAAGTATGCCCAAGAAGCTCATGAAGCTTTACGGGAGTTGGAATACAACAGGCCAAAGAAGATGTTTCTGGATAAAAACGAAGGCGGCATCCTTTGCATTCCATTATTTGCTCCCCTCTATGCTCATGAAGACGAGGTTATCAGGTCTCTCGTGGATTCCATCAAAGAAGTTCTGGATATGCTTGAGAGTAAATAAATGGTGAGGGGGGTTGATGACTTCCTTTTCTTCCTCTTCCCCCTATTTCTAATCTGATCCTCACCTCCTCTCAAGCATCTTCTTGACATCGCTTGACCGGTACCGGAGGGTGATCTCGCTTGTCCGCCCATCGCCTGCCGGATCGCAATTCTGACTAATGCGTATTGGTCACTGGCAAATGTCTTCAGCTGCTTATCACAGGTTGTCATTGGGGTAGTCATCGGTCTACTCACCGCTGAGCACTTTTAACCGCCCCAAGTGAGCATTTCTGCACTGCCATTGATATATCTTACAGGAAGAAAAGAAAAATGAGTGAAGCTGTGGTTAATTATTGGTTAAGTAGTGATCAAGTAGTGATCAAGTAGTGGTGAAGCTGTGGTGAAGCTGTAGTCAAGTAGTGATGGAAAGGAGAGGGGAAAAGGAGATGAGAGATGCCAAAACTGGATAGAATACGGATTTCAGGGTACAAGTCAATCAGAGATCTTGATGTTCCGCTCAAAAACCAAAATATCCTGATAGGGGCAAATGGAGCTGGAAAATCAAATATCATCTCGCTCTTCTCGCTCCTGAACCAGATGGCTGAGGGGAGGCTCCGGTATGCTGTTGGAAAGGCTGGTGGCCTCCGATCACTCCTGCATTATGGGCCAACGAGAACCCGGCATATTGATATTGAACTTGCATTCGGGGAGATTGGATATGCCTGTTCATGGGAGATGGCAGAGGATGACGGTATCATCTTTCGGGAGGAACGTGCCGGGTTCCTGGGTCATGGTCTGGGTGATCGACCAGATGTTCGACCGGATGCTGAAAGACCCTATACTGAGAGACCCTATACTGAGAGAACCTACACTGACTTTCTCGAATCAGGGCACCGGGAGACGAAACTCATCACCTATGCAAAGGAGCCGCACCCGCACACGCCCCCGGAGCCGCAGCCGGAGCTGGAGCTGGAACCGGGGCAGGAGCCGAACCTGGAACCAGGTCGGAAGGTGTCGCGTCAACTGCTTTTTGGCATGAAGAGCTGGCGTGCTTATCATTTCAATGATACGGGCGCCGACTCCCCGATAAAGGCTATCGAGCAGATAAACGACAACATGTACCTCAGGGCAGATGGCTCAAATCTGGCTCCCTTCCTCTACTATCTAAAAAAGGTCCATGAGGAGCAGTATAATCATATCCGGGATATGGTGCGGCTGATCTTCCCTCGCTTCGATGACTTTAACCTCAGGCCGATGGTAGAGAACACCACGTTGATACGGCTTGAATGGAGAGAGAGGGACTCGGATTACCCTTTTCTGGCACATCAGCTCTCAGATAGCATCCTTAGGTTCATCTGCCTTGCAACCCTCCTCCTCCAGCCAAACCCGCCCGATCTGATCCTCATTGATGAGCCGGAGCTGGGCCTCAACCCATCCGCACTCCAGGTGCTGGCAGCATTGATCGGGAGCGCATCACACCGGACACAGGTGATCGCAGCCACCCAATCGGCAACTTTTCTGGATCTCTTTGAACCTGAGGATGTTGTTGTGCTTGATCGGTTCCATGGAGAGACAACAGCGAGACGCCTTGATACAGATGAGCTTGAGCCATGGCTCCCCGACTATTCACTGAGTGAACTCTGGGAGATGAATGTCCTCGGTGGGAAACCCTCTCCCTGATGGCCAGAGGCGGGCATTTGTACACCGCCATTGAGATAGTCATCCTGTTTTATTTATTGGACTGGTGTTTGTGCTGCTTATCGGTGAGCACTTTTGGACCGCCACAGGTGAGCATTATTACACCGCCATTGACAACTGGCTGTGACAGTTTCCAGGTCACAGGTCAACAACCTCCATTCCCTCCTCCCGGAATCGTTCTGCAATGACTCCCCGATGACAATCGGACGCCTTTGCCTCAAAGCAGAGAAGTGCCACTTTCTCATCCTCTGCAATGGTTTTGATGGTATTGAGATAGGCCGCTTTTTCACCTAACTCCTGGTGATATTCATGGAAGAGTTTTGCATATCCTTGATCTGTGAGGTTCTGCCGCCTGGTGCTCTGGATGCCAAGTTCAGGCATATGGAGATAGGTGATTCCCATATGTTTCAGATAACTGGAGATCTGGTTCTTTGAGAAACCATATTTCATACTGAACGCATTCCTTCGCACGTCAATTACTTTTCCAACTTTGGAATCGATGAGCATCGAGAGGAAACGATCAATACTTTTCCCCTCATACCCGATTGTGACAACACCGGTCTCATTCCTCTCGTATGTTTTCCGCTTCTCAATCTCAGAAAATATGGTGGTTTCCGGATAGTGTGAATAAATATGGTCAATGAGTTCCCTCTCGGCTTTATCCCCAAACTGACGTACTACCTGATCGATTGACCTCTGGATCGAACGATCCGGTAAGGGAAACTCCTGATTGAGTGACGTAACCATGGTATCTGTTTCAAGCAGGTACCCGTCCCTCTCCAGATGGCTTATATCAGTATACATCTGGAATGAAAACGGGCCATACCTGTATGGAACAAAATCATAAAGGGGATTGTCCTGTGATGCCAGGAATAGTAATTTGACCAATTGTAATTTTGTAAGGCTTTGTTTTTTATCAAGCAGATATAAGAGAGCCCGCTTCTTTTTGGTTATCATAGTATAAGGAAAGATTCACATTTTAGCGCTTATAAAACTGGCGGGTAGGATGCGAAAGTAATGGAAATTGGATTACTGGATACCTGGATACTGAGGGGGTGAAGTGGATTCTCTGTCCTATCTCTTCCTCTCTCCCCTCTGGTATCTCCCCCGCTCACTTTTTGCCATATACCTTTTCGGGGTCAAAGAGGCGCTCGCTGGTGATCGTGCCGTCGAGTGTGCGGTAAAAACATGACCGGTGTCCGGTGTGGCAGGCAGCCGTGGTCTGGTTGACCATGTAGACGAGGGTGTCTTCATCGCAGTCTACCAGGATGCTGTGGACCTGCTGAAGATTCCCTGACTCCTCGCCCTTCTTCCAGAGCTTCTGCCTGGATCTGCTATAGTAATGGGCATATCCTGTAGAAGAGGTGAGGTCAACTGCTTCCCGGTTGGCATAGGCGAGCATCAGTATGTCTTTTGTCTCGACATCCTGTGCAATAACCGGGACTAATCCCTGCTCATCAAACTTTATCTCAATCATTTATGTATCTGCTCCTCGTTAATCTCCCCATTGAAATGAAGGATTCTCCAAATACCATTTATCCGGTGAGTTTTTATAGCTATTTACTCTTATTTCCACTCTTTAGACTCCGTTCCACCCTTTAGACTCCTTTACCCTCTTTAGACTCCTTTACCCTCTTTAGACTCCCTTCCACTCTTTACACCCCTTTTCACCCATTACGCCCCTTTCCGCCCATTACACCCCTGAGATGAACTATCGGTGAACGATGGACTTACTATAAATGAACTATGGAGGGACGATGGATGAAGTATGGATTATTAGGGGGAAACTATGGACGAACGATTGAACCATATGGATTTAATCTGCATGCTCCAATACCTAGTATGATCAACATTGCCCTCCCCAAAGGAAGTCTTGAGGAGCAGACACTTCAGCTTTTTAAAGAGGCAGATCTTGAGGTCAGGAGAACAGATCGCGACTATAATCCTCAGATCAGAGATGAGCGGATTGGAAAGGTCAAGATATTACGGCCGCAGGAGATTCCGACATACATAGAGATGGGATATTTTGATATCGGGATATCCGGCCTTGACTGGGTGCAGGAGTCGGGATCCGATGTTGTCGAGGTAGCGGAACTGAACTACAGCAAGACCGGGAAAGGGAATGTGAAGATCGTGATTGCAGTCCACCAGGATGAGCCGATCTCCTCAGTTACCGAGATCCGGCCGGATAGCCGTGTGACGACCGAGTACCCTGTGATGACCCGGAAGTTCTTTGATGACCTCGGCATACCGATCCGCCTCTTCGCATCCTATGGTGCCAGTGAGGCAAAGGTTCCTGATCTGATGGATGTGGTCGTTGACCTGACCGAAACCGGGAACACACTCAGGAAAAACGGGCTGAAGATCATCGGGCAGATCCTTGAATCGTACACAGTCATCATCGCAAACAAGCAGAGTTTTGAGGATCCGGTTAAAAGAAGGGAGATTGAAGAGATCATAACCCTCCTCATGGGTGTAATCGATGCCAGGAACAAGGTCCTCCTGTCGATGAATGTCCCCTCTGCGGCACTCGAGGCTGTCGTCTCAACCCTGCCCGCATTAAAGAAACCAACCGTCTCAAGGCTGCATGGGATTGATTACTTCAGCCTGGAGACGGTCGTCTTCAAAAACCAGGTCAATACCCTGATACCACAGCTGAAGTCATCCGGGGCCGAGGATATCCTTGAGATCCCAATCACAAAGATTGTGAGATAGCGAGAAGGCCGGGGAGGGTTGCCTGTGCAGGATAAGCTGCTCCCGGATGAGCGCCTCCCGGATGAACCCCTGCTCATCCAGTTCCACTGGCAATTGTAGGTGGTGCCAAATTTGAACCGCACTATATAAACCCTCTTTCCGTCTCATCCTGATCCCTGCATGCGGGAAATTAAAAACGCTATTTGAGACTGCTCACACCCGGAGCATGGAGGATATCTTTATAGTTGCTCATGAGAATAATACAACCAGATGAACAATCCCAACCTGCCACTTCTTTACAAATGAGATGTGGTTATGGTGTTATGATTGTGTTATAGAATGGAGGCTTCTCATGGCAAAGGAGATTGAATTAGGTCTTGAATTAACAGGAGAGGACGCTCTCACCTTCCACAGATATAATACAAAACCATATGATACGAGAGAAGGGCGTGAGCTGCTCCAGGAAGCCATTTTACTCTCGAAAAAGGAATCTGAAACCATACGGCTTTGAAAGGGCTGTGAAAGATGCCTCATCTTTATCAGGATATGGAGTTTCATCTTTTTGATGAAACATCAAAAATCCAGACATTTCAATGTAGCAATCAGGATCTGGACGATTTTTTAAAAAAGGATGCTTTACAGTACACAAAGGAGAACCGGGCAATCACTGAATCCCATATTCCTTTGTTTTCGCCGATTCCTTTTGATCCCCCCTTTATATAGGTGCGCCGATCCAAATTGATCCCCCTTTTTGCCAAAAACCGCCACTTCCCTTTATATAGGGTCTGAGGTGGCACAAAGGGTGAAACAG
>NZ_VOTZ01000008.1 GCF_024372745.1 Methanocalculus taiwanensis
CTGATTGAGATCCATACTGCGGTACAGGAGGCCCCTGAATCAGCAGATTCTCTCTCCCAGATCGAGATAGAGGAGTTCCAGAGACGATTTGATGAGATCATCGAGACAGGAATTGCTGAAAATCCTCCTTCCACCGAACCTGTTCCAAGGAAACGTGGGAAGAAGAAAAATACCCGGCCACAGAACCTGATTGAGCGGTGTCAGAAGTACCGGACTGAGATCCTTCGGTTCATGACAGATTTCAGAGTACCATTTACAAACAATCTCGCAGAGCGTGATATCAGGATGGTGAAGGTGCAGCAGAAGATCTCAGGATCATTCAGGAGTGTTGAAGGAGTATCGAACTTCTGCCGGGTAAGAGGGTATATCTCAACTGTGAAGAAGAATGAGGGGTCAGTACTTGCCGCCATCAAAGGAGCATTCAGGAGAGAACCCTTCATGCCCACTGTGGCTTACAGGTATAGCTGACCAGTTACTGCGTGAGTTTGAAAAAGAAGAGAGGATTTTCCTCTGGAAGATAGGCGAATGCGAAGAGAACCCTTATTCTCCCCGCACCCTGCTCTCCACGGTCATGAAGATCGGGCCACGGAGATCAATCTTCTTCTGGTTATCGGTGACAAAACGCATCGCATGATCGGCAATTTTGATATTCACGTCTGAGGGAAGTTTTGCCATCTTCACCTGCACGGCTGTCCCTTCCCCGCACCGTGCCGCCTCCTCGATCCTGGCAGCCGCAAGGAGTGCAACGGTGTCGATGAACCTGATTTCGGTTCTGGTGCCATTTGCCCTGATATTCGCAAATTTTTCGGTATCGGGAACCCCGAGGATTGCACCCTCATTGATAAAGACCTCGTTTCCGCAGGCAGGCCCAAGGAGCTTCGATTTCTCTTCAGGCTCAATAACAATGACATCAAGTGCTGTTCCTGAGATCTCTCCTGACCAGACGGGGAACGAGCAGGGAGATGGTTCTGCCGCATGCTCTGTGGCAACCGCTGCGATTGCCTGTGCAAGGACACGGCCAGCCTCTGTTGACGGCTCTTCGCGGACAGAGACCGCCCGTGCGAGATCCCGATCGGTGAGAGTCGGTGGATAGAACTGGCCGAAGCTGAGCTTTCTGACATCATCTGCCTGGTGGAGGATCATCGCAAGCCGCTCGACGCCAAGGCCGAGGTTCATCACCGGGATACCAACTCCATACTCCCCAAGTGCGGATGGCGAGTAGATCCCAAAGGTCGCCACCTCCACCCAGTCATGCACCGGGTGGCGTGCATACACCTCAGTCTGGGTACCGGGCATGTAGTACTTCGACCGCTTCTCATCTGGCCTGAACTCAAAGTCAGTGAATCCGAAGGCTGAGAGGAGCCCTTCGGCAACCGCCATCCCCTCGTCAAGGGTGACATCCTCGCCGGCTACGATACAGGATGCCGAATGGTAGCTCATCAGCCGGGTTGCACCCTCCTCCTGCTCGCGCCGGAAACAACGGTCGATCGAGAACATCCGGATCGGATGGGGATGGCGCATCCAGCATTCGCCAAGCGACATGAACCACCCGGAGGTCATGTGGGATCTGAGGGTGGACCGGGACGATTCCGGTGCAAGCTCCCGGAATTCGGGGAAGACCGCATCGAGGATATGGACAACCGTGGCATCATCGATCCCAAGCACCACCGAAAGTTCATGGGTGAGATCATCGCCATCAAAGTCACCCTTCTTATACCGGTGCAGGCAGGTGCGGAGTGCCTCTTCTGTCTGCGAATCGATCGATCTTCCGGTGATCGCTTCGATCCCCTCGATCTGCTTCCGTGCTATACCGACATTTGGCCGGGGAAGTCCGCCAAGATAGAAGACGCGATCCAGGACCGCCATCGCCTCGGGCCCGAACTGCCGGTATACCTCCTGTTCCTCGACGATCACCGGGTTCATCGCCTCATCAAAGCCCATTGAAAGGTATGCCTGCCTGAGCTTCTGGATGGTATCAAAGACCGGGTGAGGCCGGGCGCGCCGGTACATGTACCGGGGATACTGCCGGGAAACCGGCGGTGTGGAGAGCACCTTTGGCCCGTCATGCCATGCCCCTTCAAAATCCTCTTTCGAGCGTTTCCTGAACTCTTCTGCATCAAACTTCATAGATCCTCCTCAAGACAGACCACCCGGGATACCGGACTCTCGTCCCTGATCCGGTACCCTGCCGATTCCGCTATCTTCTCCGCAAAAGAGCGGACATAGGCATGTTCAGGCATCTGATCCATTGATAATCTGCTTCGACTGTATCCAAGATACATATATCCTTTAACCTCCACAAAACTCGGATGAGCATCGGCAATGATCCGCCCATATGCCTCGGGCGAATGATCATTCAATCCCTTCACAAGCGTCACCCGTACAGCCGATCTCCGGGTCGAGAGGAGTGAGAGGCTTTGAAGCACCCCTTCCCAGTAATCCCCTTTCGGGCGGCAGAGCATCGTATATGTATCCTCATCAGGCGCATCAAGGGAGATGTAGAGCTGTGTCGGATGGAGCTTCTCCACCACCTCCGGACGGGTGCCGTTTGAGACGACAA
Source organism: Methanocalculus taiwanensis (assembly GCF_024372745.1). Taxonomy (GTDB): domain Archaea; phylum Halobacteriota; class Methanomicrobia; order Methanomicrobiales; family Methanocorpusculaceae; genus Methanocalculus; species Methanocalculus taiwanensis. The sequence continues at coordinate 2,561 of NZ_VOTZ01000008.1, forward strand.
AGACGGTATACCCGTTCTCTTTAAAGAGATCGACAAGGGCGGGGAGCTGCGAATAGCAGGTCGGCTCACCTGAAAGCGAGATTGCCACCTGGTTTGGGAATTCGGAAGCCTCCTGCCACATCTCCGGGGTGACATCCCGGTGCGGCTTATATCCGGCAAGCCCCTTTTTATGGAGTTTTTGTGCACCCGAGACGATTGCTTCAGGTGTCAGTTCGATCTCATTCTCAACCTCATGTTCCATCGAACGCCAGCAGAAAAGGCACCGCTGGTTACAACGGAGCGTCGGGGTCATCTGGATGCACCGGTGGCTCTCGATCCCGTAGAACTGGTGCTTATAGCACATATCCCCGCCGCGGAGTGCCCGCTTGCTCCACATGCAGGGCTTTACTGCGGCAGATGATTCCGGAGAGAAGAAGAGGTATCCCTGCTTCCGCAGGGCATCACATGCTTTCGAGCGCATCGATACCAAGGGTCTGCAGGGCTTCCCCAAGAGTGTTCCGTGTCGCGTCAACCAGCGCAAGCCGGGCATCCCTGCTCTTCCCTTCGGCTTTTAAGACCGGAACAAACCGGTAGAAGGTATTGAAGAGATCAGCCAGATCCCGGATATAGGTGGCGAGGAGATGGGGGCGGAGATCCGTGACGACGGCATCGAGCACTGCCGGGAACCGGGCGATCGCTTTTGCGAGCGCTATCTCATGCGGGTCATCATACTCATACACCCCGGTATACTCACCAGCCTTTGCCAGGATCGAGCATGCCCGTGCATGGGCATACTGGATATAGGGGGCGCTCTGCCGTTCAAAATCAAGTGCCTGCTTCCAGTCAAAGACGGTGCTCTTCTCCGGCGAGACCCGGACGATATCATACCGGATTGCGCCGACTGCAACCGATCTCGCAATAGCCCGCCGTTCTTCTTCCGTCAGCTCCGGCCTCCGTTTTGTCACCTCATCAAATGCCCTGATGGTGACCTCCTCAATCAGCTCGTCTGCTGAGATAAACTTCCCTGCACGGGTGCTCATCGACCCTTCCGGCAGGGAGACGAACTCGAAATGCAGGATCTCAGGCGCCCGCTCACCCATCAGTTCGAGCGTTGCTGAGAGCTGGGCTCCGATCAGCTTGTGGTCAGCTCCCAGCACATCGATAATCCGGTCATAGTTGGCATTCTTCCAGACATGATATGCAAGATCGCGTGCCGCATAGACGCTTGTTCCATCGGCACGCCTGAGGATGTACTTCTTCTCAATCCCTGATGCTGAGAGGTTCACCGAGAAGAGTTCTCCATCATCCTCTCCCTCATGCATGCGCGAGAGGATATCGAGCACACGGTGCATATCCCCAATCCTGACAAAGGTGCTTTCGCGGACATACCTGTCATGCACCACATTCAGATCAGAGAGGGTCTCTTTAATCCCGTCAACACAGGTATCAACCGCCTCACGGAAGACCTTTTCAATATCCTTCCCTCCACGCTCGATCTCCTGCATCAGCCGCTCGATTTCACGGTTGATCGACTCATCCTTCTCGATCTCGCGGTTTGCCTGGATGTACACGCGGGCAATGAAGTGATCGCCTTTCTCGCCCTCATTCCTGGCAATACCAAGGGTCTGAAGGCCCCAGACCACAATTGCGATCTGGCGGCCCATATCATTCACGTAGTATTGGACTTCAAGCGGATACCCGGACTTCCGAAACGTCCGTGCGAGCGTATCTCCGAGGATCGTGTTCCTGATGTGGCCGACATGCAGGGGGCCATTTGGATTGGCACTGGTATGTTCAATCATTATCCGCTTATGCTGTTTTGGAAGCGAGCCATACGCGGGTAACCGTGCCATCTCAACCGACTTTCTGATATAGTCATTGCCAAAGGTGAAGTTCAGGTACGGCCCGACAGCAGCTACGGAGATGCCATCCATATCCGGGTGGTGTTGCAGCTTCTCCAGAAGATCTTTTGCGATGATAGCAGGTGCTTTCCTCTCTTTTTTCGCGCATGCAAACGCAATCGTGGATGCGATATCCGCATGATCGCCTCCATCAACAAGGAGAGGATCCTCCTCACCGGTGCATGCCATCAGCACGCGTCCAATCCGATCAATTGTTTCCAGGTACATCATAACCCCGTCCGGTACCGCAGGATAGCAGCAATTCCGCCGAACGCATTGTAGAGCATTGCCCCTTCCTCAAAATCATCCGAGATGATCTCGACTTTTGTGCTGCTCTGGTCGGCGAGGGTCGTCAGCTCATCGATAATATCTGTCTCATCCTCCAGGAAGAGAGGCGAAGTGCATTTCGGGCAGTTGCCGAAATCAAGACCCGAGGTCTTCTTTCCCGGCTCAATCTGGATCGTCCGCTCCTCGCTATGGTTGCATGCACCGCACCTGATCAGGAGGCGAAGTTCGCGTAGTCTGGATGAGAGGAGGAGGATATCTACAGACCCGGCTTCGAGGTTCTTCCTGATGCTCGCCTCACCATAAGCTGCAAGGCCGTCATCTTTGGTGAGCTCCTTGAAGAACTTTGACATGATATTCTTCTCCTTCATCAGGTCGACACCCTTCAGGGCATCGGCGGCGGCATCAACGAGTTCTGCAAGTCCGCTCTCGTTTGTGTAGGCAACATCAAAGAGGCCGATCATCCGCTTCTTTACCTCGTGGTGGAGATAGTCTCCATCGGCAAACTCCTCTTTCGTGGGGGTAGGCCCGCCGATCAGGAGCCCCTTGAAACGATTGAAGAAATCCTTTTCGGCAAGGAACGTCTCGCTTGCCCGTTCTCCAACTTTCTTATAGAATTCATTGATTGCGATCAGCCTGAGACGCTCAAAACGGGCTGCTGACTGGCCGCCTTTCCGCTGTTTACCCGGAACAGTCGAGGTGGTTCCATTGATTGGCTCAATCCGGTTGCCACGGAGGAAACCCCAGTAGGATTCACGGCGATCGAGGACAAGCAGGCCATAGACATACTTCTCCTCAAGCATCAGCCTGAGTGGTTCCAGCTCGAAGTTTGAGCTGCACCGGTACATATAGGTGCCAAGCGGCTCAGGCGGCTCAACGATTATTGTCTCAAACGTGCTCCTGTCACCTCCGACGTTAACGGCACCTGAGAAGACCGCCATCCCATTCGGTGGCGGGGTTTTATAACTCTTCAGGCGCGAGAGGATCGAAGAGAGGGCGCTCTGTACATTCGTCTTCGTCTGCTTGCTCTTGATGTTTGCACACTGCCCGAACTCATCGCGGAGCTGTGCAGTTACATCGTATATCTGCTTATCTGGAGGAATATAGAGGGATATCAGCTCGGTTCCACTCCCCTCTTTCTCCTCGAGGCGTTCGAGCATCTTCTTGAACTCGTACCGTCGGCGTGCCTCATCCTTCTCGGTCTGTACTGTTTCGGCCATGGGGGTATGTCACCATTATAAAATGGGTTATTATTGTTCTTCTGCTCCAATAAAGATGATTATTGACCAGTTACTCATCTATACGCACCTGAAAAGGAGAACAATCGTTTTTGCATCGATTATCCTCCCGTCATGCGCCATCTGTTCTGCTTCCTTCCGGTGGATGCGGACTACATCAATCACCTCATCATCATCAGGCTCAAAGTCGTCTGCCGGGGTGAGGCTCCTTGCCTCATACAGGCGGATCACCTCATCGGTGAAACCAGGGGAAGTCATGAGCACCCCCCGGGGGATCAGCTCATCAGATCGCATCCGGATCTCTTCAATCAGCTCCCGCGATGCCGTCTCTTCAGGAAGCTCGCCATCCTCCATCGTCCCGGCAGGCGCTTCATAGATGTAATCGCCGATTGCAGGGCGGAACTGGCGGATCAGGTAACAGTCATCGCCATCGCAGGGGAGCATCGCAACAGCACCGCCGGGACGGACGATGATCGCCTCTTTCCTCCTGCCATTTGGGAGATCAATGGTTTTCAGTTCAACCGAAAGGCGCCTTCCCTGGTAGATGATCGTCATTGAGTTCTCCGGTACGAAATCGGATCGGTTTTGCCGACGGCACGGAATGCCTCAAGCCTGTAGTGGCAGGAGGAACAGGTGCCGCATGCAAGATCATCGCTCTGATAGCAGGACCATGTCTCCTCATAGGGAACAGAGAGAGAATAGCCCACCTTCAGGATCTCCGCCTTGTTCATTCCGACAAACGGCGCCATCAGCTCAATCGGCTTCTCTGACATCGTCCCAAGGTCGATTACTGCCTGGAATGCCCCGATAAATTCCGGCCTGCAATCAGGGTACCCGATATAGTCCCCTGCCTGCACCCCGATGAAGATCGCATCGCCCCCCCTCGCCTCACAGAAGCTGGTGGCGATGGCAAGGAGGTTTGCATTCCTGAAGGGAACATAGGTATTCGGCCGCTCTTTTGGAGATTCTTCAAATGTTTCAACCTCTATTGCATAATCAGTGAGGCTGCTTGCCCCAAAGGCCTTGAAATAATCAAGGGAGATGACGACAGGAGAGTCTGCACCAAGGAGTGCTGCGAGCCGCTGCGCGCACCGGAGTTCCCGTGATTCTGTCCTCTGCCCATAGGTGATATGAAGAGGGAGGATATCATATCCCATATTCTTTGCATAGTAGGCAAGGGTGGCCGAGTCCATACCGCCTGAGAGGAGACATACTGCTTTCATTTATTTCACTCCGATCTGCTTATGAAGCTGGAGCTGGAGACGAACCGGAAGATCCCATTCCATAACCGTCTCTGCAATCTGTGCGTAATCCGATCCATACACCGGTGAGATGAAGATGGCACCCGGAACAGGGTGCGAGCGGATCTGCTCATATGCATACTCCAGATCCGCGTTATCTGCCACAACATATTTGACAGAATCTTCTGACCCGATATCAGCTAGGAGCGTGAGATCGCTCTGCTCACCAGATGACGGGCATTTTACATCCATGCTGATGGAAGCATATGGCTGAACCAGGCAAAAGGGGATCGTTCCGTTCGTCTCGATATCAATTGCATATCCTCTTGCAGATAATTCCCTGAGCAGAGGGGCCAGCTCATCCATCTGGAGGAGCGGCTCGCCTCCGGTGACGCAGAGATACCGGGTGCCCATCGCCTCTATCCGGTTCAGTATATCGGCTGAACTGAGTTCTTTGCCCGCTGCCGCTGCCCTCGCATCCGGGGTATCGCACCACCGGCAGCCGAGGTTGCATCCTGCGAGCCTGAGGAAACAACAGCGCATCCCCTGGCGCCTGCCTTCACCCTGAAAACTCGAAAAGATCTCAAAGACCTGCATATTTAGCGTTCAACCTCAGAATAACAGCCTTCAGACTCCCAGACACGCACCTTCGTAACCCGGCAGTCCAGCCCCATCGAGCGGCATGCCGAATCGATCATATCTGCAATCTCAACAGTCAGAAGTTCGCTTGTTGGATCTCCATCTGTTGTGACGACATCCTGGAACTGCGAGAGGCATTCCACCATCGGATCCCTGGCATTGAGGATCACCTGGTGATCATAACATTCCACAAGTTTTTTTATGCAATTATAATCTATCAGGATCTGCGTTCCTGCATCCACATTCCCTTCAAGCCAGACCTCGGTGCGCCAACGGTGCCCGTGGAGGCGGGCGCATTTCCCGTCATAATTGAGGAGACGGTGGCTTGCATCGAAGTGGACCTCCTTGTATATGCGGACTGACATGTTGTTATCCATTAGAGAAGAGAACGTATAAGGTTATTATTAGAGACCACGCATGAATGTAGGAACGAGTGGCTTGCGGATAGTATAATAAAACACTTCCGCGCAATATGTATTCCAGATTCTGGAGTATCCACCGGATCAAAAACCAGAATATAGAGGTCTATACATGGGACAGGGAAAATTTGCAGCGAGAAAACTCCAGCGCGACTCAAAGAAGTTCCGCTGGAGCGATTCCAGATATGCACGACGTGCACTTGAACTGAAACTGAAGGCAGACCCGTTAAAGGGCTCACCGCAGGGACGTGGTATCGTCCTCGAAAAGGTCGGTGTTGAGGCAAAACAGCCAAACTCTGCTATCAGGAAGTGCGTCCGTGTGCAGCTGATCAAGAACGGACGTCAGGTGACCGCATTTGCCGTCGGCGATGGTGCCATCAACTTCATCGATGAACACGATGAAGTGACAATTGAAGGTATCGGAGGACGTATGGGACGTTCTATGGGAGATATCCCGGGAGTTCGTTTCGTTGTAACCGCAGTGAACAATGTCTCACTCCACGAGCTTGTCATGGGACGCAAGGAGAAGGCGCGCAGGTGAGCATGATGACCGAAGAAGCACAGAATACACAGAAAGCAGTCCTTCTCTTCAACAAATGGGACCCGTCAGAAGTCGTCATCAATGATCCCGGTCTTGAGAGGTACGTGAGTTTCAAGACGATGGCTGTCCCGCACAGCTGCGGACGGCTTACCCAGCAGCAGTTCACCAAATCCTCAATGGCAATTGTTGAGCGGCTGATCAACCGCCTGATGCAGGTCGAGCACAATACCGGAAAGAAACAGCTCTGCACCAGGATTGTGATGGATGCATTCGATATCATCCACAAAAAGACAAAGCAGAACCCAATCCAGGTTCTTGTCGATGCAGTCGGCAATGCCGGGCCCCGTGAGGAGACGGTCAGGCTGAAGTACGGAGGCATTAATGTGCCAAAGTCTGTTGACACCGCTCCTATCCGGAGAGTAAACACCGCGATGAAATATATTGCAACCGGTGTCTGGAAAGGGTCCCACAAGACAAAGCGCCCAGCTTCCCAGGTGCTTGCCGATGAGCTGATCGCAGCTGCAAAGGGCGACTCGAAATGTTTCTCTGTCGGTAAGAAGGAAGAAGTCGAGCGGATTGCTAAGTCCGCCCGCTAATCAATACTTTTTTTGGTGAATTATGTCACGCGGCAAAAAGATGGTGGAGAAAGTTTCGGAGCTGATGGACAAGCCCGAATTTATCCGTAACATTGGTATCGTTGCACACATCGACCATGGAAAGACCACATTCTCTGACAACCTCCTCTCCGGAGCAGGGATGATCTCAGAGGAGCTCTCTGGAAGGCAGCTCTTCATGGATTCCGATGAGGAAGAGCAGGCTCGTGGAATTACAATCGATGCATCGAACGTCTCGATGGTTCACGAATATGGCGGGAAAGAGTACCTGATCAACATGATCGACACCCCCGGCCACGTCGACTTTGGTGGCGACGTCACCCGTGCAATGCGCGCAGTCGATGGTGCAATCGTCCTTGTCGATGCAGTCGAAGGGCCGATGCCCCAGACCGAAACGGTCCTGCGCCAGGCGCTCAAAGAAGGTGTCCGGCCGGTTCTTTTCATCAACAAGGTCGACCGTCTCATCAATGAACTGAAGGTCGACCCGCAGGAGATGATGATCCGTCTTGGCCGTGTCATCGACAAGGTCAACAAGCTGATCAAAGGGATGAACGAGAAGATGTACACCGAAGGCGGATGGAAGCTCGATGCAGCAACCGGCACCGTCGCGTTCGGATCAGCCCTCTACAACTGGGCAGTCTCAATCCCCTACATGCAGAAGAGCGGCATCTCCTTCAAGGAAGTCATCGACAAATGTAATGCCGGTGACATGAAAGCACTCGCAAAGTCCAGCCCGCTCCACGAAGTGGTACTCGATATCGTCGTCAAGCACCTGCCAAACCCGATCGATGCACAGAAACGCCGTATTCCGATCATCTGGCATGGCGACAAGGAATCCGCCGAAGGAAAAGCGATGCTCTCCTGCGACCATAAGGGTGCTGTAGCCATGATGGTCACCGACATCTCCTTTGATCCCCATGCAGGCGAGGTTGCAACCGGTCGTCTCTTCTCAGGAAAACTGAGCCGCGGGATGGAGCTGTATGTTGTCGGAACGGCAGGAAAAGCCAACCGACTCCAGCAGGTCGGTATCTTCATGGGCCCGACCCGTGTCGAGGTAGAACAGATCGTCGGTGGAAACATCGCGGCTGTGACCGGCTTAAAAGATGCCATTGTCGGTTCAACTGTCACCTCCAGCAAAGAGATGACACCCTTTGAGTCGCTGAAGCACTACTCGGAACCGGTCATGACAGTTGCAGTCGAAGCGAAGAACATGAAGGATCTTCCAAAGCTCGTTGAGGTTCTTCGCCAGGTCGCAAAGGAAGACCCGACGATTCGTGTCAACATCAATGAGGAGACCGGAGAGCACTTAATTGCAGGCATGGGAGAGCTGCACCTTGAGGTTATCACAGGTCGTATCCGCCGTGACAAGAACGTTGATATCGTCACCTCAGAGCCGATCGTCGTCTACCGTGAGACTGTCACCACAAAGGCAGGACCCGTAGAAGGGAAATCGCCAAACCGCCACAACAGGTTCTATATCGAGGTTGAGCCCCTTGACCAGGCTATCGTCGATGCAATCCAGAACGGTGATGTCTCGATGAACATGAACCAGATCGAGCGTCGTGATGTGCTCGTTGGCCTTGGCATGGATAAGGATGAGGCAAAGAATGTCAAGGACATCTACACCACCAATCTCTTCCTCGATATGACAAAGGGTATCCAGTACCTGAACGAGACGATGGAGCTCGTACTCGATGGCCTGCATGAGGCGCTCGATGGCGGCCCGCTCGCAGACGAGCAGGTGCAGAACCTCAAGATCCGGCTGATGGATGTGAAGCTCCACGAGGATGCTATCCACCGTGGCCCTGCACAGGTGATCCCGGCAGTGAGAGCTGCTGTGAAAGCTGCATGCCTGATGGCAAACGACCAGCTCCTCGAACCGGTCCAGAAGATCCAGATCACTGTTCCGCAGGATCAGATGGGAGCAGCAATCTCCCAGATCCAGGGTCGGCGCGGACAGCTCACAACAACCGATTCTGAAGGTGACCAGATTGTGGTCAACGGTACTGCGCCGGTTGCAGAACTCTTCGGGTTCGCAGGCGATCTCAGGTCGGCAACCGAAGGGCGTGCAATGTGGAGCACCGAGTTTGCCGGATTCCAGCTGGTACCTGCAAGCCTTGTCAATGAAGTTGTGATGGGCATCCGGAAGCGGAAAGGCTTGAAGGAACAGATCCCAACACCAAACGACTACCTCGCATAAGAGGGATCACCTCCACCCTGTCCTTTTTTTATCCTTCTCTTATCAACAGGGCGACATTTATCTATATCATCCGCTATAGGGATGGGTATGCCAATCGACTGGTACGACGAATTTGTTGATCTGAGCTATACCCCTGCTGGGGACGACATCGTCTGTCTCTTCTCCTGCACACCCGCATCAGGGATCAGTATGAAGGAGGCAGCAGGAAGGGTAGCTTCAGAGAGCTCCACCGGGACATGGACAACCCTCCATTCCCTTCCGCCACGGATGAGGGATCTCCAGGCTACCGCCTTTGAAATTGACGGGCAGTACCTGAAGATTGCCTATCCGATCGGTCTCTGGGAAGAGGGCAATGCCGTCCAGCTCTTAAGCGGTATCGCCGGGAATATCTTCGGGATGAAGGCAGTCGACCAGCTCAGGCTGATTGATGCAACCCTCCCGCAGGCGTACCTGAAACACTTTAAAGGACCGCATTTCGGCAATGACGGAATCAGGGAACTGACCGGCATCAGGGGCCGCCCCCTTACCGGGGCAGTGCCAAAGCCGAAGATCGGGTTCTCCGCATCCGAACATGCCGATATCGGGTTTGAAACATGGATGGGAGGGTTCGATTTTGTCAAGGATGACGAGAACCTCACCTCCACTTCCTTCAACCGGTTCGATGACCGGGTGGCCGCACTCACAGAAAAACGCGATAAGGCTGAGCAGATCACAGGTGAGAAGAAGTCAGCGTTCATCAATATCACTGCAGATACCGAGACGATGAAGCAGCGGGCGGATCTGCTGGCTGCCCATGGATGGAACTATGCGATGATCGATGTGGTTGTCACCGGATATGCCGCTGTCATGACGCTCCGTGACTACTGCTCAGACCTCGGCCTTGCGATCCATGCCCACCGGGCAATGCACGCGGCATTTGATCGCGATCCCCGGCATGGGATCACGATGCAGTTCCTTGCCAAGATGATGCGGCTGATCGGCGTTTCGCAGATCCATACCGGAACAGCAGTCGGAAAGCTTGTCGGCACCCCTCAGGAAGCAAAAGTTCTTGCCGATTTCCTGCGGGAAGAGAAGGTGCAGGCAGTCCCTGAGATGGCGCTTGACCAGAACTGGGGGCATATTAAAAGTGCCTTCCCTGTCTCCTCAGGCGGACTCCATCCCGGTCTTGTCCCCGATGTCCTTGACATCTATGGCAGCGAACTCGTGCTCCTCGTATCAGGCGGCATTCACGGCCACCCGGATGGGACACGTGCCGGGGCTGTAGCCACCATGCAGGCGATTGAAGCATGGCAGGAAGGCGTCTCACTTGAGGAGAAGGCTAAAAAGGCGCCAGAGCTCGCACGTGCACTTGAGAAATGGGGCGCCTATAAGCCGATATAATCAGAAAGGGTATACTCCTGTTCTCTCTCACAGAGGGGAGGGGGCTCTCATCCTTTTTCGGAGTGCCATTCCCTCTGCAAGCAGATAGAGACCGATGAGCAGGGCAATCCCTGCCAGAATATACATCAGGATCGCGATGATCGCCTCCGGTGCAATGACCGCCATGAATGCAACAGTGAGCGAGAGGATACCTACCACAAGTCTCAGGTAGAAACCTTCAGGAACAGCTTTTTTCCCTCTTAAAACCCTTTTCAGTGAGATCCAGGCACTTGTAAAGGTCCATATCGCCAGCACAAAAAGGAAGGTTCCTGCAAGTTCATCCGGTTCCGAGAAGAACGAGCTGATGGCCAGAAGAGCAATCCCTAGCCCGATAATGAAGCGCCCAATCGATCGCAATCGAAATGGCCTCATTACAAACGCAGACCTCAGAAAAGGATAAGAAAGAGCCAGGAAGAGGACGGGGATGATGACCCGGGTGAGGCTGTCAAATGTGATGAATGGTTCAGTCAGTATCAGGATGCCAAAGAGGAGCATGAAGATACCGCAGAAGGTAACGAGCTTCCATGCCTTCACCTGTTCCGAGAGCACTTCAGGAGTATTCTGTACAAGAGCTTTTTTTGAATCGATAAGGAGAGCTGATATGGTATCAATCACCATCAGGACGAGCGGGGCATCATCTGCAAGATGAAGAACCGGGTGCTCTTTTGGATCATAGCGATCCAGGTGCACCCTGTATTCGCTGGCGGTCTCATGCAGGTGGTACTGGCCGAACCGGTAGCTTGCGAGTGTTCCGGGGGAGGGGATATTCATGCGGGAGATGACCCATTTCTCCGAAAGTGGAGATATAACCTCGCTCTTTGGCACCACCACCTCCCAGACCCCTTCATGGAGGGGGGCAAGGAGATCTTCTAACCTCTGCATGAATTAAAGTCTCTTTATGGTATATTTCTGCGTATCTATCGAAAAAGGGATGTGGATCTAGAAGGTGACCGATGGTATCTCAGCTACCGTTACGCTTGCAGGATTCACAATAAAGAACATGAGTCCAAGTACGGCAAGGATGACAATAACAATCACAGGCAGGAGCACTGCGATAACCGCTCTAAACGTTGAAATTCCATGATAGTCCCGGACACCCATTATCATGAGGATAAAGCCCCATATGGGTGCGAGGAAGCCGATTACAGGAATCCATCCGATAGCCGCCATCGGTGTTTCCGAGAGTGAGAAGGCACGCACCGTTGCGGTATAATCGCCATTCCCCCCGACGATTCTGGCACAGATATGGATGATCGCACCCGCAATCAGAAGCGATATCGTCCCGAAGATGACAATTGCGATGATAAAGCTAATGGCAGCGGCGATATCACCGCCCGGTGAGAGGGGCATTGGGATTTGCGGGCCGATGAGGAGGGCGATTGCAGCGGAGAGCACAGAATAGATGATCACAACAAGCAGGAAATAGATGATCGAGTCGCCAAGGGTTCCCGATCTGCTTCTTTGAATCGTTTCACCCGGTGATGTGATCATCCCGCGGAATGTTTCAATTAAAGGAAGTGACATATATAATGAAATGGCAATCCTCTATAAATACCCTTTCCAGGCTCTGAATGTGTTATGGGTGCGAAAATCCCCGGTAATCCTCAATTCTTACGACATGGCAATCAAATGATCCTCCCGCATAGACCATCACCCTGACCGGCTCACCCTTCTGGAACCGCTGATATGCCTGATCATAGATCTTCCTGACATGCCTCAGGTTCTGCTCATTAAAATACCGGCTAATTGCTTCCCAGAAACCGATCTGCTGACGGATGAAGGCAAGCTCATAGGCGATTACTGCTTCTGCGATCTGTTCTGCCTCTGCCTCTTCAATGGGCAGATGGTACTCTCCATGATCGCCAACCCCCGCAATCTGCCGCCAGTCTACCACGCCTTCTGCATCAGGTTCCTGATGGAGCATATATGGATAGATCCGGCATATCGAGAAGCGATCTTCATAGATACTGCACCGGTTCTCCTTCGTCAGAAAGAGGCATCTCCCGTCTTCCTGTACCCTGAGTGCATATCCGGATACATACAGGGTGCCATTTGAATCTCCAAATTCAAAGTCAGGCGCCGGAATGAGAGCTTCGGGATGATTATTTCGGAGATAAGGGAGATCGCGATCAAGAAGGAAGACATGGCCGTTACAGGATGCGGTGCAGCACCGTCCGCACCCATCACATGCAAATCCGACATCACAGATGATCTCAATAAGCCTCTCTTCCGGATATGAGAGGAGTGATGATTCCTCCTCCCTGAGGGTAAGAATGCGGCGTGTAACAGGATCGCTTCGGCTCATTGTTCAGAATGAATTATTCATTAGGAGGGAGCAATGCCCGGATATACGGATCATAACGCACTCCTGCACAGGATGCACATTCCATTTTACCGACAGCTATTATCTCGGCTGAGACCATATCATCCTCGAGGAGAATCAGCCCCTCCTCTTCAATAACCCTGTAAAACTGTTCAATCTCAAGGTATGGGCGGGCTTTTGGAGGCAGGGCAGAAAAATCGATGATATCATCCTGCATTGTTGACGAGCGGGCTATTCTTTCATCAAAGAAGAGGTATACCGCGATTCCGTACTGTTCATGGATAGTCTTCAGCCTTGATAGCGGCACCATCTCACCAGGGATAACACCAAGGGTTTTGCACCTCTCTCCAACCGAATTCCCGGCTATCCGGCTGTATGGATTCAATGTGCCTTTATTTCCGGTGGGTTCTGTCATTGCTTTCCTGTACTTCTGTATCCGTGGTCAATAAAGGATCGCTTCAGGTATCAGATGAGAAAGACCGTCAGAAAGAGGGTAAAAGCGACCGCAGATGCTACGAAGATGCCGTATGCTGCATTGGAGGATTCCGGGACCGCCTGCGGATAGGTACGGATAAGGGTAGAGAGGCGGATTTTTCTCCTGCTCTGTGAAGCAGGGTTGAATGAGAGAGGTACCAATACCGATTGTACCAGGATATCTGCTGCCATGACCGGGTTTTTTGTAAACCATGAAGCTCCCTTCACACACCAATCAAAAAAGTCTGAGAACCTGCCCGATATAGTTGGAAGGATCGTGTGGGAGAGGGAGAGGACACCACTGCCTGCTACACGATAGAGTGCCATCATGTCCGGCGGAATATAGGTGGGCTTTTTTATCATGCTCCTCACCACCCAGAGGTTCAGCAGCACTGCGGCAAAGATGATGATCATCTCCAGGATATGCGAGATACTGAAGATATCGTGGGTGACCGGATAGGGGAGGATCGAGAAGAGGAGCCAGGGATAGACACCGTAAATGATACAGGCTGATGCTGTCATCACCATAGCAATCTGCATTGGAACCGGAGGGTCGCGGGTGACCAGATCAAGCTTCTCCTTTATGAACGCATAGTAGTTTAATTTCACAAAGGAGAGGAAGGTGCCGATCGATCCGATAAGGAGGAGGAGCTCGAGGGTTAAAAGGCCGCTTTCGGCAGCCGCTCCGACGATCATCTCCTTGCTCACATAGCCATTGAACCCCGGCACCCCGGAGATAGCAGCTGAAGCAATGAGGGAAGCAGAGAAGGTGATCGGCATCTGTTTCCCGAGTCCACCGAGTTCGGAGAGGCGGTGCCTGCCAGTCTGGAAGATGATCGCCCCCACAACCATGAAGAGGAGGGCTTTATAGAGGATATGGTTGAAGAGGTGGGCAATACCCCCATTAAGAGCAAGCGTGGTGCCGATACCAACCGCAGCGACCATGTATCCCACCTGGCTGATCACATGGTACGAGAGGAGCATACGCATATCATCCTGGAGGATGGCAAAGACAAGTCCGTAGACGACCATGATCGCTCCGATATACATTACCGCCTCAGAGCCGGGGAGGGTACGTGCCAGCAGGTACACCGCCGCTTTTGTCGTGAAGATGCAGAGGATAACCGATCCCACAATCGATGCCTTTGAATATGATTCTGGGAGCCAGGCATGGAGCGGGATAATGGCGGCATTCATCCCGATCCCGATGATGAAGAGGAGGGAAGCAGTGCCAGGGGCGGCAGGGCCGATCTGCATCGAACCGGTTTCAGCAAGCTGAACGGCGATTGCTGCAAGGAGGAAGACCCCTCCGAGGATATGCATCAGGGCATATCTATACCCGGCACCCTTCGACCCCTCATATCCATGCCATATGAGGGCAAGCGAGGATAGGGCAAGCAGTTCCCAGAAGATAAAGAGGGTGATGAAGTCGCCTGCATAGACGATCCCCATTCCTGAGGCGACCTGGACAAGGAGTGCCATCTGATGGGAAAGACGCTCCTCCTGGCTCGAATAGATGACCGCAAGGACACTGATCCCTGCGAAGATATAGCCAACTACCCGTGAGAGCCCGTCAACCGAGAGGAGGGAGAGCCCGATGCCGGGGAGAAGCTGAAGGAGAGGCACCTCCATTCCGTATTCCTGAAGGCTGATTGCAGCAAGCCCGGCTATTGTAACAAAGAGCATCCACTCATGCCGCACCCTCTTTGGGAGGAGTGGAAGGAGGGCAGCACCGATGATGTAGATGAGGAAGGGAGGGAGAGCTATCATGGGTGCTGCCTCCCGGAAAACGAGAGCCCCCGCTCGTTCTGAGGGCGTCCAGCCTTCAACAAACAAACATTCATCATAGTAT
Organism: Methanocalculus taiwanensis; assembly: GCF_024372745.1. GTDB lineage: Archaea > Halobacteriota > Methanomicrobia > Methanomicrobiales > Methanocorpusculaceae > Methanocalculus > Methanocalculus taiwanensis. Next base: position 17,686 of record NZ_VOTZ01000008.1, read on the forward strand.
CAGTCGAGTGGTTCAACCGGAGAACCGGCCTCTTTGTACATAGACCTCTCTCACCACATATGAGGAGGTTATTAATTATAACCGGATATGCAGCATCATAGATGGTAATTCAAACCAACACTACCGCACCTGCCGGTATCACCTATCATCTGGAGAGAATAGGGGCAGAAGATACTGTGTGATTATGTCTCTGTCAATTCGATGCATGATCAGCGAGAGACTCATGAGAATTATATCTACCTTACAGATAATAAGTGTAACCTGAAAGAAAAACCGTATTTCTCGCACTGATTCTCCATTAAGAACATTATTTGCCATTTAAGAAAAACCCAGGCAGTCTTTTCAGTGAAGAACCGCCCTGCATGAATGAATAGCATTAAGGGGCTGTATGGATGACCGTTTACTGAATGAAGAATCCCTTCCACGTGATGATCATCCCAACCCTCGGGTGTCCGGGCAACTGTGCCTACTGCTGGAGTTCCGAGGAAGGTTCCCCGATTATGTCCATCGATACGATCCATGATATTGTCAGGTGGCTGAAAAGTTTCAGGACCGATCCCGTCACCTTCACCTTTCATGGCGGGGAGCCGCTTCTTGCCGGTGCTGAATTTTACCGGCAGGCACTCCCGATCCTTGCAGATGAGCTGTCCGAGCTCACTCCTGACTTTGCCCTCCAGTCAAATCTCTGGCGGATGACACCGGAGATTGCTGATGCCCTTGCCGCATACCATGTCCCGATCGGATCATCAATTGACGGGCCAAAAGAGATTAACGATCCGCAGAGAGGAGATGGTTACTATGAAAAGACATTTGCAGGCTATGAGATTGCGAGATCGCATGGGTTGACGGTCCGCTTCATCTGTACCTTCACGAATAAGTCGGTCCTGCATAAGGAAGAGATCTTCAACTTCTTCATGGACCATGGTTTTCCGATGAAGCTCCACCCCGCTCTCCCCTCGCTACGGGGAGATTCCCCGCAGGAATGGGCTCTTCCACCTGAAGAGTACGGGGAGCTTCTCGTCTTCCTGCTTGACCGGTACCTCGAGAACATTGATCGATCTGAGGTTATGAACATCAACGATCTTGTCAGGTGTGTCTTCACCAGGCACGGAACGGTCTGCACCTATGTCGACTGCATGGCAAACACCTTTGCAATCGGTCCTGACGGGGGTATCTATCCCTGCTACCGGTTTGTCGGGATGCCGGAGTATGTGATGGGGAATGTGTCTGACTGCCCATCCCTCGAGGAGCTGGCTGACTCAAAGCCCTGGAAGCTGATGCAGGAATACAAAGCCTATGTCGATTCCGCATGCGGGGACTGCTCACACATCCGGTACTGCCGTGGCGGCTGCCCCTACAATGCGATTGCCCCGACTGAGGGGCGAATCGAAGGGGTTGATCCCCACTGCATCGCATACAGGCGGATCTTTGATGAGATCAATCTTCGGATGAACAGGGAGATGTTTGAAACCCCCACAGTGAGCGCACGGCGGAGGCAGCGGACAAAGCCGGGTGTCATGGCGCTCGTGCAGAAGATCGTCTCAAAATAATTGGAATGATTTCCTCTTCCGCTATTTCATCAGATCAAAGAGGAAATACAGAAAAGCGATGATGCTGATGAAGATGATCCCGTACCCGCCACCCCATATCGAGATCTGTTCGTCCGGGTACTGATCCTTCATACAGATAAGACGCTCTTCATACGCCCTTGTTTTTGATGGATCAGAGAATGCCCGGACACAGGGAAGTGCAATGCTCCTGAGTGCAATCTGGCAGGCAACCGGCGGATTTGCAGCGATGGTTCTGAGAGCAGAAATGATATGGCGAAGGCCCGCACCAATCAGATCGGCTCCATGAACAAGCGGGTTGTTTGCGACCCATGCAACGGATCTTCCCGCCCGTATATAGAGGAAGTCAATATCTCTTTCAAATCCACGCCACGGCCTTCCAAGAGGCCGGAGAATCAGCAGAATGAGTCCGGCACCAGCAAAGATCAGTGCCGACTCGAAGAGATGGGAAGCGGCAAACGGATGGGCTGCGCTCATCCCCGGCAGCAGACTTGTCAGGAGAGCCGGGTTGAGGCCGATTACGATACAGAGCAGAGCAGTAACACTCATTGCGATCATCATCGGGAGAGGGGCGTCGCGTGGTATCTGCTCGTTCCCCCTTCCGGAAGCGGATCTGAAGAAGCCGAGGTAGAGGAAGCGGACGACATAGATGGCGGTGAACACTGCTGAGATCATGAGAAGGGGAGTGAGGTATGGCACTGCTCCTGCTGCCTCGATCACCATACCCTTGCTGACTGCGCCATTGAACCCCGGCACACCGGCGAGTGCCAGGCCACCGATCACCGCACAGACTGTTGTTTTTGGCATTGTCTTTGAGAGCCCGCCGAGATCCGAGAGGCGGGAAGAGCCCGTCCTCAGGATCACCGCACCGGCTGCCATAAAGAGGAGCGACTTGAAGAGGATATCATTAACAAGATGTGCAAGCCCCGCATCAAGTCCGGCAACAGTTCCCACCCCGATTGCCGCAACCATATAGCCTCCCTGGCTGATGATCGAGTACGAGAGGAGGCGCCGGATATCATCCTGCATGAGGGCATAGACAGCACCGTACAGCGCCATCGCCCCGCCCATGTATGCAACGGCGGTTCCCCATCCACCAATCGCTGCAAGGAGGAAGACGGCTGCTTTTGTCGTGAAGATGCAGAGGGCAACTGATCCGAGGACAGATGCCCGTGGATAGGCATCCGGAACCCAGGTGTGGAGGGGAATGAATGCGGCATTCACCCCGATCCCGATGAAGAGAAGAAGGAAGCCGATGCCATCGCCAGCCTGCCCGATTGCCGCACTTCCGGTTGTGGCAATGGTATAGACGACCCCCCCGAGGAGGCAGGCGCCACCGAAGATATGGAAGAGGAGATACCTGTACCCGGCACCTGATGATTGTGAATCCTTTGAAGCCCAGATGATAGCAAGGGAGGAAAGTGCCAGAAGCTCCCAGAAGACAAAGACCGTGATCAGATCTCCTGCATAGACAATCCCAAGTGCTGCTGCAACTGAAGCGAGGATACCGACTATCTCCACTGAATTGAGATCCCGGTATGTTGCGTAGATGATGACGATGAAGCCTGCAAGCGCAAAGATGGCCCCTGCAAGCTGCCGCATGGAATCGGTTGTCAGGAGGATGGTATCAATACCAGGTATAACCGCCACAACCAGATCGGGTGATGAGGACCCGATTAAAACCACCATCGCAAGACCGGCTGCACCAAGAAGGAGTGTCCAGATCTTCTGTGCGTGTCCCTTCAGGATCGGAACGAGGAGAAGGCCGATGAGAAAGAGAAATGCTGGAGGAAGTCCGATCATGGCATCACCTGGTGAGTAATCTCGGCAATCGCGATCTCAATCAGATCCATAAACGGCATAGAGGGGAAGAAGAAGATCAATACCGATATGCCCGCCGTCAGGATGATTGGAACGAGCATTGTGAGCGGGGGCTCACTGACCAATTCGAGGGCCGCAGGATCGTCTGAAATCTCAAAGAGCATCGTGTAGATGATCGGGAAGAAATATGCAGCATTTAAGACGGCACTTGCAATGATCACAAGGAGGAGGATCGGCACCCCGCCCTCAACTGCACCGAGAGCGAGATAGATCTTGCTGATGATGCCGGATAGCGGAGGAAGCCCGCAGATGCCGATTGCAGCGACAGCAAACATGACTGCGGTCACCGGCATCTTCCTCCCGATCCCTTTCATCTCGGAGATGCTCTCTTTACCGGCAGAGACAATGACCGCACCTGCGACAAAGAAGAGGGTGATCTTCAGGAACGCATGGATCGGGATATGCGCCATCGCCCCGGTCATCCCGGCGATAGAGAGCATCGAGACGCCGAGAAGGATATAGGAGAGCTGGCTCACCGTTGAGTAGGCAAGCCTCCGCTTCAGGTTATCTTCGGCAAGTGCGAAGAGGGAGGCTACAATGATGGTAAATGAGGCGATCACTGCAAGGAGGGTGCCAAGGCTAAGCGTTGCCATCAGATCCATCCCAAAGACCCATCCGGCGATCCTGACGATCCCAAAGACGCCTGCGGTAACAACCGCAACTGCATGGAGGAACGCCGAAACCGGTGTCGGGGCGACCATCGCCGCCGGGAGCCAGCCATGCAGCGGCATCCATGCCGCCTTCACAAACCCGACCAGGAAAAGGATGAAGAGGATCTGGAGGATGAGATCTGATCCCGATCCCGCAAGGAATCCTCCAGCTACAAAGTCGGTTGTTCCGGTGAGGATATAGGTCAGGATGACCGCGGCAAGGAGGAAGATACCGCCGATGAAGAGATAGGCAAGATATTTCCTTCCTGCTTTCATCGCCTCAGGCGTCTCAACATGGACAACAAGCGGATAGGTGATGATCGTAAGGATCTCATAGAATACAAAGAGGGTCAGGAGATTTGCAGAGAACGCGATCCCGATTGCAGCGGCTATTGCAACGGCGAGGCAGAAGAAGAACCTCGTCTGGGCATGTTCTTTGAGGGATCTCATGTACCCGATTGCATAGAATGAATTCAGGAGGAAGAGAGATGCTGCAACAAGGGCAAAGACCATTCCGAAGGCATCAACCTTCAGGGCAAAGTCGCCGCCCGGGACCATCGGGAGGAGCGTCACCGTGAAACGGTTTCCGGCGAGCACCCCGGGGAGCATCAGGAGGACTGAGACGAGCATCGCAACTGTCGCTGTAATCGTGACACCCTCGCGGAGATTCTCATATTTCCCGGTCGCCAGTATCAGAACCGATGCGAGGAGCGGGATTGCTATCACTATTGCGGGGATGAGAGATGTGATATCTGCCATAATCAGGCACCTCCAAGGAGCAGGAGTGCCGCGGGACCGACTGCCCCCATCAGCACCTCGACGAAGATGCCGAAGAGGAGGCAGAGGATGGCCAGGCAGACCATCGGGGCGAGCATCGAGAGAGGGCCTTCGCGTTCTGCTGTATGTGTATGATGATCCTCGTCATGCCCTCCGTGCGGATCGCCGAAGTAGGCGATCTCAATGAAACGCCAGATATAGATGGCAGCAAGAAGGGAGCCGACCAGGAGTACCGCAGCATATGGCCAGAGCCCCGCTTCAAATGCCCCGAGCACCAGGTAGTATTTGCTCATGAACCCGATTGTCGGGGGAATGCCGATCATCGATGCTCCTGCAAGCGCAAAAGCTGCACAGGATATCGGCATCGTCTTTGAGAGTCCTTTCATGTCGCTTAAGCGGGAGGTACCCATCCGGTAGATGATCAGGCCTGCCACCATGAAGAGGCAGCCTTTCATCACCGCATGGCCGAGAATGTGCAGGAGACCGCCTTCAAGCGCAATCTCATTTGCAACGCCAAGGGCGAACATGATATACCCGATCTGGCTGACGCTTGAATATGCCAGCATCCGCTTGAGATCCTCCTGTGCAATCGCAAGGACTGCACCCGCAACGATCGCCACTGTTGCCATCAGGAGGATAAATCCGGTCACCGGGAAGCTGTCTATGATATATGCGGTCGTAAAGACCGTGAAGAGGAGCCGAAAGAGTGCATAGACGCTCACCTTCGCCATCACCGTCGAGATCAGCACCGTCACTGCTGATGGCGATTCGGCATATGCATCCGGCAGCCAGAGATGGAGCGGGAAGAATGCCACCTTGATGGAGAAGCCAATCATCAGGAAGAGGAATGCCGAATGGACTGTGGCAAGGTGGTACGATGCAGGGAGCAGTGTGGCAAGCTCTGCCATATTCAGCGTCCCGGTTACGACATAGAGGTTCCCGATACCAAGAAGGATGAAACCGGCAGCAATTGAGCCGAGGATCAGGTAATTGAAGCTTGCCAGATAGGAATGGGGTTTTCGGGATGAGGCGATCAGCGTATATGCAGCAATCGAGGAGATTTCAAGGAAGACATAGAGATTGAAGACATCCCCGGTGATCGTCATACCCACAAGCCCGGTCACAAGCAGCTGGAAAAGCACATAGAAGGAGACGATCTTATCTGGTGCAATCTCCTTCTCGACACTCCTCCGTGCATAGACAATCGTCGCAGCAGCAAGGAGCAGGATAGCTACGAGTATAAACCCGTTGAAACTGTCGATGACGAGCTCGATTCCAAGCGGGGGCGCCCAGCTTCCAAGATGGTACCTGATTGTACCTCCGTCAAGCACCCGGAGAAGTATGGCTAGTGATGCCAGGAACTGGGAGAGGATCGTGATGAGTGCTATCGGGTAGCAGAACCTCCGGTCATACCATCCGGTAGCAAGTATCAGGAGTGAGGCGAGGATTGGGATTGCTACCAGGAATACCGGAATATGATTGATGATCGTCACCTCTTCCTCACCACCTGCATCAGTTCATCCTCATCGATCACACCGTACTCTTCGTAGATACGGACGATTAAAGAGAGGGCAACGGCTGTCACACTCACCCCGACGACGATTGCAGTCAGGATCAGGACATGCGGGAGCGGGTTCACATAGAGTGCTGAAATTCCTTCAGCCGTATAGATGGGTGCCGTGCCACCCCGGACTTCGGCAAACGAGATATAGAAGAGGAATATCGCCGTCTGGAAGATGTTCAGCCCGATGATCTTCTTCACAAGGTTCTGTTTGGCAATCAGGGCATACAGCCCGATCAGCATCAGGATGATTGCCATCCAGTAATTATATCGGGATAGGAAGAGTTCAGAAAATGACTCTATCATGATGATTCCTCCCCGTTTCCTGAGATATCATAGATGATCGAGACCATCGCCGCCATGACAGCGATGCCGATTCCGGCTTCAACCAGATCGATCAGGATGCCATGGAGGTGCGGTATCCCAAGTACCGCCTCAATCGCAGCGTATTCGAGGAAGTTGCCTGCCATAAGGAGAGCCAGAAATCCTATTCCCGCATAGATGGTAATTCCAATCACCGAGAGCCACATGATGCCCCTGTTGTCTATCCGGCGGCGTACATTCGCTGTTCCAAAAGCGATGATCATCAGGATGAATGAAGCTGCAAAGACAACACCGCCCTGGAAACCGCCGCCTGCCCCGGATGCGCCATGTACGATCACATAGAGGGCAAAGATCTGGATGAAAGGTACCGCAAGCCGGGACACCGTCCTGATGACCACATTCTCCATCATAGCCGCCCACCCCTTCGGAGCAGGAGTGCTACCGAAATCCCTGCGGTGAAGATCACAACGACTTCCCCGAGCGTATCAAAGCCACGATAGCTTGCAAGTATCGCCGTGACAATATTATCAATCCCGATATCAGGAAGGACGGCATCCACATACAGCTGTCCGGTATATTGTGTTGCGGGAGCATCCGGATCGCCAAACGCAGGCATATCCTCAACTGCCCAGAAGAGGATGATTCCGATGAAAAGGACCGCGATGAGTGCTTTTACCTTCAATCTGATGAACTCCTTCTGGTTCGTGCGATTGCTGCAATAAAGAGCACAGTCGTAATTCCGGCGCCGACGGTAGCTTCTGTGAATGCAACATCAACGGCATTCATCTCTGCCCATAGTACCGTCATAATCAGCGAATATGCGGCAAGTACAATCGTCGCATGGAGGAGATCCTTCACTGTGATCGCCGCGATTGCACAGATGGTCATGAAGAGGAGGAGAGCAAAATCAAGTTCCCAGATCATTGCCGTTCATCCCCCTTCTTCCACGGTGTAACCCCCCTCGAATGGGCGACATTCACAAGTGCATGTACAGCTGTCGGGGAGGAGATAAAGATAAAGATTGCAAGGAGGAGCAGCTTCACCGAGATCAGCGTCATGCCTTCGTAGAGGATGAAGCCGATCAGCATCATCCCTTCCCCGAGCGTATCGCACTTGCCGCTTGCATGTGCACGTGTATAGAAATCCGGAAGCCTGATCAGCCCGACTGCACCGACGACCATGAAAAAGAGGCCGATTCCGATACAGACAAGAGCAAGGATATTTAGAGGACTCAGGATATACACCCCCTCTTCAGGTACTTTGCAATAGCGAGCGTTGCGATGAAGTTGATCATGGCATAGACGATAGAGATGTCGATGAAGAGCGGGCGCTCGTAGATAAAACCGATGATCACAAGGAGGATGATCGTCTTTGTACCGACTGTGTTTACCGCAATCAACCTGTTCTCAACACCAGGTCCAAAGATCACACGGTAGAGGCAGAGGAAGATCGTAAGGATCAGGATGATCCCGCTTGCGAGGAAGATATCGATCATGGCCCTTCACCAAATATGTCCGCGAGTCTCTTCTGGATGCTCCGCTTCCGGAGGAGATCCTCTTCTGCTGATTCCCTGACCAGTGCATGTACAGTGAAGGTTCCTCTCCTGACATCAACGGTGATTGTGCCTGGTGTGAGAGTCATTGCATTTGCAAATGCAGTTCTCGGAACATCACCTGAAAATCCGGTATCAATGGTAAGAATCTCCGGATCGATGGGCATCTTCGGGTGCAGGACACGGTAGGCAACATCAAGGTTCGCAATGAGGATCTCCACCATCAGCTGTGGCAGGAAGAGGATAAACCGGATGAATATGCGTCCTGACTGGATGAGGCTCCGATCAGATCGCAGGATCAGATCCCCGGATATGAGCGTCACAATCCCACAACAGATGATCCCGGCCCCGATGTGAAAGAGATCGAAGTATCCTGACAGGATATACCAGAAGATCATCAGAATCGTAAAGGTAGCGATCAGTTTTCCGGGTGAAGATCGCCTGTTCTCTGAAGATATCTCAAACCCTCCGCAAGAATCGTCTCTTCTAGATTGGAGAGTGTTATTTATAAACCTGTGTTTCATATGGTTCTATCGGAGAAAAAAACTATGACCACTGTAACCACATTAACAGGTGTTCCGGGTATACTCAGGCCCTTCAAGGAATTTCTGAAAGAGAAGGGTCTCCCTGAAGGCTCGCAGATCGTCTACTATGGCTGTGCCGGAACCTGCACCCCGTTTGTCGAGCTACTCGCCTATGCAACGCGCGATCTGAACCTGACACACCTCTTTGTTCCGCTCTTTGATGAGGCAAATGCCCATGTACTGAAGTCTGTTCCTGCTGTCGGCATGCAGGCGAAAGAGGGGGCGGCAGTGAAACCCGCATTAATTGTCCTGATGGGCGGCCTTGCCATGCCGGGAGTTCCGGTGACGATCGAAGAGGTAAAAGCCGTAGTATCAAAACACGGCGTTCCGGTAGCAGGAGTCTGTTTCATGAGCATGTTTGAAAAGTCAGGGTGGCTTTTAGAGATCTCTTTTGAGCTTCTGATCGACGCGAAGATCGACCCGGTGACAATTACCAGAAAAGCGAAATAAAAGTGATTGCAGGAGAAGGGACCTGATCCCTCTCACGCATATCCGGGGGGGGTGCCATCATCGGTGCGGAGAGAGAACCGTTTTGCAAACGACTGGATATCATCCCCGTACCGCCCGACCATCTCCTGATCAAATGCTTCTGCGGGGAGTTTCTTCACCTCGTTCATCATAATCAGCGTCAGCTGGAAGAGTGACTCCGGCGTCATCTTCAGGTGCGCAATTGTTCCATTATAAAGGGCAAGGCGGAGTTCAATCATCCAGTTCTGCTCGCCTTCCCGCCTGAAGGTATTGATATCCGCTGTGAACCAGTCTTCATCAAGGGATCCGACGGATAAGGCGTATGCTTCCTGAACCCGGTTTCCATACAGGGCGGTGAGATGCTGGAGAACGGCAATTACCTCTGCCTCCTCCTCTTCGCCGACCTGCTTTTGAATATCGGTAAAGAAGGGCGCTGCATTGATATGGCAGGCTGTTGCCACAACCATCGTTGAACTATGGCCGAGGATCATCGTTAGGGCGTTGACGATCCTGGAGAATGTCCGGCGATCGGTCATATCAACGAGATGATACTCAAAGACATCCCTGATCTGCTCGACCAGTCCGGGGTTCTTCCGTATACTCTCCCCAAATGCCTTCAGATCGCGGATGAATGCATCGGGAACCATGCTCCCGTTCTCAGGTGTTGGGAGAGCCTCTTCTCCACCTGTAGCTGCCCCATCCTCTGAAACCGGTATATCAGGAACCGGATCGCCTGGAAGAGCGGCATCTTCTTCAACGATATCATCTGCCATTGCTGATATGTAGATGCAGTATCTTTAAACCCCTTTTCTTCTGTTCCTGAGAAACAGGCGGGAAAAAAAAGATTAGATGTATGGGTTCCGCAGTTCTTTTCCGACTGTGAACTTAGTCTTACGGTCTTCAATGTACTGCTGGTTCTTTGTGATCTTCTCGGTTGCGAGCTTGGTTACGAGTTCGATGCCAGGCTTGACAGAGTCAATCGGCTTTGTCTCGAATGCGCCTGCTGCGATCGCCTTTGCCCAGATGTCATCACCGTTTGCTGACCGTACAAAGACCGTCGACCAGCCGTCGGGGGTTCCGACTGAACCGGTTGAGATGTCAGCTAAGTTTGAGACATAGTCGAGGCAGACGTGGCAGCCTGGCTGCTCGTACTTGTGGGTGACCTTCAGCGGGATCTGAACGGTTGCACCGCGCTCGGTGTAGATCCAGAACTTGCCCTTTCCAATGTCGAGCTTGGAGACATTTTCAAGAGCGGTCGCACCGTGGTCTTCCACGAGCTGGATAATGCTCTGGTAGGGGAAATTCTCCATGCAGAAGATACCGATTGCAAGTGCGATCTTGTCAGGAACATCGCGGAGCCCTACAGGATAGAGCTGTCCCTTCCTGAGTGCCTGGATCTGGCAGGGAGTGCCGACGACACCAACCTTGTCAAGTCCATAGCTCCGGGTCACCTCTTTGATGAGGGACATGTTCGGGGAGATGGAATAGCGGGTTCCACGTGATGCAAGGAGCTCCTCGCGTGTGGTCGCAACCATCGGTTCGGGCTTGAACGGCTCATCGCTTGGACCTGCAACGATCGCACCGTCAATGATACCCGCATCAAGCGCGTATGCAAAGAGCTGGGTTACGATGCCGCCATCCTGAGACCCGCGGAGGATCTCAGCGTCTGTGCTGCGTGCCGCAATAACCTGTTTGTAGTTACCTAGTACCATTTCTTCTCCCTCCTCAGGGCTGCAGAGCAGCGTCTATTGCATCAATGATGCCCTCATACTGGTTAACCACATCGAAGCTGAAGAAGCTCCGCGGGCACTGTGCATAGCATGCGCCGCATTTGATACAGAGGTCACGCTCGACCTGGGGCTTTCCATAGACCATTGTGATTGCACGGACCGGGCAGGCTGCTGCACATGAGCCACAGCCCATGCAAAGACCCTGGTTGATCACATTATACATGACATCACAACCACAGGCTTCAGTGCCTGCCTTTGCAAGGTTCATCAATGGTGTCAGGTATGCACCCGCAAGTGCCTTCTGCTCGTCGTTTCCTTTCAGCAGCAGGTATGCCATCACGCAGACATTTCTGATCTGCTGCGGGGTCGGTGCACATCCGGGGATGTAGACATCCACATCGATCAGGTCACCGATTGGCAGGTATGACTCATGCTGGGGCTGGTTCTGCTGGCCACCACGAGCGAACCGTGTGATGTTTCCATAGCAGGCACAGGCACCGAGCGCGACGACGATCTTCGCGTTCTTTCTCGTCTCGATGATCTCCTCGACTGCGATGTGATCCTGGATGCAGACAGATCCCTCAACGAGGGCTACATCCATCTCTGGGATATGCCGGACATCAGCTAATGTGAGACAATAGACGAGGTCCGCATATTTGTCAAGAATTGTTAACAATCCTTCATAGTTATCTGCAAAGGACACCAGGCACCCGGTACAACCGCTCATGTGCACGTGTCCTACAGTAATCTTGTCAGCCACTGGCTTCTCCTCCTTTGGTTCTTTTATGATTGACGCCTTCTTTTCGACAATTACGTCAGCTGGTTTACCTGCTTCCTTGACAGCGTCTGTCTTTCTGGCAGGTTCAGGCTTCACGTCCTGCTTTTCCCCACCGACGTCATGTTTACCGAATAACAGGGCCTTCAGGGATTCAAGAATTCCCATTGTTCACCCCAATTTCCTTCAATACAACCTGAATCGTCAGGGGTATAGCATCCTCAACCTCAGTTGAAATGCCTATTTCAACATCAGGGGCGGGTACGTTCTTTGGCTGGCACCCTATTATCGAAATATCCATCTTGTCCTTAAGATAGGTGAGCGGTTCGGTCAAAGCCCATGAATGGGCATCCCGGTAACTGCCCGGCGGCAGATCCTCAACCCGGAGCTTAGTAAGCGTTCCGGGCTCAGCGCCAAAATCGATAATATCGATAATAATAAGCTTTTTGGTAACTCCGTTATCGAGCATGTTAAAGCAGAAGTAGGGCCCTCCAAGGCCCACATCAACCGCTTTCACATTGTCGGGGAGAGTATGCTCCTTCAACCGCTCAACAACTTCGGGTCCATAGCCGTCATCACCAAACAGCATGTTGCCGCAGCCGGCGATGACTATCTCGGGGTACAGCTCGTCCATGAACGCACTCACTCGAGGAGTTTCTCTGCTACGAGCCTCTTATCCTCATCGAGGACGATCATGTGGGTCGCACAGGAGACACAGGGGTCATAGGCACGCATGATGACCTCGGTAAGCTGCCAGGGAGCACCAACGAGTGCACGGCTGCAGGTGGGGAAGTTCCAGGTGGTCGGGACAAGCATCGAGAAGTATTCGACTTTGCCGTTCCTGACCTTTGCCAGGTGAACGTCACAACCTCTGGGGGCTTCGTTTGCCGCCCATCCGATGGAGCCGTCACCCTGTGGAATCTCATCTGCAATAACCGGCGCCGAACAGTCGAGTGCGTCTGCTGCCTCGATGATCTTATAGAAGCAGTCCATGTACTCCATCTGCCGTGCGATCTGCAGGCCGATTGCACCCTTCTCGTCGTAGTTCTTGAACTGAACCAGACGGGCACGGGGACCGACCTCGACGGGCTGGCCGTCATAGAGCGGAACACCGGTGCAGGCTTCCATCTGTGGCCAGGCCTTGGTGCCTGCCTTGGTGGTGCCGCCAACCGGATATGATGGGTCTTCGAGTGTGATCTCTTCCTCGCCCATGTACCAGTCCCATGGCCGGACTTCAGTCCAGCGCTCGGGGAACCAGCCCGGGATCTCATCAAGTGAGCTGCTGCCGTAGACAGGGTCAGCTGCCATGTAGCCCTGGTTGTGGTATCCGAGATCCTTTGGAATCGGAATCTCTTTGCCGCCGACTTCTGCCCAGTCACGCTTCTGGTAGTTCCTGAGGATTGCAATCATGAACTCCATGTGTTCACGTGCAAGTGGAAGCCCCATCTTTGCGAGATCGAGGACTTTTGCCCTTGCCCGGGGTGTGAGGTTCTTGTACATACCGCCGACACGGGGGTTTGAGGGGTGGATCGCTTCGCCGCCGACGATCTCACCTATCGTCTGGCCGACCATACGGAGGGTCTGGATACGCTTTGCAACGCTTCTGACCGGCTCTTCTGGTGTGAAGGGGTTGATCTTTGAGTCTGTTCCGGGTAAGTACATATCCGGCAGGGTCAGGATGTTATGCAGTGCATGGCTGTGTATCCTGTTTGCACACTGGAGCATCATCCTGAGAAGATATGCATCCTCTGGGATCTCACATCCGATCGATGCTTCCATCGCTTCTGTTGCAGCGAGTGTGTGGGCAATCGGACAGATACCACAGACACGTGATGCGATCTTTGGAACCTGCTCCATCGTCTTACCGATGGCAAGCTTTTCAATACCCCTGACTGGAGTAATGGAGAGCCAGTCTCCCCGCTCGACAATACCGTCATCATTGACTTTTAAGACGAGCTTGGAATGGCCTTCATGCCTTGTGGTTGGGGAAATTTCTACTACTTTCGACAATGTTATCGCCTCATCCAAAATGTGGTGGTCGATCTGCTATACGTCAATATTTATCCTGTGCGGTTAATGACACGTACCAAAGTACGCTAAAGTGAATTAGAACGATATCGTTAATTATAGTTTGTGATAGTACCCTTCAATCAAGGTTATCATCACATTCAAAAATATTAATTGGTATTACGAAATTAGATATTTTTAATATTATCGGGAGCCACACACAAATAACAGCATTATTTCTTCTTTTTGGTCAAAAAGTGCCTATGCGCTTTGTTTGGGGCATAAGAACGTAATATTACCCTTTTCAAGGAAAACAGCACCATATAATAGGGTAGTGGATTACCTTTTAATATAAGGCCAAAGAGTATTTAAATAATATATGTATCCCGTTTGCATTTTTTTATGAGGGGTGCCCCTATTCCCGGCATAGTATCAGGCAAAAAGACGGGGTGGGGATCCAGACCCCCCCATACAAGCATTTAATTATTCGTAGTTTAATTCTGCATAGAGTTCGGCAAGTGTTGCATGCCGTTCTGCATATGCATCATGCTGGTGGATACTCTCCTCATTTGTCTGGCGGATGGTGATATAGGCATCACCAGGCAGATGCCCGAAGGCTCCGACGACCTTCTTTGCCATCTCGCGAACACAGTCCTCGACAAATCTCGGATTTTTGTGGGCTTCCATAACCACATAGCTCTCGTCGCCCCGTTTGAGGAGCTCATAGATCTTTCCACTCATGGATTCCTTTAAGACATTGATCACATCTTCAAGCGGCACATGCTGATCGTCATCGGTCTCAATGCAGAGGAAACCCTTGCCTCGCTGGTTATGGGTTGCCATCGGTACCTCGTCAAAGAAGGTCTCAATCTTACCCTTATCCACATCAAGTGACTCAAGTACCATCATAGCATGATCCTTCATGATATTCTGGGCACAGGGGCAGGCGGTCATGCCGGTAACCTCGGCACCGATACTCTTCCTGATGATCGGCTCCCGGCTCGTCCGCTGGGCAATGGCACGTGCATGTACTGTTACCACCTCATGGCATTGTGTCTGGGTGACCGGGGTCTCCCTCTTCACCATGTACGCACTTTCCATCCGAACCTCGGTTCTCTCGGCATATTCATGGCGGTCGAGGAGTTTCCGTGCAACCCTGCTACAGACCTCCTCAATCTCCCCTACTTCGCCACCGATGGCTTCCTGAAGCACATCATCGATCACTTCAAAGTTCCTTGAGAGATTTGCACCCTTCAGTGAACCGGGGAGATCGACAAAGATATCAAATTTTGATATGAAGATCGCCGGGCGTTTACCGACACGTGCTACTTCCACAAGTTTTCGTACATTCCTGACACCCACCCGGCTCAGGTTGATCCGGATATCGGGGATAGTGGACTGAATATCTGACAGTTCCATGCGAAAAAACCTCTATTATCATATCTTCTTCACAGAAGATCAGGCTATAAAAGTACAGTCAGGTATGACCCTCTGTATAATATATTTATGTAGGCTCGCACCGCATTACGTAGTGGTATAGCTATGGTCCAGAAGTACTATGACGCAGACGCCGATCTCTCTCATTTAAAAGGAAAGACGATCGCCGTGATCGGCTACGGCTCACAGGGCCGCGGCCAGGCTTTGAATCTTCGTGACAGCGGACTCGATGTTATCATCGGCCTCCGCCCCGGCAAGAGCTGGGATGAGGCGAAGAAAGACGGCTTTTCCGTCCTCGCAGTTGCTGAGGCGGTAAAGAAGGCAGATCTGGTCCAGATTCTCCTCCCTGACGAGAGCCAGGCGGCTGTCTTCAGGTCAGAGATTGCACAGAATCTCAGGAAGGATGCATCCCTTGTCTTTTCACATGGATTCAATATCCACTTCGGGCAGATTGTCCCGCCGGAGACGGTAAATGTCTTCATGGTCGCCCCGAAAGGGCCCGGATTCATGGTCCGGAGAACCTACACCGAGGGCATGGGCGTCCCCGCACTGATCGCGGTGTACCAGGATGTCTCAGGCAATGCCCGCGCACTGGCGCTTGCCTATGCAAAAGGTATCGGCGCCACCCGTGCAATGGTGCTTGAGACGACATTCCGCGAGGAGACCGAGACCGATCTCTTTGGAGAACAGGCAGTACTCTGCGGCGGTATCACCTCGCTGATCAGGGCCGGGTACGAGACCCTCGTCGATGCAGGATACAGCCCCGAGATGGCGTACCTTGAGGTGCTCCATGAGACGAAACTGATCATCGATCTCATCTATGAGGGCGGATTTACCAAGATGCGCAAGTACATCAGTAACACCGCCCAGTACGGGGATATCACCCGCGGACCCCGTGTCATTGGGCCCGAGAGCAGGATGGAGATGGAAGAGATTCTTTCCGAGATCCAGAACGGCACCTTTGCCAAAGAGTGGATCCTTGAGAACATGGTGGGCAGGCCCGTCTTCAATGCACTCACCCGTGCCGATGAAGAGCACGAGATCGAGCTTGTCGGCGCAGAACTGAGAAAGGATATGCCCCAGTTTAAGAATCTTTAATCTTTTTTCATATTTTTATATAGTACCAGATCTCATAGCGCACAGTATGAAGATCCTCTGCATCTATCATAGCGAGACCGGCAACACACATTCTGTGATGGAGGAGATCTCCAGAGCAACAGGGGCAGAAATGCTCAGGGTTCGTGATCGTGCCGGATACGGGAAGGTGACGATGTATATCAGGGGTATCCCCCGTGCCCTGAGGGGAACCCATGCCGCAATCGAGCCGGATGCAATCGATCTGTCCGGCTATGACCTCGTCATCCTCGGATCCCCCGTCTGGGCATCCCGCCCGACACCTGCAGCAAACGCAATGATACAGGCGCTGAAGAACTGTTTAGGAAAGAAGGCTCTGCTCGTCTGCACCTCCGGAGGTGGGCCGGGTGAGACGCTCACGCTCATGGAGAACCATGCAAAGGAACGCGGAATGGAAGTCGCTGGCAGTTTCCATGTTCGCTTTTCAATGAGGGGCGACAGAAATCAAGAAGAGATGGCCGCCCTTATACAGGCGGTCACCAAATTGGCGGAAGCCTAATCGATCCGCATCAGATCCGTGATGGTACGCGATGCCTCCCGCAGGTCGGCTGGCGTGAGGACGACCTCCTCATCACCTGATCTGATCCGAAGTGCATCGCCGCCGACGGTTCCAAGCACTGTATGCGGGATGCCTTTTAAGATGGAGCGATCATCAACTACCACCAGGAACCGGGCATAGGATTCCGAGAAGAGAGCTACAACCGGATCACCCTCTATTGATACCGACGAGCGGGGGGCGATCTTTGCGAGTGCGGTAAGAAGCCCGCCACGGGAGAGATCGGTTACTGCAGCAAGCCCACCGTTCCTGACGAGATCCCGGACTGTTTGGACCGTTTCTACACTACCTACAGCAGGAGCTGGGCCACCGCATCCGGTGACACAATCCAGGATTGATCCACCGAGATCGGGCTCAGTTCTTCCAATTAACGCAAGGGTTGCACCCTCCTGTGGCGGGGCGAAGGTCCGGAGATCGCCCTTCCCGATCACACCGAGCATCGGTGTGGGCTTGATCCGGGTTTCAAATTCATCACTCTCATTATAGAGGGAGACGTTCCCCCCGACGATCGGGACATTCAGGCGGCGGCACATCTCTCCCATACCCAGAATCGACTCTTCAATCTGCCAGGCAATCTCCGGGTGAACCGGGCTTGCAAAGTTTAAGCAGTCAACAATACAGAGCGGATCGGCTCCATAGCAGGCGAGGTTTGAGGCATTCTCAAGAACGGCATTCGCTGTCCCTTCGCGTGGACGAAGATAGATATGCCGCGGATTGCAGCCGCAGGTGAAGTGGAGGGCAAGCCCGTCAAGCCGGAGCACCCCCGCATCGGGACCGAGGGAGACAGTCCTGAGCTGGACATCATGATCATACTGGGAGAAGACCCAGTCCTTTGCCGCACATTCGGGGTGGGAGAGCACTTTTTTGCAAAGGGTGCGGATATCCTCCTCAGGGCGGCGGAAAGGTTCTTCTGCACTGTATGGCTTCGTTTCCCAGCGGCAGGCGGGAGTCCCGCCGACGAGGAGATCAATCGGGAGATCGCAGACGATCTTTTCATTGAACTCAACGATATACCTGGGCTCTGCTATAACCTCTCCGACATCGGCCCATGAGAGATCGTATTTCTCTGCGATTGCCCCGATTGCTGCCAGATCTTCTGGTGCAACCTCGGCGAGCATCCGCTCCTGCGATTCAGCGAGCATGATCTCGATCTCATTCATCCCTGTTTCACGGAGAGGGACGCGATCCGCAATGATCCGGGCGCCAAATGTACTGGACATCTCGCTTGATGCACCTGCAAATCCGGCTGCGCCGAGATCGCGGCAGGCAAGCACTTTACCGGTTGCGCACATCTCCATCGTTGCCTCGATGAGGAGTTTCTCGGTATAGGGATCACCGACCTGCACGCTCGGGCGATCCTCGGCTTCAGAATCCTCGCTGAGATCACGCGATGCAAAGGATGCCCCTCCAAGGCCGTCGCGGCCGGTTCGGGAGCCATAGAGGACGAGACGGTTGCCAGGTTTTTGTACCCTGCCGGTGATGACAGAATCCGGATCAACGACACCAACAGCGACAACATTGACGAGCGGATTGCCCTGGTAACTTTCGTCAAAGATGAGATCGCCCCTGACAACGGGCACCCCGATACAGTTTCCATAATCCCCGATGCCAGAGACGACATGCTCAAAGAGGTGCCTCGTCTTCTCAGAATCGAGAGTTCCGAAACAGAGGGGATCCATCAGGGCAATAGGGCGGGCGCCCATCGAGATGATATCCCTGACAATCCCCCCGACACCGGTTGCAGCACCGTCATAGGGATCGACATAGCTTGGATGATTATGGCTCTCCATCCCGATTGCCAGAGCAGTTGTATCAGTAAACCGGACGATTGCAGCATCATCTCCCGGCCCGATGACGACATTCTCCCCATCAGTCGGGAGGGTCCTCAGGAGGGCTTTTGTCGAGCGATAGCTACAGTGTTCACTCCAGAGGTTCTCAAAAGCGACCGCCTCAAGGGGGGTGATATCCCGCCCGAGGCGTGAGCGGATGATCGTGAGATCTTCGGCGGACAGCATTCCATAGAGGTCATCTTAGGAGGAGAAATAAGGATCTCTCTCCTGGCCCATACTACACTTTTTAGCACTATGACCACCATATACTCTGCATGGTCGATAGTTACGAGGAACTGCTGAAGAAGGCATATACCGGTATCAGCGAGCCGACAGATACGGGAGAGCGGTTCGTCGTGCCGCCGGTCAAGTCTTACCCTGAAGGAAAGACGACGATCCTTGAGAATTTCATGGAGATTGCCGGGACACTGAACCGGGAGTCCGATCACCTGATGAAGTTCATGCTCGGCGAGCTCGGGACTGCGGGAAAGATCGATGGAAACCGTGCAATCTTCAATGGAAAGTTCGAGACCGATGTCCTTGAGGCGATCGTGAAGAACTATATCGATGATTATGTCATCTGCTCGGAATGCGGGCGGCCCGACACACGGCTTGTCAAGGACGACCGAATCCAGATGCTCAGGTGCGATGCCTGCGGCAGCCACCGCCCGGTGAGGAAGCGGCGTGCCCGGACAGAAGTAAAAGGAACCAGCCTCGAAGAGGGCATGGAAGTTGACGTGGAGATCGAATCTGTCAGCAGGCGTGGAGACGGTGTTGCAAAGGTTGGAAAATATATCCTCTACGTCACCGGCGGAAAACCCGGACAGAAGATAAAAGTCAAGATCACAAAAATATCAGGCCAGGTTGCATTCACCCAGCGGGTGTGAGTGCACCTTTTGTTTTTTTTAATAGCGAAAAGAGTGTGCCTGTACGGGATGCAGATGATGTCCCGGAAGCATCAGGCACCCCTGATATTGTATTGGAGTGTTCTCCTGAAAAACCCGACTTAGACGGATCCGACCTGTGTCAGCAGTTCGTCACAGGAGCGTCCGATCTGATCGCATGCTTCCCTGATGATCGTGATCGCATCCTTGCTGCCGTCTGTCGAAACGAGGAGTTCTGGATCCGAGAACTGGTATTCGATCACATATTTTGCGACATTCACCGCCGGGTCACGGAGGATCGTATCGGTTAGAAGGTTCATAAAGGTGTGTTTCTCGGAAACAAATACCATTCTGACCTTATTTTTCTCAAGCTCAAGAATTTTTATGTTCATACTGTATATCAATTGGCGGGGAGACTATATAGGCATTAGCGGAGACCGAGATCAAAGGTCTCCCTATCATATGCCGAATGCGGCTGATCCCAGGAGACCATATGGCTTAAGTGCACCATCCTGAGGTTTTTTGGCTTCAGTTCATCTGCAAGGTCGAGCGCATCGGTATAATTCATATGTTTTGAGATCGTGAGATGCGATGGCGCCATCGCATCAAGAATGAGAAGATCTGCACCACGCATGCAGTCAATACTTTTTCTGGGGATCTCCCTCAGTGTATCTGAGGAGTATACAAGAACAGAATCATCGGATTCTATCCTGAGGCCATAGGTAGGGGCACCCGGGTGAGTGACCGGGAAGAGAGTTATTGTGAGATCGAAGAGGGGAAATGGCTGGTAGGGCAAAACAGGAATCCTTGGCGAGGGGAGGAACGAGAAGACTTCAGTACAATATTCGAGCACTTCAGGTGCGGCATACATGGCAGGCGGTTTCTGGACACGGTAGAAGTCGCCATAGCCCATGAAATGATCATAATGTCCATGTGTCCAGATCCCGGCATCAATATGTGGGGATCCGGCATCCAGAAGCTGCCTGCGGAGATCGGGGGTGGTGTCGATCAGCAGGTGGCGTGAACCTGTCTCGATCAGAAGCGATGTCCTGAGACGCTCTTTGCGCTCCTTCCATGCCTGCATGCAGTGATCGCAGTTGCACCCGATCTTGGGTGTGCCGATTGCATCTCCGGTCCCAAGAAAGGTGACCCTCATGCCCCTATCCATCCGGTCTTCCGAAGCGCATTCCTCCGGTCAACTAGGAGCATCCCCTGTTCTACATCGACCTCTGTGATCTCATCCCGCCCTTCAATAAGAGCGGCCATGATAGCTTCCTTCACCATCAGACGGAGATCGGCGCCGGTGAAGCCTTCGGTTCTTGCAGCCAGAATCGAAAGATCGGGAATTATCCGGAGTGTCCGGGTGATTGATTCGAGGATTGCCTGCCTCATTGCGATATCCGGGACGGTGAATGGGACAGCTTCATCAAACCGCCTCCATGCTGCCTCGTCAAGGATTCCAGGATGGTTCGTCGCCCCGATGAAGAGGACATCCGATTTGATAAGGCTTATCTGGTCGATGCTCTTTAGAAGCGTATTGACAGCCCGCTTCATGGCACCATGATCATCCGAGTCCCGTGTGCGTGCCACATAATCGAACTCATCGATGAAGAGGATGCACGGGGCGAGCCGCTTTGCTATCTCAAAGATCCTGTCGATATTCTTTGATGTTTCTCCAAGGTACTGGGAGGTGATCATCGAGAGGCGTGCTTCAAGGATCGGCATATGCAGCTCGCGTGCAAGCGAGAGCGCAAATGAGGTCTTGCCGGTACCGGGAGGGCCGACAAAGAGGAGCCTTCCAACCTGGTAGATCTGATGATTTTTTAGGAATTCCCGGTTTGCTACGGCAACCTTGATCTTTCCGATCATCTCCAGTTGATCGGGGGTGGCAACGAAGGACTCAAATGATTCTTCGATCTCCTCAGGCGCAAGGATCGTCACCAGGCCGAGTGCATCGCGGATATCCTCAGATACAATCTTCAGAGCTTCGATCTTCGGCTCCAGAAATGCGCGGCTGTCCTCGTACCGGGGGTTTGCCTCGACTGCTGCTTTATAGGCGATGCCATCTGCACCGATCTTCTCGTAATAGAATGCAAGAACGGGGTTTGCGGATGCCTGTACCCTGCCGCCCCGTTCAAGGAACCATCTGGCTGCCGGATCGAGGGCGGTGATCGAGAGGCGCTGGCCAAAATCGTCAAAACCAATGAACGGGTTTGATTTAACAAGATTATGTGCCTCATCTATTCCAAGGGCGCGTTTTGCAACGCTGTTGCTCACAATGAACGGGCGTTTTAGATCCGGACCGTTCTTGCCGATGCTAAACGCCTTGCGGCAGGCAGGAGTAAGATCTGCGATACCGAGCGTTTCCTCACGGTTGACGATCTCTGCGGTGAGAAGGAGCTCCATGAGCCGGAGGGTGGTGTGATCAGCCATCTCCATGTCTTAACCTTGTATATTGTCCGGGAATCCGAATAAGAGTATCTCTATTCTGTGGTGACAATGCATCCATCTTCAGTGACGATGATCGTGTGCTCTGCCTGGGATACGAGCGATCCCGGAACATCCTGGAGAACAGGATAGGATCGGAGAACCCCCTGCCTGATCAGGGCGGTGAGGGCAAGATCTGCACGATCGGTTGAAAGCCATCGCCGGGCAAAGGGGAGGCCCCGCCGATCCCGGACCTCTTCAAGGATCTTCCGCCCGGCAGGCGTTCTGACTGGCTTGACTGCAATCTGGGAAAAAATCTCAACCCTCCCTCCCTCGTTGACCCTGCCGGATCCGGTTGATGCAAACGGCTCAATGGCTATAGCCATTCCTTCCTTAAGCAGTGTTCCACCGCCTGATCCGATATTCGGGACAGATGGAGAGGCATGCAGCGAGTAGAGATCAAGACCGTGTCCGGTGAGGTTGGAAACCGGCCGGAATCCGCGTGAAACGATCGCCTCCTGGATCGCAGCCCCTAATTCACCTGCACGAATACCGGGTTTTGCCATTGAGAGGGCTGAATCCAGTGCTGCACGTGATGCCTCGACCAGCAGGGCATTATCCCCGAGATCGACGGTGAGGGCGGTGTCTGCTATATACCCCTCGATATGAATGCCGATATCAAGCTTGACGAGATCGCCTGCTGCAAAAGTGCGATCATCGGAGGGGGCGGCCGTATCATGTGCGGCTGCTTCATTCAGGGAGATGTTTGGAGGAAAGGCAATTCCTGCACCTTCATCATGGATCATCGTGCAGACGCAATCGGCAACCTCGGCGAGTGATACGCCAGGGGCGATCATTCGTGCACCCTTATGCAGGATTTTTTTCGCAAGCCGGCCTGATTGTTTATACTGATCAATCATCTCGTCATTCATATGCAAAATACCTCCCTAAACCGGGTAATCCGATCATAGCCCCCATCTGTGACAAGGGCCATATCCTCGATCCGCACCCCGCCGATGCCGGGATAGTATAAGCCGGGTTCAATGGTGACGACATTACCAGCAGCAAGCGGCCCCCCCCTGGTACTGAGTGATGGAGCTTCATGCACCTCGATCCCTACCCCATGTCCGAGGCTGTGGACAAAACCATGCGGTTCTGTCCCATATCCGGCATCTTCAAAGAATGAGACGACAGCCTGATAAAGGGCAGAGCCATCTGCACCTGCACGGAGGAGCGAAAAAGCAAGTGTTTTTGCATCTGATACCGCGGCATACATCTCCAGGATCTCAGGAGACGCCTCTCCCCGGACAACTGTTCGTGTCATATCGGCGAAGTACCCGGTCTCTTCATGCTGGGGGAATATATCAATGATGATTGGAGCGTTGGCTGCAAGCGAGCCTCTGCCCCTGAGATGTACCATTGAGGTCTCTTTACCGGAGGCCACTATTGTATCAATGCCCCTGCATCCGTGTTTCTGGAGGGTCGCGTGGATTGCGTACCTGACATCTTCGGAGGTGAGGATCCTGCCCTCCGGAGTCACCAGGAGTTCTCCGGTGGGTTTTGCCCGCTTAATCATGGTAAGCGCCGTTTCAAGCGCATCTTCTGCTGCTGCCTGCGACTCCCGCATCATCCCGATCTCAGAAGCCGTCTTCTTCGACCGCATGGCAGAGAGTGTGTCCATATCAACCTGAATCGGCTGATGGGGAGCTATCGCCTGCGCAAGGCCAAAGGGGAACTCGGGCGAAACGAGGATCGGGCCACCTGAGAGATCCGCAATCATCCGCCCGGTTGCCTTCAGAGGATCGGGCTCTTCCCTGAGGATATCAAAGAATCCTGCATCTGCCCGGCTCATGACGGTGCATGGCGACTCGATGGCGGCGCGTTCCACCTCCATCGCCGGAACGATGATGATCCCTTCTTCGCCATACCGTTTCAGGTAGATGACCGGATCGCTCGTCCGAAATGATGTGAGGTAGCGGATATTGGCATCTGAGGAGGTGCCGTATGCTGCATAAGCCTTGAAATTGGCATTCAGGAGGGCGTTATCAAGAGCATTCATCGGGTACTAATGTACCATCAGAGAAGATGTACCTTCGGAAAGGGGGCATCGGCATAGAGCGATTCGGCACTGGCACGGGCGGCATCCGCCCTCGCAATGGCATTTCCGGCATCTGCTGATAGCCTGTTGGCACTCTCGAGGTAGGAGAGGGCTTCTGCGGTCTTTCCATTTCCGCTCTCGACGAGATCAACATACTGGGCGAGAGAGCCAAGGCGGCCTTTGAAAGTATTCTGTACATTCCACATCTCTTCGTCATAGACGCGGAGATCCCGTGCTATTCCGGATGCCCATTCACCCCTGCTTCCCTCGAGGTTTTTTGAGTAGTCGGAGAACCTGCCGACCGAAAGGGTGAGTCCCCAGTGCTTATCCGACAGTTCAGTAAGAAACGCCTCTTCACGCGCAATCTGTGTCCTGAGCGTCCGTGGGTTTGGAGTATCCCCCGCAAGCTCGACATTCCAGAGATCGATTCCTATGGTGTAGACGAGGAGGTAGTTGTCAAGGGATGCACGATGAGCAGAGAGTGCCTGTGTGCAGTCGTTAAAGAGGGGGTCGATATCATCTCCTCCCATGCACCCTGCGGTACTTGTAGACATAAGTACGATAATGAACAGGCCGGCTGCCAGCCAGGCAGAAGAATGTCCCCGCATATCCTGACAGAACAATAGTAATTATCACTATAAATCAATATCTTCTCAATTAAACCGGTTTCCCGGCATCACACCGGAGAAGGCTTTTCTCAGGAAGGGATATGCAGCTCCCTGAAATGATTGTGAGGCAGGCAGCAGATCGATTGTCAATGCCCGGGGGTGTGCATGACATAGCGTGGCAGGGCATATATTATGTGAAATACATATACCATCATATGGAAGAATCGGCAAAGCAGGTCTTTAAGATAAAATATATTACTGTTGTCATACTCCTCAACATCTTCTTATTTGCCGCTGCAGCCGCGGTTGCTATCTTCTTCATTGTTCCGGCGGAGGCAGGATACAAAAATCCTGTGCTTGTCATCCTTGCCCTTATCACAATCCTATCCGGGCTGCTCACGCGGAAACACTATATCGCAACAAAGGAATGGCTTGAGATTCATGCAAAACCAGAAGAGCCATCTGAACAGAATGAGAGTGCCTGATCCTAACGAATCTTCTGAACACAGAAATGAACCGGAATGGAAGAGGTGAAACAGATAGACGATGTGTGCGGTATCTGAATGAGTTTGGGATTATAAGAGAGATGGAAAGAGAGAAGGAGGGATGCATATGCTTGAAAAGCTCCGTGACGAAATTGAACTGATTGAGAGGCACCTTTCAATTGCCCGTGCTGTTGTCGAGCATGAGCCGATTGGGATCATCAAGCTCGCCGAGGTGCTGAACCAGCCGCAGCACCGGGTGCGGTATTCCCTCCGCATCCTCGAGCAGATGGGCTATATCCGCGCGTCTTCCACGGGTGCATATGCAACTCCGGAGATGCGGGAGATGCTGAAGGGAATCCCTGATGAGCTTGATGCATTCATCCGTGCTCTCAAGGAGATGAAGCGGGGATTACTTAACAATCTTTAAGTTCTGGCACAGGCAATGTAATTAGGCAACTTGAGTGCCGCCATAACTCAGTTGGTAGAGTGGCTGGCTGTTAACCAGCATGTCACAGGTTCGAGTCCTGTTGGCGGCGTTGATTCGTCTTGAGGAATCCCTCATACTTCTTTTCAAAAGGTTCATTATCCATCCCATCGATAATCCAAATCAGGTACAGGTCAAGACCACCACCTAAAACTACACTTAGTCACGAGAATTGAAATGGTTTCATATCGCAACCCCCCTGTTATCGAAGCGGTCTGTGAGTTTCGATTCCCACAAGATACGCAATGGCCAAAGGACATTGCGGATCAACTTTATGAGAAAGTGAAAGATGCATTCCCTCACAAAGTAATACATAAGGTCCAGGAACTTGAGATAACAGCAAAAGAAGATAAGATTGGGCATAAAATTATACCAATAGAGCGTGTTACACTCCAATCTGAAAAACCCAGAATCCAGCTTCATATAGGAAACCGTATTCTCTCTATCCACTGTTTGCAGCCATATCCATCATGGGCAGTATTTCTCCCCAGTATTCAAATGGCATTCAATACAATCCAGAAGATCACAACCATTACGGGAATAGACCGGATTGGCCTGTTATACCTTGATAAAATCGAAATTCCTCAAGATGGAGGTTCACTTAGTGAATACTTTAATTTTCATCCATTTCTGGGAGAGAAACTCCCAAAAGATTTTGTCAATTTTATCGTTGGATGCGAATTTCCCTATGCCAATATGCGCGATATCTGCCGACTCCAACTTACACGTGGAATTCAGGAGAGACATGGGCACTCAACATTTATTCTCTCAACAGATTACTATCTGGCAAAACGGCAGATGATTTCTCATGAGGAAGTGGATGAATGGCTCGAAAATGCACACCGAGAGGTGCGAGAGATATTCGAAGGGAGTATTACCGATAAAATGAGAACATGCTTTGAGCTGGAGGGCAATTAGATGGAGAGTGGTTGGTTAATCAATCAATATCATGCACCGCGAACAATATGGCATAGCACAAGTGATTCTTACCTGAATAAAGATGGATACTCATGGAGAATTCACCTTCAACAGCTTTTAGAAAAATACATTGGCCATACCTGTATGAGCTTCTGTGAAATATTCAATCAAGACCAGTTTTTATCATCCTATCCCGGGGAAAGTACAACCTTCCCTTTTGATATTGAGCAATCGCTCCTATCATTGCAACAGTACCTTGAATTTATCATCCCAAACCCCGGAGAGGTAGCCAGCTATCTCCGTCAAAATATCGGGCTTTATGACGTGGTGCTCTATGCATGCATGCTGACAGAAGAGACTTTTGGCAACACTGCCCAGGTTACACTTGAACTCTACTCCGATCCCGAAATATATGACGAATATTTGACCCTTTTTATTCGCCAATCCCACTATGATGCTGACGTAATGGAAAAAATCGACAGCATATGCAACATGTATGAAAAGGCCTTAATCGATCAGACGGGCTGGTTTATCGTCACAACAGATTTCCGACCTCCAACGGTGTAATCAATGCAGTTTCAGTGGTCTCATTATATCGAAGTGGCTAAATATTTGTTTGAAAGTGCAATTGACCAGAAAATACCCCAGGAAGCTGGCTACCGAAGTTCAATCAGCAGGGCATATTATGCTGCCTTCTGCCATGCAAAATACTACGCCAAAGATAATTTTTCATTTTCACCGGCTGACAATGATGATGATCATCGTGAACTCCGTGAATTCCTTAAACAAAACGGTAGGAATGAGATCGCCCGACATCTCACATCCCTCAGACTATGGAGAAACCAAAGTGACTATGATGATCCAGCATATGATGTAAACCCACAGAAGGTTAAGTCTGCTTTAGATCTCGCTGAAAAGGTTGTAATTTTGCTCAAGTGAGAGGGCAATACGAAACTAATCTCACGTTACAATCCTGCACTCATGGCACTTGAAGATATGATGAAAGGCATTGCCAGGGTAGAGATGCCCGGCACCAGCTGATACTTCATCGTGGGAGCCTACCAATTATGTCAGTGTCGGAGCTTTTTTACATCCCATCAAAGATTACTGGTTCAAGACCCTCCAGAGGATCCACCGTGATCTCGTAATCCTCTACTGACTTGGGTGTATCGGTCTTTGGTTGTACATGCAATGTCCGGTGAACCTTCGCTGAAGAATACTGTCCGCTCCTGGAGTTATGTTTCCACCAGAACACCTTGCATACCTCCATACTGCCCTCCGGACGGGCTGATGAGCTGAATTTTGGACGTAAAGCTGAAGATTCGATCCCTATAACGAGCAGCCACCCCAGTTAATTGAATTCATCCAGATGAGCATACATAAGTAGTGTATCAGCGGCAAAAGGTATTTGGCCATTGAGAAGGAATTATCAAATAAAGGGATAGGGTTCAGACAAATTACATAAAAATAGAAGGATACCAATCATCCATTGAATGTTTTTGGTGATTAAAAGGGTGCAGAAAGATGGGTATCAGAGATCCTTGATGTAGTAGTCATAAATAAGGAAGTAGGTACTATTTCAGGAATGTTCGAAGATATCGGAAATCTACCTGTTTAAACAGCTAAGAGGTGAAAACGATAACATATATCGTTCAGATGGAAATTGCTGGCGACACTGCTATGTGGACAAGACCGGATACGGGTGACAACCCCGTCAGCTATCCGGCACCTACATACTCGGCTGTTAAAGCTATTTTTGAGTCTGTGATGTGGGGACCTGCGATTGAAATTATTCCACTTAAGGTGGAAATATGTGCGCCGATACAGTTTCATAATTATTACACAAATTATGGCGGCCCGCTACGAAAAAATGAAAACATAAAAAAAGGTAACTGCTATCAGCTTTCCGCCACCGTCCTTATTGATGTCTGCTATCGCTTGTACGCCGAAGTTGTGCCGTATAAAATAAAAGACAAGCTACCTCAAGCGGCAAAGAACTGGGATAAGGCGACCACTTCGCCGGGGCACGCATATCAGGAAATGTTCACCAGAAGGCTGAAACGTGGACAGTGCTTTTCTGTACCATACTTAGGATGGCGGGAGTTCACGCCATCCTATTTCGGCGAGTTTCGCGATGACACACAAATCATGTCCGATATGGAGGCAACAGTTATTCCTTCCATGCTACGGCAGGTGTTTTCAGAGGGCTATCAATCCGAAGTTGCATATCAGTATGATACGGATGTTGAGATTACAGGAGGTGTACTGATGTACTTGAAAGGAGATAGGTCATGCTGAACGAGCTACACCATCTGTCTGTAACCCTTGCAAACAACAATATCAAGCCACAGGGGTGGCACCCCCATTACAATCTATTGCCAAATGGAACCTGCTATCGCATATGGCTTAGCGATGATGGCCTTGTATCAGACGTTGAACTGATGAGTAAGGATCTGGTTAGGGTCTGCAGAAAATTTGGCAATAATCAGGGGACATTTCCCGCTTTCAATATTGCACCGTTTTATCGTGTTACCTCGAAGGAGGATAAAGACTATTATAAATCGATTTATGAGGGTAAAATAGAGCTGGATGTAGGCTATTTGAAATCAATATGCACTGCCGATAATTGGATTCCAAAATTTCGTAAAAAGATATTGCGCTGCCTGCGCACTCAAATACCAAATGCACCTGAAAAAAGTGCAATCACCGCGCTGATGAAGATCACCGCATCGCTTGACATTGATACGCTGCGTAGCACCCTTGAGAAGCATGTTTGGAAGAAATTATCAAGCGATATTAAAGCATATCTGCCGCTGCTTATTCATAATGGAAATGAAAAGAAGCAGCCAGAAGACGATTTCGGGTCGATTTCAATTATATTTGATTTGACAAATTGGGAGAGATTCGAATATCCAATAGCCAATGAGAACACCACTAAGCAAGTGAATGATTGGCTTTTTGCCAATGAAAGTGATCTTCAGCCTGAAAGAAGCGATCAACTAGACGCTTTTGGAGCCCCATATGCAGATCTTGGCGAACCCATGCCATCTGTTCGACTCACACCGGGATTTGAGGTGGCGTTACGTTCCATGTTCCATGAACAAGTGTGCCAGTTTCGCTATGGGAAGGCTGATGACAAATCTTTTCCGATTAACAAGGCGAATCGTGACACCCTAAAAACCTCGCTAGAATGGATTGTGAAACCTGACAATGAAAATATTACATGGCGCAGAATTGACAAGGATGCAATGCTGTTTATCTATCCTAACAAGGTTCCAGAAGTCCTCCCAAAATTTGCGGCTCTTTTCGGCAATACAGAAAATAAGAGTGATATCACAACCAGATTTGAAAAGGTTGCAGAAGAGTTTAGTAAAACACTCAAAGGGCTTGAAACAAAGCAGAAGCCGGAAAATATCCATGTGTTTGCATTACAGCAAATACCACCAGCCCTATCTAAACGAGCAAAGGTGATTTTTTCACGCAATCTGACCCCAGGCGGGCTGATAAACGCAGCTACCGAGTGGCAACAAGGGTGCCACAATCTTCCCCCTATTACAAAAATTGACCCCATAACGCCTTTTCCTTTAAGTATCGCAAAAATCGCAAACAAAGTTTGGAAACAAAATGGCGAACGAGCAGATGGCAAGAGAGGAGTTATGTTAATTCGTTACTATCAAGGCATGGAGCTACTCTTGGACAAATCAATGGCGTCACAAATAGTGCGATTTGCTGGAGGCGTAACCGCGAACTCATTAGGTTTGATGTTGTTTATCGGTAATAACCTGCCAAGAGGCAAGCATCTTGTCAGTGATAAGCAAAAAGAAAAAATGGTTAATGAGCGAAAACCGGAAATTGGCAATTTATTTCCCTTACTCGGACTGCTCCTTTACAAGAGCGGCATAAACAAGGAGGCTTACATGCAAGACACGGCATATTTAATCGGGCAGCTACTGAAAATATCCGACGAGCTGCACGCGCTGTATTGTGAGATCAAGCGCGAAGGCGAAGTGCCGCCGCAACTGGCAGGAAACTCTGTGTTCATAACAGCGTCAGAAACACCGGCACAAGCCTTGGCTCTGCTGAGTACACGAATGAATCCGTACATAGCGTGGGCTGATCAGTACAGACGTCAGGGTAAGGATAAAAGCGGCTTGGCGGCGTGGTACAAGCGCCAGTATGGCTTACTCATGCCACAGCTGCACCAAAAAATGACAGAGGATATCCGTTTTGGGGACTTGGAAAAAGCTCAGTTGTTTATCGGCTACCTTGCGGATCTTCCCAAATTGACGAACAAACAATCTACTGAGGAGGTATGCTCAGATGACAAATGAAATCAAACGCGCAACAGGACTTTTGGTAATTGAAGCTGTGAACTCAAACCCTAACGGCGACCCCGATCGTGAGAGCGAACCTCGCCAGCGCCCGAATGGTCGTGGCGAAATATCTCCAGTATCCTTCAAACGTAAGCTACGCGATTTGCTTGAGGATGAAGAGAGTCCATTATTTCGAAGCCTGCCAGAGAGGTTTAGAGATAATCCAGACCACTATCGCATACTTGAATCACGCGGGCGTGAACGTACTGCAATTCAAAAAGAGATGGGGGATATAAAAAAATTTGACCAACAGTCCTTCTTAAACAGCACATTCGTAAAAAAATATTGGGATGCCCGTATATTCGGAAACACATTCCTTGAAGAAGGCGCGGCAAAAGGCTTCATAAAAACTGGTGTGGTTCAGTTTGGAGTTGGAGTTTCCATATCACCGATAGCTATTGTACGCCATACAAACACAAATAAAGCAGGTGTACAAGAGGGTAAAAATGCCGGAATGGCACCGCTTGCGTTCCGGATCGTACAGCATGGCGTGTATTGCATGCCTTTCTTTATCAATCCGAATTATGCAGGAAAGAGCGGCTGTACCGCTGACGATATTGAACTGCTAAAACTGCTAATCCCAAAGGCGTACGATTTGAACCGCTCAGCCATACGTCCTGATGTACGAATCCGACATGCCTGGTATATCGAGCATACAAACGCACTTGGAAGCTGTCCGGACTATCTGTTGCTTGAAGCGTTGACGCCCATTCGCATTGGTAATGTTTCCGATCCCTCAAATGAATGGTCTGACTACGAGGACAGGACATCGTTGCCTCCGGATCTTACATCTCGTGTCTCCAGTTTAGTCGATTTGATGACATTGTGAAGGAATATTTCGCTCATAGTCCGAAGGATGGGTATCCTGCCCAGACATATACGCAGCATATCAACGGAGTATTAGAACAAGCCCGGTGTCATGCGTCTTACGCTGCCCGATACTCCCTTACAGATGGAGAATTGCTTGAAAATACAGCGGAAGTTGCAGCAATTTTCCACGATTTAGGTAAACTCGATAAGGAAAATCAGCTCATTTTATCTGGACAGATAAAGGCAAAACGTCTGCCACTTAATCATGCGGATGCAGGTGCGGCTTTTTTACTTGATGACATATCACCCTCTCTTCTTGCTGCTGTTTCTATCGCAGCGCACCATATTGGGCTTCCGGATTTTTCCAGAGAAAGTACCCGCGGGGATTCGGCATTCCGCGATGATAGCATTAAGACATGTATTGATACATCCTTGTCGGAATATTCGCAAATACACACCAGCAACATTAGCGCAAGACCGGTAATAGAAAATGACATGCCATCAGGCGATTTATCGGTATTCCTGCGCATGCTGCTGTCATGCCTGGTGGATGCCGATCATACTGATACCGCTTCGCATTACGGCAAACATCCTGAGTCATCGTATCCTATTCCGCTTCGTCCGGAAGAGCGTCTTACGTTATTGGATAGTTATGTTGAAACACTGGGTAAAACCGGAGAAGATCACGAACGAAATCGGCTGCGCTCTGAAATGTATACGGTGTTCAGGGACTCGTCAATATGCGAAAACATCGCCTCCTGTGATGCTCCCGTTGGTTCAGGCAAAACAACCGCGGTCATGGCGCATCTGTTGGCGCAAGCGAGTAAGCGTGGATTGCGCCGAATAATTGTGGTGTTGCCGTTTACAAATATCATTCAGCAGTCGGTCGAGAGATACCGTGAAGCACTGGTTTTCCCAGACGAAAATGGCGAAGAGGTTGTGGCTGAACTGCACCATCGCGCCGAATTTGAAAGTGAGGATACGCGGCATCTCACAGCGCTATGGCGTGCGCCGATTATCGTCACAACAGCGGTTGCGTTCTTTGAAACCCTTGCGGCGAAAACTCCATCTGCACTTAGGCGGCTTCATGAGTTGGCAGGCAGCGCAGTATTTGTGGATGAGGCACATGCCGCTCTGCCTGCGCACTTATTACCATTAGCATGGCGGTGGATGAATATTTACGCGAACGAATGGTCATGCTACTGGATGCTGGCTTCAGGTTCGCTCAATCAATTCTGGGAAATCAAAGAGATATCCGAAGAGAAGTTGGAGGTCCCAAATATTGCAAATCCATCCTTACGAGCTTCGCTCAGTGCATTCGAAGACAGGCGCATAGAATATCGGGCTAATCTGACGCCACAGCCGCTGGAGGAGTTTGTTGAAGTTGTAGCGCAATCGCAAGGGCCAAGGCTTGTTATACTCAATACAGTGCAAAACGCAGCATTAGTCGCAGATTATATATGCAAAAAATACGGGCGCGAACGTGTAGAGCATATGTCAACCTCACTTACGGCGAACGACAGGGAGAAAACACTTGAGCGGGTGAAGTCGCGGCTTAAAAGTCCCGATGATGACGACTGGATGCTTGTCGCCACATCCTGCGTGGAGGCGGGTGTTGACTTTTCGTTTAGAACCGGTTTCCGTGAGCTTGCATCCCTAACCTCATTGTTGCAAGCGGCGGGGCGTGTCAACCGAAATGGTGAGTATGGTGTTTCTGAAATGCACACATTTTGTCTTTCAGAGAGCAATATGTTAAATTCAAATCCCGTATTAAAAAATTCCGCCTCTGTCTTGCGTAACCTCATTGAAAGAGGAGTTGACATTTCCCCGTCTCTCGTGACCGAGGCTATCGAGCGAGAACTTAAAATATATGGCAGCAAACCGATACATAAAGAATTGCTCAAATTTGAAGATATAAAGGATTTTCCGTGTGTTGAAAAGAATTTCAAGGTAATTGAAAAAGTTTCACGTATTGCTGTGGCGGACAAGAAAATCGTCAATAGAATACAGAATGGGTATTGCGACTGGCGTGAATTACAGAGGCATTCGCTGCAAATAGCCTCCTATAAACTGCAAGAGCTGAATATACCGCCAATCACAGAAGAGATTTACCACTGGAATCTCGCATATGATGATTTCCTGGGATATATGGCAGGGATTATTCAAAAATCTGAGCCCGAAATTCTCATATATTAAGGAATATATCGATATTGATCTTCCGGATAATCTCCCAAAACTGCTTTTAACATCGACCATCCCTTCCCCAGAGTCAGCTCTCTCCATTGATAGATTCTTATAATCCGGCTTATAATAATGCTTCATTGGAGAGCAAATCCTTATGAATCCCGATGATTATCTCCTGCTCAGCGGCATCCAGCATTTTGCATTCTGCAGGCGGCAGTGGGCGCTTATCCATATCGAGCAGTTGTGGAAAGAGAACGTGCTCACCTTCGGAGGCAGACAGATGCACAGGAATGCAGATGATCCTTTCTTTACAGAGAGCCGGGGCGATCTTTTGATCTCGCGGAGCGTGCCTCTGGTTTCACATTCATTGAAGGTGTACGGAATTGCGGACGTGGTTGAGTATCATCGTTCGGATACGGGGGTTGCGATCTCCGGACGAGAGGGATATTGGACCGTTGTGCCGGTGGAGTATAAGGCGGGCAGGAAGAAGCCGGACGACCGCGACGAGGTGCAACTGTGCGCTCAGGCGATCTGCCTTGAGGAGATGTACAGAACCCGGATTGAAAAGGGATATTTATATTATGGCAAGACCAGGCGGCGAACGGAGGTACTCTTTGATGATGAAATTCGCCGCAGAGTGGCGGAATTAGTCGCCGGGATGTATGAACTCTATGATGCAGGCATCACCCCTCCGGCACTTCTGCTACCACACTGCAAGAATTGCTCTCTTATCGATCTCTGCATGCCAAATGTCTCCTCACGCAGGCGTTCGGTAGACCGCTACCTTGCCGACAGTATCAGAGGAGATTAATCATGAGAAAACTGCTGAACACTCTGTATGTCACGAATCCCGACTCCTACCTTAAAAAAGACGGGGAGAACCTTGTCATTTCTGTTGAGCAGAAGGAGGTGGGACGATTACCGATCCACAACCTGGAGAGCGTCATCTGTTTTGGGTTTATGGGAGCAAGTCCGGGTGCTATGGAGCTGTGCACATCCCGCAATGTTGGTCTTGCATTTGTTTCACCATATGGTAAGTTTCTCGGACGGGTTTCGGGATGGGTGTCCGGGAATGTCCTGCTTCGCAAGAGGCAGTATCTTCTTTCGGATGAGGAGGCGGCGGCAACCCGGATTGCAATCAATTGTGTTCTCGGGAAACTACTGAATTGCCGTAGTGTTTTGCAGCGGTTTGGTCGTGATTACCCCGATATGACTTCACCAACGTTAAAAGAGAATCTTCAGCGGCTGACAGAAGGTGTTCGCCTGTTGAAGGAGTCGCCACCCGTGACGCTGAATGAGCTGAGGGGTCGAGAGGGAATTCTGTCGAAGTATTATTTTGACTGTTTTGAGGATCTGATTCTGTCGCAGGATCCGACATTCATGTTTGAGTTCCGGAGCAGGAGGCCTCCGCTGAATCGGGTGAACGCTTTATTGTCATTTATTTATACGATGATAGCGGTTGACTGTGCATCAGCTCTTGAATCTGTTGGACTGGATCCCCAGGTTGGGTTTCTGCATCGCGCCCGACCGGGGAGAATGAGCCTTGCACTGGATTTGATGGAAGAGTTCAGGCCATATATTGGAGATCGTTTTGTGCTAAGTCTGATCAATAATCGGGTTGTTTCGACAGATGATTTCATGGTGAAGGAGAATGGGGCGGTGATCCTGACAGATACAGCGCGGAAGACGGTCCTTGCAGCATGGCAGAGGAGGAAGGCGGAAGAGGTTATGCATGGATATCTCAACGAGAGGATTCCGCTTGGCCTATTGCCCTATGCGCAGGCGATGCTGCTGGCACGGCATCTTCGGGGTGATATTGACGGATATCCACCATTTTTGATGAGATGAATCTTTGATGAGGTGAATATGTGTTTGTTCTGGTCACGTACGATGTAAATACGGAGACTCCTGAAGGACGGCGCAGGCTGCGCAGGGTTGCGAAAATATGTATGAATTATGGTACTCGCGTGCAGAATTCAGTGTTTGAGTGTGTGGTGGATTCCGTTCAGCTGATGGAGATGAAAGCAAAGATCGGTGATATTATTGATCCTGCGATTGATAGCGTACGGTACTATAATCTGGGCAAGCATGGTCGGGCTCATGTCGAGCATGTCGGAGCAAAGCCGGGGTTGAATGTTGAGGATGTATTGATCTTTTAGTGATGCCTTCAGCAAGTGATGCTTTCTGCAAGTATTGCGAAGGTGAAGTGCCCATGGTTTCCCGGGGAGGTTCGCGATCGGGCATAAAATAGCTTTTTTGTTATATGCAGCTTTTTCCGGACATTTCTGGAATCTACCACGCAGTGATGTATACTACAAGTCACATCAAAGATAGTTCTTTATTCAGAAATGTTATTCTGCGTTATTTTGGATATTGTTTTAATTTTGGTGCCTATAATTGCGGCACAAGGAAAATAAGATATCTAACTTCCTATAAATAGTTTAGAGTCGTGCCTCACGCAGGCACGTGGATTGAAATTTAAACTCCATTACCCTCTGCGCTTTGGTCCCGGTCGTGCCTCACGCAGGCACGTGGATTGAAATCAGAACGCACAACCAGCGACCAAGCAGGCACAGTCGTGCCTCACGCAGGCACGTGGATTGAAATTCCTAGTAACCCTCTAGGTTACTATATGATCATGTCGTGCCTCACGCAGGCACGTGGATTGAAATCAACCATGATTCCGGGACTGCGAAATCATAGGTGTCGTGCCTCACGCAGGCACGTGGATTGAAATACTCCAGAAGAATTGTTACAATATATGATCTCGTCGTGCCTCACGCAGGCACGTGGATTGAAATCACGAAAATTGCGTGATGGGGATGCAGTGTGAGTCGTGCCTCACGCAGGCACGTGGATTGAAATATTGAAGCATACAACGAA
Source organism: Methanocalculus taiwanensis (assembly GCF_024372745.1). Taxonomy (GTDB): domain Archaea; phylum Halobacteriota; class Methanomicrobia; order Methanomicrobiales; family Methanocorpusculaceae; genus Methanocalculus; species Methanocalculus taiwanensis. Next base: position 54,673 of record NZ_VOTZ01000008.1, read on the forward strand.
TGGTTCGATGTTTTGTCGTGCCTCACGCAGGCACGTGGATTGAAATGCTGTCCAGACACATTGAAAATTTCCACGGTCGGGTCGTGCCTCACGCAGGCACGTGGATTGAAATAAACGTTACTCCTCTCCAATATCCGTTGAACCGAGTCGTGCCTCACGCAGGCACGTGGATTGAAATAAACAATCTTGAAACACCACCCCCATCATCAACGTCGTGCCTCACGCAGGCACGTGGATTGAAATTAATGGCTGATATGAGGGTGTTTTAAAGGAAGTGGTCGTGCCTCACGCAGGCACGTGGATTGAAATAAAGGACTAACTGATCGCATCCAGGCCGAAATAGTCGTGCCTCACGCAGGCACGTGGATTGAAATTTCTCCGGCAACCTCTAGGTTACCACATGATCATTGTCGTGCCTCACGCAGGCACGTGGATTGAAATCAACAACCATCTCCAACCAATCCAGAAAGCGGGCGTCGTGCCTCACGCAGGCACGTGGATTGAAATATAAATACCGGGTGTTGTACGCCAATAGGCTGATGTCGTGCCTCACGCAGGCACGTGGATTGAAATCGGTACGCTTTTAAAGTTACGTCTAATACTTCAGTCGTGCCTCACGCAGGCACGTGGATTGAAATACACCACATACTATACTCGCCAGGCAGATCACGTCGTGCCTCACGCAGGCACGTGGATTGAAATTTTGTAGAGGTTGAAGAGTAAGACATATTGACGTCGTGCCTCACGCAGGCACGTGGATTGAAATTACCCATAGCAGCCTTAGACCCCGGAGATAGAGTCGTGCCTCACGCAGGCACGTGGATTGAAATAGACGGTAGTATCAGTAGTTACCGCCACCGCGTCGTGCCTCACGCAGGCACGTGGATTGAAATAAGCATGGTAAACGCTATTGCACCATCTGACCCGTCGTGCCTCACGCAGGCACGTGGATTGAAATTCACATGGATACATTTTACCTCACCCCGAACCGGTCGTGCCTCACGCAGGCACGTGGATTGAAATGGTTATATCCGCATCAATATCATTGATAACGGGTCGTGCCTCACGCAGGCACGTGGATTGAAATTGTTGCACCGATAAGTGGTCTATCCTGAAGAATCGTCGTGCCTCACGCAGGCACGTGGATTGAAATATATCTTTTGAACCACTACTTCACGACCCCGGTCGTGCCTCACGCAGGCACGTGGATTGAAATCGATATGGTTTGTCTACAAGGGCAACGAGAAGTCGTGCCTCACGCAGGCACGTGGATTGAAATTGCTCCTCTCCCTATCCATCGGCTATCTCGGTCGTGCCTCACGCAGGCACGTGGATTGAAAATCCCACATTTGGAGAAGAGTAAACTCATCATGCGAGAGAGATAATGAGATACCAATGCCTTCAATCTATCTCTATATCACAGACACACTCGCGGACTGGGAGTGTGGACACGTTCTTGCCGAACTCCATTCCGGGCGTTTCTTAAAGGATCCATCCTGCAGACACGATCTTGTCCTCTGCGGCAGGACAATGGATCCGCAGACCACGATGGGCGGAGTGTTGATGGTGCCGAAGGTCCTTTTTACGGATATCCATCCCAAAACCGGGGATCTGGTGCTCCTACCCGGTGCGGACACCTGGCTTGACCCTGCCCAGGGCCCGGTAATTGAAAAGATCCGGATGCTGCTCGATGAAGGCGTGGTTGTTGCCGCAATCTGCGGGGCTACAATGGCCCTTGCCAATGCCGGGCTGCTGGATAAACGCCCGCACACCAGCAATGATCTGGCGGCACTCAAAATGTTCTGCCCCGGCTATCATGGCGAAGAGTATTATTCAGACGACCCTGCGGCAACAGACGGCAACCTGATCACAGCAGGCAGCTTTGCACCAGTGGAATTTGCAACCCACATATTCAGGAGACTGGATGTGATGAGCCCGGAAACCCTTGCCGCATGGCACGGTCTCTTCACGACACGAAAACCCATTTTTTTTTACGCACTCATGGAATCGCTTCCGAAAAGAGCCTAAAACCCTTAACAAGCACAAACAGGAAGAAAAAAAGGGGAGTCTCTCTCAACTCCTTTTCAGCACATCGATTGTAATGGAGATGGGATCGCTCACAACCGAGTAGATGAGTTCCATCTCATCTGGACCGGTAAGGTACCCGGAAGAATATCCCCCGTCGCCATCTGATCCCCCACTCTCAACCAGAGTTATTGTCCTGCCGTCACGGCCTATTACACCGGCAAACACAACGCTCTCCCATCCTAATTGCTCCGAAAAGGTAGCCTCTCCCGAAAATACCCGGTCTTTCTGTTCAGTGATCCTGAGAGTCAGGGTATACCCGGAATAGTCAGTATACCCGATCCCATCCACATACCCGGTCATCGTTCCGGTCCAGTTCCCGATAAGGTTGGGAGTCGGGATATCAGCTGTAACAGTGCTCTGCTGGGGGCTCCCGGTACATCCGCAGATCAACACGGCGACCAGAAGAATACCAGCACACAAGATTGTTTTCATTTCCATACACCTGTATAGAATCGAGAAAAGAGATAAAGATGATCAATCAGCGCAAAAAGCCGTTAACCCAATAAAACTTCTGGAAAATTACAGTGGCCCTGAAGGATAACGGATATTTGACGGATACTATCAAAAACTATAGGACATATTCTGTTTGAGGTGTGTCCACCATCCTGCTTTTTCACCACACCCCTCCATTACGCTCCCCTAACAGATCGTGCGTCATGTAGGCATGCGGATTATTCAAAGTCACTCAAATTCGGTCCTTTGAATTCCAGACTGCCTTATGATTGAATGCAGTGTACCACTGCGAATTTCATTATGATTTGGAACAGGAACTGTAATTGTAGAACCAGGAAGAGCTTTCTGCATAATTATATGGCTTCCTTTCTGCCTGACTTCTGAAAAACCATGTTTTTCGAGAATGGTGCAGACGTCCTTCCCCGATAGTATACGAAGTTTAGCCAACAGCCACATCCATCCGTGTGATGTAGATCTCCCCGTGGAACCGTGACTGAATCTCCTGCGGAGATGCTGTTTCAAAAAAGAGCTCTAACGCCTCATGAAGGTTTTTTTTGGCTTCTTCTACCGTATTGCCCTGGCTTGCAATGTCGTATTCCGGGCAGAATGAGACATAGCCATCGCCCTCCTTTTCAATAATGGCTGTAAGCTGTTTTTGCATATTTTTCCCTCCCCCATATTTTGTAATAGTATCTTTCTTTACACCATAAAAATTCCTTAGCTCTGATTATGTGCAGTGATTGCCCCTCCAATTTATTAATACAATACTATAATTTTATAACATGAATTCGCACATATTATCATGCACAACCATACCGATTGCAAATACATGCACCTGAAACAGGACTTCACTGTCGGGGATCTAGCCGCATTCCACGGGCATCTGGGACCATTTATCATCATCGGGTACAGGATCGGGACATATGTCCGTGATACCTTCTGCGATAATCCCTTTGACCTCGCAGCACGGATCTACTGCTCAGGGAAGCCACCGCAGTCCTGCCTTGCAGACGGCGTCCAGCTTGGGAGAGGCTGCACTCTTGGAAAACGGAATATCGAGATCATCGAGTCTTCTGAGCTGGCAGTCGAGTTTGAACGGGGAGGTGAGATACTCAGGATAGTGCCGCATCCATTTACCATACCGGACGGGGCGATTGGAGATGACAGTGATTATGAGGCAAGGGTCGAAGCGCTCGCAGAGGAGATGTATTCCTTTTCTGATTCGGATCTCTTTGCTGTCAGCAGGAAGTAAGAAGACAGAAGGGAGCTGCTGTGGAGTTTCAACACTCCATACCCACGGATACCTTCACCTCTCCACAATCTTCCCGTCCTTCAGCCGGATCACCCGATCGAAGTACGGCATATGCCACTCCTCATGCGAGACCATCAGCACCGTCTGCCCCCGCTCCCGGTTGATCTCGGCAAAGAGATCGAGGACAGCTTTTGAGTTCTCTGAATCGAGGTTCGCACAGGGCTCATCGGCGATCAGGATCCCAGGATCATTCACAAGTCCCCGGGCAATAGCAACCCGCTGCTGCTCTCCGCCTGAGAGCTCCTTTGGGAGATGATCGGCCCGTGCACGAAGCCCGACCTGATCCAGCATATGCAGAACCCTATCCCGGATCTCGTCTTCAGGCACCCCCCGTGCCATCATCGGGAGCGCCACATTCTCAAATGCCGTCAGATCATGCATCAGGGCATATTCCTGAAAGACATACCCAAGCCACTCCAGCCGGAAGAGGGTTCGTTCATACTCTGAGAGGGAGGTCACATCCTCCCCCGAGATCGTGACTGATCCGCTTGTCGGGAGATCGAGGAGGCCGATCATATGCAGGAGGGTGGATTTGCCGCTCCCCGATGCCCCCGTAATCCCGATAAACTCCCCTTCAGCGATTGTGACACTCACCCCGTTCAATGCATGGACGAGCACATCCCCCATCCGGTATGTCTTTGTCAGGTCAGCCACTTCTATCATGCAGTCACCCCCTCATCGCATCCAGGGTATTCTCCCGTGTAATCCGCCAGGCAGGCAGAAAGCCGGCAAGTGCAGAGGCAGCAGCCAGCCATGCCGCATTCTCAAGCATTGTTGCCATCTCAAAGACCGGAACAACGTCACCATCGGGGAATTCAAGAGGGTTTGCCGTGAAATAGAAGAGCAAAAGATTCACAACCACCATCCCGGACAAAGAGCCAAAGAGCCAGATGAAGAGCACCTGTGCAACATAACTCCCGATGATGATCCGGTTTGAGATCCCAATCGCCTTCTGGATTCCGATCTGCCGCCGCTGGTTGATTGTCTTGATTGTAAAGACGATACCAATCACCACAATTGCGATGATGAGGCTGACAGCAAGCGATATGCGGTCAATAATCGAGAACGTTTCCATCGAATCGGCAATAACCTGTGTCATCGCCTCCTCCCAGGTCTCGACCCTCTCCTGCACCCCGAACCGGAGAAGGCGGAGCTTGACCAGATCAAGATCCTCTCCCGATTGCGCCCGGATAAGCACCTCGGTTGCATCAGTATTCCGGGCACCGAGCACAGCATCCATCTCCTCCCATGAGATGAATGCCATGTAATCTGCCTGATAGGATTTTGTCGAGAATATCCCCTTCACGCGGTACGTCTTCCCGACCCCGTTTGCAAACATCACCTCAACTGAATCGCCCACCCTGACACCACCAAGCGACTCGAAGAAATCCATACCCGAATCCTCAAATCCCGCCACAAACTGGCCGAGGAGAATGCCATCATCCGCAGGGGAGAGGAAATCCCCTTCGATAATATGCTCGTGGATCTTTGTGACCTCCACCTCATCACGGGGATTGAATGCAGTGATCGGGATACTCACCATCGAACCCTTATGGCTCAGGGTGGCGCCGGTTGAATATCGGGCCGATGCCCGGGCAACACCGGGCACGCGGTTCACGCGATCGAGGAGTTCATCCACATGGAAGAGTGTTCGTTCATCACGTTCGGGGCGGATCACGATATCTGAAGTGACATAATCGATGGTCTGATCATGAAAGAGGTTCACAGCTCCGCCGATGATTGCGGAGAGGAGGATCATATTCGTAAAGACCATCGCTATGATCAGGATATTGAGAAACGTCCCCACCTTTCCCCCACGCAGGATTGCACGGGATGCAAGGAAGATGGAGACGCGGGCTCCGGAAAGCATGAATGATTCACTCCTTCTTCCGCTGGCACCAGAGATAGTACCCTGCTCCGGCAAGCAGGATACAAAGAACAACTGCGATTACTGCTCCTTCCATCCCCTGCCTCCGGACCACAAGAGTCAGCGGCTGAACCAGCCGGTGATCCCCGTAATCATCCGAGTACCCAACCGACAGGGTAGTGTTGATCTCGCCACCCTCACCGGCATTCAGGCGGAAGATGGCAGGGGCATCGTTTCCAGGCCGGATCGAGCCGACAAATGCCTCCCGGTTACCGGAAAAGGGAACATCGATCGATGCGATCACCGATGATGCCCTTCCGGTTCCGGTATTTTCAAGCCGGACTATCAGATCAAAAGGCTCGCCTGCAACAATCGCAACCGGGTCAGTCTTCACCGAGGAGACGGACAATGCCGATGAACCCCGGACATCTATGGAACATGCAGCCGCCATCTCCTTCATCGACCCATCAGCTTCGTAATAGGAAATTGCAACCGGCAGATCATAGAGGCCGGATGTAATCTCCTTGCTGACCCGAAACGAGAGCGGGAGCACTATCTCCGCTCCAGGAGCAAGCGCCGGCATGGACAATGAGGCAGATCCGACCGGGGCGATCATCAGATCCCCGGATTGAACAAGAACGGTGATCTCCTGTGCAGCACTCTGCCCGGCATTGGAAACTACAAGTTCAGTCTCAAACGTCTCGCCGGGACTGACAAAAGGAAGTGCCTCCTGGGAGACCAGGATCACCGGGGCCTTCATTGAGAAGATTGGCATATTCACATTCACCGGGATCGGGTAGATGACGCTCTCGCCGCCCCTGATCCGGATCCTGAGCCGGGGGAAATAGATACCGCTCTTTTCGGGAGCCTGAATCAGGAATACCATATCCATCGACTGTCCGGGCCCAAGCACACCGGTGAAGGCTGAGTTTCCTTCCAGTACCCGGATATCCCCGCGGCCGTCAAGATAGACGCTGCCTATCACCAGGTATATATCGGCACTTTCAGATGTGCTCACCGAATAGACCGATGAGAGGTAGGTGGATTCTGTCTTCGTCGAGGTAGAGGCTGCATTCAGGATCGTCACATGCAGAAGCGCACTCTCGCCGGGCATAACAACCGGGGGGACGAGCGTGTGATCGGTGACAATAACCGACTGGCCGGAAGCCTCTGCAACTCCTGGAGCAAAAGCAGCCAGGAGAACGATGGCGGTCAAAACGCAAACAGGTATTGATGCATAAGCCATGAACAGAATCCACCTATAATGAAAAAACGACCCCCTGCATATATAATAGCTCCCCTGGTCCGGAATTTGTTCGTTGAATGTTGAAACATTCAGAAACGATCTCCTTAACTTCGAGGAGGATAGAATCAGATTAACTCATGTCCGATCCTGGTACCAGCACCCCGATCCGTATCCTCTATATCGATGATGAACCGGCACTCCTTGACCTGACAAAACTCTTCCTGGAAGATACAGGCAATTATACTGTCGATGTCCTTGAAGATTCTCTCGAAGCAGCAGAGATGATCATGGAGGGAGACTACGATGCTGTCATCTCGGATTATCAGATGCCGTCAAAGGATGGGATCACCCTCTTAAAAGAGATACGATCAGCCGGATCAACCATTCCATTCATCATCTTCACCGGGAAGGGGAGGGAAGACATCGTCATCGAGGCACTGAATAATGGTGCCGACTTCTACCTCCAGAAAGGCGGCAACCCCCGTGCCCAGTTTGCAGAGCTCTCCCATCAGATACAGTCGGCAGTTACCGCACGAAGGGCAGAGAGGAAGATAGCCGAGAGTCTGGATGAACTAAATGCCGCATACGAACAGCTGACTGCGAGTGAAGAGGAGCTCAGATCGAGTTTCGATGAGCTTTCTATACGGGAGCAGGAGGTCAGGAGGAGCAAGCGGAGGCTATCTGACATCATCAACTTCCTCCCCGATGCCACCTTCGCAATCGATTCAGATGGCATCGTTATTGCCTGGAATCTCGCGATCGAGGAGATGACCGGGATCGAATCAGATAAGGTCATCGGCAAGGGAGAGTACGAATACTCCCTCCTTTTCTATGGAGAGAGACGGCCGGTTCTCATCGACTATATCCTCAAAGGGGAGCTTGAAGATACACAGGGGCATTACCCGGAGATCCACAAGAGAGGCGAAAATGTGGTAATTGAGACAGATTCTGCCCGGATGAAGGGAGAGAAGAGGGTACTCTGGGCAACCGCATCACGGTTCTATGATGAGAATGGAAAGGTGGCTGGCGCCATCGAATCGATCCGGGATATAACCAAACAGCGGAAGCAGGAGCTTGAACTGCTCGCCATGCATGAGGAGCTGGCATCAACCGAGGAAGAGATCCGCCAGCACCTGGACGAGGCGATCACTGCACAGGAACAACTCAGGAAGAGCGAGGAGCGGTACCGGGGCATCTTCGAGAATACCGGCTCGGCACTTGCCATCTTCGGGCAGGATCTGACCATCCTCAAAGTCAATGCCCTTTTTGAGGAGCTCTCGGGCTATTCTGCCGCAGAGATCGAGGGGAGGCTTAAAACAACTGCGTTTATCCATCCCGATGATCTCGATCGCCTGATCGGATATCATCACGCACGCATCCAGAATGGCGAAGCTCCACGGAATTACGAATTCCGGTTCATCAGGCGAAACGGGGAAGAGCGGATCATCCTCATCTCAATCGGAGTGCTGCCGGAAGAACAGCGATCCATCTCCTCACTCGTGGATATTACCGGGTGGCGGCGTGCCGAAGAGCGGACACAGGAACTAGTCCATATCCTTGAAGAATCTAAAAACGAGATCTATATCTTCGATGCTGAGACACTTCGCTTCCTCTGGGTGAACAGGGGGGCATGCACCAATCTTGGATTTTCTATGGAGACGCTTGCAGGGATGACACCCCTCGATCTGAAACCTGAATTCACACCGCAGGCATTCAGGAAATTGATTTCGCCGATGGTTGATGGCGAGAAGGAATATAATGAATTCCGGACAGTCCATCGAAGGGCAGATGGATCGCTCTATCCCATCGAGGTTCATCTTCAGATCTCCCGCTTCCATGGAAAACCGGCGTTTGTTGCAATCATCATTGATAGAACAGATATAGCCAGGGCTGAAGAAGAGATGAACACCCGTGAGAAGATCCTCTCAAAAGTGATGGAAATCCTCCCGATCGGTCTCTGGTTTGCAGATAGCAAGGGGAGGCTCACCATGGGCAACCCCGCCGGGATTGCCATCTGGGGTGCAGAACCCCATGTCGGAATCGAAGACTATGGGATCTTCAAAGCCCGCAGATACCCGTCAGGTGAGGAGATCGCACCTGATGACTGGGCGCTTGCCCACAGCATACGTGATCGTGCAACCATCACCGACGAACTTCTCGAGATCGACTGTTTTGACGGGCAGAAACGCCTCATATACAACTATACAGCACCCGTAATCCTTGATGACGGAACTCTTGAGGGTGCGATCGTCGTCAATCGGGATGTAACCGAGGAGAAACGATCGGAAGAGGCTCTGAGGCTCTCAAATAAAAAGATCCGCCTCCTCGCCGGCATCACACGGCATGATGTCAGGAACCAGATGACAGCCATTGAGGGGTATATCGAACTGATCAGAAGGAAGGAACCTGATAGCGCGGTTGCTGAGCTTCTCGAGAAGATTGCACGCTCCACCGCACAGATCTTAAAATCCTTTGAATTTATGAAGGAGTACGAGAAGATCGGAACGAGCGGACCGACATTGCAGGAGATCAACTCTTCGCTCGAACCGCTCGCCGGATCCCAGATCCCGATTACAAATACCTGCCGGAAACTTTCGATTATCGCTGATCCCCTCCTCACCAAGGTCTTCTCAAATCTTCTGGACAACACCATCCGGCATGGAGAAGATGCAACAAGTATCACGATCTCATGCGAGGAGAAGGACGGCAACCTCAGTATCATCTGGCAGGATAACGGGACTGGCATTCCCGATACGATGAAAGAGCGCATTTTTGAGTATAAATGCGGAAAGAACAATGGATACGGCCTCTACCTGGTTCGGGAGATCCTTGGAATCACCGGGATCACAATCCACGAAGAAGGGATCGCGGGCGAGGGTGCACGGTTTGTGCTCTCGGTTCCGGCAGGCAGATGGAAGATCGGATAGATTGGCTTATTCTGCGCCCATTGCTTCTTAACCCCGATGAAGCGTGCTGAAGTAAAATTGGTTAAATTAACAAATTCGGAGAAATTAACTGCATGAACACGCACATTTATCGCAGGTGATCCGCCATCTTTCTCTATGAATGTAAAAAGCGGCATTATTCTGGTAATGCTTGTAGTATCTGCCTGCATCTGTATTTCCGGATGCACAGGAACACCACCTGCGGTTGAAGAGAATACGCAGCCTGACTCACTGCTTGTCTACTGCGGAGCAGGAATGCGTGAGCCTATGGACGATATCGCAATCGCATTTGAAGAGAAGACAGGTGTTGCCATCAATTACAACTTCGGAGGATCAAACACGCTCCTTTCACAGATGGAACTGACAGGGATGGGCGATGCATATATGCCAGGCGCAACCTCGTATATCGATGCAGCCCGGGAAAAGGGGTTCATCGACACCGAAGCAAATGTTGTCTACCACGTTCCGATCATCATTGTTCCCAAAGGAAACCCGGCAGGAATCACATCTCTTGAAGATCTGGCAAAACCAGGAGTCAAAGTCGAGCTCGGAGACGCAGAAGCTGCTGCAATTGGAAAACTCTCTGACAGCCTCCTGAAGAAGATCGGTATCTTCGATGAGGTGATAGCAAACACTGTTGCACGCACTGCAACCGTAAACGAACTTATTGTCCATACCTCCCTCAGGCAGACAGATGCCGCGATCATCTGGGAAGATCTCTTCAATGGCGAGAAGCTGGAGAGGATCGATATACCAAAGGAACAGAACATTGTAAAAGTTGTCCCGATCGGAAGCCTGACCTTCTCTGAATACCCGGAGACTGCAAGAGAGTTCGTCAATTTTGTCGCATCAGATGAAGGAAAAGCGATCTTTACAGCACATGGGTTCACCACATACCCTGACCCCTATTATGGGGAGATCTAAAACCCTTTTTTTATTCCAAGGTGATTTTACGATGAATGAACAGAACAACGCTATCAAAGCTATGGAGATCTGCTACCACCCGATAGGCATCATCCATTCTGAATTTACGAATCAGGAAGAAACACCAATCCAGGGAATATTCAATGAGTCTGTCGGCACAGTAGAGGTTTTTTCCGAATATGCAGAAGGTCTCCAGGAGATCGAGTCATTCTCCCATATCATTCTTCTCTACCACTTCCACCGTGCACAGGGCGGACCCCTCCTCCAGAAACCATTTCTTGATGTCGAAAAAGCACGTGGGATCTTTGCGATCCGGCATTTCAACAGACCAAATCCCCTCGGAATCTCAATTGTACGGCTCCTTGCAGTTGAAGGAAATATACTCACCATCAAAGGTGTTGACATCCTGGACAAAACCCCGCTCATTGACATCAAACCCTATGTCTTCCAGTTCGACAACAGAGATGAAGTATCAAGCGGGTGGGTTGACAACCAGCACTTCGATGGGATCGCAGAATGGAACAGCACTCCAAAAGCGCTGAGGGATCGGAAGAGGATCAACCTATGAGAAGGGGTGTCAAATCCCCACTGAGGGCTGCTACAATTGCCATCGGAGTGGGACTTGCTCTCTTCATCGTACTCCTTCTGCTACTGGTAGTCAGCCATCCCACCCTTGAGGGAATGATCTCATCACTCAAATCACCGGAGATCCATTTTGCAATTTACCTGAGCCTTGTGACATCAGTTATCTCAACAATACTCTGTATTTTAATCGGTGTTCCCTCAGCCTATGCACTGGCGAGATATGATTTTCCCGGAAAGCATATTGTTAATACCATTCTCGATATGCCGCTTGCACTTCCGCCGCTTGTTGCGGGTGTAGGGCTGCTGCTCTTCTTTGGCACCACTCCAGTCGGAGAGGCTCTTGCAATGGCAGGGCTTGTCTTTGTCTTCACCCCTCTTGGTATCATCATCGCGCAGTTCTTTGTGAATGTCCCGTTCATGCTCCGTATCATGCGCTCAACATTTGACGGGATCAGTCCCCGCTATGAGTATGTGGCCAAAACGCTCGGCTGTAATGACACACAGGCGCTCTGGCGCGTCACACTTCCCATGGCAGCCAATGGATTCCTCGCCGGATCGGTCATTACCTGGGCAAAAGGCATCGGAGAGTTCGGTGCCGCACTGATGCTTGCAGGAGCAACCCGTATGTCAACCGAGACATTGCCGATATCGCTGTTTTTGAATATGTCCTGCGGAAAGCTGGATCTTGCCATATCAGCAGCAACGATTTTAATCATCATGAGTGTTGTTTCACTCTACATCTTTGAACGGTACGGCGGGTTTGCACGATTCTAGGAGGATAGGATGTTACAGATTCAGAATATATCCAAAGACATGGGAGAATTCTTCCTCGATTCCGTCTCTCTTGATATTTCAAAGGGAGAGTACATGGTGATCATCGGCCCGACCGGAGCAGGAAAGACGATCCTTCTTGAAACTGTCGCGGGCATTTATGAGCCTGATGGTGGCTCCATCCATCTGGATGGGAATGATATTACCCGGGCACCACCGAAGGAACGGAATATCACAATGGTCTACCAGGATTACATGCTTTTCCCCCACCTGACAGTTGAAGAAAACATCGGATTCGGCCTGAAATCCAAGAAAGTTCCATCAGATGAGATACACGAGGCAGTTCAAAGATATGCTGAAATGCTCCATATTGCCCACCTTCTCCACCGCTATCCAGATACACTCTCCGGAGGAGAACAACAGCGGGCAGCTATTGCACGTGCAATGGTGATGAATCCCTGGGCACTCCTGCTGGATGAACCTCTCAGTGCACTGGATTCAAAAACACGGGAGAATCTCCGAAAAGAGTTGAAAGATATTCACGAAATTACAAAAACGACGATCATTCATATCACCCACAACTTTGAAGAGGTATTTGATCTCGCCGATCGTGTTGCTATCATGAATGAAGGCAAAATAGTGCAGGTTGGCGCACCTGATGAGATCTTCAGAAGGCCTAAAAACCATTTTGTAGCAGAATTTGTAGGTGCCACAAATGTATTCAAAGGCATTTCAACGTCTGAAAATGGAATTGCAAGCATAAAAATCGGGGATATTATTATCAGGGCTCATTCTGAAATAGAAGGAGACGCCTACATCTCGGTCCGGCCGGAGGAGATTCTTATCTCAACTGCGCCTCTTGCATCACCCATACGAAACGCTTTTCCCGGAAAGATATCCGATATCCGCCACTGTGGCGCGATGATCAGGCTCAATATTGACATTGGAGTTACATTCGTTGTCGCACTCACAAGACAGGGTTTTGAGGAAGCGGAACTGGGAATCGGGGATTGTGTCTATATTGCATTTAAAGCAACATCAGTACATCTCTTCCCGGGAAAAAGCACAACGGAATAAAGCCAGAATATGGTCCTCTGACCACCTCACTTTTCCCTTCGGGGGGGCAATATATACCAGCATGAATACGTACGCAGCGACTCTCCTTGAGACGGTTCGATCAACCCGGCCGCTCATTCACCATATCACCAACACCGTCACAATCAACGACTGCGCAAACGCAACTCTTGCCATTGGTGCAGCGCCCGTCATGGCAGGGGCAATCGAAGAGGTTGGCGAGATGGCAGGGATTGCTGGCGCACTTGTGCTGAATATCGGGACACTATCGCCTGCACAGGTGGATGCGATGGTAGCAGCAGGAAAAGCCGCAAATGCACATGACATCCCGGTGATCCTCGACCCGGTCGGGGTCGGTGCAACAACACTCAGGACAAAGAGTGCCGAGAAGATCTTACGCGAATGTACAGTTACAATTATAAAAGGCAATGCAGGTGAGATCGGCGTCCTTGCCGGGAGCGGTGGCACCGTCAGGGGTGTTGATTCAGGCGGCTGTGCCGGGAATCCGCTTGAGGTTGCCCGTCGCTGTGCAGAGAGATGGAGTACAGTTGTTGCCATGACCGGGGAGACCGATATCGTCTGTGAGAATGGCGAGGCGTACCTGATTCGAAATGGTAGCCCGATGATGGAGCGGCTATCTGGGACCGGCTGCATGGCAGCATCTGTTGTCGGGGCATTTGCAGCCGCAGGCGACGATCCGGTGAAATCTGCCGCCGCAGCACTCATCGCATTCGGGCTTGCCGGGGAGCGGGCAGAGAGAGAATCTGCCGGACCATATTCATTCAGGACCGCACTCTTTGACGAGCTCGCATCACTTTCACAGGAGATAATCATATCTGAAGCACAGGTGGAGCAGATCCGTGGCATATGATCTCTATGTGATTACAGACGAGATGATCGGGAAGGGCAGATCCCATACCAGACTCGCTGAGATGGCGCTTCTGGGCGGAGCTGACGTGATCCAGCTCCGTGACAAGAATATGGATTCCGCATCCCTGTTTTGGACGGCAACAGAGATCCGGGCTCTCACCGGGGATGCAGGCGCCTGCTTCATTATGAATGACCGGCTCGATCTCGCCCTCGCAGCGGGAGCAGACGGCGTCCATCTCGGGCAGCAGGATATGCCGGTTGGCGAGGCGCGCCGGATTGTTCCAAGGGACTTCATCATCGGCTGCTCGGTCGGATCGGTTGAGGAGGCGGTGCATGCCGAGATCTCAGGTGCAGATTACCTCGCACTCAGCCCGGTCTTTGCAACCACCTCAAAAGACGATGCCGGAGACGGGCATGGCCTCCGGACGCTCGGTGCGATACGGGCAGCAACTCGGCTTCCGCTTGTTGCAATCGGTGGTATCACACGGGAGAATATCGGATCTGTGATCGGGGCCGGAGCAGACGGTGCTGCAGTCATCTCAGCAGTCGTTGGCGAGGAAGATGTCACCTCAGCAGCAAGAGCGATGAAGCGGCTGATTGCGGAGGCTAAATCACCTGGAAGGAGAAACGCCTCCCCGCAGAAGGTGTGAATGCCCATGGCCCATCCCGTGATTGGAATCATCGGAGGCGGGCCCGCAGGACTCTTCTGCGCAGCGAATATCCGGCCGCAGGGATTCAGGATCATCCTCTTTGAGAAGAAAAGGGAGGCGGGCAGAAAACTCCTAATCACCGGTTCGGGGCGGTGCAATCTCACGCATGGAGGAGATATCCGCAAATTCGAACAGCATTACGGGGAAAAGGGGGCATTTCTGAAACCGGCACTCCGGGGCTATACGAACCGGGAGATAATCGCCTTCTTTGAAGAGCGGGGATGCCCGCTGTATGCAGATGAGAACGAGAAGATATTTCCGGTATCTGAAAAAGCAGATGACATCCTCTCGGTGCTGATCTCGGCATGCAGGGAGAATAATGTCATGATCAGGCAGCACACCCCGGTTCGTGCTGTGGAACGTACCAGTACCGGTTTTTTGATTCAGACAGAGTGGCAGAATATCAGGGCGGATATCCTTGTCATTGCAACCGGCGGTGCATCATACCCTTCAACCGGATCGACCGGAGACGGGTACCGTTTCGCAAAATCCCTCGGACACACAATCACCGCAATAGGACCTGCCCTCGCACCGGTGTACCCGGATAAATACCCGTTTTCGGATCTCGCCGGGATCTCCTTTGACGAGATCACCGTCTCGATCCTGCGGGAAGGAAGAGTTGCCAGGAAGGTGACAGGGGATCTCCTCCTCACCCATAACGGGCTCTCCGGCCCCGTCATCCTTCACGCATCCCGGTACATCAGGGATGGAGACAGCCTCAGGATCGCATTTCTCCCCGAAAAGGAACACAATACAATAGCTTCCTCCATCACACTTGGATCGGCTGCAGCCGGAAAGCGGCTCGTGAAGACGATCCTCTCGGATTTACCCCTTCCTGCACGTTTCATCCAGCGCCTCACCGAGGAGGCGGGACTCTCACCGGACTGTACAGTCGCCCACCTCTCCAGAGAAAAGAGGAAAGAACTCCTCCGGCTCCTCACCGGCTGGACATTTCTGATTAAGAGTGTCGGCGGGTTTGACCAGGCAATGGCAACCCGCGGCGGAGTCTCACTTGAGGAGATTAACAATAAAACAATGGAATCACGCCTCCTTCCCGGCCTCTACTGTATCGGGGAAGTGCTTGATATCGACGGGGATTCCGGGGGATACAACCTCCAGGCGGCATTCTCCACTGCATATGCAGCCGCCCGATCCATTTCAGGGAAAATAGAGACGGTATCAGATATTTGAAAAGCGGAGCCTGACTTCATCTGGATCCAGATGCCGTGCAGCCATCAGGGCGGAGATGATCGCATCCGAATAGGCTAGCGCCACCATCTCAAATGCGGAGCCCCTGCCGATCGGAACCGAAACCGAGCGGTACTGCCCGGTAATCTGCCGGACCTCATACTCAGGTGGAAGATCAGCGCTATTCCCGGACGATTCACCGAGATCGATAACCAGATCGACATACCCGGCTGCTTGTGAGTTTGGATTTGCGGTGATTAGGCAGGTCCACCCCTCAAGTTCACGCACCTTCTCAACCGCGCTCACCACCGACTTCGTCTCGCCGGACCCTGAGAAGACGGCAAGCATATCACCGGAATCAAAGGCAGGGGTGATCGTCTCACCAATCACATAACAGGGGAAACCAAGATGCATCAGCCGTATCGCAAACGCCTTGGCAACCAGGCCGGATCTTCCGGCGCCAGTGACATAAATCCTCCTGCCGGAAAGGATCTCGGAGATGAGCGTACCAGCTTTCTCTACGTCCACCACTTCTGCCACCCGGATGATCATCTCTGCCGTCTTCAGCATATAATCCGATATATTCCCGCTATCCCCGGTCATGTCTGATCAATTCTGTATCATTATCTGCTAAGAGCATATCGGTTATCCCCACACCAGGTTGATTCCAAGGAGGAGGAGCGTCACCACCAGAACCGGGGGAATCAGATACCGGCATATCGCGAGGATAAGGTGCGGAATGAACCCTTTCAGCCCGCCCCTCTCCCTGAGCATCCGGGGATCAAGCATCCACCCAAACGCAACTGCCATGATCAGTGCCGTCAGGGGAAGGCCGAATGAGCCGGCCGTCTCATCAAGGAGATCCAGCACAGGGATGCCCCCGAGCGTGAGGTTCATCGCCGAATAGCTGAGAGCCGAAGGGAGGCCGATTGCGATCACGCCTCCGGTAAGGAAAAGGCTTGCCTTCTTTCGGGAGATCCCCTTCCGTGCGACAAGGGAGGCAAGGGGCATCTCGATCATCGAGACCGCTGCGGTCAGTGCAGAGAAGAAGAGGAGGAGGAAGAACAGAAATCCAATCACCGCACCAAACGGTATCTCTGCAAATGCCTGAGGCAGGATTGTGAAGGTGAGCTCGGCCCCCATTGCAGGGGAGAAACCGAAGGTGAAGACGATCGGGAAGACGATCAGCCCTGCGAGTATCGCAACAAAGAGATCGGCGATGGTGATGTACAGGGCAGATCGTGCAATTGGAACCTAACGCCTGAGATAGGAGCCGTAGGTGAGGAGGATGCCGGTTCCAACCGAGAGCGAGAAGAATGACTGGCCAAATGCCGCCGCCCAGAGTGTAGGATCGGCAAGTACCGAGAAGTCCGGGGTAAAGAAGAAGGCAAAGGCATCGGCAAAACCAGGCAGTGTTGCGGCATAGATGGCAAGGCCGATCAAGATGATGAAGCTGAACGGGATGAGCCAGCGGGTCACCCGTTCGATCCCCTCTTTGACACCAAGTGCAACCACCCCGCCTGTCAGGAGGGCTGAGATGATGAAGAAGAGCACCGGCAGGTATCCGGCGGTAAAGGACGCAAACCTGCCATCGGTTCCAATCAGAGAGAAGATGACGAATCCAAGAGTCCAGCCGGTGATGACGAGGTAATAGCTCAGGACAACAAAGCCGACTGCAATCAGGAACCAGCCTGCCTTTGAGAGGCGCCGATGTACTTTCTCAAAAGCAGTGACAACATCGGCGGCAAGGGCCCGGCCCGCCTTGATCTCAATCACCATCAGGGGGAGGGCGATCAAAAAGACGGCAAGCAGAAACGGGATGAGATACGCGCCGCCCCCGTTCTGGCCGACAACCGTTGAAAACCGCCAGATATTTCCGATACCAACAGCGGCACCAATCGATGCAAGGATGAACCCAAGGCCGGAAGACCAGTGCTCCTGTGGCTCACCTATCTCCTCAGCAGACATGAGGAGAGGGGTATCTCCCCCGGATCATAAGAGTATTACTGATACTCGACCGGCTGTGACTGACGGGGGAGCCCGCCTTTGAAGTGTTGCTGTATCCGGGAGTAGTATTCTGTGAGCCGCTCGTTCATCGTCGGCCGTACCTTCTCCATTGCCGCTTCGAAGTGGCGGGTGGAGACGACCGTTACCCCTTCCCGCATCGCAAGCATCCCTGCCTCGCGGCAGAGCCCTTCGAGATCGGATCCGACATACCCGGCGGTCCGGGCTGCAACGGTTTGGATGATCATATCCCGTGCAGGATCAGGATACTGCTGATTGAACCGTAAGATTAGATCATGGATAAGCTTCCGTATCTCGCTCCTCTTCAGCCCTACCCCCTCCTTCTTCGGCATCCCGGATGCAGCTTCCCGGATCGCATCAACGGTGATCTCTTTTCCTTCTCCGATTGACCCAAATATCTTCTCGATACAGCTATATTCACAGCCTTCAAGTAGGCTGATGAACTCTTCAATCGTTCCCTCCTCAATCGGCATGCTCCTCATATGGATCCAGAGGATCTTTTTCCGATCCTCTTCATCCGGCTCCCCGATATAGACGAGCCGGTCGAACCTGCCGGGGCGGAGGAGGGCCGGATCAACAATATCCGGTCTGTTGGTTGCCCCCATCACGATCACATCACGGATATCCTCGATCCCGTCGATCTCGGTTAGGATCTGGTTTAAGACGCTCTCGATAGTATGGGAAGAATCCCCCCCACCCCGTGCCGGGGTGAGAGCATCCATCTCATCGAAGAGAATGATCGAGGGTGCCACCTGGCGGGCTTTCTTAAAGATCTCACGGACCGCCCGCTCGCTCTCCCCCACCCATTTGGAGAGGAGCTGGGGCCCTTTAATCGGGATGAAGTTCGCACCCGACTCGGTTGCCACTGCTTTTGCGATCAGGGTCTTCCCGGTTCCGGGGGGCCCATACAGGAGAATCCCTTTTGGAGACGTGATCCCAAGCTCCTCAAACTTCTCCCTCCCGGTGAGCGGCAGCTCAACTGCCTCCCGGATCTCCTGCCGTGCAGCAGCGAGACCGCCCACATCGGACCACGTGATATTAGTTCCCTCCAGCATCACCTCACGCATAGCCGAGGGGAAGACCTCCCGCTGTGCCTCGCGGAAGTCATCTGAAGTAACCCTGAGATTATCGAGCACCTCCTGCGGTATCGAGTCCTGTTCGAGATCGATCTCGGGAAGATACCGACGGAGTGCGCGGATAGCAGCTTCCCTCGCAAGGGCGGCGAGATCAGCACCGACAAAACCATGCGTCCGGCTGGCGATCAGATCGATCCGCACACCCTCGTCAATTGGCATGCCGCGTGTATGGATATTGAGGATCTCCTGGCGGTCCGCATGCGGCGGCACCCCGATCTCGATCTCGCGGTCGAACCTGCCGGGACGCCTGAGGGCGGGATCGATCGCATCCAGACGGTTAGTTGCACCGATCACAACAACCTGCCCCCGCTCTTCAAGCCCATCCATCATCGTCAGCAGCTGGGCAACCACCCGCCGCTCCACCTCGCCGGTCACATCCTCCCGCTTCGGCGCAATCGAGTCGAGTTCATCGATGAAGATGATCGAAGGCGCATTCTCATTTGCTTCCTCGAATACCTCCCGGAGCCGCTGTTCGGATTCCCCATAGTACTTTGAGATCACTTCAGGCCCTGCAATCGAGATGAAGTTGGCTCCGGACTCATTTGCAACCGCACGGGCAATCAGCGTCTTCCCGGTGCCGGGAGGGCCATACAGCAGGACACCCTTTGGCGGCTCGATCCCAAGCGTCTTGAAGAGCTCGGGGTGGCGTATCGGGAGCTCAATTGTTTCACGGAGACGCTGGAGCTCGTCCTTTAACCCGCCGATATCCTCGTAGCTGATCCGCTTCAGCCCTTCAAATCCGGGAGCTGGCTTGTCGGAAACGGTGATGGTCGTATTTCTGGTGATGATCACCGCATCCTCAGGCTCAAGGGAGATCACCTTGAATTCGATAAGCTGGGGGATCATCATGGCACGAATAGGAACTACATCGCCTGTCGAAACCGGATAGTTGATCAGACCCTGTGCAGCATGCTCCATATGAATGGTCAGGTGCGGCGGCAGGTTCTCAGGAGGCGCAATAACCACCTCTTTTGCCTCAATCACCGCCTCAACCTTTGAGATTTTGACACGATCGCCTATGGTGACGGCAGCATTCTCCCGGGTGAACTTATCGATCCGGATCTTCTGCTGATCCCAGTCTTTTGCCATTGCACGCCAGACTTTGGCGAGCGTCTCCTTCTTCCCCTCGACTTTGATCAGATCGCCGGGGGACACACGGAGTGCGAGCATAGTCTCCGGATCGAGGCGTGCCTTACCTCCACCCAGATCTTCAGGATAGGCCGAATCGACCTTCAGATACAGTTCAGGCATTACTTTATTGTCATCAGTGTCCGGACATATAAGTAGTGTTTTTCAATGCGGACAATCCTCTTTGACCCGGTGAACGGTGCAGCAGGAGATATGATCACCGGAGCGCTCCTTGCCGCCGGTGCGGACAGGGAGGCGGTGATCCGGGCGATGGCCTCTCTCGTCCAGATACCGGAGACCTCAATAGTTACCCGATGTGGCATTCAGGCGACATATGTAAAGACCCATGCGAAAGAGGGAAGCCGGACACTCGAAGAGGTCCTGGCCCGCCTCCGGAGATCAGATGCAACAGAAGATGTAAAAGAGATGGCAGCGCGGGTTTTTACGAGGATACACAACGCCGAAACCCGCGTCCATGGGGATCATGCCCATTTCCACGAGGTCGGAGCGGATGACGCGATTGCGGATGTGATCGGGGCATGCACCGCCCTCCTCTCCCTCGCTCCGGATGCAGTCGCAATCCTGCCGCTCCCGCTCGGCAGAGGGACGATCCGATCAGCCCATGGCATCATGCCGGTCCCGGCACCGGCAACCGCCTATATCTTCGAAGAGTCCGGGCTTCTCACGAGGAGAACAGATGAGGAGACCGGCGAGCTGGTCACCCCGACAGGGGCTGCACTCCTCGCAGAGTTTCGGAGATCATTTGCAGAAGGTGACGAAAACGGCACCATCGCTGCAGTCGGGTACGGGGCAGGCACAAGAAACCCAAAGGATCGCCCAAATGTGCTCCGCGTGATGATCCTGGAGAGCAACGAGAGCCTCCCGGTCGTTGATATCCTGGAGACGAATGTCGATGATGTCGATGGCGAGGTGATCGCCCACACCATCTCCCGCCTCCATCGCGAAGGTGCACGTGATGCCTCAGCCGCTCCGATCATCATGAAGAAGGGAAGGCCCGGCCATCTCATCCGGGTGATCTGCCGCACGGAAGATTCAGAGCGGCTTGCAAAAATCATGGCAGAAGAGCTTGGAACGCTTGGTGTCCGGTGCATCCCGTCGGTCCACCGTTTCATTGCGGATCGAAGGGTGCTCTCTGTCCGGATACCGGAGGGAGACGAGATCGGAGTTAAGATCGGGTACTCGAAAGGAAATATCATCTCAGTTAAAGCCGAATTCGATGCTGTCGCCGCCGCGGCAGAACGGAACGGACTGAGCGTCCGGGACGTGAAGAAGAGAGCCGAGGAGATCGCCTACCGGGAGCTGGAAGAGTGGAGAATGGGCGAGTAAGCACAGGCAACCCGGATCTGGACCGTATCCTCGGCGGTGGCCTTGAGAAGCAGATGATCACACAGATCTATGGAGAACCGGGAAGCGGCAAGAGCACGCTTGCCATCATGGCGGCGGTTGCCACCCTTAAGAAGGGTGACGGTGTCATCTTCTTTGATACCGAAGGCTTCTCGCCGGACCGTTTCGTCCAGATCTGCGGCGGCGAAGATGCAGCCCCGGAGCTCGCCACACGGCTCTACCTGTTTGAGCCGATCGATTTTGCAGAACAGGGGCTGATGATCACAGAGTCGCAGAAGATCTTTTCAAAGCATACAATCGGCTTGATTGTGATGGATTCGGCAACCGCCCTCTACCGCTCGGAACTGGAGAAGCGGGGCGATGTACAGCGGATGCTAGGGAAGCAGATGATCGATATCCTCTCCATCGCACGAAGATACCAGGTTCCGGTCTTAATTACCAACCAGGTGTACATGGACCCGAAAACAGGCACCTTCTCAGGTCTTGGGGGAACAACCCTCTCTCATATCTCAAAGGCGATCATCAGGATCGAGCGGAGAGAGAGCAGCCGCCGGGCAATCGTCATGAAGCACCGCTCCCGCCCTGAGGGGGAATCATTTGATTTTGCGATCACAGAAGACGGGATCAGAAAGTGCTGAGGCAGGCGCAGGATGCATCAGTCTGGCAGCAGATCAAATACAAAAAAAGCGGGTAATCCCGGCCATCTGCCGGGAATATCGGTATTAATCTCTTTATTCAGAGCTGGATCATCCCGATGAAGACGACTTCGGCGGGACCGGTCATCGTGACAGTGTCATCAAACCGAATCCGGAGGGGGCCGCCCTTTGTCTCGACGATACAATCCCTGGTTACATAGCCGAGCTTATGGGCAACCGCTGCTGATGCCGTTGCGCCGGTTCCGCATGACCAGGTTTCACCCTCGACACCACGTTCGAAGGTTCTGATCCTGAGATGGTTCGTGTTCACTTTCTCGACAAAGTTAACATTCGCGCCCTTTGGGAAGGTGGGGTGGTTCCTGATGACGGGACCGAGCTTCATCGGATCGATTGCCCCGATCTC
The DNA here is from genome assembly GCF_024372745.1 of Methanocalculus taiwanensis. Taxonomy (GTDB): domain Archaea; phylum Halobacteriota; class Methanomicrobia; order Methanomicrobiales; family Methanocorpusculaceae; genus Methanocalculus; species Methanocalculus taiwanensis. The sequence goes on from NZ_VOTZ01000008.1 coordinate 77,419, forward strand.
ATCGACAAAGACGACTGCATGGGGAACACCGGTATTTGCGGCATAGACCTGATAGGTGCCGATATACTCCGAGTAATCGTCGCCACCCTCACCGGTGGCAGGAATCCCGCTCCGTACAAATACCGGGGTAGGCATCGTAATGGTTGCATAGAATTCGTCATTCTGGTATCCAAGGGAGACAGGCATTATACCGGCGAGCGTCTCGACTGTGCTCTCCTCTTTGATATAGTCATGATCATATGCATACCGGGCAAGGCACCTAATCCCGTTCCCGCACATCTCGGCTTCAGACTCGTCAGGCTGGAAGAGGCGCATCTTTACATCCGCAGATTCGGATTTTGAGATGAAGAGGACACCATCACCGCCAATACCAAACCGGCGATCACAGAAGAGCATCGCAAACGAAGCTTTCATCTCTTCAGGGATTATCTCATTCTCCATCTCATCGATCAGGATGAAATCATTGCCATTTCCCTGTAATTTTACAAATTTGACACCCATGAACATCTCCTCATCCAATCTTCTCAATTACCTTGTCCGTGAATCTAAAAAATGTATCATCAGGTTATTCCACACGATCATACCGCATCTGCGCCATTTAAAAAGCCCCATCCCCGATTAATGAGAGATCCCACCCCAGATGATCACTGATAACAGACGGCGCATAGGATGGCGGGATGAGACCGGTTTCTGTAATGATGCCATCGATATATGCGGCTGGTGTTATGTCAAATACCGGATTTCGCACCCTGACAAAAGGATATTTCCGGGCAATTTCATCGGAGAGGACTTCGAAGCCGGGCCGCTCCTCGATAGGTATCGTATATCCTGCGAGGGTGCGGGGTGCGAACTTGTACGTTTCCGCCGCAAATACCATCTTTGTCCGTGCCTCATGTGCGGAAAGGGCAATCTGGGATGTTCCTATCTTGTTGATGACGCTCCCATCCGAACAGACTGCATCCGCCCCGGCAATCACAATATCGATATCGTTGATAAAGGCCCGGACGGCAGAGTCGACGATATAGTGGGTTTCGATCTCGTGGCGGTTCAGCACCTCAATCGTGAGCAGACCCTGGTTCCATGGCCGCACTTCAGTAGCAAAGACCACAATCTCCTTTCCCTGCCGCTTCGCCTCGATGATACAGGCAAGTGCTGCCTCGGAGTTGCAGTGGGTGAGGATTGTATCGCCATCCCCTATCTGGCGTGCACCGATACCGGCGATCGTTTGGATCGCTTCTTCTGATGCCCGTATGAACGCATCCGCATTTTTGGTGATGATACCGCGCGCATCATCGGCACTGGTTGCATTCTTTAGATCCCGCAGAACGATATGGATTGCATTTGGGAGAGAGACGGCGGTCGGACGGGTTGACCGGAGTATATCTCCTGCCTGCGTCATCTCTTTGATGAAAGAAACGCGATCTGATGATTCTATTGACGCTGCATGATCGCGGAGTGCTGCTGCTGCTGCACGTGCAATCCGGCCGGCACCCCGGATCTGCATGGTGCGGATGGCGTCTGCTGTTCTGATCAGTGGCATATATCAATCGACGGTACTTATCATAGATAAAGGTGGTTTCCTGATGACGATTGCCGTAGTCTTTGACAGTGCAGGGACGCTTCTCAGGACATACCGGGTTGCAAAAGATATTCCTGCCGGTAAACTAATCGAGGAGGTTGAATCGACAACGCTCACTTTCGATGATCCGGATCGGATCCTGGTGCTCCTTCATGCACATTCGGAGGATGTGATAAAAGCCGATAAAAATGAGCTCCTTTCAGCATTTCTCATTAAGAATATGATCGATTTTGGGATATCCTGTGGGAGGAGGGTGATAACCCAGGATGAAATTGCAGATATCCTCTACCATGAGCAGTACGCAATTGTCGGCGATCTCCAGGAAACGATACGGAGAGTCTGGAACCGTTGCAGCCATATCAAACCCATCATGGCGATCAACTCTGGCGTGATACTGAATGTCAGGAACCGGCGGATCGAATATACCATCACTGCAGGAGGAAGCCCTTTTCCAGGAGCAAAAGAGACGATCACCCGGCTCCACCAGATGGGGATTGCTACATTCATCGCTTCTGGAGACAGGGGCTCAAAACTTGAGCGGATGGGAGATTATCTCGGCATCCCGCATGACAGAATCTTCGGCGTTGCAACCCCGACAATGAAGGCGGAGATAGTACGGCGGCTCAAAGAGGGATATGATACAGTAGTAATGGTCGGCGACGGGATCAATGACCTTCGGGCGATGAGAGAGGCTGATATTGCAATCCTCTCTGAACAGCAGCGGGGTGAGCGGATTGAGGCGCTGGAATGTGCGTCGAACTATATTATTCATCACCTCGATGAGGTGATTTCAATCATTGAGGGGGTTTTGCGTGCAGATCCCGGCATGACTGTTCACATATAAAGACTAATATGCTCCTTGACTCTACATACTACTTCAAGAGGCTGCTTCATGAAACCCTTTATCTCTGTCGAAAACCTCTGCATGGATTTTAATGGCACGAGGGTACTCAATAAGATCAATCTTGAGATCACCGAAGGAGAGACCGTCGGCATCATCGGCAGGAGCGGTTCTGGGAAAACCGTCCTGATCCATCTTATCCGCGGAATCGACCAGGCCCCGACCGAAGGGCGGATCATCTACCATGTCTCGATGTGTGATGCCTGCGGAAGGATTGAGCTTGGGAGCCGTGCCGGATCCTCCTGTCCCCGGTGTTCGGGGGGAACTCTGAAAGAAAAGGATGTAGATCTCTGGAATGATGACGATTCCACCAGGCGCCGCCTGATGCAGAGAACCGCCATTATGTTCCAGCGGACATTTGCGTTATATGGCAATGATCGCGTCATCGAGAATGTGCTCAGGGCGCTTGAAGATACCGGATACCCATCGGGAAAGGCAGTCACACGCGCTGCCGATCTCCTCGACGAGGTTCGGCTCTCCCATAGGATGATGCATATTGCACGTGACCTCTCCGGCGGCGAGAAACAGCGTGTGGTACTCGCGCGCCAGCTTGCAAAAGAGCCGTTCCTCCTCTTTGCCGATGAACCGACCGCTACCCTTGACCCGAAGATGGCCCGTGTGGTTCACGAGATGCTCAAAGAGGCCGCAAACTCGGCATCAATGGGTATGATCATCACCTCCCACTTTGCCCAGGCAATCGAGGATGTCGCTGACCGTGCGATCCTCATCGCAGATGGCGAGATCGCTGCCACCGGAACCCCGCAGCAGGTGATCGCCACCTTCATGAAAGACCACCATGATGAGGAGGTCTTTGAGAAGCCCGAATTTGGCAATGTACTAATCAAATGCGAAAACCTGAAAAAACGGTATATCTCCGTTGACAGGGGTGTGATCCGTGCGGTTGACGGAGTTGACTTTGAGATCAGGGAGAAGGAGATCTTTGGGATCATCGGCACAAGCGGTGCCGGAAAAACGACACTCTCAAGGATCATATCCGGGATACTTGAACCGACAAGCGGCAGGCTTGACATCCAGATCGGCGATGAATGGGTTGACATGACCCGTCCCGGGTACCAGTACAGGGGTCGTGCCAAGATGTACATCGGCCTGCTCCACCAGGAGTACGACCTCTTCCCGCACAGGAGTGTCCTTGATAACCTCACTGATTCAATCGGGCTTGAGTTTCCAAAGGAGCTTGCAATCCGGAAGGCGATGATCACGCTGAAGATGGCAGGCTTCACCGAGGAAAAAGGAAGGGCAGTCTTAAACAGACAACCCAACTCCCTCTCAGAAGGGGAGCGTCACCGTGTTGCACTGGCACAGGTCTTAATCAGAGAGCCAAAGATCATTATCCTTGATGAGCCGACCGGTACGATGGATCCGATCACAAAAGTCGATGTGAAGCATTCAATTCTTCACTCGCGTGAAGAGATGGATGAAACCTTCGTGATCGTCTCACATGACATGGATTTTGTGCGTGAGGTCTGCGATCGCGCGGCACTCATGCGTGGAGGAAAGATCGTCGCCATCGGACCCACCCAGGAGATCATGGATCTTCTTACCGCAGAAGAACGCGATATTATGAGCAAGGCTGTTGCCGGAGCATAGCATGGTGAGGGTTACTCTGGATGGCGCCCTGATCCAGGCAGGTGAAGGAGCATGCCTGAAAGATATCCTTCCCGATCACAACCCATCCCTTTCTCTCGCCATTATCAGGCCGGGTGTCGTCTCAGAAGAGGCAACCAGGCATTTCCGTCTCCTCACAACAAAGGGCGAGTTTGTAGTCGAGATTCCTGAGAGCAGCGTGGTGCTTCCCGATCCGGATGAGCCGTCATTTAACCCGGCTCTCCACTGGGCAGACCGGTACGCTGCGGCATTCGGCCCATTTCCTGCCGATTTTGTCCCCTCACGCGAACCCTCACGGTATGCACGGGGAGATCTGCTGATCGGCTGCGGAGGATATGATACGAGGCGGTCGTACCTGATCATCTCCCGTAAAGATCACCAGGCAGACCATGGTGCAGCGGAAGGCGGCGGAATCATCGGCCGGGTGATTGCCGGGCGCGGCACAATCGACAGGCTCGATTCCGGAGACAGGATTGAAAAGATCGAGAGGATGATCAGCTGGGCAGATTCCACCCATACAATCACTACCACTGATCTCAGCCTACCGCTTGAGGAGGGGATGGAGATCATCTCTCATGTCCGGATCGCAGCCGACGGATACTCAGACGATGCAATCAATACCAACATCGCGCACTCTGTCGATCACCTCCTCTTCTCCCTGAGATCCGGAATCTATCATGCCGATCGGACCACATCCACCCATTGCATGGATGCCCGTCTCGGGCATATGGATATCAGCCTCGAACAGAAAGGGCCGCGGCGCGAAGGTGCGGTCACCACCCGTACAAAAGGGAAGCGCTCCGGCGCAATCTACATCTATCGGGAAGATGTGGCAACGAGCCCGAGCCATTCGGTCGTCGGGCAGGTTACCCACGGGATAGAGCTCGTCAGGCTGATCCGCGAAGGAGAGTCGTTTGCTGTCACCTGCGAACCCGAACGTTTCGATCTGCTGGGGATGCACCTTGATGAGGCAGTAGCGTATGCAAAAGAGCGGGGCATCTCCGTCACTGCCGATTCCGATTTTAGCCCAAGCGAAAGGGTTGTCATCACGCAGGAACCGGGTACAACCCTCGAGGTGCTGAAGGAGACGCAGGTAACCCTGACGACGATGATGCAGGACGATGTCATCGATATCATCCTCTTTGACGAGAAGGCACCCCGGACAGTTGATATATTCAGGCGCTTTACCGGGCTCAAACGGTACTCGGTCGGGATGCTCCCGTTCTTCTTCAGTTTTGACGATGTCTGGCTCTTTGAACCTGAGATTCCCGAGCGGATCAATATCATCCCGGAGAATACACCTGTTGATTGCGCACCGGAAAACGCAATCGGGATGACGAACGCCTCCAGAAGAGGGGCCGGCCTTGTGGGGGTGCGGATCTCCGGAAATACCGAGTTCGGGCCAACAGCAGAGCCGTTTGAAGGGACGAACATAATCGGCAGCATGATCGACGTGGATAAGCTGGCGAAACTGAAAGAGGGAGATACCATCTATATCAGGGAGGTGAAGAGATGAAAGAGTACAATCCCGAATATGTCGGCACCGAGACGAAGTATGTCTTCGTCGAATCGCCTACAACCACCCCGCAGGATCTCGCAATTACAGCCTATGAAGTTGCCATGGGCGTTATGATCAAGGAGACCTGTTTCGGCGTACAGGTTACCGGGACACCGGAGGAGGTGGCAAGGGTGGTTGACCGGCTCCGGAAGCTTGATCCCTTCCATATCTTCATCAAGGACAGGGGTTTTCCCCCGGGAGATGAACGGAGATGCAGGGCAAACCTCGGGGGATCGAGGCCCGGATATCTCGGGCACGAATATGAGATCGGACTTTCGCGATTTATTTCGCATGGACTGAAAGAGACTGATACCATGAAGCCAGACGATCTGAAGAAGAAAGCACAGCCGATCAGACGGGATGAACCCCTGGAAATCGACGAACTCTTATCAATCATAGAGAAGGAGGCCTGACGATGGCGAAGGTCTTCATCTATCCGGCAACAAGCCTGATGCTTTCAGATCTTGTTGCACGCTTCGGGCATAAGCCACTTGGCTCAGCCCTCTCTGTACGCGAACATATCCAGGCAGGCGGTTTCGATTCGCCACCACTCCAGATCACGCCTGAAGACCCAAAGAAAGGGCTTCACTGGGCAGCGGTTGAGGTCCCATCAGGAGTACGGGGACGGATGTCGCTGTACGGCCCGCTGATTGAAGAGGCAGAAGCGGCCATCATCATCGAAGAGTCAGATTTTGCCTTTGGCTGCATGGGCTGTGCACGGACAAACGAGCTGCTCATATTCCTCTTGAAACAAAAGGGGATTCCCATACTTGAACTATCATACCCAAAATCACAGGAGGAGGGGATCACATTTGTTGCTTCCATCAAGGCGTTCCTCGCCGGACTCGGGGGTGAAGAGGCATGAGCAGGCCGGTGCGGATTGCGCAGCTCACCTGCGGGGCCGAGTATTCGGGTGTCCAGAACGAGATTGCAGAGGCGGCACGGGCAGTTGATGCCGAGGTCTTCTATCCTGATATCTCACTGAGAGATCTGCGACGGGATTTTGGATCATTTGGGCTGAATGTGAAGAGCCCGGATCTGAAACTCGCCATTGCACGGGCAGAAGCACTTGTTACGGGAAAAGTGGAGGCTGATGCGGTCTTCATCGGGAGCTGTTTTAGGTGTGCCGAAGCCGCAATCGTCAGGACCGAACTCAGGCGATACATCCACATGAACTCTACCCTCCCTGTCGTCTCGTACTCGTTTACGGAACGGACCACCTCGGGGACGCTCCTGACACGCATGGAGGCGCTCACAACAATCGCACGCCGCCGTGCTCTCCTCGCACGAGAGGAACAGACGGGAATCACAATGGGGGTCGACTCGGGCTCATCCACAACGAAATGCATTGTCATGAAAGACAACGAGATCATCGGAACCGGATGGGAACCGACGACCGAGGTACTGCGATCTTCAGACAAGGTTGTTGCCGATGCCCTTGAAGAAGCCGGACTCACGATGAACGATATCGAGGCGATAGGAACAACCGGGTACGGCCGCTTTTTGATCGGCAAACACCTCAATGCCGATCTTATCCAGGAAGAACTGACCGTCAACTCAAAGGGTGCCGTCTATCTTGCCGATACCCAGCATGGCCCCGCAACCGTCATAGATATCGGGGGCATGGATAACAAGGCGATCTCGGTGATGGACGGGATACCCGGCACTTTCACGATGGGCGGGATCTGTGCAGGGGCAAGCGGGAGGTTCCTTGAGATGACCGCAAAACGGCTCGGCGTCGATATCACCGAGCTTGGGCCTCTTGCGATGAAAGGGCTCTCCGCCGGAGTTCCGATGAACAGCTACTGTATCGTCTTTGGGACACAGAGCCTCGTTAATGCCCTTGCGGCAGGAAGTACTCCCGAAGATGTTGCGGCAGCGGCATGTCACTCGGTTGCCGAGCAGGTCTTCGAACAGCAGCTCCAGGAGGTTGATATCCGCGAGCCGGTGATTATGGTCGGTGGCACATCGCTGATCCAGGGGCTTGTCAGGGCAATGGGTGAACTCCTCCAGACCGAGATCATCGTTCCGCACCATTCCCAGTATATCGGTGCAACAGGCTCTGCCCTCCTTGCCTCAGGGTTTATTGACAGGAAGAAGGAGTGATTGAACCGTGACGATGCTGGATGCGTTCGAAGTCGAGTGTTTCGAGGAGGTGGGGCGGGATTTCTACAGGCAGATCACAGAGACCGTCCTTTCAGATCACAACCTCACGGCGGTCGTCTCCAAACTCAGGATCTTCATCGATCCAAGGATACCGATCTTTGTTGCCGTCGGGACGATCAGGGATGCAGGCGCCAGCATCCGGGTCTCTGATATCGGTTCGATCCAGATGCAGGGAGATGAGACTGTCATCTCTATCCGGGATGAGACGTATCTTGCGCAGTTCCTCACCCGGCTCTACGAGATCTTCGGCCACGATCATGTCGATCAGCCCGACAGGTTCACCATCATCATTTCGAAAGCAGAAATCCCACAAAACTTCGAGAAGATCGAGATTGTGAACAGGGCAGATACAGTGCTCCGCGACTTAATCTATGCAATGACGGTGATCGCACCCGAAGGCTTCAAAGTCCGGAGAGAATACTATGGAAAACGGCAGTTCTACTATGCCGCAAGTGAGAATACTCTCCCCGAACATGTCGTCGAGGATGTCGTTTCTGCACAGTTTACCCTGATTGGAGAGGTGATGAGATGATTCTTGTTCCGATCACCTATACCGGCGGCGTATACCGGCATGACGAGATCATTGACTATATCGAGGATCTCGGCGGCTACATCGTCCAGAAGCACGAGATGGCACAGGAGATGGTGCTCCAGGCATTCATTCCAAAAGACGATATCGAACGGTTCACTGCGTTCGCAAGACCGCTTGCCGGAGAAGTGGCCGAATCGCCGCTTGTCGGGTGCGAGATCGCAGTCGTCATCCCGAGCCTTGAGATCCATCATCTCCCACATTCGGCCTGCGATATTGCCGAATATCTCAGGACGGTTGGCGCCAAAACGAACATGGTCGGCCTGGCACGTGGATTTGGGAAGCGTATATCCCAGCTGAATGATGAAGAGCGTGATGTTATCAATGAGCATGACCTTGCGATCTATGTCCTTGGGAACTTCGAGACCTGTATCGAAGAGAAGTTCAACGGGCTCAGGCGGGGTGTAAATGTCCCGATTATCCTGACCGGTGCGCCGCCTGTTGATGCACTGAGACGGATCACCGATCCCCCGGCAGCAGGCTATGTCGGCAATCTCGGGAGGTTCATGCACAGGACACGGACCGAAGCCGATATCGGACGGCTTGATGCGGTTGTCGAGGAGGTTGCACGGGTGCTGAATGTGGCCCGTGACGAGATCGCACATGACCCCCTCTCGGTATCTCCCGCACGGCTGAAAGAGGTGATCGAAGACGGCGTTCCTGAGATTCACCAGGTCTATTCTCCAACACCGATCACGGTCCAGCTCACCGGCCTCAGGATTAAGCTGCCATTTGATCGGTATCATGACGTGATCAAATCGCTTCCTGTTGAGGAGGATGTGACGATCGGTGATACTGCGTGGATTTCACCTTCACGAATGCGTGATTACATATTGGTTCAGATCAAACCCTTTTCAGAGACTCATATCGTGGTGTAGGTGGAGATGGATTTCGAGGATATTATACGTCATATCAAAGAGGAAGGATCGGATGAGACCGCCAGGTGCTGGCTTGAACAGATCGAGCAGGAATACGGCACAGTCCCCCTGATCTTTCAGCGGATGAGCGAGAAACCCGAGGTACTCATCTCCCATCTCCTCTACAAAGGATCAGTCACCCAGCTCTCAAAACTTGAACCCAAAGTGGTCGAGCTGATCAGCATGGCTGTCGGCGCCGCATTGAAATGCAGCCACTGTGTCGAGTACCATATGCGGGCGGCACGGTCCAAAGGCGCGACACGGGAAGAGATCCTCGAAGCGGTGCTGATTGCCGGACTCCTTGCCAACGCCGCAGTCCTCGCCGATGCATACAGGGTCGTAAACGGCTCATGCGATGCATCATGCGATCTCACCGGGGTTCCGGGCACACAGAAAGTAGACTGATTCATCAACGGTCACCACCCAAGACAACCGCCTTATCTGGAGCAACTCCAGAGAGTGTCGGCAAACGGCAGGAGACCTTCTCTGCCTGCTTCGATGACCCGGTATCTGACGAAAGCAGGTATATGATTATCATACCTGACGCAAACAGGGCATCGAATGAACGGATCGTTCCAGACGCCCCCCCCCTGAAAGAGGAAATTGCCAGGCTGCAAGCAGCCATGTAAAGGTCGTCCTCGACGCGGGATCCCAGCCTGGAATCAGGCGGAAGGGTTGCAGCAGGGGCGGGCATCCGGTGATCAAACGATACAATGAGATGATTTTGGCGATTCCGATACGTGAGAACCGCAAGACAAAATATGTTCCCAGGCAGGCGACCAGGGATCTTGTACCTGAAGAGATCGAAAGCCATAGGGACAAGAGGGGGTGCTCGACTCCGGAGGCGATCTGGATGAGGGAGGTGTTTTCAGATCAGGTACTGTCACTTTTGCATCTGATCGGTTCCGTTCACGGCCTTACCGGGACGCAGAATGTATTGTTTGCGAGTTTTAGGCATCTCTTGACGAAAAAACGCCATACTCCACCGATCTCTGGCGCTATGGCTGTCACAAGCGATGGCTTGTGATGTTCTTCGACAACAGGCCAGCCGCATTAATCTGTTATGCACTCTTTTTCTCGTCTTCACGGATGGCAAGTACCTGGAGGCGGGCGATCCATATGGTAGCGATGACTGCAATCATCGTAACAATCAGGGCATAGGAAAACATTGCAACAAGATTGTCTGCGGTACCAAAGATTTCCCGAAAGAGTGCCTGGATAGAAGTGTTCCAGGCAAGTGCCGCCACAAGCCCGAATGCAACCGTCATCAGAGCTCCGATCTTCTCAATGACTTCCGTTTTTAACTTGCGGGGGTAAAGGGGGTGGAGCGGGAAGTCCCCGGTCTTCAGACCGGGGATGAAAGCGGAGCCGCCCTTTTTCCCTGCGATAGATATACCTTGTTGGGTGACGTATTATGATATACCTAACATGAAGTATAAACTTGATAGGTCAGCGCATTCGGTCTTTGCTCTCTATTATCATCTGGTGATAGTAGTAAA
>NZ_VOTZ01000009.1 GCF_024372745.1 Methanocalculus taiwanensis
GAAGTGACAGATACGGGATTTAAGTGCCGGATTCTCAATTATACAGATGAATTACAGGATATTACGCGGCTGTTCGGGTCAGGGGTGGAAAAATATTATGCATGAAAAAGTAGATGCCGAATGTGGGCTGCACTCACCACCTCGACATATTCAACACGTTTCAGTCGTTGCAACAACTCATCGAACCCATAATCCCTCTTCTTCTTCGGGACCAGATTCAGCTGATAATCATACACCTTCCGGAGCCACAGTGCCATCATGTTCACAAAGAAGATCGCACGGATCCGATGGTTCTTCCAGTGACGGACAGGAGCAATCTTCAGATGTGTCTTCAGCGTCCTGAATATCTTCTCGACAAAATCCTTCTCCATATACTCGTTCACCACCTCTGTCGCCTTCAAAGAGGTATCAGTCGAATACAGGAGGTATTTCCCGTCCAGATCGGCTGCCCTGTCAATCGCTGCCTCGTTATACTCCCATGAAACCGCACACCGTTTCCCGTTCTGAAGAACATGGACTGTGAAAAAGTCAGCATATTGCCCAAGAATACCAGCAATACTCTCTTCAACCTCCTCCTTCGTTCGACCTTTTAGATTCTCGTTAAACACCTGCAATTCAGCATTTAGCTCATCCAACATCGCATTTCTTGAATCAATAGCCTCCATCCTCTTCGCATGGTTGACATACACAATGCCGGCATCCTCCCTGCCAAAGAGTGTTCCTTTTGCCATGGTTGCATACAATGAACTCGTGCCGGTTGATCTCACCCGGTTTGTAACCTTTGTTGGAACCTCAGTCTGCAGAAGCAGAGATTGTGCCTGGTTTGATCCTTTATTCACGCCACAGATAAGGTTCCATCCAAGCGCCTCAATATCCCGGACAGACTCTTCTGAGGTATTTCCCCGGTCCCAGATCAGTGTTCCCGGCTCATAGGAGAGATCCAGCAGCTGTACCAGGAGCTCCTTTACCGATGACAGTGAGTTGAAATTACACAGCAGCAAAAAGAATGAAACCGGCACTTTATCCCATTTTGAGACAAGGCTACAGAGATTGATCTGCTTCTGGTTCGCCTTCTTTGAATTATATCCCTTCTCTCCAAGCACCTCTGCTGAAACACAGCCAGATATCAGAAATTGTTATTATATTTTACATCAAATGTTAATCTATGAAAAATAAAAACCGTTTTTCGGGGCTTTCCGCCCTTTCAATAGCAGTTATTGCCGTAATTCTGTCAGCTATTTTTATAGCCGGACTATCGCTTGCAGGAGGCTTCTATGCAATGGATAAAAATGCCCCTGCAAAATCCGGGGATCAGTTAAAGGCAGACAGTGTGTCGATCTTTCAGTAAACAGGAACAACATAATTTCGGATATACTTTCAGAGTAAATGTTGAATAAAATAACCGCCCGCTCAATAAAAAAGCATTGTCAGATTCTAACCTGACTACGGGATGCTGATATGGGGATTTGAACCCCAGTCGTAGGAGTGAGAGTCCTACATGATTGGCCGACTACACTATATCAGCAAGAATTTGTGCTCTATTCTGTGAGGCGTGAGAATATTTAATCATTATGATATCGTCCGATCATCCTGCCTTCCCTATCCATCCTGTATGCGTCCATATCCACTCCATATCTACCGGTTCTTCCTGATCATTCACTCACCCACACACCCTCACTTTCTCCTCTGCCTTCCATAGATTCATGAGCACGGAGATGCCATTAATTACGGATGAGTAGCCTCGAAGAGCAGATCCGCGAGATTGAGGATGAGCTCCGGAATACAAAATACAATAAGGCAACCTCCCTCCATATCGGCCGGCTGAAAGCAAAGATAGCGAAGCTGAAGGACGAGGCGGTTACCCGTGCAATGAAATCCTCCGGGACGGGAGAAGGCTATTCGGTCAAGAAATCCGGCGATGGAACGGTTGTCCTTGTAGGGTTCCCGTCTGTGGGTAAATCCACGCTCTTAAACCAGCTCACAGGCACAAAGAGCGAGACCGCCGCATATGCCTTCACCACCCTCACCGTTGTTCCCGGCCTGATGGAACATAGGGGAGCCAAGATCCAGATCCTTGATATTCCGGGATTGATCGCCGGTGCGGCAATGGGAAAAGGGCGCGGGAAAGAGGTGATCGCAGTTGTCAGAACAGCAGACCTGATCATCATCTTAGGCGACGTCTTCAATGACCGGCATATCGATGTGCTGGTAAAAGAGCTGTACGATGCGGGAATCCGGATCAATGTCCCAAAACCCGATATCACCATCAAGAAGACCGGTATGGGCGGTGTACGGCTGAACACCGTTGGAAGTGTCGATCTTAATCTCGAAGAGATCCGGACGATCCTTGCTGAGAACAAGATCATGAACGCCGATGTCCTGATCAGAGGCAATGTCACCCAGGAAGACTTCATCGATGCGATGATCGGCAACCGGCGCTATATCCCTGCCTTCATCGCGATCAACAAGGTCGATCTCATCGATGAGATGTCAAAGAAGGCAATTGTAAAAAACCTCACAAAGCAGTTTGGCCAGTCGCCCATCATGATATCTGCGCACTCAGGCTACAATATCAACGCATTAAAAGACGCCGTCTACGACCATCTCGGCTTCATCCAGATCTTCATGAAACCAGTGGGAGCTCCGGCAGATATGGAAGAGCCGCTGATCGTCCGGGCGGGAAGCACCGTTGAAGACGTCTGCAACCGCCTCCACCGTGACTTTGTCGAGCGATTCAGATATGCAAAAGTCTGGGGCAATTCTGTAAAACACGATGCCCAGCGGGTCAGCCTCCCGCATGTCCTCGCCGATGGCGATATCCTGACAATAGTAACAAAACTCTAAATCTTTTTTTAAAGAGAGAGAACCTCTTCCAGCACTTCAGGCGGGGCATCAGTTAAAACTGCGGTGCCGGAATAATGCGCCCGGCTTGCACCATATCCCTTCTGCACAAGCCGCTCAAGCAGGATATCCATGGCAGGCGGCGACACCCCGAGCCGTTTCGCCTCTTTATGGTAATCATAGTGCGGGAGAACCGGCAGTTCAGCCGCAAGTATCCTTAAAAGCCGGGAGAGCCGTGCCTTTGACCCAAACTCCACCCCGGGAATCCTTTCAAGCAGCCGGAGGCAAAGCTCCCGGTCGGCGATATCTCCGATCCAGAGAGGGCCGATAGGCAGCAATGCTACGGAGCACCCGGGGCAGGTGCGGCCGGAAGGCACAAGCCCCGCTTCCACAGAGCGGAACGAGCAGTGCGGGCACTGATGAATAAAGCCAAGTGATGCAAGTGTCCGGTCCGCTGCCCTGACACCCGGCACCACAGCAAGATGCGTCCGGTGAAAATGCTCAAACGAGAAAGAGAGGAGCGGCTCAAAGCCCCGGTCATATTTCATCATCTCCCGTGCCACATGCCCAATCAGCATCCTGAGCCCGACCTCCGGATGATACTGTGTATTCATCGGCACAGCAGCATACCGGCGCATCCCCGCCTTCAGGTGGGCGCCGCAGAGCGGGGCAGTATCCGTTGCCGTCACAAACAGATACTTCCGCGCGGACCGGACCGCAGAATCAATGAAGGGCGCCGGGCTCCCGAAGGGATCGAGATCAACTACCTCGAACTTTTCCGTTGATAAGAGGGCATTCGCATCCCGGTTCACCACCCGTACCGGCAGGCCAAGCCGTTGGGCATTGGCTTTGAGAAACCGGATAGCCTCAAAATCACGATCATTTGCGATCACCGGGATTTCGCATTCATTCGCAACCCTGAGCGCCCGGACACCCGTGGCTGCCATCAGATCGAGGTATTCAGCAGGTAAAAGCTCTTTTAAAAGGAGAATGGTTGCATCGCGGTTCAGCTCCATCCGCCTGTTAAAGAAGACCGGTGCAGAGCCCGGGGGGAAGTGTGCAGCATCATCCTGCCATGGTATCAGAAACTGCGTTGTACCCTCAATGACCTGCACATAATTCATCAATAATTCTGGATTTTCGCAAAACTTATACCTTCGTCACCCTAAGTATATTGGCTGGTGGGCATGTGGCCTAGTCAGGATAGGGCGTTAGCCTCCTAAGCTAATGGTCGGGGGTTCAAATCCCTCCATGCCCGTAGTTCCTGAGGGGATGCCATGGCGGAAATTGACTATTCTGAAGGGAGATTCCCGAAAAACCGCCTTGAAGCATTGACAGACGGGATTTTTGCCATCGCAATGACCATTCTGGTGCTTGGAATCGAAGTTCCATCAGTTCATCTCCATAACAATGCCCTCTCTGTTGTTGAAAGCATAGTGCCTGATATCTACCACTATACACTCGCCTTCCTGATGCTGATGGTCTTCTGGGTCATTCATCACCGGCAGTTTGCTAAAATCGATCATATCGATTCGATTATACTCTGGGTATCCGGAATATCACTCCTCTTTATTGCCCTCATCCCCTTCACGACTGCTCTGTCAACAGAGTTCCATGGCGACCACCTCGCCCCGGTCTTCCTGGAGGCAAATCTCCTTATCGTCGGATGCATCTATGCTTTTTTCTGGTATTACTCAGTTAAAAACGGACTTATCAAATCAGGTGTTCCCACCGAACTGATCATGGTATCCAGCCAGAGGACCCTGATCATCCCAATTACATCAGTTATTGCGATCGGGATAGCACTTGCCGGATCAACCTACAGCACCATGGCCTATCTTGCCATTCCGTTTGTGAAGATGATTCATACACGAATCACCCTGAGACAATCCGGTAAATAGAAGCAGAGCCAATTGAGTTGTAGAATGCATCTCCCGGGCATTGTCAGGATCATACGGCCGGCAAACGCCACCATCTCAGGGGCTACTGCCATCCTGGCGTACTTTATCGCAACCGGAACACTAATCCCAGAAGTCCTCCTGGCAGCAGCAGCCGCACTCCTCATCACCGGAGCCGGAAATACAATCAATGACGCCTGCGATGCCGCAATCGATGCAATCAACCGTCCGGACCGCCCGATACCATCAGGAGAGATGAGTATGAATGCGGCATACGCCTATGCCGCCCTCCTCTTCATCGTCGGGCTATCGGCAGCGTTCTATACCAACCCACTCTGCCTTGCAATCGCCATTATCAACAGCATCCTGCTCATACTCTACGCGAAGATTCTGAAAGGCACGATTCTGTATGGAAATATCGCCGTTGCCTATCTCTCAGGAAGCATCTTCCTCTTCGGCGGGGCGCTCGCAGGTATTGACGGACTGATCATCACGTTGCCGCTTGCCGGGATCACCCTCTTTGGAACACTTGCACGCGAGATCTTAAAGGATGCAGAAGATGTTGACGGAGATGCAGCAGGCGGTGCAACAACGCTCCCGATGGCAATCGGTATCAGCAGGTCAGGGACTATTGCCTTTGGATCTGCCGTTGTCGCCGTAATCGTCAGTTTCATCCCGGTTCTCTGGTGGGGGCTTCCGTACCTGGTCGGGATAGCAGTCGTCGATATTGCCATCCTCAGATCTGTCTTTCCGACGATCAGATGTGCAACTCCGGCCTGTATCCGGGACCTTGGGATCACCACACAGCTGAAGTACATGATGTACATCGCCCTTTTGATCTTCCTGGTGGCAAGCGCAATAGATATCTTTATGCCAATGAAATAGTTGGTTAGTAACGAGGGGAGATATGCGGATATACAAAAATAAGAACACCTACCTCGCAGAACCCGGATCCTTCTTCGAAGGCAATGTCCTGATCCACGGGGACTTTATTGTACCCCAGCGAACCCATTTCTGGGGTAAACTCGTTGTAAATGGCACCCTGGAAATGGGGCCGGAATGCTCTGTTGAAGGCGAGGTCATCTGTAAAAACGCCATCATCGGGAGAGACAGCCGGATCAAAGGCACGCTTTTAGTTGATGAAAATGCAACAATCTGCGACCGTGTGCATCTTCTCTCAATTGATGCAGGAGGCGATATCATCCTCAGGCCTGGCGTAACGGTCGGGGATGTTAAATCTCAAAACTCCGTCATGATCTATGGAAAGATAAACTCAGGAACACTGGTTGGCAGAAACGTCAGGATTATCGGGGATTAGAGCTGGATCAATCCCTATCGTGACAACATCAAAGAGATCGTGCCAGTCGACGAGGGTCTCGACACACCCATCTTTTGCCGTTACAACCCCCATTGCAACAAGACCGATACGGTTACACATCTCAAGCCCCTCTTTTACCTCCATCAGGCATCCGACACCGATGATCGCCTTTGGATGATATTTCTGCACCATCCGCTTGATAAAAGTCGATCCAGGTATGATGAAGACATGGTATCCAAGCGCCTTCATCCTTGGAATACCGGCACCAAGTTCGCATCTCCCACACCCGACACAACGAAGCCCTTCCGGGGTGAGATGGGCAGGGCACTGCGCAGATCTGAGGCACTGGGGGAGGAATACCGCCCTTTCGTTTGGAGGGATTGCAGCAAATGACTGGGTATTCATCCGGTTATCAAGGCGTATTAAGAAGCGGAGGAGCTCTCCGGGTTCGATCCCAATCAGGGTGCAGATACTCTTCACAAACCCTTCCATCAGGACAAGAAACGGACGGAGAAGAGCAGGGAAGAAGAGACGGCCTGATCGGATGGACGTTCCGATCAAGATCGCCATGACGATTGATATGAGAATCAGGAAGAGGGCGACAAAGAGGGTCACCTCTCCAAGCAGGATCATCATCCGGTTCCAGATCTCATCTTCGAAAAACATATTCAGATTATTATATGCCACTAGAGACTATAGCATCTTGCTTCAGGGCATGAGCCATGGATGATCAAAAGGCGCCCGTATAAGACCCTCTTCCGTGATAATCGCTGTCACCAGGGAGAGCGGAGTTCCGTCAAAGGCATAGTTTTTGACAGGAACAGCATCCGGCAAAGTCGTCCTCCCAAAGAGAGAGGCAATCTCCTCACGTCCACGCTCTTCGACGATTATATCTGCCATTGTGTGAAGGGGATCAAAGGTTGATCGCGGCGCCGCCACATAGAAGGGGATCTGGTGATAGGCCGCAACAACTGCATGCATGTAGGTTCCGATCTTGTTGAAGACACCGTCAGTGCAGATCCGATCCGCGCCGACGATCACGCAATCGATCTCTTTCTTCTGCATCAGGTATGCCGCTTCGGAGTCGATGATGGTTGTCACCGGAATTCCATCCCGTGAGAGCTCCCATGCCGTCAGCCGGGAGCCCTGGAGGAGGGGGCGCGTCTCACACGAGATTACACGCACGATCTTTTTCTCTTCAACCGCAGAGCGGATCACCCCAAGCGCGGTCCCCCAGGCAGCACAGGCTAGCGCTCCCGCATTACAGTGGGTAAGGACGGTGCATTCATCGGGCAGCAGTTCCGCGCCATATGAACCGATCCTCCGGCAGGTCTCCTCATCTTCATCGGCTATCTGCTCTGCAATGGCAAGCGCCCGTGCAGCTACCTTCGCAGGATCACTCTCCGTAAGAACAACAGACAGCACGCGATCCACACCCCAGGCGAGATTTACCGCAGTCGGACGCGCAGACCGGAGTAGCGCTGCCGCACCCTCCACGGAGCGGTAAAAGTCTCCTTCATGACCCTCAAGCGCATTTTTGCAGGCGAGGGCAACCCCGTATGCACCGGCAACCCCGAGTGCGGGCGCTCCCCTGACCTCAAGCCGCCTGATTGCCAGGACGAGCCGGGGGACATCAGCGCAGACCACTTCACGGTACTCTTCAGGAAGGAGGGTCTGCTCGATCAGCCCGACCCCGCCTTCTTCCCACCAGATCGTCCGGTCCTGCATCACTCACCGGCAAGGAGTACATCACGGGTCGCCCGCATCGCAGCAGCACCCGCTGTCATCACTGAATCAGGGATATCGCGGGGGGCGGTCACCGTTCCCGCACAATAGATCCCCGGCCTGATTGTCCCAACCGGATCAAGCTTCAGGTCAGAGGTATTCAGGAAACCGTTCTGGTCCATCGGTATCCCGAGCCGCTCTGCAATCACCTGCGTATCAGGTACCGGCTCAAATCCTACCGAGAGGACGACGAGATCGGCATGGAGGTTCACAAATTCTCCTGTCTCGGTATTCTCAAGCGGCAGGATCAGATCACCCTTTCCCTCGATCACCTCTCCGGGGAAACCACGTACCAGGTGGACGCCTCCTGCTTCTGCACGGTTTAGATACTCCTCGTACCCCTTCCCATAGGCTCGGATATCATTGTACAGGATCGAAACCTCGCAATCCGGATAGTGCTCCAAAATCAGCATCGCATTCTTCAGTGCATACATGCAGCAGACCGAGGAGCAGTATGTCCGCTTCATCTGGATATCGCGGGATCCTACACACTGGACAAAGACAACAGACTGTGGAATCTTCCCATCCGAGAGGCGGCGGACCTCTCCCCCGGTCGGCCCGCTTGCATTGATCATCCGCTCGAATTCGAGGCTTGTGATCACATCCGGATATCGATTATACCCAAACATCACTTTCTTTTCTGCATCAAAGAGCTGGTAGCCGGTGGCTATGATGATGCTTGCCGCTTCGATCACCTCGGTCTTCTCACTATCTTCACGGAGCACTGCCTCCCTTCCGCAGACATCATAGCAGAGCCCGCATTCGATGCAGTGTTCGGCATCGCGGACAACAACATTCGGAACAACCTGCGGATGTGACTTGTAGATCGCCTTCCTGACCCCGATTCCGGCATCGAAACGGTTATAGACCTCAACCGGGCAGATATCAACGCAGTCGCCGCACCCATTGCAGAGGCTCGAATCAACATACCGGGGATGCTGGAGCACCGTCACCCTGAACGCGCCGACATCGCCCTCGATATCCCGGACTTCGGCGAGTGTTCTGATCGTAACCAGCGGATGCCGCTCAACATCCACCATCTTCGGGGAGAGGATGCACATCGAGCAGTCGTTTGTCGGAAAGGTCTTGTCAAGCTGTGCCATGTGGCCGCCGATACTTGGCTCTCGCTCGATAATGGTCACCGGGATTCCGTGGTTGGCGACATCCAGCGCTGCCTGGATTCCGGCAACCCCGCCCCCTATAACCACAACCCTACGCATCCCTCTGCCCCCGTGCAAGATCAACATAGACGGATGCATTCCTGCGGATGGATTCACGCTGCTCCTCTGTTGTCTCCGAGATAACCTTTCCCGGCACTCCAAGGACGATAGAATTTTCCGGGATCACCTTCCCTTCAGTGACAACGGCACCGGCGCCGATGATGCTGCCTGACCCGATCACCGCGCCATTCATCACGATTGCACCCATCCCGATCAGCACATCGTCCAAGACCGTACAGCCATGCAGAATTGCACCATGTCCGACAGAAACCCCGGAACCGATGGTTGTCGGATAGCCGGGACTACCATGGAGGACGGCATTATCCTGGATATTTGATCGATCCCCCACCACGATCCGGACACGATCAGCACGGATGACCGCGGAAAACCAGACGCTCACATCCTCGCCGAGCTCAGCATCGCCAACAACCGTTGCGTTACCAGCGATGAAAGCACACCTGCCGGTGGCCCCTCCATTACACATAAGAGTATATATGCAGAGGTAAATTGCATGAACGTTATGGTAGGAGGCACCTTCGATCCCCTCCACATCGGCCATAAGACTCTTCTCAAGAGATCCTTTGAAATCGCCGGAGATGGCGGATTTGTGACAATAGGACTTACTTCAGACAATTTTGCATCACGGAAGAGCCATCCCGTCCGTCCATATGAAGTGAGACGGGATGAGCTGATCGCATGGATTGAGTCCATGGAGTTTCCTGCAGGCTACCTGGTCGAATGCCTCGCTGATCGGTTCGGATCAGCACTGAACCAGGAATTTGAAGCGCTTGTTGTCTCAGAGGAGACATTCCCTGTTGCAGAGGAGATCAATTCCCTGCGGCAGGAGAAGGGAAGAAGTAAAGTGGATATCTACCAGATACGCTGTATCATGGCAGATGACGGGAAGATCGTCTCAAGCACACGAATCTACCGAAAAGAGATTGATCAGGAAGGGCATCTGATCAGATGATATACGAGGCTATATCACGGGTGATCATGGTGTCGCAGTACCGGCACCGGTATCCCCTCTTCTGGCAGGCAAATGAGCTCTGAATCGGTTCATTCGCATTCGAGATACATCCGGGATTTGGGCATCTGATCACCCCAAACACCTCAGAAGGTATCTCAACACCGATCTTTTCTTTCACCAGGTATTCCCTGATAATATTGATACTCGCATTCGGTGCAATCAGGGAGATACGATCCACCTCTTCCTTTAAGAGTTCCCGGTTCTCGATCTTGACGATATCCTTCTTCCCCATCTGGTGGCTTGCGACATTTGTCGCCACCGATAACGACTCGCTTGTCCTCCCGGTGATGCCAAGGATCCTGAGGACAGACAGCCCCTCGCCTGCATCGATATGATCGATTACGGTTCCGTTCCGAATCGGGCTGATCAATAACCCCTCTTCTGGTTTTCGCTTCATAGCAGCACCTTCTGGAGCATCGCCATCCGTACAGGCACCCCGTTTCTCGCCTGTTCGAAGTACTTTGCACAGGGCATTGCATCAACGGCGGGATCGATCTCATCGACACGTGGGAGCGGATGCATAAGGATGAAACGATCCGAAACCCCGGCAAGCGTCTCCGGAGTAACCCGGTATCCGAGGGCAACTGAGGCGTATGCGCCGGGGTCAGGGAACCTCTCCCTTTGTATCCGGGTCACATACAGAACATCAAGGTCTGTAATGATATCTTCCAGATGCTCATACACAACGATCTTTGTACCGGTGTCCAGGAGATCATGGGTGAGGCTTGGAGGGAGTTCGAGGCCCGGGGGGGTGATGGTATGGATCGAGACGCCGTACCTGGAGAGGGCCGTTGCGAGCGAATGTGCCGTTCTTCCATAACGGAGATCTCCCAGGAACCCGACATTAATCCCTTCAAGTGGCATGGACTGCCTGATAGTGAAAAGATCAAGGAGGGTCTGGGAAGGGTGCTGGCCGGCGCCGTCACCGGCATTGATCACCGGAACCGAAGAGAATTCCGATGCCAGCCGTGCCGCACCTTCCTTGGGATGGCGGAGGACGATTGCATCGGCATAGCCTGAGGCGACCCGTATCGTATCGGCGAGGGTCTCGCCTTTGACGATCGAACTTGCCTCGACTGATCCGAGATTGATCACCTTTCCACCAAGCCGCAGCATCGCAGAGACAAATGACATCTGTGTACGGGTGCTTGGTTCAAAAAAGAGATTGGCGAGGATTTTTCCATTCAGGGCATCAGGATCAAAGGCACCCTGATCGATAGCAGACGCGCGGTCAAGGATATCATCGATCTCCTCTATAGATACCTCGTTTATCGAGATGATATGACGCATAATGATTCCGCCGGGCAGAAATGTACCTGTCTGTTGATGCGCCATCCAGATAAAACGAAGGGATCACTTCCGGGCAATGGTCAGAAATCCGCTGTGTGCCACACGTGTTGATGGACGGGTGCCACGTGCTGTCCGGGTCAGTTCCCGCTCCATACACTCAAAACAGTTGACACCGCCTGAAAAGAACTCATTGCAGGCATCTATCACCGAGAATGTCTGTTCAAAGAAGGGGGTGTAGGTCACAAAGAAACCACCCGGCACCAGAAGGGAATGGGCATGCGCAACATGTTCCTTCTGGATCATCATATCCAGGTGTACGATATCATATGAGCCCTCTGCCGAGAGGACATCCTCTGCATGGACAGTGACATTGTCAAGGGATGCATCGACGATATTCTTCTCTGCAAGCCGCGCAAACTCAGGGCGTATCTCGTAGGTATCGACGTGGTGTGCAATCCCTCCGAAATAGATGGCGGCAACACCGCTTCCCGTTCCGGCATCCAGCACAGAGTCGTTTCTGTTCATGCCGGTGTAGGCGATCACCATCCCGATATCCTTCGGGAGCATCGGGGCGCCGCTCCGTTTCCCGTGGGTAAAGAAATCCGGCGGACGGGGCACCCTGATCGTGAAAGTTTTTCCAAGATGGGTCTCTACCCGGTCACCGGGCATCTTTCCGATCAGATCGGCAAGCTGTATCTCACCGGCATCGGATCCGAACTTGCCCGGACCCGCCCGAAGATAGTATTCCCGTTTTTGCCCGACCAGGATAACTCGATCGCCTTCTTCAATCATTGGTCGCCAAGTTTCATGATTGCTTCTGCGATATCCCCGTTCGTCTCGATGAGGGCTGCTTTTGCAGCATCCAAAGAGACATTTGCCTGCATGGAAACGAGTGAGATGTCATCGTCTGAGATCTCGGCCTCAACCGGTGCTGAGTCGATCACTCCGGCGCCCTCAAATTTTGGAGTGCCGGTCAGCTGGTAGGTAGTCGTTCCCTGCATCGTCATCGCCACTACCTCTGCATCTTCAAAGAGGTACGTTCCTTCAGCCGTCTCGATGGTGACGCGGGTAACCCCCTCGATCGGATCCATCGACATACCGAGCTTGTTCATCATCTGTTTCATCTTTCGTGGATTCATTCCGCCGGGCATCATCGTTTATCCCTTCCCTGTCGTACTTTTACGGCACCGCCGTACTTAAATTCCAGCATCTCATCTCCGGAGAGGTTTGCCATCCCCGTTGCCAGGAGCGAGTCATCCTCTGAAACAACAAAAACCTCATCTTCTGCGCGGATATTTGGATCAGCGCTCAATACATGCTTTGCCATTGCAGTCTTCCCCTCTGATACAAAAGGAACTGCATCTTCATGCACAACAACCCGCCCCGCCGGCGGCGCGAGGAATGCATGGAGGCGGGCAGCACCCTCATAACTGAGGGTGAGGCGGCCGTCCTGTGCCCGCACTGTCGCGAGCCTGACTTTCCCCAGCATCACATACCGTATCCTCTGGGATGTCGAGTACTGGAATGTACATTCATCGGGAAAGAGCGTATCCCCTGCACCGCGCCCGAACTGAAATTCAGCAATCTTTCGTACCCTGCGCAGACTGGCGTGCGAGGATCTCATCAATTCTTCTGACAAATGTCTCCTCCGTCCCTGCAGGGATATATGCCCCTGCTGCTATTGCATGACCTCCACCGGCACCGCCAACAAGGGCTGACGCTTCACAGAGTGCCGCCTGGAGATCGATTCCCGATCGGACGACCCGATCGACTGTTCTCATAGAAACCTTCACCACCTCGGGATCATCGGGCAAGGTGCAGAAGACCATAATCGGAAGCCTCCGATCCAGTTTTGAGAGGGCCATCCCTGCTCCAATCCCGACAATGGTATCGGGGAACTGATCCTGTGTGTGAATCCACTGGAAGTTCTCTGTTCTGGCGACCCCTGTCCTGATGATATACTGGAAGAGCTCCCGTATAACACTCCGGTGGTGGCGGAGCATCTCCTCAGCCTGCTGATATATCAGGCCCCGATCGCCCCGGCAAACCTCGCTCCCGATCGCGGGGCGGGTCCATCTGCCGCAGGCATTCAGCAGCGTCGCATATTCCGAGGCATTCCTGAGGGGTGAACGCGGGGCTTCATCCGGGAAGATATAGGATTCTCCAAAGAGGCGGTCGACCGACTCGCCATGGGCAACCAGCTGTTCAACGAGTGCAGAGGCGATAATCCTCCTCTCTTCAGATCCAAGATCCTCCCAGACCCGCCACTGCCCTTCTGAATCCCGTAGCTGTATGCCGAGCCGCTCGAGGAAGAGCTGAGCGCCATTTGGGTTGTTACTGATCCCCGGAATCACCGGATCGTCACTATAGCTCAGGCAGATATGAATCGGGCGCGTGGAAAGGCCATAACAGTTGAGATCATGGGAGATTGCACGGACATTCCCTGCCTTCACGCCATCGAGCGCTATCTCACGGGCAGGTCCGACAAGCCCGCATCCCTCACGCGCCATCATGTCGCCGACATTTCCGACCACAGCAAGCTTGGCCAGATCCCGGTTTGAGGAATCCATCTCCCGTGCAACAAGGTATGCAATACCTGCCGCAGAGAGTTTCGTAACTCCGTACGGCAGGCAGTTTACCTGGCGGTATTCGGTCTTCGAAGGCTGCCCGATATGATGATCGAGGATGATCACCTCTTCATATAAGAGACCGTGCTCTTCGATCAGGTTCTGTTGCCCGGCGCCCAGATCGACGAATATCTTCAGGGAATCATCCTTTGGAACCCACTTCATCATCAGGGGTTCAAGCTGCCTGAGGAATACCGATTCAGAGGGTATCTTCCCACGCCCGACAGCCTCTTTCAAGATAGCCTCGCTTGCAATGCCATCCGCATCGATATGCGAGATGATAGTGACAGAGTCAGCAGATCTGATGATCTCCGAAGCCTCCAGGAGATCGTCAGTAAAAGCCATACACTAAAGTTTAGGATCTCCCAATAGAAGAATGGTGTGTCATGCCATCCTGGTTAACCGAATGGGAAGATGAAGACCCGATTGAACATTCCCGTATGAAAGCCATTGAGAGGAATGCCGAAGCTCTTGGCGTCTCCACCCGTCAGATGATGGAAAGCGCGGGCAGAGCGCTTGCAGAAGAGGCGCTTATGCAATCTCCAGAGCAGGTGCTCGTGCTCTGCGGCAGGGGAAATAATGGTGGAGATGGTTTTGTCGCTGCCCGATACCTGGCCCGTACTATGGAATGCAGCTGCATCTATGTTTCAGGTGATCGGAAGGGGGATTCCGCGGCAAACCTTAAGGCACTTACCGCATGCGGCATCCCCCTCCATGAGGTATCATGCAGAGAAGACATCTCCAGGCTTGCCGATCTCTTTTCATCGGCGGATCTGATCATCGACGCGCTGCTCGGCACCGGTGCAGGCGGAAACCTCCGTGAACCGATCGCATCCTGCGTTGCGATGGCAAACGAATCGCCAGCATATATCCTCTCAGCAGATCTCCCGACACCCGGTATCTCCGCAGATGCAATCCTTGCTTTTCACAGGAGCAAGGGAATCGCAACATCCATCGCTGATATCGGAATTCCCCTTGAAGCCGAGTGTTTTACGGGACCAGGCGACCTCCTTTCCATTCCAAAGAAGCCGGAGAATGCCCATAAGGGGTATGGCGGGAAGGTGCTCGTCGTCGGCGGAGGACCGTACCAGGGTGCGCCTTACCTCGCGGGTCTTGCTGCTCTGCGTGCAGGAGCGGATATCGTCTTCGTTGCAAGCCCACATGCCCTTGACTGCCCGGACCTGATCCATATTCCCCTCCCAGGCAGAATCTCTGGAGAAGAGATATGTGACCTTTTAATCAAATATGCACGTGAAGCCGATTCGGTGGTGATCGGGCCCGGGCTCGGAGCCGGGAGCCATGATGTCGTGCTCCGGGTGGCAGCGGCTGCACGGCGCGCAGTCATCGACGCAGATGCACTCCGCCTCCCCCTTCCAGCCGGAGGGGAGACGATCTATACCCCCCATGCAGGCGAATTTGCCCGCGCTTTCGGAAGAGATCGATCCGGTAATAATGAGACAGACGCAGCAATTGTCCGGGATGCATGTACAGAAAATGGGATTATTCTCCTGAAGGGCCCAACAGATATCATCACCGATGGCAGGCGGATACGGTTCAACAGGACAGGCGTTCCTGCGATGACGGTGGGCGGAACCGGCGATATCCTTGCGGGAGTGGCAGCTGCCCTCTTCTGCCGTATGCCGGCATTTGAAGCAGCCGCAATCGCCGCTTATGTAACAGGTCGTGCCGGGGAAGAGGCGGCTTTGGCAATTGGCGACGGGCTGATCGCAAGCGATCTTCTTCTGTTCATTGCACAGATACTCTATGGAGACTGAAATTGTATGGTTGAATTTACCCATATCGACGGCGACCACGTCAGGATGATCGATGTTACCGGGAAACCTGATGTTCACAGAAAAGCAGCTGCACAGGGGAGGATATACCTCAGCAGCGAGACATTGAAAGCAATTGCCGGGAAGACGACACGGAAAGGAAATGTCCTTGCTACAGCTGAGATTGCAGCGATTCTTGCAGTGAAGGAGACATTCCGGATCATTCCGATGTGCCATCCCCTCCCAATCGGCGGAGTATCCGTTGATTTTTCAGAGACTGATGAGTACATCGAGGCAACCGTCACCGTTAAGACCTACGGAAAGACCGGCATCGAGATGGAGGCATTAACCGGAGTCTCGGTTGCACTCCTCACCATCTGGGACATGGTAAAATCAGCGGAGAAAGATGAATTCGGGCAGTACCCCGGAACACGAATCGAGGGGATCAGAGTTCTCTCAAAAGAGAAGAGTACAACATAACCAGCATCCTTTAAGTTCGCAGGAGTCGAAGTATAAAGATCACGGGATATCTCCCGTCAAGGAATGTGGCTTCAACATCAAGTAAGCCGAACCTGGAG
This sequence comes from Methanocalculus taiwanensis, assembly GCF_024372745.1. Taxonomy (GTDB): domain Archaea; phylum Halobacteriota; class Methanomicrobia; order Methanomicrobiales; family Methanocorpusculaceae; genus Methanocalculus; species Methanocalculus taiwanensis. Next base: position 16,360 of record NZ_VOTZ01000009.1, read on the forward strand.
AAGACAAATGTCACGATCAATGTATTCGTATGTCCGTGAGGCATGGAAAAAGCCTGACGAGACCGAGGTAAAAAAACTCCTCTGGCACCGCATGCAGAAATGGCGGCGTGAAGGATCTATTGTCCGGATCGAACACCCAACGCGAATCGACCGAGCCCGCACCCTCGGATACAAGGCAAAGCAGGGTATCATTGTTGTCCGCGTCCAGATCCGCCGTGGTGGCCGGAGAAAGTCAAGATATATCCGCGGGCGGAGAACCGCACGTATGGGCATGGCCCGCACCACCGCCGGCAAGAGCATCCAGCGGATGGCAGAAGAGCGTTCCGCCAGGCGCTATCCGAACATGGAGGTTTTAAACTCCTACTGGGTGGGAGAAGACGGTGTCAGGAAATTCTATGAAGTGATCCTTGTCGACCGCACTCATCCGGGTATCAGAAGCGACAAGACCCTGAACTGGATCTGCGACCAGAAGAACCGTGTCTTCCGTGGCAAGACCTCCGCCGGAATGAAAGGCCGTGGCATGCGCCGCAAGGGTACCGGTACCGAAAAGACACGCCCAAGTATCCGCTCACATAAAAACCAGGGGAAATAACCCCACTTTTCTTTTATGACGGTCACGGATGTCTTCATCCACCCCTTTCCCGAGGGCGACTCGACACTTCAACGCATGGCCCTTACCGCACGCGAATGTGGTTTTGACACGCTCATTGCCGTTCATCATCATCCCTGTGAGTACCATGGCGTCCGGATCCTGCAGGGAATACTGGTGAACGAAGGCACCATGAAAACCGTGATGAGCGCGATCCGGCAGAACAGACGTGCAATCATAGGAGTTGCTGCAGGTGATGCCAACTTCAACCGGAACCTCCTCAAGACACAAGGTGTCCATCTCATTACCGATCTGCATAGATCGCAGAGAAATGCCTTTGATCAGGTATCGGCAAAACTCGCCGCCGGGAGACGGGTCGCAATCCACCTGGATATCAGCCAGATCATCTCCTGCCGCGGACACTCCCGACAGAAGGTACTTACAAGGTACGCCGAGCTCCTAACACTCCAGAGGAAATTTGGGTTCTCCTTTGCAATCGGGAGTGGGGCGCGCTCCATCCTTGGCCAACGGAGCGTCCGTGAGATAATCCTCCTGACTGCACTCTTTGGGATGACAAAGGAAGAGACGATCGATGCCCTTGGAACTGTCCCGGAACTGTATCAGGATACCTCACTTCCCCGGGTGGTCGTGTGAAGCACCTCTCCCCCACCCTCAGGGAGAACCGGAGATATGTCCTTGCAAGGATCACTCCTCCCGACTTTGAGTCAGATACCCGGGAGCTCTATTACGCAGTCTCAGACAGCATCACTTCTCTTTATGGCGATTGTATCGCTGCGGAGGTGCATGCCGCCACGATTCTTCGGGAGGGAGAATACGTGATTGTCAGATGCAGGCGGGGGCGGGAAACAGAGCTCTGCTCCGCAATTGCCGCGATCAGATCCATCAACGGGACGCAGATCCGGATCACCGCCATCGCCACATCAGGCACAATCGCAGCACTCAGGAAGAAGATCAGGCCAAAGGAGGCGGCAACTGCCATCACCTGCACCATTGATGCAGAGGAGCAGAGCGGCCTCTTGTATGCCGATGGAAAGATTGACCTTATCAGAAGAGATATGAAAGGTCAGGAATTAGTATATCTCACGAAAGACGATATGGAGAAGTTTCATGCAACCACAACCAAACCAGATGGGATATGACCGGGCGATCACCGTCTTCAGTCCGGACGGCCGTCTCTACCAGGTCGAATATGCACGCGAAGCAGTGAAGCGGGGAACGACTGCCGTTGGAATCAAATGCAAAGAAGGAGTCGTCCTGATCGTTGACAAGCGGGTCAGCTCGAAGCTGCTCGAACCCTCTTCGATCGAGAAGATCTTCCAGATTGACGCACATATCGGTGTTGCATCATCCGGCCTTGTCGGCGATGCACGCGCCCTTGTGGATCGTGCCCGTATTGAAGCACAGATCAACCGTGTCTCCTATGACGAGGCGATCGATGTCGAGACCCTCGCTAAGAAACTTTGTGATCACATGCAGACCTACACCCAGTTCGGCGGCGCCCGCCCCTATGGAACAGCCCTCCTGATCGCAGGTATTGCCAATGGGACAGCCCATCTCTTCGAGACAGACCCATCCGGCACCCTGCTCGAGTACAAGGCAACCGGGATAGGAATCGGCAGGCCCGCAGTGATGAAGGTCTTCGAAGAGGAGTATAATCCAGAAAACTCCTGCAAAGAAGCGATCATGCTCGGGCTCAAGGCCCTGCATGCAGCAACCGAAGGAAAGTTTGACGTGAATACCGTTGAAATCGGCCTCGTATCGCTTGAGTCTGGCACATTCAGGAAGATGGCACCAGAAGAGGTCGCAGTCTGCGTCGAAACATTTGAGCAGTGAGGTGTCACCCGATGATCTCCCTCGATAACGCTGTTGTTGCGCGCCTTGAATCACATGGCGAACGGTTTGAGATCCTCGTCGATCCTGACCTTGCCCAGAAGATCCGGGAAGGGGAAGAGATCGATGTTGAGAATGTTGTTGCTGCACAGTATGTATACGAGAATGCAGCCCATGCCGAGAGGGCTTCTGATGAAACCCTCACAAAGGTATTCAAAACAATCGACTTTGAGACGATCGCACGTACAATTATCGAAAAAGGAGAGATCCACCTCACCTCGGAACAGCGGAAACAGCGATCCGAAGAGAAGAAGCGGCAGGTGATCACCTATATCGCCAGAAACGCCATCAACCCCCAGACCAACCTCCCCCATCCGCCGCAGAGAATAGAACTTGCACTTGAAGAGATCAGAATCAATTTTGATCCCTTCAAATCCGTGGATTCACTTGTGAAGGAGACAGTAAAGGCACTCAGGCCAATTCTCCCGATAAAGTTTGCCGAGCGCAGGTTCGCCGTGAAGATCCCGCCTGACTATGCGGCACGCGGATATGGCGAGATTGCAGGCTCTGCCATGGTGACGATGGAGCGGGAAGAGTGGCAGGCGGACGGGTCCTGGATCTGCATCGTAAAGATCCCTGCAGGTATGCAGGAAGAGTTCTTCTCGCTGATCAACCGTGTCTCAAAAGGGGATGCCGAGGTCAGGATCATAGAGTAGCTTAATAGCAATCAATAGCAAATACAATAAGACATCTATCGGAGATTCGAATCATGGCAAAAGGAAAACATAAGGCAAAGGGTCGTATTTCGGGAAGTTCAGGGCGCTTTGGTCCGCGTTACGGCAGATTTATCAGAAAGAGCGTCAACCAGACCGAAAAGATTCAGAGGGCAAAGCACCTCTGCCCAAAATGTGATACGGTCTCTGTAAAGCGCGAGGGAACCGGTATCTGGACATGCAGAAAATGCAATTACAAGTTCGCAGGTGGGGCATATGCACCACAGACACCGGGCCTGAAGGTTGCGCTGAGGAACATCGAGGCATCGATCAAGAAGGAGGCGTAAGCTGGCGTGACCGGGTCATACAAGTGTGCCCACTGCAAGAGGAAGGTTGAGATAGACGTGAATGTCCGGTGTCCATACTGCGGACACCGTATCCTCTTCAAAGAGCGTGGGGCAATCATTAAAGACCTCAAAGCCAGATGACGATCCTTACGACGTCACGGCGGCCTACCCCCGAGATCCGGGCCTTTGCCAGGGATCTCGCTTTTGCACTTGGGTGCGATCACATGAATCGGGGAAAAGCTGGCCTTCGTGAACTCTCCCCAAAGGATCCAGCCATCCTTTTTATCGAGAAGAAACAGGAGAAGATCGCCATCCGACTTGAAGTGGAGGGCGATTTGAAAGGGGAGATCATAGTATCCGGCTGGTCGGTCGAAGTCCGTGAAGGAGAGATGCAGAGAGGCATCTTCACGAGCGACCAATCGGTTTATGATCTCCTGAACCGATATGTACCTGTCACAATGGTTGAAAACCAGGTCGGGACAATTACCTTCGATGGAAGGCAGAGACGATTATACCGGTGTGAAAAGTGATGATGATGCATACTGCGGAGTTTACATTTACCACCCCGTATGCACCCATACTCTATCAGGCTCTTGCCCCGGAGGCAGCAGATGAGACCGGGGAGAGATCTCATGCCACAATCACCAGAAACGGCGATCGCCTCAACCTGACAGTTACCGCCGGCGATATACCGGCGTTGCGGGCCGCGTTGAATATGTGGCTCCGCCTGATAACCATAGCAGAAGAGATGCAGGAGATTGGATACGATGGAAAACCCTAACATACCCCCAAAAGTGCAGCAGCAGATCGCCCAGCTTCAGCAGATGCAGCAGCAGATGCAGACGATTCTTCAGCAGAAGTCACAATATGAGATGACCGTGCGCGAGGCAAAGCGTGCCGAAGAAGAACTGAAAGAGACTAAGGAAGATGCTGAAGTCTTTATGAGCATCGGATCGGTGATGGTGCAGCAGACAAAAGAATATGTCGAAAAATCACTCGCTGATAAGATCGATACGCTTGAACTCAGGATTAAATCCCTTGAAAAACAGGAGAAGGCGATCGCCACCAGATTCGAGCAGCTTCAGCAGCAGGTGAGAAGCTCGCTTGAAGGGCGTATGCCGGAAGCGGCATAATCATCTCTCATTTATAATCAACATCTTTTCTACCGTCATCTCGCGTATTGCTGAGGCAGGGCCTTCCCGGCCGATGCCGGAAGCCTTAACACCCCCATAAGGCATCTCATCAACCCTGAATGTCGGGATATCATTTACGAGGAGGGCCCCGACATTAATTCTCCTGAAGGCATTTTGGACGGTTTCAAGGGAGTCGGTGAAGATGCCCGCCTGGAGGCCATAGGCTGAATCATCTGCGATTCCAAGCGCTTCATCAACCTCATCAAAGGGCACCAGCAGAATGACCGGGGCGAAAAGCTCCTGGCAGGAGAGATCCATACATGTATTGACATCGGCAAGAACCGTGGGGTACAGGAGTGCCCCTTCCCGCTTCCCCCCACAGAGAAGCCGTGCGCCTTCTTCGACTGCTGATTGTACCAGTGCCTCGGCCCGCGATGCTGCCTCAATTGAGATCATCGGACCGACATCAGTATCCGGGTCAGACGGATCCCCCACCTTCAGCATGCTGAGGTGCGCCAGAATCTTCTTCTCCATCTCTGAATATATCGAGCGATGGACGATAACACGCTGCACCGAGACGCAGTTCTGACCCGCATTCACAAACCCACCGGCAACAATCCGGGATGCAGCATACTCCAGATCGCAATCCGGGAAGATGATTACCGCAGCATTCCCCCCAAGTTCAAGTCCGACCAGCTTTCTCCCTGCCCGGCTTTTGATCGCCCAGCCCACATCCGGGCTCCCGGTAAAGGAGAGGTAGCCAAAGGAATCATCGGGGATGATCTCGTCAGCCACCGCACCGGGTGCCGGAATGACAGAGACTGCTTCGGGAGGATAGCCTGCTGCCAGGACAATCTCTGCCAGGATCAGTGAGGAGAGCGGTGTGGCGGTTGCCGGTTTCAGGAGGAACGGAGCGCCAATAGCAATCGCAGGACCGATTTTGTGACAGGCGAGATTCAGGGGGTAATTAAATGGAGTAATGGCAAGCAGCGGTCCGGCAGGCACCCTCGTGAGATATCCGGTATGGCCTGCCCCCCCCAGGGTCCGGTCAAGAGGGATGATTGAGCCATCGACACGCCCTGCCTCCTCGGCAGATATCGTGATCGTCTCGATCGCACGGGTGACCTCACCCTCTGCTATCTTCCGCGCCTTCCCGCCTTCTGCGATAAGGGTGGATACAAGCTCTTCCCGCCGTTCTTCGAGAAGCCGGGCTATGGCATACAGCACCTTACGCCGGGTGTAGAGGGGCAGTGACCGGGTCGTTTCAAAGGCTGCTTCAGCCGCTGCTGCACCCTCCCTGAGATCATCAGCTGATCCGAAACAGACAGCAGCTACCTGATCACCTGTATAAGGAGAGATGACTGTGGAGATGGCAGGGCTGCTCTTCCATCTTCCGCCAACACAGAATGGTCGTGGATCTTCCATATGAAAAGAAGAGATGTGAGAGGATAAAAAGATCAGGGTGATTTCTGAGTGTATCGGACGAGGTTGATTGCGTTCACCATCGCCTCTGCCGATGCAAGGACAATATCATCACCAGATGAGCTTGCATCATAGGTTCTGCCCTCAGGATCCTCAACGGTGATCGTGACATGCCCGATTGCATCAGTACCTCCACTGATCGCCTCAATTCTGAAATCCTTCAGCTGGATACCAATCGGCATGACGCTGAGCACCGCTTTCACCGCTGCATCCACAGGACCATTGCCTATTGCACTCGCCGCCTTCTCTGCCCCAAGGACGCAGGCCCGGACGCTGGCTGTCGGTATGCAGTGGTTCCCGCTCATCACAGCGATATCACGGAGTTCGACTGTTTTTGCAACCGCCTGGATATCCATCACATCTTCTGCGATCACATAGAGGTCATGATCTGTGACCCTTCTCCCGCGTGCGGATATCAGCTTGATCCGCTCGACAATCAGATCCAGTTCGGAGTCATTTGGATTGATATGGACAAGCGAGAGCATCTGCCGTACCGCATGCCTGCCGACATGCTTGCCAAGGGCGAGGCGGCGGCGGTGGCCGACCATCTCGGGTGTCATGATCCCCGGCTCGAAGGTCTGACTGTTTGCCATGATGCCGTGGGAGTGGATTCCGGATTCGTGGGCGAATGCATTATCTCCGACCACCGGCTGCACCGGGATAATCGGGATACCCGAGTACCGGGAGACAAGCCGCGACATCTCAACAAGACGGGTCGTCTCGATCCCGGTCGAGATCCCATCAATTGCTTCTAAGATCATGACCGTCTGGGCGATATCCGCATTGCCTGCACGTTCACCGATGCCATTAACAGTCACCTGCACCTGGGAGGCACCCGACTCGACGGCGGTTGTGGTGTTGGCAACGGCGAGGCCGAAGTCGTTGTGGCAGTGGATATCGATAGGAACATGAATCTCCTCTGCAAGTGCCGATATCAGGGCACGCATCTTCATCGGCGTATAGACCCCGACGGTATCGGGGACATTCACCACAGTTGCCCCTGCATCAGCTGCGGCCCTGAAGACCTCAATCAGGTATGGCAGATCAGTTCTTGTCGCATCCATCGCCGAGAACATGCATTGATCGAGATGATCGCGGACATACCCCACAATCTCGCCTGTTATTGCCAGGACCTCTTCCCGAGTCTTTTTGATGGTATTCTCACGCTGGATATCCGATGTCGGAATAAAGACATGCACCATATCGACATCGCAGTCAAGGCAGGTGTTGACATCATCGACACGTGACCGGGAGAGGCCGCAGATAGATGCAGCATGGCCTTCAGCGGCAATTCTCGATACGGTCTCCTTCTCCTGTGCTGAAGATGCAGGAAAACCGGCCTCGATCGCATGTACACCAACCTCAGAGAGGATGCGTGCGATATCCAGTTTCTGTTCAAGGGTGAAAGATACACCCGGTGTCTGCTCACCATCCCTCAGGGTGGTGTCAAAAACAGTTACTCTCTTGGGCGACCTGCTTTCAACAAAGAAAGCAATTCCCCACAGAAGCTTTTGCCGTAGGCATACGATTATATTCGCGGTGTGGAGAGATAAAGAGTTCTGTTGCAGAAAATCTAAAAGAAAAGGAAACGCCCAGATCGGAATTCGAATCCGAGTCGATGCCGTGACAGGGCATCATGATAGGCCACTACACTATCTGGGCACTTTGTGGGTTGATCCCGCCTCCCGGAGTCGAACCGGGGACATCGCGGTAGCCGCGCAGTTCGCCCGCAGGCGATGATCTTACTACAGCCGCGCACTCTACCAGTCTGAGTTAAGGCGGGTAACTGCACTAAATAAAAAGGCTAAGATGACATATAAACATGTCGAATCAGAAATTCAAGGCGATTGGGAGGAGAATGGATAAATAAACACATTTTAAAGATAAAATCGATAACAAGACGTTTCTGAGGGTTGGATGAAATAGTGAGGGATGGAGCAGAAAGGCATACTCATCAGTCGGGGAGTTCTCCGCGCAGTGGATCGCCGGCCCCTTCGGTGACAATGACCTCAAAGCCTGATCCAAAGACCTTCCTGATTGTATGGCTTTCAGACCGGACACCCCAGACCTCCAGGATACAGTCTCCACGCGCCTCAAGGTCAAGGATAACATGTCCGTTCTGATCTTTTGAGAGGCAGGCATCAGTTATGCGGCCTGCATGGGTTCGATCGAGGTGCTCAGCCATCCTGAGAAAGAGGGAGAGGATGCGGATCTGCTCCTGAACAACCGGATCAAAGAGGCTGAAACTGTGATCCTTCTTTCGTGGAAATTTCTTCCGGTGATACCGTGCAATCTCCCCCATGATTCCGACCTCCTGCACATCGAAACCGACCAGATCCGCATGCCTGATGATATATGCAGAGTGGATATGATGATCCAAAAACGAGATGAAATTGCCGATATCATGCAGGTATGCTGCATACAGGAGAAGGGTTCGTTCTTTTTCAGTATATGAATGGAGACCGGCTTCACGTGCCGAATCAAAAAGACGGGCAGAAAGAGCGACAATGGTAAGTGCATGGCTCTCATCAATCCGGCAGGATCGTCCCAGCTGAACAACACTCCTTTTTCTGGAAGATATCTTCTCTGCATGGGGAAAACCAGGTATTCGGGAGAGATATTCCATGAGAAGACCTTCACGCAGGCCATGGGGCGATATCTCAATCCCGGCGATTCCAAGCTCTTCCATCACCGATTCGAGGATCACCGCGCCACCGATGATGATATCCGCCCGCTCTGGATTAATCCCGGGAACTTTTCGCCGCTCTTCAAGTGTCATCGAGCAGAGCCGCTCGATTGTATGCCCAAGATCGTCAAACCTCAACCGGGAAGGTGTGGAGCTGGCAGGATAAAGCCTTGATGCAATCTCTGCCAGATTCTGGATTGTACCGGAGCTCCCGATCACCCGTGAATAGGGAACTTTCCTGATACGGCTTAAAGGCTGGACGATCACATTTCTGACATACTGCTGAATCCGGGAATACTTCTTCCAGGAGACAGATCCCTCTTCGCCTGATCGGAAGAACTGGTTTGTCACCCTGATCGCCCCAAGTTTCATCGATTCAAGGGTGATGTAATCATGCTGGCTCCCGACTGACAGCTCGGTGGATCCACCACCAATATCAATAAAGAGGGCGCGTTGCGTGCCGATATCAAGCCCGGATACAACACCCCGGTAGATCAGCCGTGCCTCCTCCTTCCCTGAGACAACCCGGACATCAAGGTTCGCTTCCCTGAGGAGCATCTCAAGGAACTGATCGGCATTCTTTGCCTCCCGTGTTGCCGATGTGGCAACCGCAACAAATTCCCTCACCCCGTAGGCCAGCCCAAGATCGACGAACTGTTTGCAGATCGTGACACCGCGGCCTATCGCCTCACCGGAAAGCTCTTCCTGTGAGAAGACGCCTTCACCAAGCCGGGCAACCTCCTTCTGTATCGTGAGAACCGTTATTGATCCATTCGGATTCAGCCTGACAACCAAAAGCCTGATCGAGTTCGTCCCGATATCGATGAAGGCAACATTCTCTTCCTTTATCAACGATGATTCCATCATTGTGGCTCGAATCCCATCTGCATTTTATCAACACTACACTCAGCAGATATACCCCCGATTTCCTTTGGAGCCTCTCCACCCCTCCCAATCATCCCGGCTTCCCCGATGGGGATACCGTGCCGGAGCATCGTGCAGAAGATAGCAGGAAGACCTGCTTTCTGGATCGCGCCTGTCACAGACTCGATATCATAGGGTATCCGGATATGGCAGATAGAGAGGGGGTTTGCTTCAAGCAGGCAGTAGCATGCCCTCGGATCCCCATCTGCCGGTCGCCCGACCGAACCGGTATTGATGAAGTGGCATTCAGAAACCGTCCGTGTGAACGGAACATGCGTATGTGCTGAGACGATGAGATCCACACCCGTTGTGTTCGCATATGCTAGAAGTTCCATATCAGGCGTATGCGGACCGATACGCCCTGTGGTCGATTCCGGGCTCCCATGAGTGAGGAGGAGGGTCATATCACCGATTCGTGTCCTTATTTCCCGCGGGAGTGAACGTAGATAACTCCTGCTGTCTTTTGAGAGCTGCTTTCTTGTCCAGCAGAGTGCCTGCATCTTCACATCATCAGAAACAGCCTTCTTTCTACAGTCATTCTTTCTGAGCGAAAGGGTATCGATATCGATATTGCCTGCGATCCCGTTAATTTTCTTCTCCCCAATCAGTTGTAGCGTCTCTTCCGGATGCGGTCCAAAACCTATTAAATCCCCGAGATGAAGGATATGCGTTGCCCCTCTCTGTTCCGCATCCGCGATGACCGCCTGGAGCGCCGGAAGATTTGAATGGATATCCCCGATCAGGGCGATCCGTATATTCCTCCCCTCAAAAGTGCCATGAAGCCCGGGGTTTTCGAGGAGAAACGGCTCGACAATCTTCTGCCTGATATCCTCTATCAGATCATCCTCCACCATAGCCTTCCAATGGAGAGAGAAGAGCTCATACAGCTCATTCCGGCGGCATCTCCGATCGTCTGCAAGATGCAGCAGACCCGGCCTGATGAACCGCATAAACCCGTTATGCCCAAAGAATGATCGGACACGGGATTCCTCTTCCTCCATGAAGTGCGGCAGGACATCCAGCCAGACATCACAGTCATGCATATCTCCCAGGAGATCCTGAAGCTTCTTCACCACCTGTATCGGCTTTTTCAGGGCATCGGGGTAGAGATCACTGAAGATCTCCATTGTGTACCTTAGCCTCTTGGCTGCGATCCGCATCTCATGATGCTCTGCAATTCTTGTCGGATCGGGCACATAACGTTCAAACGAGATCAGCTCCTCAAGCCGGGTACTGATCGCATGGTATGCTGCTTCATAGGTAAACCTGCTATGGATATCGGTTTCATGAAGGTGTGCTGAGACGATCTGATCCCTGCACCACTCAAGAAGTACGTCAGCAACTCCTGAAGATTCAAAGGCATCAACCGATGAAACGACCTCCGGGTGGAGCGAAGCCCGCCTCTCTGTCCATCTGAGGAGAAGGCATTCTATCCCCGGTCTGATAAGCGGTTGAAAGGCAGTCTCTTCACACGGGGCGGGGAGCGCAACACCGCCGGTGATATAGACCCGAATCTTCCAGAGGAGTTCACGCATCCGCATGCGGATACCCGGCGACGGGGGTAGAGATAAAACACCGACGGGAGGGGCATCTGCTGTTACAAGGACGGTTGTATCCTCTGCCGGAGGCAGGAAACCCGCATACCAGACGGGAGGATGCTCGTCTGGGAGTGAATGAAGAAACGACTGAAGAAATTCGATCTGTACATCCAGATCCCGCGCCGCCCCAAGTGAGCGGGTAATGGAGCGGACACCTTTACGCGCCTTTTTATACGCCGACTCGGGAAGGCAGGGGGCAAAAAGAGGAAGAGCTGCCCGGACACGCCGTGAGGCAACCCGCATCCTGTGGATATATTCGATATCATCCGATTCCCTGACGCCGTCTGCTTCTGCTTCAAGATCCTCGGTGAGTCTTCTGAGAGTTTGTGCCCCAAAAAGGGAGAAGCCCCCATCAATCTTCTCTTTCTTTCCACCCATGCCATGCACCCCGGTGTTGAATCAGCCATTCCTGTGAATTACAGGCTTTATCTGTATTCTCTGGATGAATCCTGTCATAACTTCCATCAGTATTCAACCGCCACGATTTCTGGTTATCTGAAAGATGCACCCTCATGATCCTGATGAGAGCGGATCTGATCGCCGGATCCCGCACCGGAAAGAGCACCTCCACCCTCCGCCTGAGATTCCGCTGCATCATATCGGATGAGCCAAGGAGTACCTCATCATCTCCCCCGTTATGGAAATAATAGATGCGTGCATGTTCGAGGAAACGGCCGACTATTGAGGTAACACTGATCGTATCGGAAACACCTGCAATACCGGGCCGAAGAGCGCAGAGCCCCCGGACATTCAGATCCATTCTGACACCTTCATGTGAAGCCTGGTAGAGAGCGGATATGATATCAGGGTCAAGAAGCCCGTTCAGCTTCAGGGCGATATATCCATTCTGATCCCGCTTCTGGTGTTCGATCTCCCGTTCAATCCGGTTCAGGATCCCCTGCCGGAGGTTAATGGGAGCGACAAGGAGCTTCCGGTATTCCTGCCGATCCACATAACCGGTCAGGTGGTTGAAGAGCTCCGTTGCATCGGCCCCAATATCAGGATCAGCGGTCAGGTAACCGATATCTCCGTAGATACGGGTCGTCACTGTGTTGTAGTTTCCCGAGCTTAGGTGCACATACCGGTAGATGCCATCTGCTTCACGCCTGATTATCAATGCCACCTTCGCATGCACCTTCAGACGCTCATGCCCATAAACGACATGCACCCCTTCCTGCTCAAGAGCCCGCGCCCAGGTGATGTTATTCAGCTCATCGAACTTTGCTTTCAGTTCGAGCACCACCGTCACCTGTTTCCCATGCTGACGGGCTTTCATCAGGGCATCAACAATAGGGGATTTTTTATCGATCCGGTACATGGTGATCTTGATCGCAAGCACATCCGGATCGATCGCCGCCTGACGGAAGAGCCGTACAATCGGAATGAAGCTGTCGTATGGATGGTAGAAGAGGATATCACGTGATCGGGCGACATCAAAGATATCCTCTTCATGAACCAGTGGATTGGTGATATGGGGAACAAATGGTTCATCAAGGAGATCGGGACGTGAGAGATCATGCAGCTGCCAGAGATCATTATGGCCGATGAAGCCGGAAACACCATAGACATCTATCTCTTTCAGCCCAAGCCGCTCTGAGAGAAGGAGGATCAGCCGCGGTGGCATAGCAGGATCAACTTCAAGCCTGACAGGCACCCCTGTACGCCTGCATTCGATACTGTCCTCCACTGCAGTCAGGAGATCTGATGCATCATCAATGACCACTTTGATCTCCGCATCCCGTGTTACCCTGAACCGGTATGCACCCTCCACACTCATTCCCGGGAAGAGGGAGCCTAGATGCTCAGCTACGAGATCTTCAAGGAGGATGAATCGGGACGATGGTGCTCCGGAGGACGATTTTACAGGAATGAACCTGCCAAAAGTGAGGGAGGGGATCTTTATCCGCGCGAGATAACGCCGACCATCAGTTGATCCAAGGACAACAGCCAGATTCAGCGATAGATTCGAGATGAAGGGGAACGAGCGTGCGGCATCGATTGCCATCGGAGTCAGTATCGGGTAGATGGTAGACTGGAAGTAATCATGCATTGCCTCTTTTTCATCATCCGTCAACTGGGAGAACTGAACAATTGATATTCCTGCATCTGACAGAGCCGGAAGGAGAGACCTGCTCCAGGTCTCTTCATAGAGGCAATAGAGTTCATCCACTTCAATCTGGATCTTCCAGAGGAGATCAGCGGGGGCTGTTCCATCGGGAGGCAGTTTCCAGATACCGTCCTTTACCTGGTGGCGAAGCCCTGAGACCCTGACCATAAAGAATTCATCGAGGTTGCTCCCGCAGATCGCGAGGAATTTCACCTGTTCAAGGAGCGGATGCCTGCTGTCATTTGCCTCTGCCAGAACCCTCCTGTTAAAGGAGAGCCACGAGAGTTCCCGGTTGATGTAATAGTCAGGATCTTTTGGATTAAATGCCTCTTCAGTTGCCATGCCAGATCCCCCTGTGCTGGATCATCCATGCCTGTGAATCGATCGGTTCAGCACCCGGCTCGACCCGCTTATAGGTGCCATCCCTGTTCATCAGGCGAAGCTTAACCGTATCCTTCAGATGGATCTGAAGGATTGTTTTAATAACTGCGTTTCTGATCTCGCTATCCCGTATAGAATAGAGGATCTCAACCCTGCCATTTAAGTTCCGCGGCATCAGATCGGCTGATCCTATCAGCACCTCCTCTTCACCGGCGTTTCTAAAATAATAGATCCTGGTATGTTCAAGGAACCGACCCACGATTGAAGAGACGGTGATGTTGTCGGAAAAACCTGGGATGCCGGGGCGCAGGCAGCAGATGCCACGCACCTGAAGATGGATCCGTACACCCTCCCCTGATGCCCGATAGAGTGCTGCGATAAGATCCGGGTCAACAAGTGAATTACATTTAAAGGCAATATACCCGTTCCCATATTCCCGGTGCATACGTATCTCACGACCGATCCGGGAAATGAGATCCTCACGCATCCGCCCCATCTTTCCATGGGAAACGAGCAGAGTCCGGTATTCTATCTTTGCGGAGTAGCCTGTCAATGCATTAAAGAGATCTGCTACATCGGCTCCAACTGCCGGATCTGCGGTGAAGAGACCGAGATCGGAATATACACGTGCAGTCTGGGCATTGTAGTTGCCAGTTCCAAGATGGGTATAAGTGACAAGCCCGGTGGATTCGCGGCGAACCACCATGCAGAGTTTTGCATGCACTTTCAGGCCTATCAGCCCGTATACCACATGAACACCAGCCCGCTCAAGTGCCCGTGCCCAGATGATATTATTCTCCTCATCAAAGCGTGCTTTCAGCTCGACTAAAACCGTCACCTGCTTGCCCTGTTCACGCGCCTCCATCAGAGCCTCGACGATGGGAGAGTTCTGCCCGACACGATAGAGTGTCTGTTTGATCGCAAGGACATCCGGATCGCGTGCTGCCTGCCTGATGAAGCTCACCACCGGGATGAAACTGTCATAGGGATGGTAGAGAAGATAATCCCGCTTCTTAATGGCACGGAAGATTGTTTTCTCAGATTGTAGCCCTTCAGGAACAGATGGCAGGAATGGAGCGTCTTTAAGTTCGGGGCGATTAATTCCTGCAAGCTCCATGAGATCGGCCATACCAATCGGACCGGTGCAGGTATCAACCTGTTCAGGGTTTAGCCTGAGTTTTGAGGCGAGCATGTCCCGAACCCATACCGGGATAGAAACATCTACTTCAAGCCGGACAGGGCGCCCGATCCGGCGGTGCTCCACGCTCTCCTCAATTGTGGTGAGGAGATCAGATGCTTCATCCTCTTCGATCTCAAAATCAGCATCCCGTGTCACCCTGAATGGATAGGAGGCCGCTATCTCCATTCCAGGGAAGAGGAGATCCAGATTGTCTGCGATTAAGTCTTCAAGGAGGACATAATGGTGCTCTTTTCCACCAGAATCCTCCTGGGAGAAGAGCCGAACAAATCGCTGGACAAGACTACGGGGCACCTTCACCCGTGAGAAGAGGCGACCCCGCTTTTTATCATTAATGATGACTGCCAGGTTTAGCGAGAGGCTTGAGATGAAGGGGAAGGGATGAGAGATATCAAAGGCCATCGGGGTGACGATTTGGAATATATCCCTGATGAAGATCTCGCGGGCTTGTTTTCGATATTCCGGGCTTAATTCATCCATCCTGTGGATAATAATCCCTTCACTTTTGAGTTCCGGCAGAAGATGATCCTTCCAGCAGGAGGTTGCTTCATTCAACAGAGATGTGAGATCTGATCGGATACCGGCGATCTGCTCTTTTGGGGAGAGGCCGTCAGGCGGTCGCTCGAGTGCCCCGGCTGCGGCCTGCCTCCAGAGTCCCGATAGCCGGATCATTACAAATTCGTCCAGGTTATTCGCAAAGATCGAGAGGAATTTGACCCTTTCGAGAAGCGGGTGGTTCCGATCCAGTGCTTCTTCAAGGACACGCCTGTTGAACTGTATCCAGGAGAGTTCGCGGTTATGAAAGACTTTCGGAGTATAGAGCAGCACTGAGTCGGAAATACCCTGATGAATGGTGCGGTCTGTCTCCATGGAGATCACTCTTACCATTGGGCTTGATACAGATATTTGTTCCCGCTGGAGGGCGCGTATGCATACTGAATGCCACAGTGGATACACTATATCGTGATCATGCCACCTATCGGTGATGATGAGGGAGACTGGCAGGGACAAAGAACAATACCATCCCGCACAAAAATATTTCATATGATTTATGGTAAAAATAATACTCCATCCACCTTTGATCAGATAGCCGGGATCTATCGTACAGCAGAATCCCCTGAAGAGAAGATCGCAGCACTCAGGGATATGGGATCTTCAGATCGTGAACAGGCGATTCCGTTTTTAATTGGAGCTCTCAGGGATGATAATAAAGAGGTCAGAAAGGCAGCAACTGAAATCCTCGGTAGTGCCGGAGAGTCGGCGATTGCTCCGCTTGCAGCACTCCTGAGAGACGAATGGTGGGTGGTTCGTTATCGGGCATGCGAGGCGCTTGGAATGATCAAAAATCCCCTTGCCTATCCCCATATCCGCTCTGCTATCTCTGATGAAAAAGATCATGTCAGGTATATGGCAGCAAAAGGAATTGGCACACTCGGGATTCCTGCTGCTGCATTGGATCTGGAACCACTTCTTGAAGACGAGAACCCTTATGTCCGCAGGATGGCTGCAAACGCTGTTGTCAGGATTAAAGGGTGAAGAAGACAGGTTTTCTGCAGAAGATATCCATCACCCCATGCCTGATGGTATATGTCGAATGAAAGACATTGATCCGGGAGGGAAGAGGGATCCAGGTTTCATGTTCGTTCACGACAATTGCCACTCTTTCTGTCTCGATCCGTGCATAGGGTGCTGAGGTGAGCATGGTGTCTGGTGGGAGTGCAGCTGTAATGTAGATCCGGTTCTCCGTCTCGATCATTTCAAAGGGTATATCCGGAGGATGGTTCTCTACCGGGACAAGGACATAGCCTCCAAAACCCCCTTCCGGCCGGAGAATACACCCGATGATACGCAGGCTCCCCCTCCGGTATGAGCCGTCATCTTCAAGCCTGTGGCGTTCCATAGATACCCTCGATACGGTACCGCTCTCCATCCTGTGTCACAATACCCCGCATCAGAAGGGTGGCGAGCGAAGCCAGAACAGCAGATTTATCCACTTCCATGATCTCCACCAGTTCATCAAGGGTGAGATCCTGGTGAGAGAGGGTGATAATGATATCGAGATCAATACCCTGCCCTTTGTCTCCACTGTTCATCCTGACGATATCATTCATCGTCGCCTCAATATCCCGCTCAAGATTCTCAAGGGTATCAAGAATTGCCTCTCTGGCTCGTGCCATCCTTCTGAGCATTGAAAGGGCTTCAATAAGACGGAGATCAGCTGAGGGGAGGCTTGCGGTGCGCTGCTCTCCTTTCGGATTTCTTACAGAAACGACGAGGT
Source organism: Methanocalculus taiwanensis (assembly GCF_024372745.1). Classification (GTDB taxonomy): domain Archaea; phylum Halobacteriota; class Methanomicrobia; order Methanomicrobiales; family Methanocorpusculaceae; genus Methanocalculus; species Methanocalculus taiwanensis. The sequence goes on from NZ_VOTZ01000009.1 coordinate 33,647, forward strand.
CAAATTCTGTCTGGAGATAATAATATTTTCTCCGCCGCTCATCAAGGAAAAAACCGATGAGCGATTCCCGTTCCATCATATTCAGGTGCTCGATAACAGCTTTTGGAGAGAGGATCAGCCGATCGGATATCTCTGTCACAAAGCACGGCTTCTGGCGAAGCAGTTCGATGATACGCCTTCGGTTGCGGTTTCCAAGAATATCAAGCAGGCGGGAGACCTCGACATGGTCGAGCATACTAACATTATGTTAGGATTTTAATTATAAAAATATTACGATGAGAGCCGATAATTCGGGGCCTCATCTGTAATAACAATATCGTGCGGATGGCTCTCTTTCATCCCGGCGGCGGTGATACGGACAAAGCGTGACCGCTTTTTCAGATCCTCGATCGTCCGGGCACCGGTATAGCCCATCGCGGACTTCAGTCCGCCGACGAGCTGGTACACCACATCAGAGACCTCGCCGACATAAGGGATTGCTCCTTCAACACCCTCTGGAACAAACTTCGTTGCACCGATCCCTTTTGCCTGGAAATACCGATCGCTCGACTGCCCTCCGGTCATGACACCAAGGGAACCCATGCCGCGGTACTGCTTATACCGCCTTCCTTTGATGACGATAATTCGGCCGGGAGACTCATCTGTTCCAGCGAGCATGCTGCCGACCATGATGCTATCGGCACCGGCAGCGATCGCCTTTGCGACATCGCCTGAGAAGCGGATGCCACCATCAGCAATCACCGGAACCCCGGCCTCGTTCATAACATCAGCAACCGAGGCGATTGCAGAGATCTGGGGTAATCCGACACCTGCGACAACCCTGGTCGTGCAGATTGAACCAGGCCCGATACCGACCTTTATCCCGTCCACAACATCGACAAATTCCGAGGCCGCCTTCCCGGTAGCAATATTGCCTGCCACACAGTCGGCTTTGGCACTCCCCTTGATATCCCTGACAGATTTTACGACATTCATGTTATGGCCGTGTGCACAGTCGATAACAAGTGCATCTGCACCCGCCTCATCAAGGAGCATCGCACGTTCGAAATCAAAGGGGCCGACAGCAGCCGCCACTCTCAGTTTTCCGTGCTCATCACGGTTTGCCCGCGGGAACTGCCGTTTCTGCAGGATATCCTGCATGGTGATTATCCCAAGAAGCGCACCTTTCCTGTTCAGCACCGGCAGCCGCTCGACCTTCTTCATGTACATCAGTTCAAGCGCCTGTTCCGGGGTGACATCCTCGCCAACAGTGAATGGATCGTGGGTCATTACCTGTTCAACAGGCTCTTCTCCACGCCTCCCTACAATTGCCCGGATATCACGCCGGCTGATGATCCCGACCAGCTGTCCATCCTCGACAACCGGGGCTCCGCCGATGCCGTGCTCGTTCATCAGCCGCTCGACTGAGATGATCGTTGCTTTTGGATCGACATAGAGAACCTGCCGTTCGATGAGATCATCAGCACGTTTGACAGTCCTGACCATCTCTGCCTCGTCTTCAGCAGTGAGGTTTCGGTGAATAACACCGATTCCTCCTTCACGTGCAAGTGTAATCGCCATCTCATGCTCAGTCACCGTATCCATTGCCGAACTGCAGATCGGGATCGTCAGTGGAATGTTCTTTGAGAAACGGGATCGAACATCGGCCTGGCTCGGCTCGACAAAGGATTCCGCAGGTTCCAGTAACACATCATCGAAGGTGAGCGAAATAGGGATATTCAGCTTCTCTTTAAACATACATCAACTCCTGACCATGGCCAGCGCCTTCTCGACCAGCTCCGGCTGAATGGTGCATGACCGATCACCACCACAGACCATACCCCGGACACCGATAATATCGGGATCAATCCGCTTCAGGGGAGAAATATCCTCAAATACAAGCGAACCTGCAAGAGCTGTCTTCATTCCAAGCTTTTTATTCTCCCGTGTAAAGGAGGTGAGAGCAGCCTCATCCATAAATTCAAAGGTGCTCTTTCCATCCTTTAATCCAGTATCGATCATCGAAATATCCGCACCCTCTTCTCCGGCGATTGCCGCCATGTCAAAGGGAGAGATCGTTAAAAGGCGCTCATAATCCGAGTATGCAGCAATGACAACCGTCTTTTCGGGGAACTCAGGTTTGATCGCCTTGACAACGGCCCGGATCACCTGGCGCGCATCTTCTGCGTCCGAAAACATGAGGCCTATCTTGACATAATCAGCTCCGGCGCAGGCGGCTCCATATGCCGCAAGCGCGGCGGTGCCGGGCTTCGGAGCAAAATCGCCAATAGCGGCTGAGATCGGTTTTTCACCTGTAATCTCTTTGATGGACCGGATCACCCAGGGGAAATTTGCACCAAGCGATCCTTCAGCAGGGCGTTTTACATCGACGATGTCAGCAGAAAGAGAGAGTTTCGCCTCTTCCAAAGAACTCGGGCTGACAAGTAATTCCATAGAACTTAATGATCTCCGATGATAATAGTGATTGCGTTCTATCATGCAGCTCATTTGTGCACTAGATCTCAAAGGTGGCCGGGTCGTTCATGGGAGAGGAGGAAGGCGCTCTGAATATGCCCCGCTCACATGGGGACTCTCGCCTACAGCAGAACCCCGGGGATACATTGAAGCGGTCCGGCCGAAGTCTGTTTACATTGCGGACCTGGACAGGATTGCCGGAGTCGGATCGCATGACGAAACGGTGATGGGACTTGGCGATCTCGTCGCCCGCTGCTATATCGACAGGGGGTGCAGGGGGCCTCTGGATATGCTTGATGCGCCCTTCATCGAGAATGTCATCGGAACTGAGACCGCCGGAAGTGATCTCTCTGGCTTCTCAGGCGGTTATCTGAGCGTGGATGTGAAAGACGGGCGCGTCATTCCGGGTGGACAAATGCCGGATCAGATCCTCTCCCGCGCAGAGGAATGGGGGTTCTCAGGCTGCATCCTTCTTCATATCTCCGAAGTTGGTAGCGAGGGCGGAATCAACCGCACCGATGCGGAACATTATCGATCCCATACAGAACTACCTCTTCTCCATGGTGGCGGAGTCCGTGATCCTGACGACCTTCAGACACTCGCGGATGCCGGATATGACGGGGCGATCATTGCAACCTCCATCCATACCGGAAAAGTACCCGTTGAGTATATCAGGAGGGGATCATTCTGCTGATTACAATCGAAGGAATTGATGGATCTGGTAAGAGCACCCTGATCAAGAGGCTTGAAAATAGGTTATCCGATCTCAACTGTGTCTTCACGCGCGAGCCTGGCGCAACCTGGATCGGAAAAGCGGTCAGGCAGGCAATAGCCGAAGAGACTGATCCAATCTCAGAGGCCCTGCTCTTTGTTGCAGATCATGCGATGCACCTGAAAACAATCGTATGGCCGGCTCTTGATGACGGGAGGATTGTGATCTCAGACAGGTTTACCGACTCGAGGTTTGCCTACCAGCAGGTGACCCTCTCAGGGGTAATCGATGATCCCGGGAGATGGCTGGCTGCACTCCATGAAGGCTGGTCACTGACACCGGATCTCACATTTCTGCTGATCATCCCGCCAGCGCGCGCAATTGAGCGGATCGACAGAGAGGGTGTGCTGGAACATTTCGAGCGGGAAGAGGTGCTCGCCGCGGTCCAACAGGTCTATCTAAGCCGTGCCCGTGTGGAGCCAGAGCGTTTTGTCCTCATTGACGCTGAAGAGGAGATGGAGGAGATCGCCTCCTTTGTGGCAGAAGAGATCAGGCGCGTTTGCGGATCGCAAGAAGCGCATCGCCAACCGTGAGAAGATCCACCTCTTCTCCCTCAATTGCATAGGAGAAGACGGGGGCATATGAACCATCCGGTATACTGATATCTGACCCGTTGACACTAATTGTGTCAACACCTGCTTCAAGCGATTCCGGCGGGAGCGCCCGTATCGCCTGCATCACAGCCCCTGCCTCCTTTCTGAATGCAGGGCCTATGATCCCCATGTTAAAGGTGATATCCGAGAGCACGCGGTCAAGGTGAGGCTCATCTGATCTCCACTCAATCTCCGCATTGGTTGTCCTTCCGGCATCTCCACCATCATCGATTGTTTTGCCGGGAGTATAGATGGTCACATGGCCAAGCGGCGCGTTCAGGGCAAGTCCGGCATCATGCTTGTATTTCCGGAGCTGCCCAACAACAGATGCAAGAAGATTGCCGTTTTCATCTGCTGTCGGGTCAATATAGTCAAGGCCAGGCCATTGCTGATCGATGATCCGACCTCCTGAAAGGTGATAGTAGCATTCACTTGCAAAGAAGGGGGTGTACGGCGCAAGCAGTCTGCAGAGGGTATCGAGTGCTGTTTTCAGGGTAAAGACGGCACCGGCCCGGGATGGGAGATCTGAATAGAGCCTCCCTTTGACAAGCTCGAGATAGTTATCTGCTAATGATGACCATGCAAAGTCACGGATAGCCTTCAATCCTTTATCATACTGGTAAGAATCAAGGGCATCTGTCACCTCCTGTACTGTTGCCGAGAGTTTTGACAGAAGCCAGCGGTCAGCCAGTTCTGTTGGCCTGTCTGAAGATACAGAATCGTCTTTTCTGATCTGGAGAAGTGAGAAGCGGACGATATTCCACATCTTCGTCTGGAACCGGGATGCTGCGACGACATCATTCCAGGTAAATGTGATATCAGAGCCCATCGCAGCCCCAACCGCGGCCCACTGGCGGAGGGCATCCACCCCGTACCGATCGATCAGCTCATCCGGGGTGATGACATTGTTCCGAGACTTCGACATCTTGAAACCATCTTCACCAAGGACCATGCCGTTAATCATGATTCCATCCCAGGGTTTCTTCTGCGTGAGCGCCATTGACCTGAGGATCGTATAGAATGCCCACGTCCTGATGATATCATGCCCCTGCGGCCGGAGCTGTGTCGGATAGAATGCTGGTGTTGTCTTCCCATCCCACTTCGTGATTGCAAGTGGTGAGATGGATGAGTCCATCCATGTATCAAGAACATCTGTCTCTCCGGCAAATGAATTCGATCCACAGACCGGACAGGGATGTTTCGGGGAATCCACCGTTGGATCGATGGGGAGATCCTCTGGAACAGGAAGGATCATCTCACCGCAATCTGAACAGAACCAGACAGGGATTGGCGTTGCAAAGAGCCGCTGCCGTGAAATGCACCAGTCCCATTCCATCTGTTGCGTCCAGTTCAGAAGCCGGGTCTGCATATGTTCAGGATACCAGGTGATCTCTGAAGCAGCACTGACAATCTCCTCAGGCCTCACCTTCACAAACCATTGTCGTGCCGAGAGGATCTCGATCGGGGTCTGGCACCGCCAGCATGTTCCGACCCGCTGGGGCAGTTCCTCCTGCGTTTTCAGAATACCCGATTCCTTCATGTCCGAGAGTATCGCTTCACGGCACTCTTTCGCCTTCATTCCGGTATATTTTCCACAGATTGCTGTCATCACACCTTTCTGATCAATTGCGGATCTGAGGTCGAGGTTATGGGACTTCCACCAGACAACATCCTGCTTATCTCCGAAGGTGCAGATCATCACAGCACCTGAACCAAAAGCCGGATCGACTGCTTCATCCTCGACTACCGGCACAGGATACGAGAAGAGAGGAACGGTGAGGGTCTTTCCCTTCAGGGTGTGGTACCGGTTGTCATCAGGATGAACGGCGACGGCGACACATGCTGCGAGGAGTTCGGGGCGCGTAGTTGCAATCTCCACGCCATCGAAATCAAAGTAATTAAGCAGTGTCGTATTCTCAGAATATGCAACCTCTGCAAAGGCAATTGCGGTCTCGCACCGGGTACAGTAATTAACGGGGTGCTCGGACTGGTAGATATAGCCGTTTTTCAGCATTTGTAAAAACGATGCCTGGGTGAGACTGTAATACGATTCCTCCATCGTTATGTATTCGTTACTCCAGTCAACCGAGAAACCCATCAGCCTGAGAGAGTGGCGCATCATACGAATGTTCTCGCGTGTGAGATCACGGCACATCTGGCGGAACTCTTCCCTGGGAACGTCATTTTTTGTTATGCCATGGATCTCTTCCACCTTCACTTCTGTCGGAAGGCCATGACAATCCCACCCCTGCGGGAACATCACATTATAGCCGCGCATCCGCTTGTACCGGGCAACGATATCCATATAGACCCAGTTCAGTGCATGCCCGATATGCAGGCGACCCGTCGGGTATGGAGGGGGCGTATCGATGATATATCGTGGCTTTGCTGATTCCCAATCAAAATAAAAATCCTCATCGCGCCATTGATCGAGCCATCGCCGCTCAACCTCGGCATAATCATAGGTTTTTGTGAGATCCTCGGGTGACGACATTTATAACAGGTTGTCTGCGTCATCTGATATACTGATCGCACCGCTAATGGGAGAGATACGAAGGTTATTCTCTCCGCCTCACCAATGTTTCCTATTCATGAAGAGCCAGCCACGCCTTCTGGCAGCAACTATCGTTGCGATCCTCGGGATTCTCATCTCTCCTTTCATTCTGCCAGCGTGGCTCTTCGCAATCTTTGTTATCTCCTTTTCAGCTGTCCTCTACCTGATTCGGGGAACACAATACATTTCCCTCGCCCTGGGTGCAACAGCCCTCCTCTATGGGATTGGAATCCTCCCGCTTGTGGCATTTGGCGCCACCGTTGGTATCGTCACCCTCGGTGAACTGGCATACCGGGCAGCCGGTGAAGGAAAACGTGCATATCTGCATTATACAGGAGGGGCATTTGCGGGTGCTCTTCTTGTGATGGCTTACCTTGGAAGTATCGAGCCGCTTGTCCTGATCATCGGGGTGCTCGTCGCGCTGATGCTCAAATCAATTCTGGAAGGCAGGAAGGATGCCTATATGATCATCATGCTCGGGGTGGCGATGACGATCTTCCTCTTTATCGAGCTGGACTTCCAGGTGAATATCCTCCTCCTCTTTGTCGCAGCATCGATTGCACTCCTTTTTGGGTATACTTCCTTCCGGATCGGTGCAGCAGATCTCTCAGGGCTTTTCTCCGGTGCAATCATCGGTGTTCTTCTGATTGTCTTTGCCGATGTCCGATGGTTCCTTGTGATGCTCGCTTTCTTTATCATCGGATCCGCAAGTACCCGGTTTAAGTATGCCCAGAAGAAGGCGATGGGTGTTGAACAGGAGCGGGGTGGCGCAAGAGGGTATAAGAACGCCTTCTCAAACGGACTTGTCGGAACCGGAGCTGCAGTCCTCTTCGGGCTTACCGGAGATCCAATCTGGACCGCCCTTTTTGTCGGTAGTGTGGCAACAGCAACGGCAGATACTGTCGCCTCCGAGATAGGAGTGACCGGCGGACAGCCGATTATGATCACCACACTAAAACGGGTTCCGGAAGGAACAAACGGGGGGGTTACAATAAGGGGTGAGGCTGCATCGCTCCTTGGATCCTGTATAATTGCCGGGATCGCGTACGGATTCCAGATGATTCCACTCCCCGTCTTCTTCATCTGTCTCCTTGCAGGATTCCTTGGAACCAATATCGATAGTCTTATCGGGGCGACCCTTGAAAACAGTGGATTCATCGGAAATGCCGGCACAAATCTCCTTGCCACATTTGGCGGAGGTATCTGTGCGGTAATGATGGTGCTTCTGCTGGTATGATCGTAAAAAGGCAGTTACAAAAAAAACTGGAGAGTTATTCCCTCCCCTTATGTTTCTCAGATTCAACAGGAGATGCTGTTAAATTCAGTACTTATACCAGCGTCCCTTCTCATCATAGACGCCCACCTGCTGCTCGACAATCGGCACATCTCCAAGCCGCTGGAAGAAGGATGCCTTGAAAGCAAGGGTAAACGGTGTTGCGATCAGCGCCCAGATGAAGAGTATGACTGCTGTTGCAAAGAGGGCATCCGGACCAAGGAGGTTCAACACCTCTTCACCACTCATCGAAGCCAGCAGATCAGGATCCATTGCACCAATCTCACTCACCTTCTCCCAGAGGATACCCATCCAGACAAAGGCGAGACCAAAGAGAAGCATGCCAAGGGCGACAACGTTCACCACGATGAAGAGGAGGACCTTCCAGGAATGGAACAGTACAAGTGTGATACTTGAGCGGATAGAGTCGAAGATCTTCTCATCCGAAAAGACTGCGAAGCAGTCATAGAAGTATGTCAGCAGGATGATCGGGATGGTGACACCCATTGCAATGAAGAAGACCATATCCGGATTCAGATCACCTCCCATGATTGCCATTGGAATTAAGAGCAGAAAGATCGTCACGAATGCGGCAAAGATGATGACGATCAACGGTAGCAGAACCCGGAAATAATACCGGGTGCCATAGCTCATGAAGTCGGAGATATCTCCTTTCTTCTCCCTGATGATGCCATAGCTCCCGGCGATGATGAAGGGGAAGAGCAGGAGTGAAAGTAGCTGAAGAGCTCCTGAAATAGCAGGGTTTGCTTCTCCAAGGAGTATGTCGCCGATTGAGACGGCGCCGATCACGAGCCCTCCAAGCCAGAGGAGGGGGAATCGCTTCAACAGCCCGAATGTATCGATGAATGCCTCACGGATCATGGCTCACCGGTTCCTTGGCATCGCGATCATCTCCCGCACCTGGAGGTCAAAGAATGAAGCAGTGTGGGCCGGGCGGATGACAGCAGCACAGTCTGCACCGGATATTGTTCCACCGACAGCTATCACCTCGTCTTTGACTCCGATTGCACCCTGATCGGCTGCGATCAGCACGCATTCAACGGCAACCTTCAGCCCGACTGCAACAACCCGCCTGAGAGCTTCTGCAATCGCCTCTGTCCTTGATCCGCCACCAACCCGCGCGGATCGGGAGAGGGCGCGTTCAAGGCCGGAGAGGGCATGCGTGCCGGTGACGATTGTGTGGCCTTCTGCGAGAAGTGATGCTTTTGCATCTTCTGAGAACTCCCAGATACCTGGCTCTAAGAAGCCGACGACATGCGTTACAACCACCAGGCGGATGCCGGTGCCTTTTACCGCCTTCTGGAAAGAAAGGGCGGTCGCGCCGGAGGTGCTTGCAAGGACAATTACGTTGATATGTTCATCCTGTGCCCGTGATACACAGAGCTGGATACAATCATCCGTATTTTGTGGTCCGGGTGCGTCAAAGTATGCAGTTTCTCGTGTGGTATAGCCCATGCATGTTAATATGCATCGGTCGTACATTTCAATTACGATGATCACCCTTGCACTTGCCGGAAAACCAAATTGTGGAAAGTCGACTTTTTTCAAAGCGGCGACACTTGCCGATGTCGAGATAGCAAACTACCCGTTCACCACCATCGATGCAAACCACGGAGTTGCCTATGCCCGCGTACCCTGCCCATGCAGGGATCTGGGGCTTCAGTGTGATCAGTGCAAAGATGGATTCCGCTTCATCGGTGTCGGGCTCGTGGATGTTGCCGGGCTTGTCCCGGATGCGCATCTTGGTAAAGGACTTGGAAACCAGTTCTTAGATCACCTCCGATCAGCCGATGCAATCATCCAGGTGGTTGATGCGAGCGGGGGAACAGATGCAGAAGGAAACCCGGTCGATTTGGGATCCCACGACCCGATGGAAGATGTGCGGTTCCTGCGATATGAGATGGCGATGTGGGTCTCCGGAATCATTGAAAAACACCTCCCACGACTCACCCGTGCCGCGCAGGGGAAGGAGCCCGCATTGATCGAACATCTTGCAGAGGCACTTGCAGGTCTTTCCATATCAGCCGAGGATATCAGATCTGCCATTGATGCAACTGACGTCGATCTCTTCAGGGCAGATGCAGATGCACTCTGCCGATTATCTGATGCACTGGTAACCATCAACAAGCCGATGGTAGTTCTACTCAATAAGGCAGATATGGCAACTGAAGATATGCTGAACACACTGCCGGTTGAGATGATCCGGGCAACCGCAGCGGGCGAGCTTGCGCTGAGAAATGCTGCCTCTGCAGGTTTAATCAGGTATCTTCCGGGTGATCCGGATTTTTCAGAGATTGAATCTGTAGCGATGACGCCGCAGCAGAAGAAGGGACTGGCAATGATTCGGGATGTAATGAAGCGTTTCGATGGAACCGGTGTTCAGCAGGCAGTCAATCATGCGATATTCTCGCTTCTCGACCTTATCGTCGTCTATCCGGTTGAGGACGAGACCCACTATACTGACGGAAAGGGCCGGGTGCTTCCCGATGCCTTCCTGATGAAGAAGGGATCGAACCCCCGTGACCTTGCGTTCCGGGTTCATACCGATATCGGGAAAGGGTTTCTGCATGCAATTGATGCACGGACAAAGATGCGGATCAAGGATACAGCAGAACTCAAAAGTGGGGATATTATCCGGATAGTAAGTGCAGCAAAATAAGGTGGGGAATAGTGGTTTTCTGCAAGTGAAGCGCCACAATAAGCCGGTTGGGCTACAATCCTGCGAAAGCCTTATATTACCTGGATGTGAAGGAGTTATTACGTATGGCTGGCGAGGTGTATCAGGCACAGGTGCTGAAGAATTTCTTCGATACGATCACCGGGACTGACAGGAACCTCACCAGGATCTCAATGTGCGTGGTGACGCTTGCGAAGCTCAGAAGCGAAGATCCCGCCAAAGTCACATTTCTTTTGGACCAGATGAGAAAGTCACGGGAGAAGAAGGAGCTCTCGATCGATATTCTGGATTATATGGTGGATGCAGCTGTTGCCCTTGAACTGGATATTGTCCAGACAGCATTTGGCGTCACCAGTGTCAGGCAGCTTACAGACGAGTTCGGCTCAGTCTCACTCGACTCGTTTTAGAGTGGGGGCATTATAAAGCCTTTTTTTCCAATGAGATAGTCTGCTCATTATCCTGATGTATTGGGTCGGGAAGATTGTCCAGTTCAAATGATCAATTCTTTCCATTTGTATTGATCAATAGTGTCCATTTAGAATGGATAGATTTATCATTTCAAATGAACACTATTCGTATACCATGATCCTGAAGAGCGAACTCAGAAAGATCCTGAGATCCCAGAGAGAGGCAATAGAGAGGCGCAAGCCCGGTGTTACCCGGCAGGATCTTATACGAGTGAAGCCACTTCACAATTTTGCGATTATCATATCCGGTATCAGACGGTGCGGAAAAAGCACCCTCCTCGTCCAGTCGATGAAGAGAGAGGAGGAGTTTTATTACCTGAATTTTGAGGACCCCCGACTTGCTGATTTTGAAATCAGGGACATTGAGATGCTGGAAGAAGCCTTTTCCGAGGAGTTTCATGAGGCAGATCTCTACTATTTTGATGAGATCCAGAACATCTCAGGCTGGGAATCGTATGTACGATATCTTCTGGAGAACGAGAAGAAGGTGGTGATCACCGGATCGAATGCATCACTCCTGAGCCGTGAGCTCGGGACAAAGCTGACAGGAAGAAATCTTCGAATCGAGCTCTTTCCATTCTCCTATCATGAATACCTGGAGTACATGGAACGCGAGGATTCAGCAGATTCATTTGGCGAGTATCTTGCTTCGGGCGGTTTTCCGGAATATTTGAGAACTGAAATGGATGAGGTCCTGCAGAATCTTCTGCTGGACATCATTGCACGGGATATTATCTTCAGAAATCCCGTGAAAAACCCACACATTGTAACAGAAATTGCAGTCTATCTGCTGGGGAATACTTCCAGGGAGTTCACACTCTCAAAATTGCAGAAGATTTTTTCTGCAATCGGATCGGTGACCACCATCGCATCATATGTTGATCTGCTTGAGGATGCATACATCATCTTCACCCTGCCACGGTTCTCCTATTCCCAGAAAACCAGGCAGATCAACCCAAAGAAGGTATATGCCATAGATAACGGTCTTATTCGTGCAAATTCGATCCAGTTCTCAGACGATTCGGGCAGGTTCCTCGAGAACCATGTCTTCCTTGAGCTCAGGAAGCGGTACCGGGAGCTCTTCTATTTCCGTGAAAAGGGTGAGTGCGATTTCCTCGTCAAAGAGAAGACGAAGATTACAAAGGCGATACAGGTCTGCTATGAGCTGACCACCCGGAATAAAAAGCGGGAGATCGAGGGGCTGACAGAAGCAATGGAGTACTTCGGGCTTGATGTCGGGTATATTCTGACGCTCGATCAGGAAGAGGATATTCTCGTTGCCGGGAAAAGGATATCAGTTATTCCGGCTCGAAAATTTGAGTATTGATAAAAGGGATAATCCGGCATATTCTGCCAGATGAACCTAATGCGGGCTGGGGATGCTCTTTATCCTTTCCTGATCCGCCACTGGAGCCGCGCCGTCAGGATGATGATCGTTACTGTGAAGAGCACCATCAGCGGGAGCTCCTGCGGGATGTCGCTTGGCAGGATGAAGAAGATGACTGCATAGAGCGGTGTGAACATCGATACAAGGTCACGCTTCGGATCGGCAAAAGCCATCCCAAGCAGGAGGAAAGACGCTATGATACAACCCCATATTCCGGGTGCTGCCAGAAACGGGAGAGGCAGGGTGATCCCAAGAGCGGTGAGGAGTACGCCGATAATAGCGACACCGGGAGTCATGTACCAGTACCGGTTGATCACTTCAGCAAAGGGAGGGGTCGGTTTTGTCTGTGCCATTGATAGTATCGTTGGTTCTGCCTATTGATATTCAATCGGTTTCGGAGATGGTTCGCAGGCGTGAGACACCATCAATCTCCAGGATCACTTCGACAACTGCTGGAGGTACACACTGTTCCCACTCCTCTCCAAGGAGCATCTTCTGTCGGATCGCGGTTCCTGAGAGGGTTTCACGGAGGTACATCGGAGGGGATTTGATTGAGATTGATGCTTCTCTGAAGAGCTGGATCACAAGCGGGTTGGAGGTATAGCATATGTCAAACGGTGGTGTCATCGAGGTAACATGAGCAACCCAGAGGGCGTTTCTTCTGAGATCCTCAATCGGTATCACATAGAACGGACACCCGATCTCCTCAAGCGCGCGGGTGATCATCAGCACCCGCTCTCCTGCAGTGAACGGGTTCTGCATATCATGGGAGAGCTGGGCACTCCCGACACCGATAATGATCTCGTCAACCTCCTCTGCGATCCCTTCCAGCACCGCCTGGTGGCCGTTATGATATGGCTGGAAGCGTCCGATATAAAAACCACGTTTCATTCTTTTCGTACCCCTGATGCGATCTGTGCGGCAAATGCACCTGCCGTAAAACCTGCGTCGATGTTGACGACTGCGAGCACCGCACAGGACTGGAGCATGCTGGCAAGTGCCGCCTCGCCTTTTCCCATGTACCCATACCCAACCGAAACCGGAACACCGATCACCGGCCGATCGACAAGTCCTGCGACAACGGCGGGTAGGGTTCCTTCCCTTCCTGCGCAGACGATGAAGGCATCGGCATCCCCCAGCTCTTTGAGTGCATGGAAGAGACGGTGAATGCCGGCAGCACCAACATCATATGCCGTGAGTGTCCTGCAGCCCATCTCCTCTGCGATGATCCGTGCCTCCTCTGCCACCCGGATATCAGAAGTGCCAGCGGTGATGATGCCAACCGTTCCACCGTTCTCTGGTTTTTCTGTTCCGTTCGAGAGGATAACGATCCGGGCCTCAGGATAATATTCGCAGATGAGGTCAGAGGCAGCGTTCATAATGGCATCTGCCTGTTCTTCTGTAGCCCTGCTCGCAACACACCGGCCGGATGCTTCCACATACCGCCTCATGATCTCAATAAGATGAGAGATATCCTTCCCCTCAGCCAAAACCACTTCGGGAATACCGCAACGGATCGAACGTCCAAGGTCAAGTCGGGCGACTCCTGCAATCTCCTCCAGGCGAAGCCCGCCGATATGGTCGGCGGCCTCTTCCGGAGAGCATCTGCCGGATCGTACCTCTTCCATGAGATTCAATATGCGGGAATTTATCGGCATGGTCACTATTATCAAGGGACGAGGCGCATAATAAGTTCATTGTATGGATATCCTCTTTCCTGTCACCTGTTTTGGAGCCGCAGTTGTGATATTTCTCTGGATGCGTGATCTCCGGATCTATGGGAGAACAGGACGGCAACTCTATCGGAGGGCAGCACTCCGGGGTGTAATCTGGATGGCTCTTGCCTCGGCCGGAGTTGCTGCTGCCTTCTTCGGCCAGCTGTTCCTCGGGATCGGACTTGTGCTCGCCGCCCTCTATCTTCAGGGAAGAGATGAGCGGGAGAAGATATGGAGCGATGAAGGGAATCTCGAGCGATTCCTCGGTGCAGTGAAGACAAAGAAGAGATAATGTATACGTGATGCGTGATGATTCAGAAACCACGAGGAACAAGGGATTTCTTTCCGGATGAGCTTGAAGCACGGAGGAGTATCGAAAAGACGATGCGGGAGACTGTCTCACGCTGGGGGTACCGTGAGGTTGCCACTCCTGAGTTTGAAAATCTCGAACTCTTCACCCTCCGTTCAGGCGAGGGAATCATTGAGGAGATGTATGCGTTCCAGGATAAAGGCGGACGCGATATTGCGCTCCGTCCCGAACTGACAGCACCTGTCCTGCGGATGTATGTGAATGAGGCAAAGGTGCTGAACAAGCCTGTTCGCTGGTACTATTTCGGTGATTGTTTCCGGTATGAACGGCCGCAGAAGGGACGGTACCGGCAGTTCTGGCAGTTTGGTATCGAGCTTGTCGGTGCTGATTCTGCGATGGCCGATGCCGAGGTGATGGCGGTGGGCTATGACCTGTTGAAAGCTACCGGGGTATCGTTTGAGTTGCGTGTCGGCGACCTTGCGATGATGCGGAGCCTCCTTGATGATCTTGAACCGGAACTCCAGAAACAGGTTCGGGGATGCCTTGACAAGAGGGATTATGAGGCACTTGAGGGAATGGGGCTGAAGAGCGATCTTGCCGGATCCTTAACAGCCCTCATAGAGTCAAAGACACTGGATGATGCATTTGCAATCACAGGTGCCATACCTGAAGAAGAGCGGATCCGTGAGACTTTTGCAATACTGGATGCACATGAGGTGCCATATATCCAGAACTTCGGGATTGCACGCGGCCTCGACTACTATACCGGATGTGTATTCGAGGCATTTGCAGAAAATCTGGGTGCCGAGAACCAGATCATGGGAGGAGGGGCATACCGCCTTGCCCACCTCTTCGGTGGTGAAGATACCCCGTCCTGCGGGTTTGCGATCGGATTTGACCGTGTGATGGTATCTCGGGGAGAGAGTGAAATGCAACGGCCGCAGACTGTTGCGGTTGTTGCGACACCTGAGGGCCGGATCTTTGGGATCAGGGTTGCAGCTGCATTCCGGCAGGCCGGGGTCAGGACGATTACTGATCTTATGGGAAAGAGCCTCTCTGCACAGCTCTCGCAGGCGGCAAAACATGCTGATTTCGTTGCTGTTATCGGAGGGCGAGAGGCTGAAGCCGGGATGGTGACACTCCGGGATCTTGCCTCCGGAGAACAGCAGACTTTGTCGATCGAGGAAGCCGTTGCCGGGGTGGTTGGCAGTGGTACTCGCTGAGGAACTTGCAAAGCAACAGAAGAGCATCAGTGTTGCGGAGTTCTTTGAAAAGAACAAGCATCTCCTTGGTTTCGATTCACCAGTCCGCGGTCTTATCACCACGCTGAAAGAGGCGATCGACAACGCCCTCGATGCCTGCGAGGAGGCAGGAGTCCTCCCTGACATCCTCGTGATCATTAAGAAGACACCATCAGGGTCATTTACGATCACAGTCGAGGATAACGGTCCCGGGATTATACCCGAACAGGTACCGTTTGTCTTTGGAAAACTGCTCTATGGATCACGGTTTCACCAGGTACGGCAGAGCCGGGGACAGCAGGGGATCGGGATCTCGGCTGCGGTTCTGTATGCGCAGCTGACAAGCGGTGTACCGGCAATGGTGATATCACGCACCGGTGCGAAGACAAAGGCCCACCGGTTCACCCTGATGATCAAAACGCAGACAAATGAGCCGGATGTGCTGTCACACGAGGAGATCGACTGGTCACTTCCGCATGGCACCAGGATAGAGCTTGAGTTTGAAAGCTCAATGTCCGCAAAGAAGCGGCTGCTTGAGTACCTGAAATACACGTCCATTGTCAATCCCCATGCACGGTTCCGGATCGAGATCGATGGCGAGAGTGCGACATTTGAACGTGTATCCGGAGAAGTACCTCCCTGCCCGCAGTCGATCAAGCCACACCCTTATGGAATCGAGTTTGGGATTTTAAAGAGGATGGCCGCGGCCAGTGAGATGACGGTTGACCTTTTTCTCCAGGAGGAGTTCTCCCGTGTCGGCAAGAAGACGGCAGCAGAGATTCTGGCTCATGCCGGGATGAAGGGATCGCTGAAAGCTTCCAGACTGGAGCCGGGTGATCTGAAGAAACTCCTCACTGCAATGCAGGAGGTGAAGATCCCGGCACCGCCTGCCTCAAGCTGCCTCTCCCCAATCGGGGAGGATCTGATTCTATCCGGTATTGAGAAGGAATTTGCACTCGATTTTGTAAAATCCAGGAGCCGTGCGCCGGGCGTCTTTTCAGGCCACTCGTTTGTGGTGGAAGCTGCAATCGGGTATGGCGGTCGACTTGAGGCGGAAGGTACTGCCCGGATTCTCCGGTTTGCGAACCGGGTGCCGCTCCTCTACCAGCAGGGAGCCTGTGCGATCACCCAGTCGATTGCTGCTGTGAACTGGAAGGGCTATGGGATCGCACAGTCGGGGCTACCTGTCGGGCCGGTGCTGATCCTGGTACATATCGCCTCAACAAATGTCCCTTTCACCAGTGAGAGCAAGGATGCAGTCGCCTCCATCCCTGAGATTGAAAAAGAGATCGTGCTCGCACTCCAGGAGCTAGGCCGCGACCTGAAGGCGTTCCTCTCCCGGCGGGACCGGAACCGGATCGCAGAGGATCGTGCCCGTGCGGTCTGTGCGATCATCCCTGATATCGCCCGGAAAGTCTCGGAGATTGTGGAGAAGCCCGTACCCGAGACTGCCGCAATTGAAGGGCGGATCATGCGGCGGGTGGTGGTTAAACGGGAGCTCCTTGATGGGAAGGTGCAGATCCGGATAGACAATCATACCACAAAGCCGGTTGAGCTGACCCTCTATGATATTTCTCCCGATACAGGGGAAGGGGCAACGGTTGCCCCGGACTTTTCATCTGATCTTGATGGCGAGGTGACGAAGTGCTGGCGGGTTGTGGTGGAGCCCGCTTCTTCGTGGGTGACGCTGTATCCGGGTGCCGGAGGCGGGAGCCTGACGGTGCAGGGGATGGATGAGTCGAAGATGGTGGTTATGGATTGTGAGGAGTGAGGGGCTGCCGGGAGGGGGGTTTGATGTTGGGAGCATACCTTGTTTTTAACCAGGAAGCTCACTTCCGTATGGTCACGAGTTTTGTAAGAAATTCATCCCTTGTGAGTCCCGATTGTCGAATAATTGCACGAAGAATTCCCCTTCCCAGTTCTTCTCCCGGATGAACAGGAATGACAACACTCCTTCCATCGGGATCCTGCATAATCACATGGCCACCCGTCTGACGAATAAACGAAAAGCCTGTATCTTGCAGGATTTTGATTACTATTTCTGCCTTAAGTGGAGTTAACTTCAACCGCCCCGACCCCAACAAATTCCCGAATTTCATCTGGATCGGGGGGTCCATTGAGATCAAGGTACAACGAAATAGCCTCATGGAGACGTTCAATCAATTCTTCGTATGTCTTTGCCTGAGTGAAACATCCCGGAAGAGTTGGGATCGAAGCATAATAGTAGCCATCCTCGTCTTTTTCAATAAGGCAATAATATTTCATGATTAGTGTATGGTGGTTTAGAGAAGACAAATAGGTTTGCTCTTTGGATCAAACCCTCCGGGAAGATTTCACAACATGAGCAATATGAGATCAGAACTCTATTCCTGCACGAACAAGAGCGGCCTTGATAAAAGCTATTTACCGTCTAATATTGTGTTTTTCTTCATTGAGATTGAAATCAGACATTCAGTTCATCAAAGAAGATCTTTCAGAAATAAATCTTTCAGAAATAAAACATATGCTCCATGAGTTGATTCTGCACCATGAAGCAGGAGGAATGATGAAGCTATCGAACCGTTCCTTACACCGGTTTCTCCAGGATGAACCGGATATATATACGCTTGATGATGCAAAGGTTGTATACCGGTGTGAGGATTATTAATAATACCCATATGACTTCCTTTTCCGTTTCTTGGAGTAATCTTCAACGAAAAGTGCTTTGCGAGTATATGCGTCTTGCACGTAGCAATACCAGTTAAGGGGTTATCTGGATCTTTTCAGGTGAGCGCATATCAGAGGAGACGTTCTGCTAATATGGTGCAACCACAAAGTGCTTTTTCATCCAGACAAAAGCTTATTACTCTACAGAAAGGAGATATCAACTATCATGACCAGTTTTGGTGTTGTCATTGAAAAGGACGATGATGGCTATTATGCTCATATACCAGCAGTCCAGGGATGCTATGCGCAGGGTGATACCTATGAGGAGGTGCTCACCAATATACAGGAAGTGCTACACCTGATTCTGGAAGAGGAAAGAGCAGACCGGAGTATGAGGTATATAGAGCGAATAGAAAATATCACATCCGAATAATTTCCAGACAATAAACCCTTCTAAAAATTTTTGAGAATAATATAATTTACATATCAGAATACCGAATAACATGCAGATCTGAAAAGCGTGCAATTATTTCAAAATCCTTATCAGCCGTGATGATTTGATCGATATTGGAAGCACAGGCTGTACCTGCAATCAAAATATCAAGCGCGTTCACAGGAGTTCCTGCAGCCTTCATCCTCGCCGAGAGGGTACTTGCATAGTGAGCTGCTGTAAGATTAAAATCCAGAATCTCTATTTCAGTAAACAATCTCTGAAAGAATTCTTCTTCTTTCTTTGAACGAAGACGCTTGATCCCGGACATGATCTCATAATATGAGATGACAGAAACAACAGGGATCTCATTCTCCGGAATGAACGATGAGTATTTTTCATCTCTGAAAAAGTCGATAAGAAAAGATGAGTCGAGGAGTATCATATTCTTTCCTTTGCCGAATCGCGAATCTCCCGTATCTCTTCTTTCAGTGTATCAAGGTTCTTTGAATGCTTCAAAGCACCGGCGAACTTCCTGATATTTCCTGTTTTATAGGTCAGCAGACGATCGATCACATCGCTGAAACTATCATGGTCATCTTTCATCTGCCTAAGCATATAATAAGTGTCCTCACGGATGGTGATCGTCTTCATAATATTGTGTATTAAACACGATTATATAAATATTTTACCTTGGCACTAAGAGTGGCAAGTATAAATCATTTCAGGCGCGATAGCGCCATAATCCCCATGGCGGTGCCCCCCCGCGGAGTCGGAGTGGGTATTGTTCATAGGGATATATCATTATTGATGAAAAGGATAGAGGATATTGGAAGAGCGAACAATATCTGAGCGGTGGAACAATCAGGCAGCCATTTCGTAGAGGGATGTATATGCATGGTTAGTTCTGTATACTGTAACCACCAACAAATCTCTATAATAAACCGAAAACCCGTCAGGAAAATGCACCCATACACCAGAGGAACCCACATTGAAAGAGATATCAGAGAGCGATAAGTTAAAGAACACCCATACAATCGGCCGCCTCGTTGAGATAGCACAGCAGTGGTATGACCAGATATCTGATGGCGAGATCCCCTCGATCCGGCTGCCGACCCGGACAAAGCAGAATATCGCCTATGACGAGGCAACTGACGTCTGGAAGTACGGGGAGAAGGAGAGCACAAGGGCTGCTTCAACTGCCCGGGGTGCGACACACCTCTTAAAGATGGCTTATGTGATCGGGTTTCTCAAAGGGCAGCTCACAGAGAACCGGTCATCGACACTGAGGGAGATGTACTATATCTCTGAGGGCTGGAAGAAGGCGAAGTTCACCGCACAGGACGAGAGCAACTATCTTGTAGAGGATCTGGAGATCGTCACCGCACTCGAACGCGAGGCATTCCATCTCCGGCCCGAAGAAGATGGGGCGACGATATTCGGGCCGGTCAGGATTCGGGAGACAACCCGTCGCGGTGCACGCGAGATTCATTGCCGGGACGATGTCGGCGAGGCGGGCTATGCGATCCCAAACAATGTCGGGAGTGTCGAATTTATCGATCATGACGCGAAGTTTGTCATCGCTATGGAGACGGGCGGTATGTATGCCCGTCTCCAGGAGAATGGCTTTGATGAGGAGTACAACTGTGTCCTCGTCCATCTCAAGGGGCAGCCGGCCCGGTCGACCCGGCGGATGCTGAAGAAGCTGAATGAGGAGCTGAAACTCCCTGTACTTATCTTCACTGACGGCGACCCCTGGAGTTACCGGATCTATGCCTCGGTCGCCTACGGCTCCATCAAGAGCGCCCACATGTCCGAGCTGCTTGCAACCCCGGCGGCCCAGTTTGTGGGCGTACAGCCCTCGGATATCCGGGACTATGATCTGCCTGCGGATACACTGAGCGAACAGGACATCGCCGCCCTCAAGGCAGAGCTCTCGGATCCCCGGTTTGCGACTGATTACTGGAGGGAACAGATTAATCTCCAGCTGTCAATGGGACTGAAGTCGGAACAGCAGGCGTTTGCTGCCCGGGGGCTGGACTTTGTGACAGGGGAGTATCTGCCGAAGAGGTTGAAGGAAATGGGGGTTGTTTGAGGGTTATTGTCAAAGAAATGGAGGTTCTATAGAATGAATATGAATATTCCTGAAAAATACCTCAATGGCGAGTATCTAAAAAATAATCCAAATTGGTTTATCGAAGATTCTCAATGGAAAGCTAACCAGATACTAAAAATTATCCAGAGAAATAAGCTTTCACCAGAATCGATTTGTGAAGTTGGGTGTGGAGCAGGTGAGATTTTAAGTCAACTTCAGAACCTACTAGATGAGAATTGTTATTTTTTTGGTTATGAAATATCACCTCAGGCATATACAATCTGTAAAAATAAGGAGAATGATCGATTGAAATTCTATCTGATGGATTTCCTTTGTGAAAGGAGAAGTTTTTATGATATTACTTTATCAATAGATGTAATTGAACATCTTGAAGATTATTTTACGTATTTACGAAATATAAAAGAAAAGAGTAAATATAAAATATTTCATATACCTCTTGAGTTTTTTGCGCTATCGGCAATACATAACAATTTTATAATTAATCAAAGGTGTAGAACAGGTCATCTTCATTTCTTTACAAAGGATATTATTATTCAGACTTTGATAGAGCTTAATTATGATATAATCGATTGTTTCTATACACCAGGATATTCTCTTGGACACAATTATGGGTTAAAGGACAAAATCATTAACATACCAAGAAAATATCTTTATTATTCGAATCGGGATTTAACTGTACGATTACTTGGAGGGTACTCCCTTATGATTTTGGCAAAATAACGGTGAACATCCATGTCAAAATATACACTAGGGCTTTTTGCTAATATGTATCCAAGTGATGAAAAAGATAGTAAAGGTATTTTTATAAAACGTATGGTTGATGATCTTGAAGAAAGTAATGTTAGAGTTATCAAAGCTGTAAAAACAATTGCCTCACCTTTAGCCTATTCAACTTTTTATTATAAAAGTTTCATTATTGCATTAAACAATCAGATCGAGATCTTCCAAGCAGAATATATACCTCATAGCAGTCTTATTCCTTCCCTCTTAAAATTTAATAGGCCTCTGATTTTAAGATTTCATGGTGATGACGCTAGAATCTTCCCTTTTAAGAGTCCTTTACACAAGGCTGTGATTCAATGGATGATCCAGCGCTCGAATTATATTATAACCGTGAGTGAGGAGATGCGACATATTTTAATTGGAATGGGTGCTGATCCGGATCGATCTGCTGCGATTGCAGTAGGGGTAAACACAGGTCAGTTTATTCCAATGACAAAGAATACCTGCCATCAAGAATTCAATTTCAATATCGATCGCATGATCTTCCTCTTTATCGGTAGATATCACCCTTGGAAAGGAATACATGAACTCATCGAAGCAGCAAAGGCGCTACCTGAGGATGTTTTCATATTTGCAGGTGCCGGCATACTACCTGTTCATCCTGAGAATTGTATAGACATTGGAGAAGTTGAACCAGAGAAGATACCAATACTGATAAACGCAGCAAATTGCCTGGTACTTCCAAGTTATACCGAAGGGCTTCCAACTGTCCTCATGGAGGCACTCTCTTGTGCAGTACCAGTAATTGCAACCAACGTGGGCGGATGTCCGGAGGTAGTAAAAAATAACATTACCGGCCTCTTGATACCACCAAAAAATATTCCCGCATTATGCAATGCACTCATATGGATGAAAGAGCATCCTGACGAGCGTAATAAGATGGGAGAGAGGGGGAGAGAAGATATGATAAATAGATATGATCGGAAATACCTTATCAGTAAAATGGTTCATATCCACAGAAAAATACTGGAAGAGAGACCATAAGAGATTCTACAGAACTCATCTGGAAAACAGCAAATCAAAACTTGGAGGAGTGATACTCATTACCCATTATATCTGCCACCGCAATCACCGGCACACCATCCAGCTCATCATACACTATCGGATAAAGCCTGAGTGTGAAGGCTCCATCAAGCAGTTTTTCTGATGAGAGATCTAGATCCTCAAGCAGAAGTATCGGGTTCTCCCCACAGAGAAACGCCCGGTGAGCGGCGCGGCTCTCCTCACCGTGTCGAGGAGTGCCGATTGAGATAGTATCCATTCCGAAGACGCGCAGCTGCGGGCAGACTTCCCTGAGATATGCGGGGAGCGCAGGGTGTGCCCAGGGGTGGACTGAGGCATAGAGATCCCTGAACTCCCGGTGTTTGTAGGCACTGGATCACAATAGAATCCCTTATAATCATCTATTTCCGCATTCTCTTTTCGATATGGCCTCATAGCCGAAAGAACTTTATACTATAATGTGCCCATAATTATGTGGGCACACCATGGAGCCTATTCGAAGGATCAAAAAGTCTGACGGAAGAGAATACTGGTACGAAGAAACACCATACTACGACCCGGTATCAAAACAAACTCGATATAAGGACTCCAAATATCTTGGTCGGAATATCGATGGAAAACCCGTTCGTATGCGGGATGCACCACAAGAAGTCAGAGAAAAGATCAGGAAAAATACCAAAACACTAGCGATCCGCTCTGCCTATGACCATGGATCAGTTATGCTTCTCACGCAGATCATGCATGACCTGAAACTGGATCAATACCTGCATGAGATCCTCAATGACTCCGATACCGCAATGGTCACTGCACTTGCACTCAACCGGATTATCAGGCCACTCGCGATGAAAGATGTCGGGGCATGGTACGCCGGAACCACTCTCGCTCTTGATTCGCCACATATTTCTCTTACCGGACAGAGAATCAGTGAACTGCTTGCTCGAATCGGGTCAAGTACTGTTCCGCAGCAACTGATGGCAAGACTTCTGGAAGAGAACGGGACGAAACGGACACTGATTTATGATATCACCAGTCTCTCCAGTCATTCTACCCTGATGAACCTCCTTGAATACGGATACAACAGGGACGGTGTTTCACTTCCCCAGATTAACCTCTCACTCATCATGGACAAGGAACTCGGCATCCCGGTGATGTACGATCTCTATCCAGGGAGTATCACTGATGTCACAACGCTCACCGGCACACTGAAGAAACTTGCTGCATATGGCGTGAAAGACTATACCGCCATTATGGATCGTGGGTTTTTCAGCCAGCATAATCTTCTGGAGATGCTTGACCAGCAGCTCTCTTTCATTATCTCTGCCACGTTCCAGCTGAAGGATGTAAAACTCCTCCTCACCGAGGCTCAGCGGAATATCACCAATGTCGAATACATGCAGAAGTTCAAGGACAGGACGATCTACGCAAAACCAGTGATGCTGCCTCTTGAGTCCTATCATCTGAAGGGGTATCTCTTCTATGATCCAAAACGGGAACTTGAGCAGAAAGAATCACTCACCAGCCGTCTTGTTGATATCAGGGATGGACTGGCCGGAGTTAGGCTGAGGAAGGATAAACCTGCATTTATCAGGTTTTTTGAGATTGCAGGCAAATTCAAGAACTTTTTCGATTGGAAACAGGTGGATGATCGGATTGAAGCAACAATTCGGCAGAATGCTGTTACACAACGGATGAACAGAATGGGGAAGTTCATGGTGTTTTATTCAGGAGGTGTTGACTGGTTGACTGCTCTGTCGCGGTACCGGGAACGCGATGAGATCGAGAAGGAGATTGAGATGATGAAGTCGGATCTGGATATTCTACCACTGAATACGCATAAGGACATTACCACAAGCGGTTTCATCTTTATTGTGTTTGTAGCTTTGATCATCCGCGCCCGATTGCTGCGAATGATGACTGAAGCAGGGTTGCTGAAACACTATTCTGTCAAGAGCCTCTTGCTTGAACTCGATAAGCTCAAAAAGATCACTCTTGCGGATGGGCAGGTGATGACGACAGAGATGACGAAGAATCAACGTCTCATTCTTGAACCACTTGGGATCATGTGACTACGTTTTCCGGGAGTTCAGGGAGATCGGGTGCTTCGGCGCGGAGACGGAACATTCCGGTGCGTATCAAGAGTCCAGCAGCATTTTGGATTCCATCAATCTGGGATAGCGGCTGTTTGAGATCTTCTGAAGTGATAGGCTGATCACCTTCAATCGGGAGATCGATACAGAAGACAGGGGCAAAAATTGTCTCTGGTAAGAGAATATCAGTAACCGCTGCCCCATTCTGGCAGAAGTGGCGAGGGAGATCGAGGTGGGTACCGCTGTGGCTGCTGAATGTAATCATGCTCGTGTTTGAGGAATCGCCTGTGGCGATTGATTTGCTCTGACTAATCCCGACTTGCGGGGTGCCGGAGTAGAGAGGCGCAGAGGATAGGAAATGAGGAGGAGCATTGATATATTTGTTTGCTAAGTAAAAACTCAATATATAAGCATTTATGGTTATTGCACTAATATACGGTAGATAGCAATGAGGTCTCAAAAATCAAACAATACTATTTTTCTTGCTCTTCAGAATGATATCAATCCTTCCAACCTGCAAAGAAAACTTGAAACTTTGGACATACGCCAGTGGATCTATCTTGGAGAGGATAGCACTTGGCTGGCAGAGATAGAAGGTCTTCTTTCGGAACAGATTAAACGAATTCCAATTGCAGATCAGCTAGATACTGTAGCAAATAATCTACGCCATCAATTTATCGATTGGATAGGCGATCTATCCCTTTTAAACGACTCACGAGAGTGGTGGGCTTCAGAAATGCCCGCAAAAAATCCATATTTCATGCTTTATGAGAGAATTTGCCTTCTTGCTGTAGGAAGAGAACTGATTTCAAATGGTGTTGATAAACCAACATTGATTGTTACTTCAACACACGGTCTTTTTGAGGAGATTTCATCATTTGCTACGAAAAATGAAATAAAAACTAAGATATTCCCAAAATCTCAAATAAATACTTTTCTAAAGATATCACAAGACGTAATTCAAAGGCAACTTATTTACATTCTGCGAAGACTTCCACCAATACAGAAAGGTGATCGTATATCAAATAATTATAAAAAGTTACTTGAAATTCATCCCGAATTTCGAAGGAAAGTAATTAAAAAAAATACTGACACTAATATCAAACCCTTTTCTGGAGAGCGATCAATACTGCTTTTTACATTTGTTGATCATCGTAATTTTCTACCAGATGGCTCGTACAGAGACCCCTATTTGGGTCCTCTCCCACAGATGCTCAAGGCAAAGGCTTACGAGGTTGCCTATGTCCCACGGGTGCTTTATACTGCATCATATGAGGAGACTATTAAAAAGCTCAATCAAACCGGCGAGAGATTTTTCTTTCCAGATTGGTTTATCAATAAGAAAACGTGGTTTGAATGTCAGAAAGCTGCTTCACATTATACACCAATAATACCTGAGACAAGCACTGTAGGAGATATTCCCACCTATAGATTAACAATGGAACATATTACACAAACACGCCAATCTCTCTCAGATACACTCCTTTATGAACCGCTCATCGCTGGTTTGGCAGCAGCCGGGATCAAACCCTCACAGATAATTCATACAGTTGAAGGCCATAGCTGGGAACATGCACTTGCCTGGTCCGTTAAACGCCATATGCCCAACACAATAATTGTCGGGTATGATAATGTGACCTTTTCCCGAATGGTTCTCTCAATGTTTCCTTCACAAAAAGAATATGGTATCCGTCCACTTCCAGATCGTCTTGTGACAAATGGACCTCTTTATAGAGACATATTGATAAACGAAGGAAGGCCAGAAGACCAGGTTATATCCGGGTGTGCACTTCGACATACATATCTTTGGAAAGAACAGCTGGAGGGGAATAATATCCACAATATACAAGAGGATAAAATCATTAATATTCTGGTTGCTACTGCAATTGGTTTTGGAGATTCAGTTGAGCTCATTGCTAAAGCAGCTGAAGCATTTGGAGGCAATTGCGATTATAAAATCATAATAAAATGCCACCCCCTTGTCAATATTGATGCTGTTAAAAAATACCTTGGTTCACTCTTATCTTATGACAATATCACATTCGCTAATGAACCTATAGATCTTCTTCTACAATCAGCCGATATACTGTTATACACCTACACAACCGTTTGCTATGAAGCTCTACAGATGGGCGTCGCTCCGATCTTTGTCAGATCAGAAACATTTGTTAACCTTGACAAGTTGGATATTGCACCAGGTGTCAGATGGGTTGCAGCGACGCCTGAAGACCTTCGGATTTTAGCATCGAAATTATCTTTCATGTCGATTGAGGAGCGAGATGCATGGAAACAACAAGCATCTTTTATTGTTAAGAGAGCTTTGGCTCCAACTTTTTCAGACTGTACGAATATATTTATAGATAAAAATTATAAGAATAAGCAATATATTATTTAAATTACCTTAGATATCGCATAAAAAACCAGTATTCAAAAGGTATTTTGAATATAAAATGCTTTATACGAAATTTCGACAATTGGTGCATAAAATAGCTTGCCAGACCTTTAATAGAACTTTTTTTATCGGATGTACGCAGGAAGGCAAAATACGAATAAAAAGGAAGTAAATGGGCAATAATTTGGAATTTTTCCGGAGTCCATGGCATATGAGTATAGCAGGACTCGTTTTGAAGGAATATAACCCAGTCTTCAAGCTCTTTCGGAATATCAAGATCATACCTTTTAATAATTCGGTCATAAATCGGCGAGCCCGGATAGAGCCTGAATATGAACGGACCTGCAATATCTACTTCAGGATTGATCTTGAGTAGTGCAAAACAAAAACGATAGGTATTCTGTATCTGATCCAATGTTTCGTTCTCAAGACCTACCATAAAGCTATAACGGGGCATTATCCTTGTGCCGGTTATCGTACGCAATGAGTGCAGAATCTGTTCCGGAGTAATACCCTTTTTGAGAGCATCTAACATTTCCTGATTTGCACTCTCTCCCCCCATAACGAGCGAACCATGACCAATTGCGGCAAGTCTTTCAATGAAATTCCTATCAATGTATTTTTCTTTGAAATGATCGACTCTGCACCACATTCTCCAATTAAAATGCAAACCCTCTTTTTCCACAAGATCAACGAATTCAAATGCTCGCTTTTTATTGATAAAAAAATCCTCATCAAGAAAGAAAAATGTGTTTACATTATACTGGGACATAAGATGCTTAATTTCAGATACAATTGATTCCGCCGATCGAATTCGGTATTTTCTCTTAGTAATCACATTAAAGCAGAATTGGCACTTATATGGACATCCAAGAGCTGTTAAGATTGGAAGAACACGAACCTTATCATGATATGATTGGAACTCTCTCTGGTATACTGATGATGACGATGAATTAAGATAATTATCAAGTTCTATTAATGAAAAGTCAAAGTATGGGAGTTCTTCCAAGATATCTAGACATGCTGATTCAGAAAAAATAATGTTTCCAGATTGATCTTTATAACCAATTCCATGTATTGAATGAAGAGGCCTATTAGTCACAAAGGCTTGCGCTAGCGCAAGTGAGGCAGATGTACCTTCATTAATAACAACAATGTCAATATTGTCATTCCGAAGTGTCTGTTCCGGGAAAAGAGTCGGATGAGGTCCACCCCAAACAACCTTAATAAGTGGACAAAAATCCTTAATAAGTTTAGAAGCCTCAAGTGCGAATGGTATCTGTGTTGTCATAACAGTCATACCAACGTAGAGCACGTCCTCCGATAGCAACTCTCTTAATTGCTCAAGATAATCCTGATGGTAAGCACCATCAATAATTTTCACATCAAATTCATGTTCATTTAAATAGGTCCCTAACAACAAAGAGGCAGTGCATGGATAGATACTCCCTTTATTTGAATATGAAGAGTCAATTGCTGGCAGAAAATTTAGAAAAATTATTTTATTTTTTTTTTTGGTCTCCATCGACAAACCTCACTTAATATATAAATTATAAATGGAATCTGAGCGCATAAGAATTCTAACCTCTTCTAGATCATCAGGTGTATCAACACTAATTTTTGCGTCATCAACATGAACACCCCGGATTTTAACACCATGTTCTAAGACACGGAGATATTCATTATATTCGATCTGCTCAAGTGGAGTCGGACTCCAGGACGCATATTGAATTAAAAAATCCTTTCGGAAAGGAACAATAAAGCTCATTTTAAGCATTTTTTCTACAGCTGTTCTTGCATCACTCGGAAGATCAGTACGAGAACAATACATGATATCATTATTCAGATCTAAAACGGCCTTAATATCGGATGGGCTATTCTTTTTAGAATATTGTGTAACCCCAACAGCAATCTGAACAGACGTATCCAAAAGAAGGGGTTCAACTATTGCATCAATATGATCCGGGTTAACCAGAGGTTCATCTCCCTGAATATTTACAACGATCTCACAATCAATCTCCTTGCAGGCTTCAGCAAGCCGATCTGAACCGGTTTTATGATCTCGGCTTGTCATAATAACTTTACCCCCATGTTGCTCTACAACACTCCTTATTCGACCACTATCAGTTGCAACAAAAACATCATCAAGTGTCTGAGCCAGTAGTGCTCGCTTATAGGTATGAACAATCATAGGAAGACCACAGATATCCACGAGTGCCTTCTCAGGGAGACGACTGGACTCCAACCTTGCCGGGATTAAGCCCACAACCCTCATATGCGCCCCTCCTTCTGGACGATCTGTTTAAAAATACGATGTGTATCGGCAAATGCATTGTAAATTAAGGTTAGATCGGGGAGCAGCGTGATAATTTGCATACCCATATCACACATCCAACGCATATCTTCACCTTGTTTGGCAACATAGCCACCAGGTGCTATTCCTGCATCCCTAATTTTTTTGATACAAACAGTAAGGTGTCTTCTTACCTCAGGGTGGTCGATCTCCCCAGGGCAACCAACAGCCTGAGAAAGATCATACGCTCCAATATATATGAAATCTATTTTCTCAGATATGTCTTGAATTGATAAGATATCATCGAGATTGTTGATTCCTTGTATTCCTTCAAGTAATAAGCCAAGGACTGTCCGGGCATTCTGAACCTGAGCATGTTGCTTAATATCATCTGGAGAGAAACCTCCTGCCCGTGTATACGGTGAAAAACCACGGTTCCCGAGGGGATGATATTTCGCATATTTTATTGCTCGTTCTGCATCCTCGCGTGATTCTATATGAGGGACGAGCAGGCCTGTTGCACCAATATCCAGTGCATGGAGAATATGAGATTCGTCATTTTTAGCAACTCGAACAAGCGCCGCACACCCATAAATATCTGCTGATCGAATCATATCAACAAGATGCTCAGTTGAGTGGGGTCCATGTTCCATATCAACAATGACAAAATCCATTCCGGTTTTTGCAATTATCTCGATTATATCAGAGGAAGGTAATATGCACCAGGGACCCGCTACCACAGCTCCTGTTTTCAGGCGTTTTTTTAAGGCATCTGAATAAGTCATACACACCATAATTCCATATTACTCCTTTATGTGTATTGCGGAGACACTATTGATTACGTAGGGCGTAATCTCTAAGAGTTCCTTTTCGGATGTCAAACCGGTGAGTACTCCAATCGAAGCCTGACATTTTGCTTGAATACCCATCGCAACATCTGTCAAAGCATCACCAACCATAATAGTCCGGGTACTAATACAGCCGGTTTCATTCAGGATCTTTTCAATCGTCTCCGGATTGGGTTTTGGCATCTTTACAAGGTCTGCACCGATGATGCAGTCAATAAAAGGTGAGCATCCCAGATAATCCATAGCAAGCCGGGCACGTTCGGTTCGATCGGTTGTTGCAATAGCAATCTTGCACCCTTTTTCATGAAGATGATGCAGTAACCCTAACACTCCATCAATAGGTTTAATAAGCTCATAAAGGATGGCTGAAGAGATCTGGTCAATGGAATCAAAGGCATCAGAACAGAGATTATATGTATTAGGATGACCGATTGACTCTAAATACTCAACAGCTGCCATTAATACAACTTCTCGTGGTTTTAAACCAACAGGACCCTGAGATCGCAGCCTTTTTGCTGTTTTATCAAAACCCATAGCATACATAACCGCAGTTTTCTCAACATTAGTTAACCCGAGTTGTTCTGCAATATAGTTCGCTCTCAGAGAGACCATTTGACCCCAATAATGATGCAGTTCAATAATGGTTCCATCTTTATCAAAAATAGCTAATTGGATATCATGGACATCCTTATTATTAATGAGTAAATGTACCACATCCATACCCCATCTGTTGTCTCGTAGTTACTTCGGAATGCTATCGGCAACAAGCTTACGCGCAATTGAAATAGCTTGTTTTATAGTACCCTTATCGTGTTCAAAATTATCAGAATTGATAAACGACTTGACAATTTTTCTAGCAAACGTTCCAATAGAAACACCATGAACAAAAACACCACACGCTGTTGCAAGTTCCTGGGTCTTTGCGTTTGTTCCACCAGATGCAAGTATTTTTACAGGGATGTTACTTTTTTGCACGATATCGGCAATTGCAACGGCCTGAAGAGTTGTATTATAATCATCACTCCCACCACTCATCGGAGCTCCATCTGCCTGCACAATCATTCGTTCACCGCTGATATCATAGAGTTTACGAATTCTATTGATAAGATGAGTATCTGAGAGGAGCGAACGATCAAGACAAACGCTGATGTAGTTGTTCGGAATAAGCTTATCAATTATTTTCCAATCTTCAAGCACTGAAAGATCATCATCAGTTACCGCATGGAGTTCTAACATCTCCGCTCCTTCTTTGATACATTCAGGGAGGACCGTGGATAACTCAACACGCTTATGATAGAATTCAATAGCTTCAGAAGGGCAATTGTCAGCACAGATACCACACCCAATGCAACGGGGCGTTATTATGGAATATGCGCTATCGATTGCACCCTGTTCGCAGTGTTCTCTACATTGATCGCACTGAATGCATCTGTCTTCAAGTATCCGGGCTTTCCGGGCATGGGGATCCCCTTTCAACCCGACACTTACATTAATAAATGGTCTAGCTTCGATGTTAATCTCAAGATCTGGTGCGATCCGGAATGCCGCCTCAATTCCCTCAATTGCGCTTCTGACAATAGCGGGATTTGCGGATACATCGATAGCTGAGGCACCTGCCAGGGTATAAATGAATGATAATTGTCTCACTTCTACTGGATCTTCGTTTCCTGCTCCACAAACAATCTTAATAAAATGCCTTTTCTCCATCCATGATTGTGCAAGGTGATATCGGTTCAATGTGACTACCTCAGTAAGTTTTGTATGTTTTCATCAAATATTTTATCAAACGATCCTCTCGCTACACACTCTTGAAATACGATTTCATTTGATCAGGCGATATACTGGTTCTATTGTGATGGGATACGTGGTCGGGGTAATTGAGACGAGAGGAGATGACGATGTTTCTTTCCAGAAGACATTCATCTCCTGGTGCCTTGGGTTTCTATCGTCCTCATAACCGTCAAAACCTGCAAGATATATCTTTTCGGGCTTTGATAAAAGTGCCAGCCCTACAGCGAACATGCCTACCACATAAGCGGGAAGGATCATACTCATCTGATCGAGCTGAACATTTCCCTTACTGATATGACAGGGAATGGTACACACATTGGCATGGTTTCTATATTTCTCTGGAATTGCAGTTAACCCTGAGACAATGGGAGTTCTGGAGAGATCAGGAGACTCCAAAGCTTTCCTAAGGCGAACCCAGTTAAGAATTGCTTTGATATATGTCGGAGAAACAGCCTCAAATAGGGTATTTTTAGGGTTGCATTCGATAACGATGGGAGATCTCTGTTTAATAAAAGCCACTATCTCATCACAATAGGAGTCAATATTCGGACCGGTTGCTATCACAAGGAATGTATCTCCTTTAAGTGGTTCATAAAGGGGTAGATTTATGAGTCTTTCATCCACCTGTACCGGGCGAGCAACAACTGAATCAATAGCTTTGAAAAGGGCTCTTTCGTCAAATTTCTCGCGTTTGGATGGATCAATACAGTGCAATATTCCATTTACCTGGCCGATTGTGTATTGGTTCGTTGCCCGGAGATGCTGACAATAGGTTGGGTGGATGTTCTGCATTGCACTGAGCATATATGTATAATCCCATCCCCACTGGCATTTTTTATGAAGTGGGATCATTACAGAATCAAGCACTTCTAAAAGTTCGGAGGGATTAACAGAATGTTTGTGCAATTTGAAATATAGATATAATAGGATCTGCTCGGTCCGTAGATTGCCTGCACCCCTTCCCATTCCCATAAGAGTTGCATCCACAAAATCAATGCCCGCATCAATTGCTGCGATTGTATTCGCAAATGCAAGTCCATTATTATCATGCGTATGAATACCAATTTTTCCTGAATAATAATGGCGAATGAGATCAATACATTGACAGACGTCATTTGGTTTTAAATCCCCAAAAGAATCGGAAAAATATAAAACATCTGTTTTTGATATGGAAGCTAATGAAAAGGCTTTATTTAAATCATCTTCGGTAAGCAAAGATGTCCCCATAAGATTGATGGTAACTTTATAGCCAAGGTCACGAAGAACATCAGTAAGTTCAACTGTGCCTTGTAGAGTAGGATAGTATGATGCAATCCTGACCCAATCAAAAAAGGATTCTTCACATTGCGGAATGCATTCATCTACTACAGAACGGTCTACTTTATCATTAATAAGGAACTCTTTTGCATCCAACATAAAAGCATATTCGGCAGCGGGGTACTCTTCTAAAAATTGGATCTGGCTTTCAGTACAGTACCGAAACAAACCCTCAAAGGATTTGCTTGTATGGCTCTTCGGCGATTTATAACCGAGTTCAATAATATCTAAGCCCGCATTATTTAAAGCGTGGATCATTGCACTTGCTTCTTTCTTGTCAAATTGCCAGTTATTACAGTACCCCCCGTCTCGAAGTGTGCAATCCAGTATTTTTACTTTTGGATCCCGAATATCTGCCATATTTATCAATATACCCAATTATTTGAATTATATGTGTGTTGTGCAGAGGATAATAATTGTTACAACGAGACATTAATATAAAAACATATATTAAAATTCCTTTTTTTATACTAAAGCCACAAACCACTTATCATCATCCCACTAACACTCTTTTAATGTCTTCCTCCTCCCCACAACCCGATATTGTCATCTTCTGCGGAGGTCGGGGCACCCGACTCTCAGAAAAAACACGCGAGATGCCAAAGCCCTTAATTGAACTTGGAGAGTATCCGATACTCTGGCATATAATGAAGCTATACTCCCACTACAATCTGAACAGGTTCATTCTGACACTCGGATATAAAGGAGAGATGATCACCGATTATTTTCTGTACAGGCACCCGCTCACGCAATCCTTTTCTATGAATCTTTCAAAGCCCAAGCATCCCACCCCTGATGAAGACTGGGAAATTGCATTTGTACAGACAGGGATAGAATCAAAGACTGCCCGTCGCCTAATCCTCTGTAGAGATCAGATACAATCGGATTTTTTCATGGTGACCTATGGAGATGGGGTCGCGGATATTGATATCCCAGCGCTCATGAAACGGCACAAGGAACTTAAGAAGAAATATGGTGTGGTTGCAACCATCACCGTCACCCGACCATATTCAAAATATGGAATAACCACATTAAATGGCGATATTGTCCAGAGCTTCAGTGAAAAGCCGCAGATGAATGACTATATTAATGTCGGTTTCATGGTCCTTGAGAAGCAGATATTTGATTATATAAGGCAGGATGAAGATCTGATGTTTGAAGATACGCTCCAGGAGGTTGCCGAGGATCGAAAGCTTGGCTATTATATCCATGAGGGGTTCTGGCATGCGATGGATAATTACAAAGATTACGAAGATCTAAATAAAATGTGGAGAGAGAACCCCAAATGGAAGATCTGGAACGAATAGACTGGTGGCATGGGAAGCGAGTACTAGTAACTGGCTCAACCGGTGTCATCGGTATAAACCTCATTAACCGTCTTGAAGACCATGGGGCCGATGTCGTAGCACTCGTACGGGACTGGGTGCCGCGCACGCGTACCATCGGAACATGGCTTGACGGAGATTCAGGAGTTACACTGGTACGTGGCGAGCTGGAAGATCGTGACCTCATTATGCGGACGCTGGCCGAATATGAAACAGAGTATGTTTTTCATCTGGGTGCACAGACGATCGTCGGTGTCGGCAACCGTTCACCGATAACAACCTTCAAGGCTAATATAGAGGGGACATGGAATCTCCTCGAATCTATTCGGGTGCTGAATGATTATTCTCCAGACATCAAGGCAGTCTGTGTTGCATCATCTGACAAAGCATATGGGAGCAGCCCCACTCTTCCGTACCATGAAAAAATGCCACTCCATGGAGAACACCCATATGATGTTTCAAAAAGTTGTGCGGATCTGATCGCGCAGAGCTATGGCAGAACCTATAAGCTCCCGATCTCCATTGCACGAATGGGGAATATCTATGGGCCAGGAGATCTGAATTTCAATCGGATCGTTCCTGGTTCGATCAAGAGCATAATTGAGGGCAATAATCCTGAAATCCGGAGCGATGGAACACCGATTCGGGAATATTTCTATGTTGAAGATGCAGTTGATGCCTACCTTACGATGGCTGAGCAGACAGTTAATTTAAATCTTGCAGGAGATGCGTTCAACTTCAGCAGTGGTGAAAAAATGACGGCACGTGAAGTGGTGGAGATGATCATTTCTGTGATGGAGTCAGATGCCAGGCCTTTGATCCAGAATACCAGCAGGCATGAGATACAGGATCAGTATCTCTCAATCGAGAAGGCAAAGAAGATGCTCAACTGGCATCCGCGTCACAGCTTCATTGAGGGGCTCACTCCGACGATTGCATGGTACAGGAAGGTGCTGGCATGATCGAGGGTGTCCAGATCATCCCACTGCGGACAATTCTTGATGAGCGGGGAATGGTACGGCATATGATACGATCTACTGACCCCCATTTTTCGGAGTTTGGCGAGATTTACTTCTCGGTTATCTTTCCTGGTGCCATTAAGGCATGGCATGTGCACCGGAAGATGGAGCTAAATTACGCAGTCATCTCCGGCAATATCAAGCTCGTTCTCTATGATGCAAGGGACAATTCTCAGACACGTGGCGTTTTGGAGGAAATCTTTATGGGTGAAGATAATTATGTGCTTGTCAAGGTTCCGCCACATGTTGTGAATGGCTTTACCGGGGTTGGGGGCGAAAAGGCGATCGTTGCAAACTGTGCCTCTATCCCCCACGATCCTGATGAGATCGAGCGGTTTGATCCCTTTGATCCAACCATTGGTTATGAGTGGGGCATCCGGCATGGGTGAGGAGAAGACGATTCTGATCACCGGGGCAAACGGACTGGTTGGGCATCGGGCATGTGGATACCTGCGTAAAACAACGCCAGGGAAGATTATTGGCACAAGTCGGGGGGAGGGAGTAAATGTTGATCTGGTTTCAAACCTGACTGACCCCGCGGATGTTGATAGGATCCGTACAACTACACATCCGGATATAATCATCCACACAGCCGCAATATCACGAACAGATGTATGTGAGCAAAAGCAGGAACTCTGCTTCGAAACAAATGTTACAGCAACAGCAAATCTCTGCGAGGCATTTCCAGAGGCAAAATTCATCTTTTTCTCGACATATGCTGTTTACAATACCCCTGTTGGTCGCTGTGATGAAGAGTGCATAACTTGTGCATCAAATTATTATATAAAGACGAAGCTTGAGGCAGAAGAGCATGTTACAAAATTGGCTGACCATGTGATTTTAAGGCCATCTGTTATCTTTGGCTACGTAAATCATCATCAGAATAGTAAAAACTATTTCATGCAGCTCCTTGCAAACATCAGAATGAAAAAAGTAATGCAGTCTCCAAAGGATCAGCTTTTCAACCCGATTCATGTAGACATAGTTGTGGAAATTCTGAAACGGATTATTGAGAGTGACGTATGCGGCACCTTCAATATAGGATCAAATGAAGATATCAGCAAATTTGAATTTAACCGCCATATTATGGAGAAATTTGGTTTTAATTCAGAATATCTTGAAGGAATCGATTCCAAACTTCTTACCGTAAAGAGACCCACAATCGGTACAATCTCATCAGCTAAGGTTCAGAGAGAGCTTCACTATGAGATTCCCCCCCTTGAAAAGATGATAGACGCACTCTATACAACATCAAACAAAGATGTCAACAGATATCTTGCGGAATCATAATGAGCAACAATAGTCCACGCGTATCAATCTGTATTCCCACCTATAATCGGGCCGATATGGTTGTGTGTGCCATCAGAAGTGCGCTCGCACAGACTTACTTGGATATCGAGGTTGTGGTGGTTGACAATGCCTCAACAGATAACATCGAGGAAGTTGTCGCTTCGTTTGAAGATTCCCGGTTACGGTTCGTGAAGAATAAAGAAAATCTCGGACTCTTTGGAAACTTCAATCGCTGCATAGAGGTTGCGCAGGGGGAGTTCCTGCATATTCTTCACTCTGACGATTATATCGATCCTAACTTTACTGAAACATGTGTTGCTTTTTTTGATGAGCATCCGAATGTTGTTCTGACGTTTTCGTCTTCGATAACCCACATTCAAGATCGGGCAATAGAAGGACACTATGCTGAAAAAGACCTGATATTTCCCGCTCCAGAGGGGTTCCAAAGGCTTCTGCATGAGCGGTGCTTCATCACCTGCCCATCAGTGATGACCAGAAAGGAATTATATCAACAAATTGGTAAATATTCACTTGAATTCCCATATTCATCAGACTATTACCAATGGTTAAGGATCTCCAGAGTCCTTGATATTGCATATATTAAAGACACAAGGGTTCATTATCGGCAGGGAGAGCACTCAGAATCACATCGGCTTCTCTTCACAAATCCTTCCGGATATCTTGACACTCTTAAAATCTTTGTTCAGATCATCCGGGATCTCGGAGATGATTATCCTGTATACACGAGCGATCTGAACTGCGCTCTGCGCCGATATATTGGAGATTGTTTCTACGCTGGCTTCACCCGTGGGGATGGGATGAAAGGGATCCACCCTTTGTTGTTTACTGGATTGGCATTGACAGCGTGGGGGTTGATCAGACCTAAGTCTTTAAGTGAGATTTTGGGGAAAGTTGGTTTTCTTGCCATTATTAATTGTTCTCTGGTTTGTTTTTCTATTTCATTTTTAAGGAGAATTATTAAGAAATTGTTCAATGAGAGAAAATTATCATATTGATGAACGAAATCTTGGTTCGCCAAATGATCCCTCATCACTTATCAATAACTCCTTTCACAAAAGCTGTCCATTGTTCCAGCCAATTGGAATCGTTTCGACAGGCCATCTGATGGAATGATTCTCTGGCAGCAAGAACCTCACTATTGTTCCACCACTGATCTGGATTATCCCATATAGCATTGACATGATATGCGGCACTTTTCGGATCGGTAAATACAATTTTTGCCTTTTTTAGTATACCCAATAAGCAGTCAAACTCAGGTCGCGTTTCCCATAAGTGTTCAGGATACATTAAAATCGTCGGGAGCCCCGAACTCATAGCTTCGGAAAAGGTTGTTTGCGGATAAGTACAGACAATAACCTTTGCCGAAGAGTAAAATTCATACAAGGTTCCATCTGAGTTGACTTTGTCAAAACCAAGATTGTCAATAAACCTTTGTTTTGTATTCCAACCCTGGTCTGGATATGGCCTGATCCTGAACATTTTTTGCACTTGATTGTTCAAAAAATGATGGAGTTCGCATACCATATTATAATGGACAAGTATTTGACCGGCAATTGGTGTAGCCTCCCTTCTACAAGGATAACGAGATAATTCAACACCAACAACCCCACAATACTTTCTTTTTGATTTTATTTTAATATCAACTATTTTATTTGGAGGTATTTGTACATGCTTATGGTGATAGGGTGTTGACCATGTAGTTCTAATATCTCCTATATCTTCTTCAAATTCCATGGTATTAAATAGAGGAGGAATTGCTCCCCCATGTTCCATTGTGATTACTTTGACTCCCCAATTATGTACCTGTTCAGCAGCAAATATCTTGAATAACTCATTACCCCAATGTCCATTTGCAGTGAAAATTGCTTTTGGTCGATATATCATCTTATTTGCTTTATTTCGATTACTTTGAAAAGCTTCAAGGAAAATAAGAGGGATATCCTTGTAGATACGATTCAATAAATACTCTTCAAATGAGTTCTCCGCGGTTCTATTTAGAGTAATCTTTTTACGAGAATTAAAATCAGGAGATACTGCACTAGCTTTCGGTAAAGAAAATTCATTTAATAATAAACAAGGCAATTGTCGAAGCGAAAAATGAAGATGTATTAAGGAGGTAATGGGAAAGTAACTAGTATAAAAAAAAGCGGGATTTTGCTTAGAGAGATGGTTTAAAATACAATCTAATTTCGATATTATAAAACCTATTATTTTTTTCCTTATCTCCTGTCCTCCTTTTTTTGGACAAGCCAAAGAACCAGCATTTTTTAATAGATTCAACCGGTCTACTTTCGTAAATTCACATTTATCATGATATGAAGTATTAATTATATCAATAAAAAGGCAATAATTCCAGAAATCATCTTTGAATTCATTCATATATTCATTATAAGCAAATGATGGATGACAATCATTTAGAGAGGATATGTCAAGTTCCACTGTTTGAAATGAACCATACTCTTCAAAAGCTACCCGTAGACATTCCCATCGGTCGAATATTACAGCAATATATGTTAACAACCATGGATCGATAATGATTTGCCAATAACGAACAGGCCTATCAAGATTATGGTAATTGTTTAAAGCAAGTGACAAGTCTTCCAATAGGGAACCATGAAGATTATGTAGATAATGATAATCACGTTTCAGCTTTTCGCGATCATCCCAATGATACGGTACAATTTCAAAATCACGATTAGACCATGTATCTTTTCGATCATAGAGTTGGCACCACTCACCAAGGAAGAGGAGTGATTCATCGGCACCCCAGGTTTCCTCAAGAGCCGTAGTTGCAAGGATCATTTTCTGGCTTTGGTCGATTAAAATCACATCCGATTTTTAATTATCAATGAAATCACCCAACCATCCCCCAATCTATGACCTCTTCCTACTTTACATCTCTATTAACCTTGCTCGCCAATAAAACTTCATCCCAAACTATGCTCTCACTTGGAGCCCATCAAAACAACACCCTTTCTGATTTGATAGGATGAAATTCTGGGTCATTTTTTCCCTCAGATCTCCCTATCGAGCACTGAATATGCCGTCCGGCAGCTCAACATCCCTGCCATTGTCTTGAACACTGATACATTTCGAGGTAACGTAACAAATCTTCTGTAAAAACCTATATTCCCGCCCACTCATAACGAGGCTGGCGGCTTCACCCCCAGAGCATGATACAGATCCTCTTGTTTTTCAGTCATCTCACCCACCCGCAGTGCTCTCCCCGGCTCCTCGAAACACTCGATAACATCCAGCTTGTCC